>CALXUE010000004.1 GCA_944391615.1 uncultured Alphaproteobacteria bacterium
AAACATCTCCCAGCTTCAAACCGAAAAAAAGTTAAAGAACATCTTCCACATTTTCAATCTGAAAAAAGTTAAAGAGCGTCTCCCCATTTCAGCACCACAGAGTTAAAGAACATCGCTTAACTTCAAACCGAAAAAAGTTAAAAAACATCTCCCAGCTTCAAACCGAAAAAAAGTTAAAGAACATCTTCCACATTTTCAATCTGAAAAAAGTTAAAGAGCATCTCGCAACTTCAAACCAAAAACAAATTATTTCAGTTTCAAATTTTCATAATAATAACCAATAAAACTTAACACGAATAGGATAGTAGACAGATAAAAAAATAATTACAACAGAACATTTTATGAACATTGCAATTATATTTCTTGACAGGTGATTTTAAAAGAGTCGCACAGATTCTGCGGGATTCTGGCCTAAAAAACACAAAAACCAGAGTCCCAAAAATAACAAATTGGGATTCTGGTTTTGAATAAAAAAGTCTCAGAAAAATTAGTGAGCGATAGCTTTTAATTTTTTAGCAAGACGAGAAACAATACGAGAAGCTTTGTGTTTCTCAACGGCACCTTTCTGAGCAGCTCTAGCGAGCTCAGATTCAGCAGTTTGAAAAGCCTTAGTAGCGGTTTCAACATTATTGGTCAAGATAGCTTCCAAAGCTTTTTTAACGAAAGTGCGCACGCGGCTACGGCGAGCACTATTAATAACGTTTCTTTTATTGTTTCTTTTAATTCTGGTTTTTGCCGATTTATGATTGGCCATAACTTTACTTCCTATATTAAAATGTTAAATGTAAAACTAAAATTCTGAGATAGTTTATAACCTCTTGAGGTATTGAAAGTCAACAACATTTTTACAAAAAAGTCCAAAATAAGTCAAATAAGAGCTACTTTTGAGAAAAATGTTTAAGGTAGAGGCGAAAATCATCGCTGCCGGAAATAATTTTGGCCCGCATCAAGGCTTCATCGATTCCTGCGCTGTAAGAAGGATTCTCAAAAGCTTTTAGAGTCTCTTTAATGGCAATAGCGGTAAATTCAGGTGATTGAGCGATAATGCCAGCTGTTTTGATAGCCTCGTTTTCAAGCTCGGATAAAGGTACAATTCGGCTGACGAGTCCGACTTTTTCGGCTTCTTCAGCCATCATAGCGCGTCCGCAAAGCATCATTTCCATTGTTTTTGCACGTCCCAAAACTTCAATAAGCTTTTTCTCAAGACCGATTCCCGGAACGATTCCAAGGCTTGCATCGGGAATAGCCAAACATAAATTATCGGCCGCAAGCACAACATCGCAATTAAGCAAAAGCTCGATTCCTTGTCCGAAAGCATATCCGGCCGCAGCGGCAATCAGCGGTTTTCTAACGTTAGCCAAAGAAATAAAAGCATTTTTTTGCCTATCTAAGAGTTGAGGCAAATCATCAATATTTGCGCCGAGTTCTTTTAAGTCGATTCCAGAAGAAAAACAATCATTTTCACCGGTAATGATAATGGAACGAACCTCATCGTCGGAGTCGAAATTTTCCACGGCATTAACAATTTCTTCCAAAGCCAAGGTCGAGAGCGCATTTTTGGATTCTTTATGACTAAAGCGAATAAGGGCGTAATTATTTTGTTTTTGAGTTTGAATATAAACATAAGACATAACTTAATTCCAGCTTTTAATGGTTAAACGAACAACGAGAGGATTCTTTCCTTCTTGGGCGATTTCGAGTCTCTGATTATCTCGCTTGAAAGAAAAAACATTATTTTCTTTGCCGACAAAGTTCCATCCCAGCTGCGGCAGTGTTGCTAAATAAAAATCACACACCTTAGAAAAAGTCGTATCACCGGAAAGATAAGCTTCCGTCAGGCTTGTTTCTTCATTTCCGAAAGAAAGATTATCATTAGGCAATTGCGCCATACCTTGAGGAATAGGCAAATCTTCAAACCCTTCCACAAAGGGAGCAGCTGCAGCCGAGTGAAGGCTTAAGCCTAAAACACAAAAACAAATACACCAAAATTTCATCATCATAAAACTCTCACTTTTGCAATACCGGACAATAAAAACTGGAACGACCGCCCAAAATAACTTTTTGGATTCCGCCTGTTTTATGAATATCGCAATGACACTCAGGACAGCGTTGTCCGGTTTTGTTATAAACGCAATGCTGAAATTGAAAATACCCCTCGCTGCCATCAGGTTTATGATAATCTCTTAAGGTTGAACCGCCGGCTTCAATAGCTTTTTTCAAAACACGTTGAACACCCTCTACGATTCTTGCACATTCTTCCAAGGAAACCTCATTTGTTTTGCGTAAAGGCGAAACTTTAGCCCAAAACAAAGCCTCCGAGGCATAAATATTTCCGATTCCGGCAACAATACGTTGATCTAACAATGCTATTTTAACCGGAATTTTTTTATTTTGGAATTTTTTATAAAGATATTCAGCACAAAGTTGTCTTGTAACAGGGTCGACCCCGATATTTTTAAGCCACGGACAATCAAAAATTTCATCTGTTTTTGCATAAGTAATCAAGCCGAAGCGTCTGGGGTCATGATAAACAATAACGCCGTTATCGGTCACAAAAATAACATGGTCATGTTTTTCAATAGGAGGCATTGTATCCGAAATTTTAACACGTCCGCTCATTCCCATATGCCAAACAATGCTGTACCCATTGGAGAGATTCGTCACAATATATTTGGCGATTCTCTGATAAGAAATAATGCGAGCACCGCAAACTTTTTCCTTAAAATCATCAGGAATAGCAGCGCGCAATTTATTTTGGTTGATAATCACATCATTAATAGTAGAATATCCGATAGATTTTTTGAGCGCCTCTTTAATGGTTTCAACTTCGGGCAGTTCGGGCATATTGAACTCCAATACAAATAAAAAAATATAAAGGTAGTATAAATGATAACAGATTTTTTACAATCAATAAAAATCATAAACCTTTCTAAAAAAATGGTGGAACTGAATTTACCTGAATTTCTAAATATTTCAGGGTTGCGTGGATACCAAAAATTTGTCAGAAAACAAAAATCAAATTCACAAGATTCTTCGCTGCCGCAAAGATTGCAAAACGCCCTCAGTCTCAGCCAAGATGCTTATTTCAGAGCTTTTGTCAGTGAATTATTTTATGATTATTTGGATTGTCCCTGCCTTAAGGAAAAAGATGGTTCCGATTCCCCAGCTCAGGTAGAAGTTTATCGTAATGTTTTTCACAAAGTGATTATGTCGGATTCGCGCTATCAAGCTGCATACCAAAATTTTTCTCATCAGGTTGATATGCTTTCTGATAAAAGATTAGCGGCATCCGAAATAGAGGAGCTTTTTTCCGCAGAGATAAATAATAAAAATATTTTGGTCTATGAAGTAGACTGGGCGCACACAACAAAAGAAAATCTGGAAATTTACCCGCTTAAGGCCGAATATACGACCAATCAAAGCTTGCCGACTAAAGTTATGGAAGAAAGATTGGCACAACTATGGGCCGAACTTTTTTTTGAATCCTCAAAACTCATTTATGGCTGGCAGTCGATTATTTATAATGAAGATGCTGAAATAAATTTTTATTGTCCGAAATATATGCTTTCAGCAGACAGTCTGCTCAAAAATTTTGCCTGCGCGCATATTTTGCAAAGCCGCCGTCCGCAGCATTATGCGGAATATAAATTCGTTTTGGGTCTAAACGGGCTCAAACAATTATGCCCCTCAGTAAACATAAAAGAACTCTGGGCAAATTATTTAAATAAACACTACAAAATGCCGCAAAAAAGCGCACCATCCGCCGATTATATGCAAAAAATGCAAGAAGTCGGGTTGTCGGCCGGCGTTTCAAAAGCAGCAGATTTAACCCCGCTGTCACATATCAAAGAACTACATTTTAGCAAAAACCTGCAAAAGGACCGCCGTTTCAAAAACAGTTCTCCGTTGGTTATTTTGGCCATCGCCTTGATGATATATGTATTATTGAAATATTTTTGAGTTGAGAGAGTCAAAATTTTGCGTTACAATAAAAAAATTGCAAAATTAAAACCACGATAGGCCCAAAACAATGCTCAAAAAGCCTCGAACCAAAAAATATTATGCGCCGCAAAATGAGGGCAAGTTTGTGCACGAGTGCGATTATCCCGGTTGTCACGAAAAGGGAGAATATCGCGCACCCAAAAATCGCAAACTCAAAGAATATTATTGGTTTTGCCTAAAACACGTTCAAGAATATAACGCCAAATGGAACTATTATTCGGGTATTTCTACAGACACACCGGAAGATGAGCATAAGCAAAAAATGCACTTTAGAGGTTTTCGTTCCAAAGTTAAATATACCAGAGGCTATAATATTTTTGATGACTATGAGTTTTTTGAAAGCAGTTACCATAGTCATAACGACTATGCCCCGATGGACGATGTTTATTATACCTATGAGGAACGCCGTTACCTTGAGATAATGGAGCTTGACAGAGAAGGACTAACAATAGATATTCTCAAAAAACAATATAAAATATTGGCCAAAAAATATCATCCGGACATGGCCGATTCCGACAAAAGAGCAGAGGCTGAAGAAAAATTCAAACAACTCAGCAACGCCTACCACCACTTGTTAGATAAATTAACCCGTTTATATGGTGATATTAAATAAGTTTATTTTCCTAACTGCTTCATCATGGTTTGTTCTGTGAGCAGTTTGTTGAATTTTTTTTGCGCTGAGCGAGAAGAGTTTTTTACCAAAGGTTTCTTTTTTTTCTGAGTGTCACGTCCGCTTTTTTTCCAAATTTTTTTTAATGCGCTTTTAAGAGCGGATTTTTTATTTTTTTCTTCAAGCATATGTGCAATTTTTTTATCGGAAGTTCTCGTTTTACCGGCTTTTTTCACTTGTTCGATTCTCAATCCCTGAACAGCTTTTTTAGACCCACCGACAGCTTGAATACGCTTAATGCCCATACAAAAATCGTTAAGCTGCTTAACTGAGAGCATGCCCCCTGGTTTATTTTTAAGCTTAAGTTTAGCCACCACCTCTTTGTTAAGTGTTTTTTGCACGATTTCTTGCGGATTTGCCGAAATTTGATTCATCATCTTCGCGGCAAAAGCTTTATGAATAGATTTTTGCGTGGTTTGTTTAGTAATAATTTCGGCATTTTGCAAAGCACCCAGCTTGACGGCTTTATCCTGAAGTCTCATATCAAGTTGAGACTTTTTTTGCTGTGCCAAAATCTTTTTTTCTTCTTCATCCAAAGCATTATACAACGGGTTACTGTCTGGATTAAGAGCATTGGGCACAAACTGAAAATATTCATCTTCGTCCTCATCTTCATCGTCATAAACATCTTTGATATTTTTTCTGATTTTGCGTAAACCCTCGGCAAAATTATTTTGTACGATTTTATGTTTATCAAGTTTTTGCTGAGATTGTTGCAACTTTTCTTCATCGATTCGACGAGAATTTTTAGTGTTTGGCGTTGATTTATTTTTTTTCCACTCAATATTAGGATTATCCGTATCGGAGCTATCACTCATTGTCCTGCACCACATTATTAACAACCATCAAAGACCCATCCGACAACAAAAATGACTTCACATCAATTTTAACATTATCACGTCTTGTAAGTCTAAAAGATTTAGTGGTCATATTGGCAATATGACTAATAATATCATTCTTCAATTCATTCCAATTGTCAACCAAAGGAAAAACATCTTTGGCGGATTCGATTAACTCTTGAATAGTTGGGTCATTTTGCAAAAAAATATCTTTATGATTCCATAGCTTTCGATACGCCTCATTATAAAGAGACAGCCTGCCGTTAGGCGCAATAATAAATACGGCCACATCCAACCCGTCCAAAATTTCTTTTTGTACGGATACAAGGTCGTTATAGGCTCTTCGGGTTGCAAGTTTGTCGGTCACATCTTCAAAGGCAAAGAACAATCCGCCCATAGGATATCCGGCGCGCACACGGCGCAAAGTACGTCCGTCCGGCAAATGCAGCAAATCCTCTTTCGTCTCAATCAAAGCGTTAAAGGCCTCTTGTTCTTCTTTTTTATAGAGGATAAAATCGGGCACCTCCGGCAATAAACGTTTTTCTCTGATTTCATCCAAAAAAGCAGAATACGGGGGTTGATTATCAAGCCAAGACGGGTCAAGCTGCCACATTTTAGAAAAAGCTTTGTTGTAAAAAGCAAGTTTCTTTTTGCCGTCAAACACGGCAAAAGCAGTACCCAAAGCGCCCAAAATTTCCAAATGCGCATTTTGATGGAGCTTTAAATTGCGTTTCAAATTATCCAGTTCAGAGATATCACACATCGTTCCTACGCTATAAATCTTGTCTAAACATTGCTCAGCATGAAAAGGAACTTCTGTCACTTCAAAAGATTTGCGCTGGCCGTCTTTTGTTAAGCTAACCTTTTGCTTTCTGATTTTAATGGAAGCATGAGCGGAAGAAGCCAATTCATAAGAAATACTTTCGTTGTTCACGCCCAAAATTTCACTACCATGGCTAATCACGTCATCACGGTTATTTTCACTGACAAAATCTAAATATCTTTTATTGACAAATTGCAAATGCAGGTTTTCATCTCTAAGCCAAGCCGGATAGGCCAAATTATCAATCAAATCGCTGAGGCGTATAGTTTTATCCAAGGCTTTTTTGCATTCGGCCTGCAGCTCGTCAATTTCGGTAGATTCGTCGCTGACATCTCTAAACCAAATAATATCGCAATACAAACTTCCGTCAGCATCGCTGATTCTGGAAGCAGAAAGTTTGAGGATTCGCCCATTATTTTTTGTAGCAAATTCATCTTCAAAAGCCACCCCGTCATCGGTAAGCATATCAACATATTTTTGAATTTTTTTTGCATCGTCTTTATAAAAACATTTTAACAATTCTTCAAAAGAAGTTTGGTTGCCGTTTTGCAAATTAAGCATAACGGCCAGCCGACGAGAACAGTGTTCAACCGTATGTTTTCTAGGGTCATTAATTTTTGAATCGGGATAAATAAAAGAAAAATATCCGTCTTTAGCAGCATAAAGCGTTTCGGCATAACGTTCGCGGTCGCGGTTAAGAAAATAATTTTTTTGCTTGAGTTTCAAAATATGAATGGATTCCCAAAAAACAAATCCGAGCAGCAAAACAAATATCGCCCCGATAAAATACCAAAGTTCAGGCGCGGCATAAAACATATTAATCAAAAGATTCTGCGACATTTTTTTAAACCATCTGCTTAAAAAAGATTGTTTCTTAAAGAATAGTATAATATAAACACGATATAGTAAAACTCAAAAAACAGGTAGTGAATAAAAAAATGTACACGTTAGCATTTGATACAACGGGCAATGGCTGCTACATTGCTTTGTTAAAAGATGATAAGATATCTAAAATATACGAACAAGATATGGATTATGGTCAGGCAGAAGTTTTGTTGCCGGAAATCCAAAAAATTTTAACCAGAGAGCGTATAACCTTCAAAAACATCAATTTAGTTGTTGTTTGCACCGGCCCAGGGTCATTTACGGGCGTGCGCTCATCTGTTTCTGCCGCGCGGACTTTTGGCTTAGCCGATGAAAAACTGGCTTTAACGGGAGTTTCAGCCTTTGAAGGCTACATTCATATGCTCTCAGAAGATGAAATAGCGGAGCTAAACGCCGTGATTATAGAAACAAAACGAGATGATTTTTACTACCAGATATACGATTCTCACCTCAACAAAATAACCGAACCGTCATCGGGAATGCGGGAAGAAATCATCAATCAACTGCGCGGCAAAAAAGTTAGTTTGATAGGCGATGGGGTAGAGCGTTTTTTAAGCACGCCGAGTGGCCTGAGCTTACACGCCATAAGATTGGAAAGACATCTGGATATAGAGAGCATAGCCTACGCCGGCTTAAAAAAATTTTTAGATAAGAAAACAGATTACCCCAAACCGCTGTATTTGCGTGCTCCCGATGTCTGTATCAAAGCAGAGAACTAGAGTTTAATGCGCTTTTTCTGCATAAAAAAGCGTAAGATAAGCTTTTCAATATCCTTATCATCTTTTGCTTCAATCAGATTAACAACTTTAATCTCCTGAGGAGAAAGCTTTTGGTTGAGTTCAGCCCGAGCAAAGAAAGCCAAACTCTCGCGTTTCCAAATATTAGCTTCGGGTTTTGAATGCCCAAAATATTGAGCAGACTTAAATTGAGCATTTGCAATAATATCCGGTGAAATGGGATAAGACTTAGCTGCTTCCAAAATTTGCGAATAAATGCTGGCGGCTTGATGAATATTTCCTTTTTTAAGGTTTATGTCTGCAATACGCGACAAAATCACCGGATTATCAGGAGCCAAATCCACCACAAGATTAAGAGCTTCCAGAGCCATGTCCAAATTATCAATTTCAGCCAAAGCAGCCAAAGTAAGAACATCTTTAAGAATAGCAATGCGAATTTTTTCTTTACCTTCAGCATCTTGTGCTTGAGCTTTATCCAGCAAAAATTGCAAATCAGCTTGCATCAAAAACAAAGCCAAAGAGGAGTCCCCTTTTGCCAGATGAAATAAAGCTTCATCAGCATCGGGCAAAGAAGGGTCGTATTCCTTAATAGCAAAAAATTTACCTTCCACACAAAATTTCATAAATTTTCTAACGGCGGATACCATTTGCAAAATATCAAACGGACATTCTTTCCCTTGGGTCCGAAAGTTAATGGTCTGCACGATTTTGGCATCATCCACACCGCGGCAAATCATATCAATAATCAAAAAGGCCAACTCTTTTACAGACTTTGATTCGGCATGATACGAAAGCAAACTTTCATCAACATCGGCATCTAACTTAGCTTGTTTTTTAGAAATATCTTTGTTCCAGTCAAAAGGCACATAAACATCTTTTTTCTGATAAACAGGTTCGGAAAGTTCAATTTTCTGCCCGAGTTGGCTTTCAAAATCATCGCCTTCGGTCAAAGCCGGAATGTAGTCTTGATTTTCGTTAATCCATTCATCTTGTAAAGATTGCTGAATGTTTATTTCATCATGATAATTGGTTGAGGAGGCAAATATATCATCATCTTCAGGGGTTTCATCATCAAGATTAAGAGAAGAAGCATTGGATTGCGATGTGTGAGAAAAGCGCCAAAGAACAACAATCAAGCCCAAAAGCAGCGCCAAAACAATCAACCCGAAGGAGAAAAACACTCTAAACTTCGGTACTTCCGTAATCAAGCTCCAAAAATTCTCAATAAGAGCAAAAATTTTATCAATCACTGACGCCTCTTTCTGGTAACAAGCCAAGATTAAAGATTGCAATCCAACCAAAGCAAGTATATAACAAGAAATATTGAAAGTAAATTTATAAAATAGACGTTTGAAATGGGATATCTGAGCCAAAAGAAAAAAGAGCAGCATATAAATACATTTCTGAATTATACGGTTGTGATATTTGCCGTCTACACCTTGCTGGCATTATCTGACTTTGGATTCGGATTTAGTTTTTTGCGTAACAGTTATTTTTTGTGCTATCTCATTTTGCTGGCAATGTGTATTTATGCCTTTGTTGTCAAAAGATGGCTGCCGGCAATATCTTTACTGGGGCTGATTATCATAAATTTTGTATCTTTGTCTTCATACACCAACATTTTTTTCAATACCGGCGCAAAGGGAACAGAGGAATTAAGGCTTATATACCAAAATCACAGCCAAAATTCGGAACTTCTCATTAAATCCGGTAAAAAGCATCAAGCCGATATTTTAGCTTTCAATAATCACCATATAAGGCTCAGCATTCCCAAAGATGACAATTATCTTTACCCTTCTTATGACAAAGCAGACACCAGCTTGATATTGTCAACAACAGAGCCAAAGTCCAGAGGCAAGGTTTATTTTTCTTCGGCACAAGAGGCTTCATACGTTGTTATCAATAAGGGGCAACACACGTTGCTGATTTTAAACATTGATTTTTCTAATCTGAGTTCCGGTTCGGCACCAAATGTTTATAAAAATATGACCGAGTTTGTCAAACAACAAAATGTACCGGTTTTAATTGTCGGTGATTTCGGTATGGTCTCATGGTCGCCGCTGTTTCAAAAATTTTTAATTGACACGGGGTTAGAGGTAAAAAATCACGTTATTTTAAGTGATGGTCAACGAACATTTGATTTGTTCAACGCACCGCAAATAAACGTTTTGGGATACAAAACACTCGGCCTAAAAGATATAGAAATTTTAGGTAACTCCCAAGAAGGCCGCCGCAGATTTTTATTTAAGATTATTCTCTAACTTTTTTATTTCGTTTTTTATCAAATCCGAAAATTCGGATTCGTCAAAAGCTTCGGCATATTTAAGTGCGGTTTGAAAAGTTTTTATGGCTTGAGCTTGATTTCCGAGCCTAGATTCAATAAATCCGATATTAACATAGTCGGTAGCGGCACCGGAAAAACGCTCATTTTTTTGTTCAATAGAGGCCGATTTCAGGAAGATGGATTTTGCGCGCGCCAGCTGATTTTGAGCCAAAAAGATTAATCCGAGCAAATTATAAGCATTTGCCACATGAAAACAAGAAGCGTTTTCTTCAGAGAGCAGAATACATTGCCTAAGAGATTTTTCGGCCCTATCCAAACATCCCAGATTAAATTCGGCACAAGCTTTCAGATAGATGGATTCCGCCCGAGAAGACATATCCAATCCATAAGCATCATAAAGTTCGGAGGCTTTTTGAGCCGCAGTAGCCGCCTCTTTCCAATTTTGCAAAGACAACAATACATAAGCTTCAACCTCAAACACAAAAGCCTGCCCCTTAATGTCATGATATTCCATATGTATTGCAAGAGCCTTTTTGAGGAGGGCGAGAGCTTTTTTATGTTTGTGGCAAAGCAAAAACATCAAAGCCCATTGCGTCAAGACATAAGCAGCGGCGGAATTTCGCCTGATGTGGTGATTAACTTTCCAGCTTTGCATAAAATATTTTTGCGCCATATCAAAATTTTCACGCATGGTCCATAACATACCCAAATTAGCCAGAGCATCGGCTTCACCGGATTTATGTTTTACCGCAAAGAACAAATCCTTGGCCTGACAAAACATAAAATGAGCCACATCTTCCACTGCCGAGATTCTAAAAATTGTGCCTTGCAACAAATAAGCGTAAGCTTCTTCCAGCACGGCAGAACATTTTTTAAAAAGCAGAGCAGCTTGAGCGGCACAGGCTGAGGCCGATTCCAAATTAGCCTCTTTGAGATAAAATTGTGCAAGATAAAAATTTTTTTTTGCCAGATAATAAGATGGCAAAGATTTATCTTGAACACAACAATCCAACAAGTCGCGAGCTTTGGCTTCGTCACCGTTTTCAAACAACAGAGCAGCCGATTCTATTTTTGCTTCGGGCGAGTTTTGCTTGCCTAATAAAGAGATTGCTTTTTTGGGATTAACGTAAGCCCAAAGAATATCCGCAAAAAAATTCAAATTGGAATGCGTGCAAATCAAAACAGCTTTTTGGATTCTCCCTTTGATTAAAGCCGCTAACGCCCGGCGAACATCTTTATGAAACGAATGCCGTAGCAAAAAGCAAATAATCAGCCGCAAATTGTAAGAAGATGCAAAAAAAGGCAAATTTTTTTTTGCTTGATAAGCCATAAGGTTTTTAGCAGACAGCCGCCAAAAAAGGTCAATGCGAAACCGCCATACGGCAAACAAAACCACCATAGCAGAAAAAGAAAATAAAAAAATCCAAAAGTAAAACATAAAATTTACTCTAAATTTAATATTGTCGCCTAAGATTAAAACCAAAGAAATAATATACGGGAAAAACAAAAATGGCTATTACAAAATTAACATCAGACAAACTTTATAAAAAGTGCGATTCCAAAAAATTTCAGTTTAGCACGACGGCGGAGCTGGAAGAAAGATTGTCAGCATTGGGGCAGGACAGAGCCATAAGCGCGGTTGAGTTAGGCGTAAACATCAAGTCCAAAGGCTACAACCTGTTTTGTTTAGGTCCGGAAGGAACGGGTAAAACAAGCTTGGTCAAACGTATTTTGGTTAAAGAAGCCAAAGAACGCCCGACACCGGACGATTGGGCTTACGTATATAATTTTGATGAACCCTACAAACCACACGCCATAAGTTTTCCTGCCGGCACAGCCACAGATTTTGCCAAAGATATAGATGATTTAATAGAAAATTTTTCAACAAGCATACCCACCATTTTGGAAAGTGATGAATACAAAGCCGGCCTCAATATCATCAAAGAAAAATATAGCCAGAAAAAAGAAGAATATATTCGCCTCTTGCAAAAGAAAGCCAAAGGCAAAAATGTTTCGTTATTGCATATGCAGGCAGGTTTAGTTGTCGCACCGACCAAAGACGGAGAAGTTGTTTCACCTGACAAATTTGACCAACTACCGGAAGAAGAAAAGAAAGCCCTAATGGATGACTTAAACGCCATGCAGGCAGAAATAGAAAATGTAGCGCAAGAATTGCCTGATTGGGAAGACAAACAAAAAGAAGAAATAAATAACTTAAAAGAAAAATTCCTTAAAATAGCCGTCAAACAACCGATAGACAGCTTGCGTAAAAAATACAAAGGCCAAAAGGCGGCCATAGAGTTTTTAAGAAATATCCAACATCACATCACCGCCAATATAGATGACTTTATGCCCGAACCGGACAAAGGCGTCGGGGAGGAAGGAGATGCTCTGGCAGCATTGCTAACCAAGATGAACAAAAACGAAGAAAACAAGTTTGATAAGTTCAAGGTGAATGTAGTTGTAAAAAATGAGCCTAATTCCGGTGCGCCAATCGTAGTGCTTGACCACCCGACCCAAGGAAATTTGGTTGGTAAAGTTGAAAGAATACAACAATATGGTGCGTTATTGACAGACTTCACGTTAATCAAAGCTGGAGCCTTGCACCGAGCTAACGGTGGCTTTTTACTGATGGATGCAAGAAAATTGCTGTTGCAGCCATTTTCATGGGATTCTCTGAAAAGAGCATTATATTCAAAAGTCATAAAAATAGAAGCTCCGTCAGATGAAACAAGTTTCACCACCATATCCTTGGATCCGGAGCCGATTCCCTTGGATGTTAAGGTAATTTTGACCGGAGATGAGGAGCTGTTTGAAGTTTTGAGTGAACGCGACCCAGATTTTTCGGATTATTTCAAAGTCGAGGCCGACTTTGGCATTTTGATGGATAGAACCCCCGAAAACGAAATAGAATATGCCAAGTTGATAGGCTCTCTGTCAAAAAAGAAAAATCTGCGTTCCTTAAACAAACAAGCCGTAGCCCGAGTGATAGAATATTCATCACGTATGGCAGATGATACCGAAAAATTAACCGCACATATTGCATCAATAGGTGATTTGCTGAGAGAGGCAGATTATTGGGCACGCAAGTCAAAAGCCAACCAAATCGGCCAAAACCACATTGAACAAGCCATAGAAGCCCAGATTTACCGCAACGACCGCGTCAAACAAGCCATGCTTGAACAAATTGAAAAAGGTACGATTCTCATGGATGTTAAGGGCAAAAGAGTCGGGCAGATTAATGGCTTGGTTGTATATAATTTCTCAAGATTTTCGTTTGGGCGTCCAACGCGTATAACAGCGCAAGTCCGTATAGGGCGTGGAGAATTTTTGAATATCGAGCGTGAAGTTGAAATGTCTGGCCCGATACACACCAAGGGAATGTTAATATTGCAAGCATTATTATCTAATAGGTTTGCCAAATACACCCCACTATCGCTGAGTGCCTCAATAGTTTTTGAACAATCATACGGCGGAGTAGACGGCGACAGCGCCTCATCAACCGAATATTATTGCATGCTGTCAGCCATAGCAGAAATTCCAATAAAACAGAGCATAGCCGTAACTGGTTCTATCAACCAGTTTGGAGAGATTCAACCAATTGGCGGTGTGAATGAAAAAATAGAGGGATTCTTTGATGTCTGCAAACACGAAGGTTTAACGGGAGAACAAGGCGTCATCATCCCCAGAACCAATGTAGGTAATTTGATGTTAAGAGAAGATATCCGCCATGCGGTCGACGATGGCAAGTTTCATATCTATGCCATAGACACAGTTGATGACGGTATCGAAATCTTAACCGGAATTCCGGCCGGAAAAGCCGATTCCAAGGGTAATTATCCGAAAGGAACGGTTAATTATCAGGTTAAAAAGAGTTTGGACGAATACTACCAACGTTATGTAAAATTTGCCAAAGAAACGCACGGTTGCTTGGCAGGATAATATTTCAGGTGGAAGCAAAGTAAAATGTATAAAATTTTGTTTGTCTGCGCAGGCAATATCTGCCGTTCACCCACGGCAGAAGGCATCATGCGCAAATTAATCAAAGAACAAGGATTAGGAAAAGAAATAGCGGTGGATTCAGCCGGCACATCATCATATCATCAAGGAGATGCACCCGATTCCAGAGCCATAAGCTGTGCCTTAATTCATGGAGTGGATATCAGAGACATACGCTCACGTGCCTTACGGGCGGATGATTTTGCTGATTTTGACCTGATTTTGGCCATGGATAATATGAATTTGGCGGATATGCAATATAAACGCCCCGCAGGTGACAAACGCTATGAGAAAGCCAAATTAAAGCTTATGTTGGAATATGCGCCCGAATATGGCGAAAATGTTCCCGATCCCTATTATCATCATGGTTTTGACCAAGTCTATGAGATGTTAGAAAAAGCCTGCCAAAATATCTTGAAAGAATATCAAAAAAAGCACCGATAATCAAATCGGTGTTTTTTTTCTTCACAAAGATTGCATAATGTTTTAGCGCAGAGGCGGTTTGCGCGTCACAACCACTTTTTGATACATCCCGCCCCAATAGGTAGTTTTACGCCAGTTATAAAGCTGAGGTTGGGAGGCATACATATCAATAGAACGCTCCCATAATTTTTCTGCAAAGGGCTGAAAAAGCCGATTAAACATCCGAATAAAATAACGCAGAGGATTCCATTTAGATGGGTTAGAATATTCAATAAAAATAGCTTTCCCATGAGGGGTTAAAAGATTAAGCGCATTATCCACCGCTCTTATTTTAGACAAGGGAGGCAGTTCGTGCAATAAATTATAGCAAATAACACGGTCAAATTTTTCCTCGGATTTGAAGCGTGTGACATCAGCTTTTACAAAGGAGAGCTGAGGATAAAGGTTTTCATACTTTTGTTCGCACCGCAAAATTTGCAAAGGGTTTTTATCAATAATCACAAATTTTCCATAAGGTGTAATTTTGTTGGCGGTAATATCGATTTGCGGTCCGAAAGTAGCCCCAAACTGAATAGTTTTTGCATTCATGGGAATATCGCGAATAACCTCATAAGCCAAAAAATGTGTAGCGCCCAAAGTCAAGACATCACACACCCAATTTTTATCAAAAAATAGCGAGTGCTTTTGCGACCCGTAAAGCCAATCATAAAAGCTCCAAATTTCGATAGGGAGTTTAACATTTTTTTGCAAATTTTGAGAATTTTTCGCCGCCATATTTTCACCTTAAACCACATTTATAGAGTATAATGAAAAAAAACAAGACTTAAGTCAAGCCAATTTAAGCAAGATAATTTTCATCCCAGTCGCCACACATTGCTTGCCAACAAGCCAAAGCAGCAGCGGCAGCTGTTTCTGCCCGCAAAATTCTGGGTCCAAGAGCCACGCCTTTAGCAAACTTAAGAGCACGGAGCATATCAAGTTCCTCTGCACTAAAGCCGCCTTCAGGTCCAACCAAAAGAGCCGCATGATGAATATTTTGTTCTTTAGCCCAAGAAAAAACTTGAGAAACAGATTGAGCCTGCCTTGTCTCATCTAAAAAGAACAAAGTTCGGCCTTTATCCCAGTTGTCAAGAAGTTTGAGAAGTTGTATGGGTTCGCAAATAGTAGGCACGTCAAGCCGCCGACATTGCTCACAAGCCTCAATGGCTTGAGCCTTAAATCGTTCAGTTTTAGCTTTTTCGGTAATGGAAAATTGAGTAATCACGGGCATAATACGCGCGACACCGAGTTCGGTTGCTTTTTGAACAACAAAATCTGTTTGGTCTTTTTTCAAAGGGGCAAACAGGAGCCAAATGTCAGGACAAGAACAAAACGCGCGTGTTTTTTCAAGAACGGAAAGAATAACTTCTTTTTTAGAAATCTGCGTCACAAAGGCCAAAAACTCACCGTTTTGTCCGTCAAAAACCAAAACATTGTCATTAATTTTAAGCTTCATAACATGAATAAGATAATGAGATTGAGCATCGGAAAGAGGCAGAACCTTGCCCACCTCTAAAGGAAAATCAACAAACAACCGGATAAAAGATTTTTTCTTCATTAAATAACTCTGACTTCCAAAATTCTGGTAGAAAGTGCCTTGACGTCACCGTTTTGATGAGCTAACAAATCAAAGTTCAAAGAGCTGATACCCATGGCAGTTGCGCGGTAAAGCATAATCAACACATTTCCTCTTTTTTCTTTTTTGACAAATTCCAAACCTCTGGAACGATTTTCAAAATTCCAAAAAGTATTGTCATTTTCGAACACGCGCACGGCCACAAATTGGCCTTCACGAGCCACAACAGAAGTTTGATAGTTATCAATATCGACCAACACCATATCGCCCTCAGTTCCGCGATTAAACATTTTATCGGCTAAAGCTTGATTAAAACTTTTTTTAGGTTGTTGAACAACGGGTTCTTCTTCCGAATTAGCCAAAGCATCAGAGGCATTATAATTATAGCGAGCACGGCGAGTAGGTGTATTATCCTCAACAACGGGCTGAGAAACTTCAACAGATTCGGAGCGCGGTTCAAAAATATCACGGTGCAAAGCATCAGAAGATCTTTGGAAAATGAGTTTAGCTTGTGCAGGTACGCTATAACAACAAGCGATAAAGATAAGAAATGTCATAATTTTTTTAATGCTCATGTCTTTATCCTCCGCGTGTTATAAAAATGTTGAGTTAAAATCAATTCTAATTGTATATTAGCATAAATATGATAAACATAAAAGCACAATAGTGTTAAACTTTTATTACAAAGGATTGAAAAAAATGATAATCACGATAGATGGTCCGGCCTCGGCAGGGAAAGGAACTCTTGCCAAAGAGATATCATCGACCTATGGATTTGCCTATTTTGATACGGGGATGGTCTATCGTGCCGTTGGTTTGGAAATGTTTTTGTCGGGCAAAGATATATCTTCGGAGCAAGAAGCAGAGAAGGTAGCGCAAAATCTGAGTTTTCAAAAGATGATGTCCTTATCAAAACATCCTGAGTTCAGAGGCCCTCTGGGAGGAAAAAATGCGTCCATAGTATCAGCCTATCCCAAAGTTCGGGCAGCGTTATTAAAAATGCAGCAAGATTTTGCCTTATCGCCGGTTTTGGCAGATGGCAGTAAGGCCTCAGGCGTTGTCTATGACGGGCGCGACACCGGCACGATTGTCTGCCCGAATGCCGATATCAAATTATTCATCACGGCCTCACCGGAGGTTAGAGCCGAGAGAAGATATAAAGAGTTTCAAAGCAGAGGCATAAACCAAAGTTATGAAGAAGTTCTGAAAGAGATAAAAGCAAGAGATGAGCGCGATATGACAAGATCAAGTGCCCCGCTCAAGCCCGCTCCGGATGCCATAATCATAGACACCTCAAACTTAAGCATTGAAGAAGTTCAAAAAAAAGTCAATAAAATCATCGCTGAACACTAGTTTTTTGTTGCATTTAAATAAAATCACGTTATAAGAGAAGAACAGCATTTTTTTTGAGGCGCGTCAAGAAAATGGTGCTTTGTAACACGCGCAAGTCCGCTCCATCAAAGGAGGTCTGGCAAATTAAACATAAAAAAGTATATACTTATGAGTAATGCAGAATTAAAAATTCCTGAAATGACTGAAGATTTTGAAGCCTTAATGAACGAACAGTTCGGCGACAAAGGCATCACCGGTTCAGTTGTTAAAGGTACAATCATCAAAGTCACCCCAGATTTTGTAACCGTAGATGTTGGCTTGAAATCTGAAGGCCGCATACCGGTACGTGAATTTGGCCAAAACGCAGAATTAAAAGCCGGCGACCAGGTTGAAGTTTATGTTGACCGCTATGAAGACAAAGATGGCAACATCGTCTTGTCTAGAGAAAAAGCTCGTCGCGAAGAAGTATGGCAAGATTTGGAAAAAGCCATGAACGCCAACGAGAGAGTAAACGGTGTTATTTTCGGCAGAGTAAAAGGTGGCTTTACCGTAGATTTGAACGGAGCCATAGCTTTCTTGCCTGGTTCACAAATCGACATTCGCCCGATTCGCGATATAACCCCGTTGATGGGTATTTCTCAACCGTTCCAAATTTTGAAAATGGATAAGGTAAGAGGCAATATCGTCGTATCACGTCGTGTTGTTTTGGAAGAAACCAGAGCTGAAGCTCGTTCCGAATTAATCAAAGACCTGAAAGAAGGTTCTGTTCTTGAAGGTGTTGTTAAAAACATCACCGATTACGGTGCATTCATTGATTTGGGCGGTGTTGACGGCTTATTGCACGTTACCGACATTTCTTGGAAGAGAATCAACCATCCGGCAGAAGTTTTGTCAGTTGGTCAGACCGTAAAAGTAAAAGTAATCAAGTTCAATGAAGACAATCAACGTATTTCATTGGGTATGAAACAACTTGAAGAAGACCCATGGCAGCATGTTGCCGAAAAATATCATGTTGGCGAAATTTACAAAGGCAAAGTAACCAATATCACTGATTACGGCGCATTTGTAGAGCTTGAAGATGGTATTGAGGGCTTAGTTCACGTATCTGAAATGAGCTGGACCCGCAAGAATGTTCATCCGGGCAAAATCGTTTCTACTTCACAAGAAGTTGAAGTTAAGGTTTTGGAAGTGGATGCAGACAAACGTCGTATTTCTTTGGGTATCAAGCAATGCACACCAAATCCGTGGGCTGCATACATTGAGGAGCATCCGGTTGGGTCAGTCATTGAAGGCAAAATCAAAAACATCACCGAATTTGGTTTGTTTGTAGGTTTGTCAGATGAAATCGATGGAATGATTCACTTAAGCGACATTTCTTGGGATAAATCCGGTGAAGAAGCCGTTAAAGACTACACCAAAGGTCAAGAAATTCAAGCCAAGATAATCGATGTTGACGTTGAAAAAGAACGCATTTCATTGGGCATCAAGCAATTAACCGAAGATACCGTCAGCGGTGCTTTGGAAGGTTTGAAGAAGGGTGATGTTGTTAAAGCCAAAGTTGTCAGCATAGATGACAAAGGCTTGAATGTTGAAGTCAATGGACTTTCAGCCAACATCAAAAAAGCAGATTTGTCAAAAGACAAAGCTGACCAAAACCCTGAAAACTACAAAGAAGGCGATGAAGTTGAAGCCAAAGTTACATCAGTAGACAAGAAGAACGGCAAGCTCGGCTTGTCCATCAAAGCTCTTGAAATTGATGAAGAAAAGAAAGCTTTGGAAGAATATTCTTCAACCAGCGCAGCCGGCTCTAGCTTAGGCGAAGCCTTGGGCGAAGCTTTGAAGAAAAACGCCTAATTTCTAGTTGATAGAAAAAAGCCAAAAGCCTCTGGGATATTTCTCAGAGGCTTTTTTTGTAACAAAAAAACACCGCATAAAAGCGATGTTTTTTATCAATGGCGTCAGCGGCGGGACTCGAACCCACTACCCACAGTTTAGGAAACTGTTGCTCTATCCTGATGAGCTACGCCGACAACAACAAAAAACTATATCCTCTGGAGCAAAAAATCAAGCATAATTTAATTTTGAGAGTAGAAACTAAATAAAATCAATTACTATAGGTAGAATTATTTTTAACAAAGATTATATAAAAGCCATTCAATAATCTAAAAAAAGGAAAATCATGAACAAGAAAATAATACTTGGGCTAAGTTTGGCTTTATTATACAGCGCTTCGGTGCAAGCCATGGAATTTAAGCATGGCCCGTGGACAATAAACGCAGGTGTTAACGCAACAGTATTGTACGGTTATAACAAATATCAAAAAAAATATGACATACAAAATAATCAAGATGAAACCTATTCATCGGTTTATGTAACTTTATCGGCCGCCTATAATTTTAACGATGATTATCAGCTGGCATTGTATTATTTGCCAAATTCTTCAGGAACATCATATTTGAAAGATTATGAAGGCCATGAATGGATAAACCAAGCATACGGAGCATTACAAACGCCTTATGGACAAATACAAGCAGGCCCGAACTATAACGTCGCTTATCAATTTTATGTCGGAGCACCGGTTTTAGCACCATTATATGTCAATAATTCTGCAATCACAGACTTTTTAGACAACCCGAACTGGGACCGAGACGGAGGCCCGACGGCATTTTATCCCACATTAAATTCAACACAGTTAGATTCTGACAGCATCGCAAACAAGTTTACCTATATATCACCGACAGTGTATGGCACAAGCTTTGGTTTTTCGTATATGCCGCAAGCTTACAACAATCAGGGAATGATTAGCGGTTATGCTCCATATCGCAATGAAGAAGCTTATGTTTTTGCATTGTCAAATGAATATAATTTGGGAGAAGTAACCATTTCATCCTACGCCGGATATGGAATATATGTAAATAGCAATGAAGATTTAGGTTTAGGTATGAGCGTTTCATATAAGGGCTGGAACATCGGTGGTTCATATCGTCAAACCAATGTCACGGGAGACGACGACCCCCTAAATATTCAAATAGACCCAACCCTAACGCCGGATTTTTATGATGGCTACAGAGAAGGTTATGCCTGGAACATCGGCGCAAGTTATACTTATGAAAAATGGACGACAGCCTTAACATATTTTGAGGCCAAAGCGAAAAGAACCAAAAACAGAGACCAGTACGTTCAGTTTTTGAATCAATATGCCTTGAATGATCATCTGACCTTGTATGCAGCATTAGCACATGTCAGATTTAGAGGAATGACCAATACACCGGCAGATTCCAACAAAGGTTATAGTTTGATAGGAGGCTTTAGTATTAGCATATAACATTTATCAAAATAGCATTTACAAATTATCATCAAATGTGCTAATCTAAAAACAAGATAAAAGGGGAGGATAAGCACATGAAAAAGATTATGTTAATGTTTTTGAGTGTTATTTTGTCTGGTTGCGCAACCCAAGAGCCCAAAACATATCCTTACGGAATGACGGAAGAAGAATGGAACGAACTATCCATTAAAGATAAAGCTACTATCCGCCGTGATTTTTACTTTGTAGAAAAAGGGCAAATGGGGCTGATAAATCCGGAGCTTAATATTGAAGGCAAAGACGGCAGTTCATCAGAGAGCAAAGGGCAATCTCAGTTTCAGGCGCAGTCTCCCTCAAACTATGTATCAGATCCGGATGTTCCTGAAATTAGCTTTGAACCACAGCAAAACTATCAACCGGAACGTTTAATTCATTAATAAAAAAAGAACTCGTTTTTTAGAAAACGGGTTCTTTTTTCTGCGTTAATAATTTTATTTGTTTAAGTCATGGGCCAGTTTGTCGAGAAAACGGGTTTGAATTTCGGCAATCTGCTTAACGCTGTCAACTTCCACATATTCGCCGTTAGCGTGCATACCTTCACCCGTGCCCGAATGCATAATCACGATTGACCCGCGAAGAGCAAAGGAGCGAGAATCAGTTGCCCCGCCAATATGTTCAAACGCAATTTTTTTGCCCAAAATATCCTCAGCAAACTTTTTATAATCTAAAATATAAGGGTTAGCTTCATCCATCACGACAGGCGTGCTTTCTGAAACAATTTTGTAAGTAACACCATTTTCCATACATTTATCCAGATTCTTTTTGAGGTTTTCAACGCTGGAATTTTCAGTCAAACGAAAATCAAGCAAGGCTTCAGCGTAGTTAGAAATCACATTAGAAACCTGCCCGCCCTCAATTTTTGCAAAATGTACGGTATCAAACCAAGTGTCCTTGGGTTGTGGCAATTCTTTGGAATAATAAGGATAAATTTTGCGAATATTCTGCCAAACCTGCATCAACTTTTCATTAGCATCGATTCCCTCC
Source organism: uncultured Alphaproteobacteria bacterium (assembly GCA_944391615.1). Lineage (GTDB taxonomy): Bacteria > Pseudomonadota > Alphaproteobacteria > RF32 > CAG-239 > HGM16780. Next base: position 21,961 of record CALXUE010000004.1, read on the forward strand.
CAAGGGGTAGAGCCATGTGCTTCTTTGCCTTCGGAGATAATTTTAACAAACACGGGGTTTTTGCATTTTGTTACCAGTTTGAGAATATCACCGCCGACATCGTTGTCTAACACGATTTTAGATTTCAGGTTTGGATGTGCATTCATAAAGGCGTGCGTGCTAGCACTGCCTTTTTCTTCATCGGTAGAGAGAATAACGGCAAATTTAATCGGCAGCTTGTTTTGCAACACATGGAACATGGAGTTAAAAGCCACGGCAGCAAAAGACTTCATATCCAAAGTCCCACGCCCAAACATTTTTCCGTTTTCAATATAAGGGTGAAACATTTTTTCTTCAGCCGGCACCACATCCAAATGCCCAAGACAAACCACATCATAATCATTAGTGTCGATATTGCGGATAAATAACACCGGAGAGGCATTTTCAAAGCGGCAAATATCAATTTTTGCCTCTGTTCCGCTAAACAAATTTTTGGCATAATCCAAACAATTATCAATCTCTGTGGCGTTGCCAGTTTCGGTTTTAAAAGAAATAAGCTGTTCAATCGTCTTAATTAAATCCATTTTTATACCCTCTTTAGCAATTTTTTTACGCTTTTAAGATATTATAAGCCACAAATATAATAAGAAAAGATTAAAAAACAGTAGGTGGCAAAATGAAATCGGTATGGATTGCGGTTATAACATTTGTAATGTTTGTGATGACCATAGGAATGGCCAACGCGCAAGAACAAGAAGAAGGAGAAGAAACAGGCTTGGCCTTGCCGCGTATGGTATCTTTGCGCTCAAATTTAATCAATGCACGTTCCGGCCCCGGAGCACGTTATCCAATCGAATGGGTTTACCAGCAAAAGGGTGCACCGGTTGAAATCACAGCAGAATTTGAACTTTGGCGCAAGATTAAAGACTGGGAAGGTTCACAAACCTGGGTCCATAAATCGATGTTGTCCGGAGCCAGAACCATCAAAATAACCGCAAAAGGCTTGAGCAATGTCTATGCCTCAGATGACTACCAGTCACGTATAATTGCCAAGGTTGAGGATCAAGTTATCGGTCAGGTTGAAAAATGTCCCTCTGGCAGTGCTTTTTGCTTGATAAAATTCGGTAATATTGAGGGCTGGGTGCCGCGCCGCAATATGTTTGGCGTTTATGCCGATGAGGTAATTGATTAAAAAAGGATAAGCTCTGGACAAGTTTTCAGGGCTTTTTTCTTGCGCAAAAATTTTTTTATGCTATATTCCAATGCGCAATTATTTATCATTAAAATATTATTAAGTATGGAAAAACATTTTTATTTATGCCGTCACGGCCAAACAGATGCCAACAAACAACGCCTATTGCAGGGCACAAGTGTTGACTTAACCTTGAATGAAACCGGTATTTTGCAGGCCAAAAGCTTGCTGAACAAGCTAGCAGACAAAAACATTGAGCTTGTTGTCAGCAGTGCCTTAAAACGCGCCAAACAAACCGGAAATATTCTAGCTAATGGTCTCAAAGTTGACAATTTGATGGATTCCCGCTTGAACGAGTGTAATTTTGGTAAATTTGAAGGTTTGCCGATAGAAACCATAAAGGAAAAACATACCAGACTGTATGATTTGTGGATTTATCCTGCTCTGGATACATTTTCAACCAAATTTCCGGGGGGAGAAACGCAACAGCATGCCTATAACCGCTTTATGTCTGTCTTAGGAGATATGATGAAATTGCGTGAAACAAACATCGCGATTATATCGCACGGCGGCATTATCGGCTTGGTACTGGCCTCATTGAAGCAGAAAAAATGCACTTTGCCTAACTGTGACTTTTGCCATCTGACATATGATGGAAAAAAGTTATCAATTATTGAAGATTAAACCAAACAAAAAACCGAGAGTTAAAAAACTTTCGGTTTTTTGTTTACCGCTCCAAAGAATTTTTTGAAAAAGGAAGATAAGTTTCTATTCCGGCATATTTTTTGAGTCTTTCCGGCATATTAAAATCAAAATTTATCGCTGAAGATAAGTGGTAGATTTTACCGCCTTTTTCAAAGGAGGTATAAGCCTCTAAAAGTTCGTTAAACATCAAATGCTTGTTGTCAATCTTGCGATTTTTTGTGATACTGTTGTATTGGTCAAGTTGAGCGGCAAAGTCGCTGCCTTCATCCTGATAATAGTGCTTTTTGTTTTCATCTTTGAGCCAGTTTTGTTGAGTATGGCTGACAATTTGCTTCATATCCTCTTGAGAAGTTGGATTTTGTGCGATGATTTGCTCTTTAGAAGAAGCAAAAATTTCATCAACAAAACGTAGTTTCAAAAAATCCTCAGGAGAGAGCTTTAAGTTTGCAAATATTTTATGTATTTCAAGAAAAGCAATTTTGTTGTCCAAATGTGTGAGTTCGTGCGCTACCGAAAGAACCGGATTCTGAGCCTTAATTTTTTCAAAATGTTTAAGAAAAACATCAATTTGCTTTTTATCTTGGGCAGATAAAGATTCTTTAAGTGAGTCATCAATTGTGAGCATATACCCATAAACCGTAATTTGCGGAAAGCCCACATCCTTAAAACCGGCAAGAGTTTTGGGCAAAGGCTGATTTTGGTTAGATATATCTTTCAACACGAGAGAGCCATCTTTTTCATCCCGCTTAATGGTATAAACCATCGGGTAATAGAGCAAACGCAAGCCCTTGTCTTTTTGCTTTTGAGAGATAAGACTGTCGGGATACGAAAATTCATCCGACCACACCAAGGGAGAAGTCCCTTTCGCTATATAGAAAGCCTCTTTTCCGCCGCATTTATTTTTTAGTCTGTTTACAAAAGGCATAAAGCAAAACCTCAAAACAATATTTTATATATTATAACACAAAAAAATCTCAGGAAAAGCTCCTGAGATTAAAAAATTTTTTACTACTGACCAAGTTTAATTTTTTCAATAAGCTCTTTAACCGATGGAATACCGTTTCGATACAAAGGATCTGTTGCAAAACGATAAACCTGATGGCCGGCAAACAGCAAATGATCTTTAACACTGCCGCCATGCCCGACCTCATAGAGCGTTTTGTGAATACAATAAGACCGCGGGTCAGGGAGTTTTCCGGTCGTACCATTCGCACGAGACCAAGTTGAGAATTGGCATTGCGACAAACATCCCACACATCCGGCCCGATCTTTTTTCATCTGAGCCACTTCTTGTGGTGTCATAAACACAACAGTAGAATCAGGCGTTTCTTGAATATCGGTAAAACCGGCCGAAAGTTGCTTTTCAGCCTTAGGCGCATCGGAAGGTTTAATAAAAACCGTACGATGCTCACTCATCTGTAACGGGTGAGAAAATTCGGCATCTGCCTCATTTTTGAAAGCAACTTCTCCATTTTTGCGCTCAATCAAACGCTCCAAGAAAGTATTTTTGATGGCAGAAGAGAAGAACCCTGTCGGACTGAATTTTTGCAAGATAACATCACCCTTTTTCACTTGCATCATCACCTTTTTCCACGCATCGCTGATAGGGCTTTCTTTGGTAATCATAGGACGCGTTCCGAATTGAAAAGCGATTTTGCCGATTTCCGGATTGTCAATATAATCTTTCCATTCATCCAAGGACCAAACACCGCCGGCCAAAATAATCGGCAAGTCTTTAAGATTGATGGATGTCAAAAATTTTCTGAGCTCAACCAAGCGCTGATAGGGCTTTTGCGGCTGATTCGGATCTTCAGCATTAGACAAACCATTATGTCCGCCGGCAAGCCATGGGTCTTCATAAACCACGCCGCCAAGATAATCCGTAAATTTAGAATAAGCTCTTTTCCACAAAACCTGAAAGGCGCGAGCAGAAGAAACAATCGGGTAATAATAGACCCCGAAACGAGAAGCCAATTCACCCAAATGATAAGGCAATCCGGCTCCGCAAGTAATACCGTTAATCAAACCTTTGGCCCGTTCCAACACGCCGGAAATAATGCGTTCGGAATCAGCCATTTCCCAAAGCATATTCATATGAATACGGCCGTTTCCGTTAGAAATTTCATGAGCCACTTCCGCCTGAGCGACACCGCCTTTAATAGCATATTCAATCATTTCTTCATGACGGTCTTTTCTGATTTTTTTCATAAAAGTCTCAATAACGACATTACCTTTATCGTCATAAAAGTCCGGAGAAACTCCCGAAAACGTACCCACACAGTTTTCTCTCGCCCAAGCACCTGAGCTAAAGCCGTTGCTGCCGTTAATACCCTTTCCACCTTCAATCAAAGGCAAAACTTCTTTTCCGGAGAGCATAATCGGATTTAAATTAATCATATCAATGTTCCCAAATATCTATTTAAACTAGAGGGAGCTTAACATAAAAAATTATAAAAGTGTAGTTTAAATATAAATTTTTTCTACTTTTTTATAAAGCAGGTCCAAACAAATCCTGAGGAAACTCATTAAGAAAGATAAGTGCGATAAGAATACAAATAAAGGCATAGACTTGCAGCATTTGAGCCAAAGCCTTGTTTTGAAGCAAAGGCAGTCTATCACGGTAATGTTTAATAAAACGGTTAATTCCGAAAATAACAAGTGTCGTCAGCAAAGCCTGAGCGCCATATCCCATTTGATGAAGATTATCTGCCAAAGGCGTTATGATTTTGAACAAAAGTCCAAAAAAGATAAGATAGATAAAAATACCGACACAGGTCAAACGTTGAATTTTAAGAGCCTCATGGTGTTTTTCGGCTTTATCACGCTCCATATTTTCAACCGAGATGGAAGATATTTCCATACCGCGGAGCATTTGCGGCGTTTGCATTTGTTTTTTTAAGTCTTGCATATTGCCCTTAAAGCGCTCTTCGGCAATGCAGAGCCCACAGCCTTTGGAAGTAAAATAAGAGTGATTGGGATTTTTTTTGCATGTTTTAAGGTTTTTGAGCAAATAGCGCAAATGAGCCTGCCATTCTTCAGCCGTTGGCCGCACGCCCCCTTTGGTAAAGGCGCGCTCAAAAAGTTCCAAGGTTTTAGGGTCAAAATATTCATGAATAGAGTAGGGATGCGGTGCTTGATAAGAATCAGGCCACAAACCGTAAGCATAATGATATTCTTCAATACGGTTTTGAATAGTCAACATTTCGGAATCAGTTTTGCGCGGCACTCCGGAAAAAGGATGAATACCGTTGTTTAAGAGTTTGAAAATAATAACGGCAAGTGCAAATTTGTCCTGTTCTTCGCCCATATCGGCGCAGTCAAGTTCCATTCCTTCAGGATAAATATATTCTTCACTAACAAATTCGGCCGGATAACGATTACCTTTTTCGCCTTTAATGGAAAAACCATCACAGTCAACCATAGCCACAATCATAGAGTCTTTATAGACTGATACATTAGAGGGCTTTAAATCGACAATATAGTGTCCCGCGCGGTGGAGAGCCGCAACCATGGAGGAAACATTATAAGCGGCAAATACACGATAAGAATATTTTTCAGATAAATGTAATTTTTGCCGAATGGCTTTTTGCATCAAATGATCTAAAGAGACAGCCTCGTCCATATTAATAAACGGCATAATATAGCCGACACAAAAGCCTTTATCATCGTCAAGGATGGCAACCGGCCAAGCAATTTGCACATATTCAACGCCATTTTTGACCGCGGGCGGAAAGTTTGGACGATTAAGCAACATGGATTCGAGTTTTTGGCGGTTTGTCGCGCTTTTATTTTTTGAGTGAAAGATTTTGGCCACATATTGCGGAAACTCTTTAACGCGATAAATTTTACCGGCGGCCCCACCGCGATTAATCATCTCTGCAAGTGTGATACGTTCAAATTTTCCGTCAGGAAAAATAGCGGCAAAAGCACAACCTTCAAGATTAGAATGTTCAATCATTATTGCAGCCTCGCCCAGAGCAGAGTTTTGTCATCGGAATTCAGCCGTTTTGCAATCGGCGTATTAAGCGTGTTAATCAAAGCGCGCACAGCTTTTTGTTTTGAAATATCTTGAGCCAAAAAATTATTAATCGGCAGCAAAAAGCCTTTTTCTATTCGCTTAAAATCAGGGCTAAAAGCAAAATTTGTGAGTCCGTCGCTCATCAAAAAAATCGTGTCTACATTATCAAAAGCCGTAAAGCGCAAAGAGTCTTTCCAGTCATCCATAGTATAGAAAAAAGTTTCACAAGAAAAATTTCCGTTTTCAGGGCGAGAAGCAATAAAATCTTCATATTGAGAAGCATTAAGAGCGATTCCCGCGCCATCACCGATATGAAAAAAAATCCCTTTTCCTTGATGATAAACCGCGCCGACAAGTGTCGCCGAAAAATCAATCATACCTGATTTATCTTTAGATTTATTAAATCTGTGGCGCATAACCTTAGAACGAGCCACTTCAATAGCATTAATGATATGTGTTTTAATGTTTTTGAAATCACAATTAGAGAGCAAATCCACCATGGTGTTACAAACAATATTGGCCCCGATTTTGCCATATTGCGCCGAACCAGCACCGTCAGAGACAACGGCCACAAAATTTTTGCCGCCGACTTTATGCTTAAAACAATCCTGACAAGGAAGTTTTTTATAGCAGTGCATCGGACCGCACACACTGGTAGCCACGACCTTTATTTTATTGGGATTATTCTTCGTCATTCCAATCGCCCGTATCATCAAGCAAATCGGGAACATTCGGAGCCGCCTTGGATACGCAGGACACACTTCTGGAGAGCCACAAGAAAAACTCCGTAAACTTCAATCCGGTTAACCTCTTTGGGGAGATGGTTGAAAACTTAGCCAATTTTTCGAGATTCGCCCCCTGAGTTCCCACCGCATGGATAACCACCTTTTTAGCATTTTGAGCATCGCGGCATTTTTTAGCCACAATTTCCCAGTCATAATCAGTTGGTTCCCCGTCACTGATAAGAAAAATCCACGGCCGCTTGGAGGTAATGCCGCAACTATCATAAAGACATTTCTGTTCTTCGATTTTTTGCAAAGCAAGTTCCATAGCTTTGCCCAAAGGCGTAAGGCCGCCGGCTTCCATAACGGGAGCGGTAAAATTCATGGCATCCACCCAGTCAGAGGTCGTTTCAACCTCATCTTTGCCAAAAGCTTTGATGATGAGAAGTTGTACACGGGAAGAAGCGTCAATATCGTCCTTGAGTTCATTTTCAAGAGCTTTAAGACCGGCATTAAGCTGCTTGATAGGTTCACCGCGCATAGAGCCGGAACAATCTAACACCAAAACGCAAGGCGTGCGCTCATTGGCGTTATCGGCAAATTCCACATAAGGGATCATTTCTTCAGGGATTTTAGAATTTTCATCAACCATAATTCTTAACTCCGCGGATAAGAATGAGGATAGCCTGATCCTTCATAAGGTTCGGGATTAGCCATTTTGCCGCAGGCAGATAAAGCCAGAACCATAGCGGCAATCATTATGAAACAGAAAAATTTTTTGTTCATCATTTTGAAACCTTTATTGAGTATAAAAGTACTATATAACCATTAACCCTGAAACACAAAGCATATATTACAGTTATCAAGATGATAAAATACCTGACAATATTCATAATGATGTTGATGTTTAGTCAGGAAGTTTGCGCGCGTGACAGAGCAGTCAATATCTATGCTTTTTCAAGAGCTATGCCCCAAAGAGAGCTTTTAGCTCAAGACGGCACTCATCATAAATTATCGGAGTTTGCTGGCAATTTTACGATATTAATCTTTTGGTCCAGAAATTGTATGCCCTGTGTCAGACAACTCAAAACCCTGCAAGAATTTACTTCAAAAACACAAGGACAAGGGATTCGCTTAGCATTGGTTTCCACCTCAAAAGAGTGGAAAGATTCTAAAGAAGAAAAAGCCTTTTTGAGCAAATATGGTGCTCCGAATGTAGAATCATATATTGATGAAAAAGGGGCTTTAACATCCGATTTAGGCATATACAGCTCCCCCAATGCGGTATTGATAAATCAAAAGGGTGAAGAAATCGGCCGCATTTCTGGCGCAGCCGATTGGGGCGATGAAGATGTTATTGAATACATAAATAAAATAAAAACAGAGCAAGAAGAAAAAGAAAATAAAAAAGAGAAAGATACAAAATAATGGCAGAAAAATATTATATCGATTGGGCGAATTTTCATCAAGACGTAAAACTTTTGGCACAAAAAATCAAATCATCTGGAGAATATAACAAGATAATAGCAATAAGCCGCGGCGGTTTGTTGCCGGCGGGCATTTTGGCCTATGAACTTGATATTCGCAATTCACAGGCCATAAATATTTCAAGCTATGATAATAATGAGCGCAGAGAAGATGATGAAATAGAATTAGATTGCAATGTCGGAGAGGTTGATGGCAAAACTTTGATTGTTGATGACTTGTCAGATACGGGACGCACCTTTCGATTAGTTAAGAAGCTCTATCCTCAAGCCAAATACGCGGCAGTATATTCAAAGCCCAAAGGCCGCAAAGATGTCGATATCTGCGCCTCAGAACTACCGGATAAATGGATTGTCTTCCCTTGGGACGTTGAATAACTACAAAAACAAACCAAAACACCGACTTGAAAAAGTCGGTGCTTTGGTTTGAATAAGCAGAAAGCCTTAAAGTTTCGGGAACAATTCCATTCCTTTTTCCATACGGTTTTTTTGCAATTCAATAGTCGTTGCCAAGTTCAGCTTTCCGGTTTTAATAATACCGCGCACTTGGTCACCTTGCGTCGTATCCGGATTCGCAAACAAATAGGTTAGTTCCGGATGCCGCATATTGCCGATTCCAACCAAAGTTTGGTGCAACACGGCCAACATACCGCGAGAGAACAAGTCATAAGCCAATTCTTCCGACATAGAGGTTGAAGAGGCATATTTAACCACTGAAGTGATGGCGTCCGTCACATTGTTACCGTGAATGGAAGAGAGCACCAAGTGTCCGGAAGTTGCCGCACGTAAAGCTTCACTGGCGGTTTCAGGCGTACGAATCTCACCAACCAAGATATACCTAGGCTTAGAACGCAAAGCAGACTTCAAACCGGCTCCCCAGTCTCCATTAGGCGGAATATTTTGTTTGCATAATCCCAAGCCGCCTTTTCTTGCATGATAAACCCCATCAAGAGGCATTTCACAAGGGTCTTCAATGGTATAAGCAAATCCACCTTCAGATTGCAAATATTCTTTTAATAAAGCCGAAAGAGAGGTTGTTTTACCTTGACCAGTCGGACCAGCCCACAAAATAAGCCCTGAAGCATTGGCTAAAGATGACAAATAAGAGCATAACCGAGGGTCAAACCCGAGCGTATTAAAAGGCGGCACTTGTTTAGGCATTTTACGCCCGCAATATTGCGGACCATAAATACTCATTGTCCGTTCAATACGATAAAATACGCCATCATAAAGCAGTGAATAACTGGGGTTGTCACCGTCCCAAGCATCTTCAAGCTGTTTGTAAAATTCATCAAAATCTTCAGCATCGAGCACAGCCAAACCATTACGTGTTTTTCCATCGGGAATATACGCCTTATGGTCAGGCGTGACATAAATATCCGAAAATTTTACATCATTAATTTTAACCATGATTTTTCACCTGTAAAAACATAACTGTAAACAGCATAACAAAGATATATTAACAAAAGGTGACTGAGGCAAAACAAAGCCATTTTTTTGCAAACACAAAAAAACCGTCCTTTAAGGACGGTTTCCGGAAAGAGAAAATATTATCTGTATGTCCAAGTAATAGAATTACCATTACCAACCGCATTGCAAGCAGCCGCAACAGCATTAATAGTAATCGGCAAAGTGCCATCAGCCCACTGATAAGTTGTATTATTAATTTTAATTGATACCAAACCTGAAGAAGCGGCAGCGCCCCAGTCAGCCAAGGCAATATTCTGACAAGCCGACGTATCCAAGCCAGCATAAGTAATCTCAAAAGAAGCAGCTCCACCATCAGTTGCCTTAACGTTAATAGCGCCGTTAAACGGGTTAACCAAAGCATTTCCTTGAGCATTGAGCATATCATTCGTTGCAATACCGAGAGCAATAATATTTGCTGTGGTAGCACCTGAAAAATCCGTTTGGTTAGCAAAAGTGGAACGAATATTAATGATAAGGTTTGCAATCTGGTCCAAACATTGGTTAATTTTATATTTACCCATAGCCTTTGAATAACCGGAAATACCACCGACAGACAGCACGCCGACAATAGCCAACACGCCCAGCATTTCAATCATAGAACGACCGGATTCTTGAGCGCGATTAAATTTTTTCATTCTCTCTCTCCTATAAAATAATTTAGTTTATAAGCAAGCACAACCAAAGGCCACGCTACAATCTAATAAATACTATACCGAATAAAAGTAAAAATAGCTTTAACAAAGAATATAATTTATACGCTAGAATAAATTTTATTCAAAATGCCAAAGCAAGTTGTTGTATTTAGCACAATAATTTTTAGCATTTTGCTCAGAAACCGGCAAAGGATTGCCGCTTCCCCAAGCAAAATCGGTTATCAAATTGTTAGAGTCATCATAGAGCGAGATTTGCATCAAGCCCAAATTCTGTGATTGAGAAAAAGGAAACGCCAATAACTTAACACATTGAGAATAAGACAAATCAGCAAAAGCAATATCAAAGCCGCTCACCCCAGGAACAATAGTATCACCTAAGGGACCATAGCCGACAAAGACTTGCCTGCCCAAATCATTGTAGGGAATATTTTGAACCACACGAAACGGCGTTAAAATACCGTTTTCAAGAGCAAATTGAGTATTCAGCCCCCAATAGTTTGGTTTAGCTTGATAAAAACGTCGAATATTTTCTGCCGTATTCATCAGTTGCTGAGCTGCTTTTTGAGTACGATTTTCCAGCGGAGACCACAAAAAGAAACCGGCAATCACCACAAGCAACACAACCAATACACACAATGGCTTGTTAATACGCCACGACTTTTTACAAAACGCCGCAACCAAGTTTTTGTAGTGTATCAATTTTTGTTTCATATTAAATACCCATAGCGTTAGTGATTTGGTCTTGCATATCGAACACGCCAAAGACAGCCCAAGCGATAATACCGGCCACAGTCAAAATAGCCACCATGTTCAGAATAGCCGCTTTTTGTTCAATCAAATACACGCTTTCTTCGAGCCATTCATTGGCGAGGTTTTCCAAAGCTTCTTCAAAATTATCAAGTTCAGAATAAATTTTCAAATCATTGATAATCTCAACATCCGGAAACTCCAATCCGGTTTTAGATAAGGCTTCACCAAGGTTATCACCATTGTTAATAAAGACGAGCGTCTTGTCGATTCTTTCTTTAAGATAAGCCGTTGCGTCACGACGCAGAGCACGCATAGCCGTAGAAACCGGCGTACCGCTTTTAACCAAGGCAGACAAAGCGAGCAACCAGCTAATACCTGTAAAAACTTTATATAAGGACCAAGGAGGCATATGGTCAAACATAGCGCGCAGACGCCCCACCCAAACACCAATAGTCAAATAAATAATCAAGGCGACTACCGGCAAAATCGAAAACGCAAAGGCCCAATTTTCCTTAATCCAATAAGACAAATCCACCAAAGTAGCAGCGGTACCGCGCCAGCGCACATTCGGAGCAGCTTCAAGCATAGGTGGCACCATATAAACACCGATAGCATAAATAATTAACACCGACATCATGAACAAAAAGCTTGGATAAACGATAGCCCCGACAATCGGACGAATCATTTTTGTAGACCCTTCCGTCACCCGAATCAAATTCAGCAAGGCACTTTCCATATCGGACACATCACCGACCGACAGCATCAATCTTTCACGATCGGGAGCCCAGCCTTTCAAGGCATCAGAAAAAGTCAAACCGTTTTGCAACGACTTTCCCCAGTTAGCAATAGCGATAGCCAAAGGTTCATCAGGATTTTTACCATCGTTGCTTGCAGCCCTGTGGAGCAAATCAAGAGCATCCATCAAAGAGAATCTGTTACGCAACAAGGAGGCCAATTTACGATAGATTTTCAAGCGAGCTTTGTTAGAAGCACGGCAAATCATTTTGGCATAATAAGTTTCAACCGTACCTAAAGTTTTCATAGCGCGGTCAAAAGAAGAATTTTTTTTCGTATTAGCCATGAGCAAAACCTCTGCAAACCAAATTAATACACGGGACGTTGATCAAGCAAGCCGCACCAACGTTCCACCTCATCCAAATCAATATATCCTTTAAGCATACGCTCAATAGCGGCATCTTTCAAGGGCCTGCCGTTCAAATCACTTGTCCAATAATCAATAGCCTTACGTGTTTCACCCGAAATCATCAAATCAAGGAAAGTAGCATCAGGCAAAATAATTTCCGGCACGCACATACGTCCCTTAATACCGGTATTATCACAATATTTACACCCTGGACCACGAACATAAGTATTTTCCACGCCAAAATCACCCAAGGCCGTACGCAAGCGCTGTACAGAAGGCGAATCAAGCATAGTCTTAACCGACACGCGGCAATGAGGACAAAGCCTTCTAAATAAACGTTGGGAAATCAAACCTTTGATTAGTTCTGGATCGTTAAGCATAAACGTTTTCACACCCATATCGCGCAAACGAGTAATAATAGCCGGAGCCGAGTTTGCGTGCAAGGTTGTCCACACGCCGTGACCGGACAAAGCCCCTTTAAAAGTCAATTCTGCCGCAGCAATGGAGCGAATTTCGCCCACCATCATAACATCAGGGTCTGAACGCAAAGCGGCCGACAAAGCTTTGGTGAATTCTTCATCTTTCTCTTCTTCGGAGTTAGCGTTTGTCACCGGCATCTGCCGCGCCCCCGGAATAGGATATTCAGGCGGGTCTTCCACAGTAATCAGGTTAATTTCATAATTTTTTTCTTGCAACAGCTTAATCATATTTCTTTGCAAGGTTGTACTTTTACCGGATCCGGTCGGACCGGCAATAATGCTCAAACCGGTAGGAACCGCGCGCAATCGATAAAACAAGTTTTCTTCATATTCACCAAACCCCAAAGCAGACAAATCGCCGCTGCCTTCAGGGTTGTCATCGGCATACAACAAGCGCATCACCAAATACTGGCTTCCGAAAGCAATAGGATTAAATTGCAAACGAATAGCCAAGATATTATGCGGTAACATTAACTTGCCTTTAGACCCGCGCAAAGGCGTGGAGCCTAATTTTTGCGCCCCCTGAAATTCATTTTGAGCATAGTTAGAATCAGAAATATCAGCCGAGGCAAAAGCCGCACGAACAAAGGATTCTCCCCATTCTTTGTTATATTCCATAACGGTTGTCATCATACCGTTCACACGAAACATAATCTGAGTACTTCCCGCCACCACAATATGAATATCTGACACCTTTTGAGAAGCAGCTCTAGCAACCACATTCACAAAGTCTTTTTGCATTTGCAGCTGAGCAAGGTCTTCATCACCTTCAATGTTGATATTGGTGCGTTCGCCGATTGCATACACGGCATTAAGTTCGTTTTGGCTGACATATTGAGGCTTCATCATCGGAAGCTTTTTCTTTCGCGCCAAAACCTCAAAGCTTAAAACACGCCCATCAAATTTGTGCGTTTCTGAAACTAAAAACAAACCATCAGAAAACAACGCCACCAAACGTCTGGTATCATCATTAATCACCAAATCAGGATTACTAGGAAGAGTGAGAAGTCTGTTTCCGTGTTGAAAATAAGATTGTATTTTGTTCGGAGCTTTCTTTTCCTGAATGTCGTAACTGTCATTGCTTTCAATATCAGAAGAAACTGCAGTTTCATTATCTGCAGTTCCTTCGGTAGATTCGCTTACCGTAGATATTTTTTCCTCATCATCGACATCAGCCAAGGCAAACTCTCCGGCAAAATCTATTTAACAAACAAACCATTACTTAAACTAGGCACGGAAGACCCTACGATAGAAGGTGCAGCAGCCTTGTTGCTAGATGTTTTAGGCTTAATTTTTCCGGTTGAACCATTAGATTCTTCAGTCATAGCTTTAATTTCATTTAACAAGTTATTGCTGGCAGGCTCGCTCTGTAAAATTCCGCCGGCCGAAAAATATAAGTAGTCTTTAACGCCGTTAAGATCAGCTCTGACATACGTTTCGGTAATTTCATCAACCACATGTCCGCTTTGCAGCACAGTGCCTTTTTGAGCCAAGAAATGGTCGCCGTTTTTATTGATGAGCTTAGCAACAAGATTGTCACCTTTACCGACAATTTCCATAACGGCATACACATCAGACAACAAAACCTGTTTTTCTGCGGGCAATTGAGCAAAAGGATTATCCTTTTTCTGAACTTTTTGAGCCGCTTCAAGCCTTGCTTTCAAAATAGAAATCTGTGTTTTGAGTGTATCAACATCTTTATCATGTCTGACTTTCGCATTTTGCGCTTCGGTTACAATTGCAGCCGCCACACTACGTAAGTTATTGAGTTTACGTTTAAAATCATTCAACAAATAAATTCTGTCTTCTTCAATTTCATTCATTTCTTGATAAATTTTTTGCGTATTCTCAACCCATTTTTGTTTGTCAGCCAGCATTTGCTCTTTATAGTCTTTAACGATTTTTTCCTGACGCAGTTTTTCCATCTGCATCTGTTGTTCGTTTTCTTTCTGCTTCATCTCAAATTCTTTTTGAGCTTGCTTGGCTTCCCATTCTTTTTTCTTTTGTTCGCGCTCTTCGGCTGCAACAATTTCCTCGGCTTCAGCTTTTTTGCGTTGCGCTTGAATAGCGGCTATTTCACTCTTAATTTTTTCTCTTCTGAGTTCCAAAGAGAGCAAAGCCGATTGCTTTTCAATATCCGACATTTTAGAGAAGAGATTATCATCAAATTGCTCTAAAATATTATCACCCAAAGCATTAGCCTCATCAGCGCTTAGAGCAGGCAAGGGGTCAATAGCGGGACTAACGGAGCTGTCAACAACACTTGAAACTTTGGGAACATTATTACCGACATCTGCCGAAACCGGTTGAGAAACCGCCTTATTAGGCAAAGTCGGCGCAACTCCGTTATTTAAGTTAGGCAAAGTCGGCGCAACTCCGTTATTTAAGTTAGGCAAAGCCGGAGCGCCTTTACTATTATTAGGCAAAACAGGGGCACTCGGGGTAATAACATTATTATTTTTTGCCACAGTATTATTAGCGTTTGTAGGCAATTGAGGAGCAGATACCGAGTTATCTTCAGCCAAAACGACGCTACCCGGAGTATTATCAGCCGCGCCAGTCAAAGCCAGAGCATTATGAGAAACAGCCAACCCTAAGAGCAAGGCCACAGCCGATGTTGATAAAATATTGCAAACCTTATAACGCATAGATAACTCCTTCATAATCCCAAAGATTGTCTGTTTTATATTTAATCATCTTAACCTCAAGTCCTGAAAATTTTGTTAACAAATCGCGCCAAACGATAGGATTGTTAGGTGATGTAAATTTAAACTGAATATAACGATATTTATTTTTGCGGTTAGAGACAAACTCTCCATCCATAAAAGCAGCCTGTTGATTGATGGCTTGGAACAAATCGTTAAGCGTAATTCTTAAATTATCAATATTACGATTAGGTTTGTCTTTTCTTGTCGGCACATCACCGATAGAAACGGAAGCCACCACAGAATTACCATTGGCATCAACGGATTTTGATTTAAATTTCAAACCTGTATTATTAAGAGCGTCATCAACCCAGACAATACGTCCCACCTCTCTAGTCCAAATCGTTGAAGCACCGGAGCTATTGCAGCTAATGTCACCAATATTCCAGCCAGGAGTTGTAATTTGAGCCAAAGCGGCAATGTTATCATAACATCTCGTTAAGACAACATTCGGATCCGAAATCTTGTCCCAAGGAATATTTTCCGGAGGGAGAACAACTTCTTTTTTGACAACAGCTTTAGGCTTAATCGGCTCAATCATAGGCCGTTTGGGTGGCGCCAAGAAAATACTGTTAATAACAACGGAAACAAGCCACATAGCAACAACAGAAGATATCGCAATAACCATATAGAGCTTAGCGCCGCGCAGAGCTTTAATTCGCTGCAGTTTAACGCGCATACCCTTACCCATTAAAGAGCTTATGTCAACATCTTCAGTCCCGTCAATACCCCAATCTTTAGGAGCAATTTTACGCCCCCAATCAGGCACGGCCAGCATAGACATAAATTGATTTTTGGCTTCATCTTCACTCAAAAAGACAATATCACCATCAGAAAGAATAATATCATTTCTGACGCAAACATACCACCAACCTTTATCAACCTTAAAAACAGCCACAAAAGAAGATAAGCCTCCCAAGGCCGTAGCCACGGTAACGGCACCGGCCAGCATTCCGGACTTATAGCCTTGTGCGGAAGTACAAATACCAAATTGAGGAGCTTTACCTTGTTTGATGCAGAAAAGGTCGGCACCTTCCAAAATGCCCTGAGCCGCATCATTAACCTCGGTTACCGGATCATCCACATTCTGCAAAGGCTGCCAAAAGAGACCTGTAGCATACGTAACACCGTCCACAGTAACGTTAGAGGCAAATTTATTAGCATTTGCTTCATAATCCTGATCTAATAATTTAGCGTCTTCTAACACGGCATTAATCCTTGGAATAAAGTTAAATTCTATTGGTTACTCTGGTTTCAGGGTTAAGAGGAGATTCCAACACAACCGGGGTTAATATAATAACCAAAATGCTGCGTGTTTTGCTTGCATCAACCGAGCCGCCGAACAAAGAGTTTTCGGCAGAACCGACACCGGCTTTATCAGCAGAGTTTTCAACTCTTTCATAACCGGTCAAAACCAAAGATTCACCAGATTTCAGAGCCACTTCTTGAGTAAACCCGCGAGATTCGATAACCGGGTTTTGAATATACTGACCATCATCATCATTGCTCAACGGCACTTTTTCCAAAGAGATCAAATCAGACAAAGTCAAGTTAAACATCAAGAGCAAACGGCCATGTTCCAAAATTCTTGGCAAAACATCAAGAGTGAAACCGGTTTCAATCTCTTCTGTTTCGGTAGACACATCATAGTAATCGCCGTCACCGCCACTATTGGTTTTTGTAATTTCAGAAATGTAGTTTTGTTTACGAACCACTTGAATAGGAGCCGGCTTGTTATTCAACGTTGTCACCGTACCACTCGTAACAAGGTTTGTTGTGCCTTGTTTAGACAGAGCCGTCACGCTGGCGCCTAAATCCCAGTTACTAGGCAACAAGCGCATTTCCAAGTTTTTAGATATATCTGTACCATAAACATTGGTCGGACTCAGCATGGTAACTTGAGTTGTACCGTCGTTAAAGGCCATATTCAAATCAAGACCATAGGTATCAGTATCTTCGACGGTAACTTGCAAAACTTTAACGCTAATGGCGACCTGACGAGAGAGTCTGGCATTTTGTTCATTAATAAACTTAGCGACTTTAGCAATATCATTCGGTGTTGCAGACACGGTAATTGTGCCGTTAGCAGAATCGATTGTCAGTTTTGAATCGCTGTCAATCATAGAGGTAATAGCTTTTTCGATATTTCCCCACAATTCGATTTCAGCCGTACTTGTCAACGAAAGGGATGAAGAACCACCTTCACCATCGGCAGAACCACCGACATTAACACTCAAAGATGGTTTTGTGGGCAAGCTGTAAAGAGAAAAAGTACGAGTTAAATGTTTATAGAAATAAATTTCTTTTTTATTGTATTTCCACCAAATTCCAAAACGAGAAGATATTTCATCCAACAAACCACTCAGTGGACCACGATAAGAAACAATCATTTTGGTAGGGTCAGCCCAGTCAGCATTAATAGATTCGATGGTGGGCTCATTTTCTTTGGCATTAGCGGTAATATCTTTTTCCAAATTAGGAGCATATCTAACTTTTAAGGAAGTGATTTTGTTAATCATATCACCAATTTCAAAAAGTGTAATAGGACGGTTGCTAATCAAAGTAATACCTTCATTACCTTCCAAATAGGTAGGAATAGGTTC
Source organism: uncultured Alphaproteobacteria bacterium (assembly GCA_944391615.1). GTDB lineage: Bacteria > Pseudomonadota > Alphaproteobacteria > RF32 > CAG-239 > HGM16780. The sequence goes on from CALXUE010000004.1 coordinate 39,865, forward strand.
TCCGTCATATTCAACTTCGCTGGTATCACCGAGCCAAATATCATTTTTAACGCGCACCACGTCATCAGGAGCAATATCAGTCGGAGCTTTAGCCACTTCTTGCAAAGTAGAGGCATCTTTAACACCCTTGGCTAAAGATTCGTCCAAGTCGCTGGACAAGGAGCAGGCGGCGGCAACAGAAACGAGAGCCAAACCAAGACCATATTTAACAAAACGATTAATAAGCATTCTCATCCTCCAATGTCTCGACGACTAAAACTCTGTTACCTTTATAGAAAGTACCGATAGGAGCCGGTTTTGCGCGAGCAAAAGCTCTGATGAGAGCGGAGCTAACATCTGCAAACCGACCTCTGAACATAGCGCCGGCAGTTAAAGTGTAATTACGGTTAGATTTCCAAATCAAACGCCAACCAGACTTTTCGCTCCACTCTGTGAGCAAGGCTTTAAGCGTTTTACCTTCTTCGGCAAGCCAGTCTTCAACGGGATCCTCAACATTATAGCCGCTATCGCTTGTCGCATTGGCGTTATCGCCGTTTTCATAAACAATTTCTTCTTCATAGTCGACAAACTCATCATCGGCGCGGGGCGGAATGGCAGCAGAAATATTATTCCCTGCGCCAGCTTGAGTAATATATTGATCACGAGGAGCTTGTTCGCCAAACTCTCTGTATTCAGCATCTGTTTCAGTATAATTAATAAGAGCAGAATTTTCTTGAGTTGGCTCAAAATTGCCATCAGATGTAGTTTGATCGCAAGGGACAACCTGAACGACCGGAGCTGATGAGGCGCATCCTGACAGAGCAAGCAAAATCAGCCCGACAGCTGTTAAGTTTGTTTTTGCATTCATTTTTCCATTCCTTAAGCAATATTTTTTCATGTTCATAACCTATAATACAAGTTGAAAACAAATAATCAAGCTCGAGTCGCGACTTATTAACCAAGGTTCATTACCACTTCCTGTAGTAAAATGAAGCAGGATCTAAGCGCTTCTTGTCACTGTCTTCACCGGCTTTCACGACGCGGAGTATAAAAGTATTTGGAGCTCTGCTTGTGAAAACTGTATTGACTTTATCGTATCCTAAACCCAAATTAGTTAAAATATTGTATAACAAATTCAATCTTTTTTGCTGAAGAGCAATTGAAGCGGTTCCATCGATACGAATTTCCAAAACAACATCATCTTCTTCGAGAGCTTTTTGGCCGAAAGCTCTTATCCAATCCAAGGTTTTCCCTGATATTTCGGCTTTTTCCGGTTGGAACGCCAAACGAATTTCAGATGGCAAAATTTTACGTTTAGCCGATGTCTTTTTTGCAGAATGAGATGATGAATTTTCCTCAACTTGAGAATTTTTTTGAGAATCAGCTTCATAAAATTCTGCATTTTCATCGGAATTTTCTTCGTTTTTATCATCCGAAGAGAAAAAAGAGGCAATACTCTTAAAAATACTTTTTTCTTCTTTGGGGGATGCGTCGTTTTGCAAAGTTTTATTTTTTTCCTCAGCAATAAAAGGAACATCTTCGGTATCGACGGCTTGTTGCCCTCTTTCCTTAGCCAAAAGTTCATCTTCAAGTTTTTTGTTTTTTGGGTCTGAAACCAAATTTGGCATTAAGTCTTTGTTGTCCAAAATATCTTGAGGAATAGGAATAATAATATTGTCAAGCACTTCACCGGCTACTTTGACTTCGGAGCCGGAAGTGTTTTGAGGTTCTGTCTCTGTTTTTAGAATTTTGGTTAATTTAAAAGAATCATCTTCTTGAACGGCTTTTTTGTCTTTATAGAATTTTTGTTTAATAACCTCGCTGTTTTTAGGAAAAGCAGCGCTTTTAGCCGCCACCCAAGGTGAATCTTGCTTGGATTCCGAATTATCTTTTGCCTTATTTTCATCCGGCAGGGTTTCAACTTGAGAAGTTTGATACATATCTTTTATTTCTCTTGGCTTGGATTCCTCATCGTTGATTTGTGCCATGGTTTGCCAATGAGAAGCCAAAGAATCATTCGCTTGTGTGCTGCCTTCAACTTTTTTTCCGTCTTCAACAACCGCCGAAATAGGTTTGTTCTCTCCTAACATAGCAACCTGAGAAGATGCATTATCTGGATTAATTTTAATTTTTTGAGAAGCAAACTGAGGGAGTTTATGGCTTTTTTCAAGAGGAATAAGTAAAGATTCGTCATTATTAGAAGAAGCAATCCGTTCCGGATTTTCCGCTTTAGAAGATGCATCTGCAACATGCATAACCTCTGGAGATAAATTATCATTTGCCTGTAATGAAGCCAAAACTTGCTTTTCGGTCTTGCTGATAGAATAACTATTATCTGTTTGAATTGGTTTAGATAGCGGAATATTTTCCGTCACCTTCAACACTTTAACCGAATTTGTGGGCTTATCTTCAGTATGTTGCTGGGGTTGCTTGTGCGCTTCTTTAACGGGTTTAGGTTTTTCAGCCACGACCACTTGCTGAAGTTTATGAGCTTTTTTTGTGTTAGAAATATTTTTTTCTTTTTTTATTTGTGCTTCAGAAATATTTTGTTCGTTCTCTTCGACGGGCAAAACCTTAGGTGCGGAAATCTCATCGACAGGCAAATTTTCAACCATAATCTCAGGATTCAAGTCTTTTTGAACAACGTCAACAGACTTGAATAAAGAAATCTTTTGAATTTTGGAAGGGGGAGAAGGTTTTTTATCTTTTAAAAACAAGGAGATATTTTGCCGCGGAATAAGGGGAGAAGAAGTTTGCGGCGCATCAAAACAGACTTTATTTATACCAAAAAATACAAACAAAGACAAAACAAAGCTGCAAAAAAAAGACTTTAATCCTGTTTTAACCATAAATAACCCCTCTAAAGCCTTGATAAAACAAAAAGCGACTCTTGGCAAAGGGCTTTATGAATTTATACCCAGAATTTTCAAAAAAAATCTTATCAAAAAATTTACTTTTAAGAGCTAAACTAAAACAAAATTTGCGATGAAGCAAAAATTAAATTTTTGTTTCAACAAAAAATAATCGTGAATAAACAATAGCTTGTTTGATTTTTAAGCAGTTACAAAAAGTCTGGAAAAAAGTCAAAAAATCAGTTATAATGTTTAAATAAAAACAGGTTTGGGCAACTAAAGGAGAAAGAATATGCGTTTTTTGAAAGAAAATGTTTGGACATTGGCAACATTGTTTTTAGCAATATTTTTAGGAATGACGGGCAGTGCATGGGCACAAGGCACCTCACCGACCGGTAGCACGATTGTGCAAACGGCCACAACAAAAGTAGGTAGTGTGTTTAAGTCAGTTAAAACCATAATCTTTGTGATTGCAGGTTTTGGTTTGGTTGGTTTGGCTTGGGCCGCAATTTTCAAAAAAGTTGACTTTAAGTGGCTGGCAGCCTTGGCCACAGGTTTGGCTATTTTGGCAGCAGCGGGAGCTATTGTTGAATATGCAACCGGTTCTCAAGAAACATCAGGCTATCTTGAAACCACATTCGGCCGTATCTAAGGCAAAAAAAACATAAAATAATTGGGGAGGAAGAATATGCGAAAATATCACACAAGTTTTCGGAGTATTCTTCCTCTTAAATTTATGAAGAGAATAGCAAACAAAGCATTGTGCATCATAGGTTTGGCAATGTTTTGTTTGGTGTTTTCTGCACAAGATTCATATGCCTTGTTTGAAAATTTAACTAAAAGTGGTTCAGAAATTTTTGAAGGCATGAAGGGCATAATTTATGCTGTAACCGGATTTGGTATCATAGGTATTGCCGTCGGCAGCTTTTTTGGTAACGGCTTAAACTGGAAGTGGCTTTCCGCCATCATCATCGGTCTGATTGTCATAGCCGGAACAGCGGGCGTGCTGCAATACATAGGCGGCAGCGACGCCACCAGTGCCATCACCATTCAAGACACCCTCATCAATGCCGGCTGATAAAAAAATAAAACCGGAATTAATAAGTTTTTCATAAATAAGCTCTACAATAAAAAATCAAGTGAATAAAACATATTCATGTTGCGATTAAGTGCCGAATTAGATAATCTAAAAAGGCAAGGAGAGGGAACATGCGTGTCGGAATACTAAAAGCAGTAGCAAATCCCCCGACGATATTGTGGGGGCCGTTTTTGCCGGTTATGGTCAATTTGGCAGTGCAGTTTCCGCTTATGTTTATGGCAATCGGCATTTTTGGTATGAACCCGTTGATATTTTTGTCATCTATAATCGTTGTACATACGTTAATTGTGATGTATGGAGCCAAGGAGCCGCATATATCACAAATGTTGCAGTCATACGGAGAAACACACCGTTCCAGCAAAAATCTATATAAAGTAAAGGGAGACAAATTTGAGCCCTGATTTTGATTTTTTCAGCATATTTGTGCAAGGCCTAAGCTCTGCAGAAGTATTAGTCGCCATCATAGGTTTTATATCAGCGGGAGCGTTTGCCGGTTTTTGGACCACCAAACTGGGGCAAACCATTTTGCCGCAGCCAAATGAGTCACGCGTTGCGGACTTTTTACCCTTTAACAAGTTAATGTCAGATGGCATAACCATTCGATGCTACAATGGCTCATACGCAAGAGTATTTCGCGTAAGGGGCGCAGATTTAACCTTTGTGACGGAAGAAAAAAACACCTCAATGTTTGAGGCCAGAAAATCATGGATAGACAGTATGTCTGATATGCAAATTGTCTGCCGAGTAATAACCACGCGAGACAGAATAACGCTTGAAGAAAGTGAAAAAAACTTCAACAACCCTTTGCTGGAACAAATATCGGATATTTGGGACCAAACAATGGACAGGGTATATGCCAACACGCATTACATAATTTTGTCAGTGGCGGATAGACCGGATGCATTAAAGGACTTAAATTATGCATCACAGGCATTACTAGCAACATTAAATGATTATGGCGTGCAAACATTATACGAAACGGCAGATAGTCTGGCCAAAGATAGCCCGCTATATATATTTGCGCAAATATGCAGTCCGATAAGCAAACCGGAACCCAAAATCAGGGGTGCCGAAGGTTACCAGCTCAATGAACTACTAACGGCAGACCACATTCACTTTACGGGAGAAGAGGGAATAATTCACTTTTTCTCGGGCGAGAAGTCCTTATATGAAATCAGCATGGGCATTCGCTCATCAGGAGATTATATGGATGAGAGCATGGTTGTTTCGCTGTTGTCCATAGATTGTGAGTTAGTATTGTTGCATAACATCAAGCCGATGTTTAAGCCTTATGCGAGAGGCTTGTTGCTGCAACAGCAACGCATGGCGCAGGTAACAAGTTTTTCATCTGATGTAGTGGACCAATACAGCGAGGCGTTATCAGCCATAGAAGACAGCTCGGGCGATCATCAGGCGTTGACGGAATATGCGATGACCATTATTTTGAAAGGTGAGAGCAAAGAAGAAATAGATTTTGGAGAAGGAGAGGTTCAAAGAATTTGCCGTTTATTCAGTGTTACGCCGGTACGAGAAGGTTGGGTAACACAAGCAACGTTTTTCAACCAATTTCCCACATACGAAACCTATCCGAGAACATACCGATATTTATCGCGAGTTGTTGCCGCGGCCGTTTCATTTGACAAACCGTCCGAAGGTTTTTCAAAGAGTGACTGGGGTCCGGGCGCTATCACCATCTTTCGAACAACCTCAGGCTCAGCCTATCGATTCCAATTTCATGTTTCGAGTGAAGAAGCCGCCGTTGCACACTGTTGCATTATAGGACCGACCGGACAAGGAAAAACGACATTATTAACGTTTTTAGCAGGACAAGCCATGCGCCATCCGGATTTAAAGGTATTTTTCTTTGACCGTTATCGCGGTGCCGAAATTTTCACCCGAGCGATTGGCGGAGCCTATATCGGCTTTGACGGAGATGATAAAAACGTGTCACTAAACCCGTTTGATTGTGCGGATAACTCAGTTAACAGAGCCTTTTTGCAGCGTTGGATGCGCTCCATAACCCTAGTGGATGATGCCTTGTCGGAAAAAGAAATCAGCCGTGCAGTGACAACAGCCTTTGATTATCTGCGTCCGGAAGAAAGAATAATGAGCAATTTGTACAAGAGTTGCTTTTCACCGACCGGCAATATGAGAAGGGAACTATATCGTTGGGTTAATCCGGATCAATACGGCAAGATATTTAACTCTGAAAAAGATAGTTTGGATTTACATCAAAAACGCTTTATGGCCTTTGACTTTACGCATATATTTGAAGATGCGACATTAGCGCCGGCGGTTATCAGCTACATCATGCACCGTATCCAGATAGAAACGGGCGAGACGGGTGTTCCGTCATTGATTATGATAGATGAAACCGCACCGATGCTGCAACATCCGATGTTCAGAGATTATTTCACCATCGGTTTGCAAGAAGGTCGTAAAAAACGTCAGGCATATTTATGCGCATTTCAACAACCCAACATAATTGATAAGTTAGGCGTGGGGGAGGTCATACGCGGCCAGTGCCAAACCATTATCTTTTTCCGCAATCCGCAAGCCATGCCGGAAGATTATGTGAACTGGAACTTAACCGAAAGAGAACTGGATTTTATATTTGGAAAGAGCTATCGAGATTTTCCTTATGCGATATTATTGTCACGACCGGCGACGGGAGAGTCAGTTATTTTGGATGTCAATTTAAGCGGACTAGGCCCCTATCTTAAATTATACAATTCCGGCCGCAAAAATGTTCTTTTGGTAGAAGAGTTGATAAAAGAATACGGAGAAGACAACTTTGTAACCAAATATTTAAATATTGCGTGATAAAAAGAAAAAAAACAATAAATTCACACAATTGTAACAAAATAAATGTTATAATAAATAATAAAAAGGCCTGAGAGCCTAAGATAATTATGCGGAAACGGAGGCGGCCATGAAAAAATCCGATTATTATAAAAGCTTAATCATAAGCTTAGGAATATTGCTGTATGGGAGCAGTGCCGAAGCTCTGTCGATTCCGACGGTAGATTTTTCAGCCATAGCCGAAGGTGTTAAAACGAACATAGAGCTGGTAAAACAGTCAAAAGTAGTTGTAGAGGCCACAAAACTAACGGGAGAGATAAAATCAACCGTAGGTTCAGCCAAATCCGCTTTGAGTGATTTGGAAAATTCGGAAGAGGTACAAGAACTCAAAAAAGCTCAAAAGGAGGTTGAAAATCTCCGAGAAGCCGCTAAAACATATGAAGAATATAAAGAAAAAATAGAACAAGAAAAAGAAAAGTTAGAAAAGAACAAAGAAAAATTAAACAACCTAAAAGATAAGGCCACAAACGCATATACAACCGTAAAAGACACATATGATGATGCTAAAGAGATCTATGATGAGGCCAAAGCCACATATGATGAGGTCAAAACAACGGTCGACACATATGCACCACAAGTTCAAAATGCCATAAACACGGTACAATCATTCACCCAAGAAAAGCAAACCAATACGGAGCCGAGCACAGTCTCAACGCCGCAAACCATAACATATGACACCGCGTCAGCTCCGCAAACACAACCAACATCGACCTCAACCAATGAAAGTCAGGAACTTCAAGATGCTAAAGCCGAAATTGAGCAATTAAAAGCCGCTTTAGCCGCGTTAATGACACAAAATGAGGCCGATACGGAGACCACAGAGCAAACAGATGCTGACAATATAACAGATTTGGAAGAAGCCAAAGCTGAAATAGAAAAATTAAAAGCCGAGCTTGAAAAATATCAACAAGCAGAGACAGAGACCGAAGCTCAAACGCCTCCCACAACGGATTCTCAAAACGAAACAGAAGAAGAAACCACTTCTCAAACTGAAGAAAAAACAAATTCTGCAGAAGAAACAACCACTCAAACAAGGGGCAGTTTCCGCAAAATTCCACAAATCAATACCAACGATACTTTTGACAAGACCTCATGGATTGAAGATAAAGAGATATTCACCGCCAGCCGCACATACAAAGAAGTTTTACAATTTGCAAAAGAAGAAACAGCGGAGAATCAAGGCTCAGACTTGTCAAATACGCCAACCGGCAAAAACACCAAAACCGACGAGTTTATAATGTCGGATGAATTGGCGCAATATTGCGGGATAAATGTCAATAATGCCTCAGAAAGCGAGATAAGCGACTGTGTCAAAAAGTTAATAGAATATCGCTCATCATCTAATGCGACAGAAGCCGAAAAGGCCGAAAAATTAATCAAAAAAGTGCTCTACGATACATCAACGGCATTAGCCGCGGAATCAATGAGTACAAAAGTAAAAAGCGGAAACTATAAAGACGAAGTCATCGCAGAAAAACAAAAATCAGAGTCTCAAGCACAAACCACAGTCAGAGATGATATAAATGTCTTATCAAGCAATGTGGCTTTGTTGCAAGAACTAATGTCCAATATCAATAAAATTTATGCCAGCCGGTTGATGGCTGATAGTTTGCGAGAAGCAACAAAATATAAATTGCAAGATATAGGAGAAACCCCCAGTACCGCAACGACAGAGACTTCCACGGGAGAAGAATAATGTTTAAGAAAATTCTCATACTTCTTCTGATAATAAGCGGTGGAATAGCCTTCACCGGCAGGGAGGCCTATGCGGACAAAGAAATCGTGCAAAAAGTCCTAAAGAAAACGGATGTTATTGAAAAGCAAGGGATATTTTATCTGGAAGAATATCAAAAAATCAAGCGCAAGGTCCAAAAAACAGTAACCGGAGTCAAGCAAGCGATAACAACAGGCACGAATTTTGTCACGGCGGTCGCCAATGGAGATTTGGTAGGAGCAGTTTCGGCAGGAACGAGTTTAACCAACCAAATCAGCCAAAACCTAACCGGTAAAGATTTGGTGGAAGGAAAACAAATAAGCGCGGCCACGTCCATTGCCGGTAATGTGAGTTCGTTAATAACCAATCCAATGGAAACCCTAAAGACCAAGATACCAAGTTTTATAAGCGATGTAAAAGACTTGAAGAAAACCAAAAAGAATGTTGAAGAAAATGTTGTTCCCGAAAACACCCAACAGGAAAACCCCACGGCCTATGCTGAACAGCAAAATAAAATAGATGATTTGCAGCGGCAAAATGTGTCATCATTTTATGCAAAGGCATTGGCAATGCGAGTGCAAATAGCCAAAGATAAGGCGGCCACGCCGGCAGAAATAGACACCACCAACGAAAGAGCCTTGATACAAGCCTCAGTCATGGTAACCACCACCACGGCGCAAAGATTGGCCCGCATACTAGAGCTAGAGGCAGCCATGTATGAATATGAAACAACCCAAAGCAGCCGTAATTTTATTCGTATGGAAGAAGAGAGTGACACCGATACGGATACGCCACAAACCCCATCAAGCGAGGAGGAAAAATAAAATGAAAAAAATCATATATATTTCCGCCTTGTTGTTTGCCGTTATGCTGCTTCCATCGGAAGGAAACGCGATTCCCAAAATAGACGGAGGCAATGCTGCCAAAAATGCCGTAACCTCGGTGACCAATTTTGCCGATAACGCCAAGAAAAAATATGATGAAATATCTAATTCGACATTAATCAAAACCATAGGAAACGGCATTGATGAAGCTAAAGGCATGTATAAAAAATATGAAGAATACAAAGCCAAAGCAGAAGCCTTTCGTGAAGATCCGCTGCAAGCCAGCTTGAATTTGATTGAAGAACAAGCCCAAAAAGAACAAGAAAAGAAAGGAACCAAGGACGAAAATGGGGATAATTCGTCAGAAACATCAGAAGAAACGGATGGTTTCTTTACCAAGTTGAATGAAAAAGTCAATACGGTAAAGGAGGCTACCGATTTGCAGCAGCAAGAAGAAAATTTATTAAAGAATATAAATGAGGCTAAAGACGCTAAAAGAACGGAAGTAGAAAGCAAAGTAAAAGTTTTGGAAGAAAACAATGCGCAATTAGAACAAGAGATAGAAGACAATCCATCCCGCAAAGAGGAATTAACCAAACAAATAGAAAAGAACAACGCCAAAATAAAAGCTTACCAAGCCGGTTTGGAAGCAAGCGAACAAGAAATCACCGCTGAAGATGTAGCCAAATTAACGGATGTGCAAGGAGCCTTAAAGAATATGCAAGACAAGGCGGAAGCATGGGCAAATGAGCAAACACAAAAAGTAAAAGAAGAATTGCTTTCTAAATTAAATTCGATGAACCCGGAAGAAGATTTGAAACAAAACACTGAGAACAATTTCCTAGCCAATAATGAGGTGGAAGATGCCGGCAATATTATAGCCAAAAGGAGCTACCGTAAACAAGAAGCCGGCACCACGGCAATAGAAACAGTAGCGCAGGTTGCTACCATCAAAAGAGAGTTAGATGATGATAAAACATTTACCCAGAACATTGCCAGCCGCACAGGAGCGACAGACGGTTCTTTGCCCGCCAATATAACAGACACGCAGGCAACCATAGCCGTCGTGCAAGAATTGGCCAAAACAATAGAATTAAAAATAATGGATTTGAAATTAAAAACGGCTTCCGAAATGGCACAGTTTGAAAAAACGAGCAGTGAGCCGGATTCGGACATAACCAAATTTAGTCTGGACAAATACATATGCGATGGGCAAAACAGTGGAGAATAACCATGATAAAGACAAGAAAAATATCAAAAATATTGTTCACGGTCATAAGCGTTATGATGTTTGCACCGCGTATTGCTCAGGGGTTAATCATAGGCGGCGGAACGCCGACCATAGACGGGTTAACGGACGGAGCCATGAGTGTTGATTTTACGGCCACGACCCTAAAAACGACGGTTATGGGATATGTCAAAACCGTGCAAGAAAATCTGCAATTGATAAAATCGCGTTATGAGCAATATAAAAACGATTTTATCGGTGTCATGAATGGCGAAAACAAATCTCCAATACCGGGAACCAGAACCATAGAAGATTCGCAATTAGCAGCGTCCGATGATCCGACAGCCGTGCAGCGCGCGATTTATGATTTATTTATGACCTATCCGTCGAGTGATTATAAAAGTAAGCAAGTATGCGACAAAAAGCTAACCCAGTTTTATATAGATACGATTATAGAGATAAACACGGCGGCCCAAAAGCTGGAACAAGAGTTTAATAATGAACTCAAGCCCAAGGTAGAGAATCTGACCTCAGATATTATGGGCGGAGAAAACGGAGCTGAGGTTGCCGACAGCAACAACGCCGCATGGAAAAACAAATATAATGTATACAAAACATTAGATGACTTGGTGGAGATGTATGAAGAACTCGTAGCGATGGATGCGCAGTTTACGGCGGCCAAAGCCATGAAAGACGACATTCCGAGGTTAGTTCCAAGTAGCGAAGGTGATTATCAAAAAGACAGCCACCTGCTTCAAGATGAAGTAAAAAAATATGCGGCCACCAAAATCAGCCGAGAGGTAATGGCGTTTGGACAATTGCAAGGAACAGACACATCAGAAAATCCATCATCGGGATATCAATTTCGTTATGACCCGAGCAAATCATCGGCAATCAGTTTTCAAGAGGATGTTTCAACCGATATGCAGTCGCCATATGCCGGCAATGAGGCAGCGATAGCAGATTTAGCCACGCTAGACCCCACATATCACAAAGTTTTGGCCGCCATGCAGATTCACAATTTGATTCAAACCTTGCCCAGCAAGAAGAAAGTTTTTATAAGGTATAACCAGTTTGTCAAATTGCATGAAAAGACCGTGGAGAAATTAAAGGCATCGGACCAATGTGTTCGCAACCTGTTAGGGGACTATTATGAAGATGCCGACAAAACATGGTACGGAGATGTGTTTATAGGCACTCAAATAACGGATTATGATTTAAGAGAAGGCTTGTCAAGATGGGCAATAGACAGTTATGAGGCTCTCAAAGCCGCAAAAGCCAATAATTATAATCAAGAAGACTACGCCGAGACCGATTTGTCGCCTTATAAAGATTCGGAAGGATATACTGTCAGTGAGGAGCAAGAATCTAAGATGATGGAGGGAGCCAATACACAAACAAACAGCGGCTATAAAACCAAAAGCAAAGAGGAAGCAGCCCAAGAAAACGAGCGAGAAGTGACGATGCTGGCATGGAATGTCGGAGCAGAGGCGATGGAGCTGTTGGCCCAAGACCAATATTCAGCCACACCGCAGTGGGGTACGGTAAAAAACAAATTTCCGATATGGACGGACCAAAAAAGTTTTTATGGACAATATCTGGACGGCAAATATGAGAATATGAAAAAAATAATAGATAGGATGGACCTGAGGGCCGGTACCCTAAAAATCGCCATGAGGCTGAATGAAATCTCATCCAAACCAAAGATTGTCAAAAATTTGGTTCAAAAATATTTGCAGAAACAATATCTAAAAGTTGCCGCCAATCCGATATTGACGGATAATGACAACGACGAATATGCACAAATAACGGCAGAAAAAGCCGAAGCAATAGAAACCTTGCAAGAAAATTTATCTCAAAAGCTAAGCGAAACAGCAGAAAAGCGCAAAGTATCGGTAGCAGAATTGGATATGGAGCAAGAAAGCAAAAACAACAATGTTCAAACATTGAATGAGGCAGAGATACCCGGCCGAGTAGAAGAACCGAGAGAAGGTATCGACACGGAAGATGTCAGAGAAGAAATTTCCGTGCAAGATAAAGAAATCTCAAATAAAAACAAAACAATAGCAAGCATAGACCAACAAAGTGAGGCTTATAAGAATGCCTATATCAACAAAGAACAAAAAATAGAAAAAGAATATGCATCGGCAATAGCGGATATTCCGACCGCCAGCATTCCGAAATTAAGCACCTCTATCACGGAACAAGTCTCAAAAACCATAACGCAGGCAGACATAACGGCCGCAGCAGCACTTATGAGCAGCGTTGTGTCAAAGGCAGAGGACATAACAACTGATATGAAGAATTATGCCAAAGAATTAATAGACCAAGCCAGACAGGATATCTATGCGATGGGAGACGAAATATATCTGCCCTCAGGCGGAGAAGCTGTCTTGGAAAGACACCAAGAATTAATTAGAGCCCTGAAGAGTTTAAGTTTCAAGAACATGTCAGAGGCCAAACCATCCATAGCAGAGTTAGCCGGTTGGTTGGAGGGAGAAAAATTCATCAATGAAACCATAACATCGGTCATAACCGGACAAATCTGCCAAAAATATAGTTGCACAGAAGCCGATGAAGAATACTATGTCAGCCAAAACGCCCGATTTAGAGACTTTGTCGGACCCAAAGCGGCGCCGGCCACCACAACGGCACCGATGAGAGAGGTTGTGCACATGGATTATGTAGATTATCAAAACCTCCCGAAATTGGATGATGGCAGCATTTCTAAAAAAGATATTTTATCCTATGGCCAAAAAGTTCCTGCGGTATGGGAATATATGTTAAAAAATCCGGCCTATGTAGAAAAAGACATAAACCTTGAAGCAGCTCTGAGTAAGGGAAATGAAGAACTAAGCTTTTTAAGGGGAGGATTTTTGCCATGCCGAATGAAGAGCTATGCTCTAGATATGAATGTCAAAAGAAAAAGTTATAGCATAAGAGCCTATAATAGCAGCGAAGCACTGAATGATTGTATAGGCTATAGCCTGTATGGCATAATGATTAAAGACGAGAGCCTTGCCGAAAACAACACGGCAATGATTATGAAGCAAGAAGAAGATGAAGTAGGTTCTTCAAGCGAATTGGGAACATTGCTGAAATACGCGGACAACAAGATATATTTCAATGACTCAAGCAAAACCGCATACGACAGAGTAAGCGAAATATATGCCAACGCCAATGAAGATTATAGCGAAAACATAAAAGACAAAGTCTATGAAAATGCGCTTTTCTCCAGGAACCAAATCGGAGACTTTTTAACCTTTATGGATTTGGAGAGTGAAATGCGCCAAAATAAAGACGAACTGGAAGAAAAAGTAACAGAAATCAAAACAGAGCTCACCGAGGAGCTGAGCAAAGCAGGCTTTACCCCGACAGAAGATTTTGATTTATCAAAAGAAGAAGACTATAATCTAGCTCGCACAAAACTTGATGAACTCAAAGAGCAGTGGTTGCAAGATGCCGCCGCAGACATAAACAAAGTAACCACGCCCGACAACAGCGTTGTCAAGGACCGCTTGGACACCTTAAAAAATATGATATCAGTTTTGCAAATGGACAAGAATGAGCTGATGAATGTCTCTGAGGCCACCAAAGCAGATGACGCCTTTGCCGAGGAAATCAAAAGCGAAGAAGTCAACCAAGCGGCAGCCGATAAATATATTTCGGAAGCCGATGAAGAATTTGAAAAGAGAATGAATTCTCTGCCGACACCATATTGCGCGACATATTAAGAGAGAATAAAAAATGGCCACACCAAATCCGCAAATCGAGAACAGTCAGCAAAAATTGCTGGAAAGCAATTCCGAGCAAGGCCACGCCAAGTTCATCGAGCAGGAAGAAAAAAAGGTAGAAACAGCTAAATATCATTATTATTTATGGCTGTCGAGAATGTTTATCATGTTTGCCGTATTGTCATTAATTGTTTTGCTGAGTTCATCATTATCGTTGTTTAACTTAGCACCACAAGTTACGGTAGAGCCATTTTTAATCATCAAGCAAGACACCTCGGACGGCATTGTCAGATATGAGCCGATAGCATTAGACATGGCCTCCAAGAAACAACTGATGGAATTGTTTGTAAAGCAATACGTCATATTGCGCAACACCATCATAAGAGATGAAAAAGAAATGATGCTTCGGTGGTATCCTGGCGGCATGATAAATTATTTGTCATCAGATTATGTATTTTCAGTTTTCAACGCCTATCGAGAAGAGATGTGGGATAAAATATTCAAGAGCAAAATTGTGAGGGAGGTTGAAATAATTTCAGCCACCAAGCAAGGCGGAGAAAATAGTCCGATATGGAAAGTAGATTTCAGAACATATGATATCTTAGATAAAAACACCAACGACAAAAGCCGAGGCAAAACCCTGAGAATAGGTTATTGGACGGCGTCGGTGACAGCCTTTTTCATACCGCAAAGGCAATTTGTCGGGTTAAGATTGATAAATCCGCTGGGGTTCACGGTGGCCCGCTATTCGCAAACGGAAGTAAATTTTTAGGCAAACAAAGATAAGTTGGGGATTTTCTGGGGTTGCGTATATACAAATAAAATAAAAAAGTATATCAATAAAATAAGTATACTTGAAAGCAACCCAAAGAAAGGCCTTAAAACAATGTCAAAAAAACTCATCATAGCGTTTCTAGCAATATTTTTAACGGCATGTGGTGTTTTTGGCTCCTATTATGAAGCAGAACCAATCGGTGTCGGCAAAGGCATGGATGAATTAAAATTATCCCCTTGCTCATGCTTGCAGCTTGATTTGCCAAAGAATTTACCCGATTGGTATATAGAAACCATATAACAAATAGCAAAAGCGGAAAATAAAATATGGTTGCAGAGCTCGGACCCAATAACAGTAAACAAAAATTGCTGCAAGGCAAAAGTCAGGAAAAAATTCCTTCACGCGCAGGGCAGGATATGTTTGTCGGCAATATCGGAGAAAAAAGATATTTGTGGACGGCGCGAGCCTTTGCCATCATAACGGCATTGAGTATATGCTGCAATATTGTTTTGCTTCTGGCAATAGGACAAGTAATACCATTGTACCGAGTAGAGCCGTTTTTGCTCACCTTCCAAAGTCAAGATGAACAAGTTTATAATATCCAGCCGGTAGAAGGTTTGGAGGACGAAAAAGCCATAACAGAGGTTTTTGTGAGAGAATATGTTTTACTCCGCAGTGCGTTCACAAGAAATATATCGGAAATGGAATCAAGGTGGATGCCGGGAGGAATGGTTCAAGAAATGTCGTCACAAGTTGTGTATGATGACTTTTTAAAGAACACGGCACAGCCAGCATTAGAAATCATCCGCAAAAGAAATTTGGAAAGACAGGTTAGAATATTAACGGTAAACGAGTTGGGACGAGGCTTGTGGCAGGTAGAATATGAAACACAAGATATGTATCCGGAATCAACCACGCCGGAAATCAATTATTGGACGGCAAGCATGAGAATAAGTTACCGTCATAAAACAGTAAAATACGGAGAAAGATTAAAAAATCCGGTAGGCTTTACAGTTATACAGTATTCGTTAACATATAATAAGCTAAAATAGGATTCTATGAAGAACAGGGTGTAACGAAATGTCCAAACAAATATCAAAAATAATAATACTGAGTGTGGCGCTGATGCTGAGTCAGAGTGTTAAAGCGGAAGTCACGATGAACAATCTGGACCAAAATGCAGACCAGAGCCAAGGAATGTACACCCCGATGAATATGGATTATGCCGGTTTTAGCTCCTTGGGCATGACCCAAGCGGCATGGTTGGATCCGTTGCAAAATTTAGGAGAGGGACAAATTCGTCCGGCCTATTCAAAATATTATTGGTCGCCGGATTTGGTTTTGCCGATACGCCTGCGCGAAGGAATGATGACCTTGGTTAACTTTCCGGACTGGGAGTTGATAGAAGATATGTATATCGGGGATAGCGCGACGTTTGACGGACAAATCACCGGCCCGAATACCGTTTTGTTATATCCCAGAAAAGGCGCAAATGTCGGAGTTGATACAAATATAATTTTGTTTGGCCGTTCGGGTAACAGATATGTGTTTTACGTTAAGAGCGAAGGTGTCAACACAGAAAGACTCACCAATTCCATTATAGATATAGAGGTCTTAGACAGTAACGCCGGCGGTAATTCTGGCGGCAATAAGGCTTATGGATGGAGCAGTATGGGGAATGCAAGCGGCAGTCGTTCCTCATCATCACGCTTTCTAAAAAGCAATCAAAAAAACAACTGGATAGAAGAAATACCGGTTGACCCGTCAAAATTCAGATTCGATATAGAAATATATGTTCCCAATCCGGATGATGTCGTGATAGCGCCGGAAAGAGTTTGGCGTGATGATATATTCACATACATAGATTTAGGAGCCAAAGCATTAAATATGACGCAACGCCCGATAGTCACCATGATAGTAGAGCGTTCGGAAGTGCCTGTTGGCTTCAGAACCAAAGGTCCGAATAATAGATTAATAATCGTAGAAGGTATCGGCGATATGGTCTTAAGAAACGGGAAGCGCATAGTTTGCTTGAAGTTGCGCCGTTCGGATGATGTCGGTTTAGACAACATCACATACGCAGATGACTTATTTGATAATGAGTGGCAGGTTCAAGCACCGATTCCCGCCAGAAACACCATGGATATGAGTGACGGCACGGTCTTTCAGGGCAGAGGCAGCTATGATCCGGAAATATCCGGCGGAATGTCCGGCAATTATGGATACGGAGCAAGCGGTAGTGCAAACGGAGCGTCACAATACAACAGCACTGGAGATTTCGGCAATGGACAAGCGCCGCTAAATATGGGGGCCGCAGGCGGATTTGATTATGCCAATATGCAACACATAACCAATACGCAAAATTACAATACCCCCAACAACAAGAGTTTTGCCGGAGCATTAGGTTACGGACAAGGTTTGGTGGGGGCGTCCGATGGAGATGTGTCCATAGAGTTGGGCGTTGATGCCAATGTCGAAAATCTTGAAAATCTCTGGGCAGATTTGAACAAAAAATACCCCAAACTGCTAAAAGATTATGAGCCGTATTATTCAGTTGATGCACCGGCAGACGGTCATGGCAAAGAATTATTTCATCTGCGCATAGGTCCGGTAGGCAAATTGGAGGAGGGCGATTTTATCTGCAGCACATTGGGTCGTAGCGGTGTATTTTGCAGCGTGGTAAGAACGCAATGAACAAAGAAGTCTTAACACATTCGGAAGCTTATGTTAAGAAAACCAACCGTATTATCTTGACGGTTGGTATAACTTCATTAGTTATTTTTTTGTTTGGAGTTTATTTGCTGATGGGGAGTGATGACACCGGTAGTGAATATACGGACCCGATATTTACGGACAATGATAGCGCCATAAATTTAAACAGCGCCAGCCCGCTGGATAACAACATTATCCAGTTTAATGATGAACCGGACACCAAACTTCCCATAACATTGACTCCCAATCCTGTTCCGATGGGGCAAGTAGTGCTCGGTACGGAGGCGGACAATGTTTTAACCATAGGCACAACCGGCAAAAGCCCGATTAAAATAGTTGGTGTAAAATTGGCAGAACCCCCGACAGAAGGTTTTACATATACAGACAACTGCTCAAATTTAACATTAACGGGCAAAGAAACCTGCAACATAGTTATGAACTGGCGTCCGAGCATAGCCGGCAATGTGCAAAATAACTTCATCATAAGCTGGTACGAAAGCAACTTAAGCGCACAAAACACCAAATCTGAAAAAGTTCCGGTATTGGGGAAGGCCATAGATAAGGCAGATTGCAACTTTTGTGAAGGTGTAGCCCCCACAACAACCGGTGGAGTTCAAGAAAATAAAGCAATAGAGAGTGTCGGCAGAGCCATCGGCCCAAACGGCAAAGAAATCGGTTATATTGATAAAGACGGCTATGTCAGAGACGCAAATGGCAACATAATCGGCCGAGTTAATGCCGATGGATTGGTCATCGATTCGAATGGCAACATCATAGGCGTTGGCTCAAACAGACAAATAGCGGTTGACGCAAATGGCAATCCGATAGGTTATGTTTTATCGGATGGCACGACAGTTGATAAAAACGGTAACAAAATCGGCAAAAAACTTCCGGATGGTTCCATCGTTAACAATAAAGGAGAGATAATAGGCAAAGCCGTTGATACCGGCTATGTTTATGACAAAGATGGCAATATAATCGGGCGCGTTCTTTCTGATGGAACAGTTGTTGATATGAATGGCAATGTGATAGGCCGAGTAAATGACAAAGGTGAAGTTGTAGATTTAAATGGCAATGTTATCGGAACAGTAACCAAACCAGGTCGTGTGGCGGTGGATGAAAACGGCAATCCGATAGGGGTTGTAATGCCGGATGGCACAATCGTTGATTCGAACGGCAATGTTATCGGAAAAATAGATTCTAACGGCAACGTAACCAAAGATTCGGTGATAGGCAAAGTCGGAGCAGAGCGCCGCTTGGCTTATGAC
Source organism: uncultured Alphaproteobacteria bacterium (assembly GCA_944391615.1). Classification (GTDB taxonomy): domain Bacteria; phylum Pseudomonadota; class Alphaproteobacteria; order RF32; family CAG-239; genus HGM16780. Next base: position 58,912 of record CALXUE010000004.1, read on the forward strand.
AAAGACGGTAATGTCATCGGTTATGTAGATGAAAACGGCAACGTTATAGATTTTAACGGCAATGTCATAGGCAAAATGCTTGAAGATGGAACTTTGGTTGATAAAAACGGCAATGTTATAGGCAAGGCCGGAGAAACAGTGAAATTAGTATTGGATAAAGATGGCAAAGTAATCGGCTATGTAACATCAGATGGCAAAGTGGTCGACTTTAATGGCAATGAAATCGGCTATGTAGATGCAAACGGCAACATCATATCCACCTCGGGACAAAAAATCGGCTCGCTGGTCTCAACAGATTTAATTCCGATAACGCCAAGTGGCGAAGTTTTGGGAACAATTCAAAATGATGGTGCAGTTCTGGATGAAGACAACAAAGTTGTCGGCCGCGTTTTAAGTAATGGTTTGGTCAAAGATGCGAAAGGTTCAAAATATGTCGCGCGTCTGGTTCAAGGAGGACTAGTCGTAGGCTATGGTTGTAAAAATATCGGTTATCTGGAAAAAGACGGCAAGGTGCATGATGCCGCCAATGCCATTTTGAATTATAAAGTGATGCCGGATGGCGTAGTCGTTGATGAAAGTAATAATTATATTGGAGAAGTTGTTAAAACCGGTGTCGTGTTTGACAATAACTGCTATAATATCGGCGAGGTCAAAAGCGATGGTTCCGTCAGGGGCAAGCAGGGCGAGTATGTTGGCTGCATTAATCCGGACGGAACAGTTTTGAATGATAAGGGAGATATAATAGGCGGCCTCAAAAAAGAAGGCATAGCCGTATCATTTGACGGAGATTATCTAGGCACAGTTTCCACGGAAGGTTTGGTTATCAATGCGGCAACATTGCCGGTTGGTTGTGTTGGCACATATGGCGACATATTCAACAAATCTGGCGGGTATATCGGACATATCCAAACCAAGACCTATGGCTATGATTTGAACGGAAAATTCTTAAATACAGTCAACGACAAAGGCGAGGTTGTAGCCCAAGGCAAAAATTATCGCCTATTAAGCAATAATGTTTTGGTGAATGAAAACAACCAAATTGAGGGCGTGAGCTTGAGTCCGAAATCAGTTGTAATAAGCGCAGATGGAGATTTTATCGGGCGCTTGTTTGCAGATGGACAAGTATATGATTATGAAGGCAACGCAGTAGGAAAAATCAAAGGAGACGGGTTTAATTTTTATGATGACCGAGTAGGCCGTATTTCCCCCATAGGCATAGTCGTTGACTTTAACGGAAACGAGATAGGCAAAGTAGTTTACGACGGACAAGTCATAAGCAAATACGGAGATAACCTTGGCAAAATAGATGCCCAAGGCAGGATGATAGATAGTAAAGGCAATTATAAAGGAGCCGTTGTCACAACAGGACCGGCCATAGGTTATGACGGAGCATACTTAGGTTATGTAACATATGATGGCAATGTTGTCAGCACGGATGGCAAAAGAGTAGGCAGAGCCACGTCAGATAAACAAATCATAGATAGTAAAGGCGAGATAGTCGGAGAAGTCATTGGCGAAAATATCATGATTGATATATGGGGCAATTATAAAGGCCGAATGAATTCTTTAGGCAATGTGCTTGATATGAAAAATGACAACATCACAGCCATTTTGCCCGGCGGCTCAACGGATAAGGATTTAACAATATTGAAGCGGAGCAGCTATCTGGATTATAACGGACAAGTTGAAGGCACGGTCAGCGTGACGGGCGCAACACTAAACAAATCCAATCAAATAAACGGACGCGTATTGTCTGATGGCAGTGTTGTGAACGAAGATGGCCAATTGTCAGGAGAACTAATAGACGGTGATATCGTTATAAACAATGAAGACAAATTTGTCGGCTATGTTATGCTGGATGGTAGCGTAAAATCAAAAGACGGAGCCAAAATAGGCCGGCTGTTGAGCAAAGAATTAGCCATAGATGATAAGAATAACATTTTAGGAAGAGTTTTCAAAATAGGGGCAACGGTTTTGAATAATAAGGGAGAATACATAGGCCGCGTCACATCAGAAGGAAAAGTCTTGAATAAAAAAGGAGAAAATATAGGATATATAAAAAATAACGGCTCCTACATAGATTTAGATAAAAAAGTATCGGGATATGTATTGCAAGAAGTAGCCAAGAACCGGAGGAATTAAGAGCAAATGAAAAAGATTGTGCAAATAATAATGGTGATAATATTGAGCCAAATCGGCTTAATATCGTCAGCGCGTGCAATTGAAATAACGGCCATTAATTTTAACGGAGACTTAATCGGCAAAGTAATAGCGGACGGCAAGGTAGTCAGTTATGAGAATGAAGTCATCGGTAATGTGACGGCAGACAGCTTGATAGTTAATTCAAGCGGAGAGCTCATAGGCGGGGTTGTTCCGCAAGGCATAGCCATAGGCACTGACAACAGATTGCTGGGCAAAGTAAACAACGACGGTACCGTAAGGTTAGCCTCAGGCAAAATCATAGGCAAGGCATTACCGAGTGGCTTGGTAGTAGATGAACAATATAAGGTCATCGGCGGTATTTTATTTTCAGGGTTGGTATATGATGATGATGGCAAGGTAGTCGGACGCTTAACCGGAGACGGACAATATATGGACTTGCAAGGCCAAAGAGCCGGATTTGTGTCAGCAGATGGCTATGCATATCGCCAACAGGGGGGAGAAACCAAGTTAGAAGGCCGTTTAATATCAAGCAAAATGATAATTTCAGAAACGGGAAAATTTATCGGAAGCATAGTCCCCGGAGGAAAAATAACAGACTTCGAAGGCAAAATGATAGGCTATATTCACGCCAATGGGCTAGCTTACGCAGAAGACGGCTCAATCATCGGTCGGATAGTAAAGAGCGGTTATGCCTTTGATGATAAAGGAAATTATTTAGGTTATGTTAGCTACAACGGAGAGGTCATAAACAAAGACAAAATAGTCGGTTACCAGCAAATAGATGGCAGAATAGGGGATAAAGACGGCAACATAATCGGTTATAGCGTTGATATGTCAGCCACAATAAACGATGCAGATGGCAAATATGTCGGCCGCCTTATGCCGGAAGGAAAGATAGCATTGGCTCGAGATATAATAGGGCAATTGGGCGTCAGAGGACAAGCCAAAGACAAGGATGGCAAATTCATCGGGCAAGTAAGCATAGCCGGCCCTCTGATGGATTATCAAGGCAAAGTCATCGGACAAGCTCTTAAAAACGGACAAGTTATATCACTTGAAGGAGCGCCTTTGGGCTTTATGAATTTTGACAAAGGTTATAATAATGCCGGCCGATTAATCGGACAAGTATTAACCTATCATCAGGCCTATGATTTGAATAACAAACCATTGGGAGTAGCCGGTATATCCGGAAAGATTAATATAGGAGAAACACAAGCACAGGTCAGCCCACAAGGTTACGTATATAATTCGGATGGCAGCATAGGCGGACGTCTGCTGGCAGATAGCGGTATATATGGCATAAATGGGGTCAGGGCCGGTTTGATAAATGCCAACGGAGCAATAATGTCAAACGGAGCATTGTTTGATGGCCAAATGACTCAAGGAGGCATAGCTTTAAGGAGCAACGGCACATTGTTCGGCGGAACGGTTTCAGCCAATCAAGCGCTGACATTTGTCGGTAACAGCCTTGGTCAAATAGGAAATAATAATGAAGTTTTGGATGACAAAGGCGCCATAATAGCCAAGATATTGCCGGATTATTCCGTTATCAGCACCAATGATATGACATCAACCAATTTAATGCCCAAGGTCGGACAGGGCCTACAAGAAGATATAGCGCTGGACTTCAGCGGAAATCTGTTGGGATATGTCACGACCCAAGGCAGAGTGAGAGACTTAAGTCTTTCCGTTATCGGACAGAGCAATTCCGAAGGACAAGTAGTCGACAACAACGGTGTGCTTGTCGGTGGTTTAGTCAAATATTCCGGCATTGTAGATGATAAATGCCAAAGTTTAGGCAGCATAGACACCACGGGAGCTGTCAAAAATGCGCGCAATGTAAAAATAGGACGCATATTGCTAAACAATCAAGCAGTAGATGAGAGCGGCACCTATCTAGGACACAGCAACACCAGCGGTATTGTTATGGGAAATGATCGCCTGTTGGGAACAATCACCGCAACGGGAAATGTTTTGGATTCTGAAAACAAAAGTTTGGGCTGTATAGACCGACAAGGAAGATTATACGCACAAAACGGAGCTTTAATCGGCCAAAAATTAACCTATCATTCGGTCATGAGTTATAACAACAAAATCATTGGGCGCGATATATTGGATGGTACGGTAGTTAATGACAAGAACCAAATTATCGGCCGAGTATTGCCCAATGACAGAATAACATCCGACAACAAAACAATTGGTATTTTATTAAAATACAAATACGCGTTTGATAAGGATAACAAATACATCGGCCGTGTATCACCGGAAGGCAAAGTCATCAATTCCGAAGACAAAGAAATCGGTTTAGTCACCTCACAAGGCTATGTTAACAATGAACAAGGCCAAACAATAGGTTTTGCCTTGTATGATATGTATGTTTATGACAATGACAATAAAGTAAAAGGCATTATTACGACCGGCGGAGAAGTCAAAAGCATAGATGGGGCGCAGGTAGGAGAAATAAAACAAGGCTTTTGGGTAAACAGCAAAGGAGAGGTCATTGCCCGAGGACAAAGAGACTATTATGTCACGGACGAAAACAACAATGTTTTGGGAGAGCTCAAGCTTAATGGTGATTTTGTTTCACAAAACGGAGAAGTGATTGGCCGCTTGGGAGAAGACGGAAATATCTTTGATAAAGACAACAACAAAATAGCCACAGCAAATTCATTGCAGTATTACAATCCCAATTTGGATAAAGAAAGAGTATATGATGCGAACGGCAATGTGATAGGCTACAAAGATAAAGACAACCAAATAGTAGATGAAAACGGCAATATAATCGGCTATGTTGACTCAGATGGAATGGTTGTTGACGAAAACGGAGCCGTGATAGGCGGCACGAGCCGAAATTGGTATACCAAAGAAAAACGTCCACAAACCTCAAAAGATTTGCCGGAAATCGGTGAATATAAAAAGAAAATGGATGACAAAGATATCAGCTATAAGAAAGAAACACTCAATTCAATCAACATAGCATTATCACCGGACGGAAAATATTTGGGAGATATATTGGAAGATGGGACGGTTGTTGATGAAAACGGCAAAGTTATAGGCAAAGTCACCAACGATGGTTATGTTGTAGACAACAACGGAGATTTTATCGGAACAAAATCCCCCAAAAATATGTATATACCGCAAGTTCCGATATCACCGGAGGCATATGTTTCTGGCAACCGACGCATAAATCTTGGTCCAGGGGGGGGCTCAGGCCCAGGAGAACGCTATGATCCGCAACGGGCGGCAGCCTTGGCGGCGGCCCAAAATGTCAGAAGAAGCAATATACAGGTAGGTCATGTAGGCTCATCCATAAAGCCGGAAAATTTTGATGGATACCAAAAAAACTGGGACAATGAGGGCATAGCCAAAGCCGTGTCGTCATGGCGCGTAGATATGAGTGAGATGATATTTGCCGACAAGCCGATTCCGGCAGTTATCGCACGCTCCATAGATAGCAATAACCCAACGCCGGTAACCGCCTATGTTGAAAGAAATGTTTATGCGGAAGAGGGGCGCAAAGTTATCATACCGGCCGGTAGCCGAATGATAGGAACCATAAACAGCTTAACGGGAGCCACCGAAACCACATCGACCTCAGCCCGAGTACAAATCACTTGGGAAAGGCTAATTCGCCCTGATGGCATGTTGTTTGTTTTCCAAGGAATAACGGGAGACGCCATGGGCCGTGGCGGAGCACTGGGCTATTTGGACCAACAATTATTTAAGAAGTATACGTTGCCGGTTATGACCACAGCCTTGACGAGTTACAGCGCATATTTAATGGCGCCGAAAGATAATAATAATAATGAGGTAGAAACGCCGCGTCAGCAGGCAGCCAACGATGCGCGAGAAAATTTCTTAGAGCAAATGAATGAGGTATTTTCACAAATTTTGGAGGACAAGAGCAACATCCAGCCACTAACATACGTTCCGGCAGGAACCAGAATCATAGTATACCCGAATGTTGATTTGTGGCTGAGAAATGCTGACACAGAAGATGATACCAACGACCTGAACAGAAGAGATTTGTTGATAGACGATAAAGAGCTTGAAAGAGAGAGCGCGAAAAATCAAAATATCAACAACAGCCCATATAACAGCAACACACAAAGTTCAGATGTTTTGTACCAGTCAGGTCAAGACACAACCCCGCGTTTGCTAAATGATACGGTTCCAAACAATAATGCCGGAGGCAACAATATAAACGGAGCCGTACCGCCACCGCCGCCGTCAAGCATTGGCACCACACCGAGCACGCCGATAACCACGACCACCAGCCCCAAACCGGGGGTAGAAGGTGGCAGTGATAGCGAAAGCGCGCCAGAAACCGACGACAGTGTAGTCAAACTAATATAAGGAACCCAAAAATATGAGTGATAGTTTTAAGGTGTTAGAGTCCGTATTAAGACCGCTGTCATATTGGTATAACCAAGACAACATAGAAGAAGTTGCCATAAACAATGCTGGCAGTATCTGGCTGCGTTTAAGGGGCAAAAGAGCCTATCCGTGGGTGATGTACAAGGATGAAAAGTTGAGCAAGGAGTATTTGACGGATTTGCTTTACATCGTTGCAAATACATATGAACTACCATTTGATCCTGTATCAGGCACGCCGGTAGTATATGCGGCCATTCCGGGGGACCATCGTTTTTCAGCCATTTGCGGAAAGAATGTGATGTATGATGAGAATGACCTAACCGGCGGCATAGCGCTGACAATTCGTGTACACGCGGATGATGTGGCATTTGGCTTGCAAGATTATGGGCTCAAACAAGGGCAAGAATTGCACAAAATAAACCCGTTAAAAAACATCAAGGATCCCAAAGATCCGTATGAAAGATTGCTGCTGAGCATTAAAAGAGGTGACCATATTTTGATAAGCGGCGCCACCTCAACCGGAAAGACGACATTTTTGAATAACTTGTTAAAAATATTGGATTTACACAAAAGAATAGTCACCATCGAGGATACCAGAGAGTTGATAGTTCCGCATCCCAACAGAGTGCACTTAGTTATGTCCCGAACAGACCAAACGAACCAGTTTGATTATGCCAAAGTCATCGATTTGGTTGTGAGATTTACACCGGATGCCATCATCGGCGGAGAGATATCAACACAAAACGCAGGAGCAATCTGGGAGCTGATGGGGTCCGGCCACGACAACTGTCTGGCGACAATCCACGCCGAGAGTTCGGAAGCAGCGTATGAAGCCTTTATGGATAGAATTCTGCATACATACCCGACGGCAGACCGCAACAAAACCATACAAGAGATGCACCGCCGCCTAAGAGTGGTTCAAATCAATCGTGAAGGAAACTTGAGAGCAGTCACGGAAATCACTTAATAAAAACATAAAAAAAGCCCCGAAACACAAATCGGGGCTTTTTTTAATAAGGCAAAACCTAGTCTTTGACCAACATACCTTTATAAGTCAAAAAGTCAGGCGTTTTTGAATTGAAAGTGTTAAAACGTTTAATAAGTTCAATCGCCTCTTTATCTTTAACCGGCTGCACAAATTTTTGAAATTGCGGAGCATGCTGTTCTTCAGAAGCTTTTGCTTTTTTATCTGGCTTAGATTCGCCACCCACAGCAGGTGAACTTACTTGCTCAGAGGAGGAAGTATTTGCAGTTGAAGCCACTTGCTGCACTTCTTGCTCCTTATTTTTATCAACTTTAACTTCTTCAGGCGCTTTAAGAATTTTATCCAAGATATCTTGAGTTTCTTTAGAACGACGATTCGTATAGACAATATTTTGCTTATCGGCAGGCAAAATATCTAAGATTTTTTCCAGATTAGCAAGCTGTTTTCTCTTTTTGATAAGGTTAATATCATCCACGACCAAAATATTTGTTTTAGAAAGATCGATTTTATCCGATTCGATAAGCTCCACCAAAAGGTCTGGTGAGCCGATGATAACATTAGCCTCAGAGTCAACATTTTCTTCATTATCTTTAAGAGTAGCCTCGTTAATTTCATGATATTTATTAAAGATAGCCAATTGATCTGACACGGCAACGGATTGCTGAGAATCAGGAGTAATAATCAAAATATTAGGCCCCTTAACTTGAGCATCTTCATTAGCTTTGCTGATAATATCAAGCAACGGAAAGACATAAGAACAAGTTTTACCGCAGCATTGAGGCGCAATAGTAAACACATCTTTGCCGGCCAAAATAGAGGGAATCACATCATTTTGAACGGTTGTGGGTTCATTAATGCCGAGCTCTTCAATAGCTTTAACGGTTTTATCACTTAAACCAAGATCTAAAAAATTCATTTGAATACATCTACCTTTGTTAACAAGATTTTAATGCAGTATTAACTATTTTAAGACCATAGTCAACACCTTAAGTAGGGGAAAAGCAAGATGTTAATAAGAAAAGAAGATTCGCTTCTGCTGATAATAGACGTCCAAGAAAGAACGGTTCCACAAACCGAAGCGCCAAGAGAAGTCATCAATAATTGCGCCCATTTGGTTAGTATAAGTAAGGAGCTGGAGGTTCCAAGCATCATAACCGAGCACAACCCCAAAGCTCAGGGCAAAACCATCATAGATATCAGACTTGCGGCAGGAGAAGAAAAATCCTATCAGGAAAAAGAAGAGCTTTCATGCTGGTTGAATGAAAAAATAAAACAATCAATCACAGAAAGCGGCAAAAGGCAAATAATAGTCTGCGGGGTTGAAACCCACATAAATGTTTTGCAAACGGCAGTTGATTTGCAAACAGCCGGATACGAGGTTTTTGTAGTAGCCAATGCCTGCTCTTCAAGAGAAAATCTGCAGCATATATATGCTTTGCAAAGACTATCACATAACGATGTAGAAATCGTGAGTTATGAAATGGTGGTTTACGAGTGGCTGAGAACATCCTCATCAGAGCAATACAAAGAGATAACCGGAAAATATATACTATAAATGCCCATAAAAAAAATCCTGCACAAACGGCAGGATTTTTTATGAAAATAAGATTATAAAATCTAGGCGCGCCCGTAAACATCTTCAAGGCGGACAATATCATTTTCATCCAAACTGTCGCCGGCCTGAACTTCAATAAACACCACATCATGAGAAGAATCATTTTGAATACGGTGCTTGGTTTCAACCGGAATAAATATGGCATCATTAGCCTTTTTCAGCAATTTTTCTTCACCAAGCGTGACAATAGCCTGTCCCTCAACAATAATCCAGTGCTCATCACGGTGATGGTGTAGCTGCAAAGAGAGTTTACCTCCTGGGATAACCTTAATTTTTTTAACACAAAAATTCTCACCGCAGTCCAAAACTTCCCAAGTGCCCCAAGGCCTAACATCGGAGTCGCCTTTTTTATAAAGATTAGCCATTAAAATATCTCCTTATTTTAAGAAAAAATTCACCGTTAATGTATGAAAATATACTGAAAAGAAAAAAATGCACAAGAAGATTCGAACAGGTAATAACAACAATGGCCAAATCCGCAAACACAGAAAAGGAAAATCAGGCATTTAAGATATTGAAACGGCTGCGTCAAGTTTCCGAAGACCAAAGTGAAATATCCGTGCGTTTAAATACCATTATGTCCGTCATTGCAGAAGAAATGGGTTATGACGGTGTATCCTGCTTTGTTTTACTGGAAGAAAATATTTTGGAATTGTTTGCCACATCGGGCTACAATGCTGCCGCCTGCCATAAAGTTACGGTTAGGATAGGGGAAGGTCTGGTCGGTACGGTTGCAAAAAATTGCCGTCCGCTTGTTTTGTCGGAAGCCAAAAAACATCCCAAATACATCAGCAAAGACAATTTCAAGGAAGAAGATTACCAATCGTTCATAGGTGTACCGCTCATTCGCCGCCACAAAGCCATAGGTGTTTTGATGGCAGAGTGCAAAGAAGAAAGAGATTATAGCCGCAAAGAGCAAGAAACATTAGAGACACTAGCAATGTTTATTGCCGATATTGTTTCGTCAGAAGAAATGCAAGCTTACAAGGCAGAGCTTATCAAATCGCGCGGTTTAATGACCAAAGACAAAATAAAAGGTTTGAGCTTAAGTAAAGGGTATGGCTTAGGCCAAGCCGTATTGCATCACCGCCGCCATGTTGTTACCAAAATATTTGCGGAAGACAAAGACAAAGAGCTGGATAGATTAACATTGGCACACCAGCAAATGAATGATGATTTGGATGAAAAATTTAATTCCACAAAATTAGGGCTTGGTGAACATACAGATATTTTGGACGCATATTTAATGTTTGCTAAAGACAAGGGATGGTTTCAAAAAATAGCAGATAATGTGATGAGCGGTTTAACGGCAGAGGCCGCGGTTGAAAGAGCTTATGAAGATATGTGGAACCGCTTGTCAGCCACCCAAGATGATTACCTGAAAGAAAGATTGCATGATTTAAGGGATGTATCGGAACGTTTGCTGTCATACTTAAGCGGAGATTATGTAGAAAACAGCAAAATAGTTGAAGAAAGTACAGACATCATCATCGTAGCTCAAAGCATGGGGCCGGCAGAGTTAATGGATTATGACCATACCAAAATAAGAGGTTTGCTGCTTGAAGAAGGCACCCCGACCATGCACGTTGCAATTGTTGCCAAGGCTTTAAATATACCGGTTGTAGCCAAAATAAAAGGCTTGTATGAAGAGATAAAATCCGGAGAACTCATAGCCTTGGATGGCAATGAAGGAATTGTATATCTGCACCCAAGCGAAGAAACGCAAAAGAAGTTTTTGGCCAAAAGAGCAGAAAGAAAACAACTACAAGAAAAATTAGCCGCGCTCAAAAATTTACCTTCCCAAACATTGGATGGAATAAGAATAGGCCATTACATCAATGTCGGCATGAACTTTGATTTGGATTACATAGACAGCGCAAATTGCGACGGTATAGGCTTGTATCGAACAGAAATACCATTTATGTCATCAAGCGCCATGCCTAATGTAGAAAAACAAATCGGTTTTTATAAAGAGCTAATGGACAAAGCCGGCTACCGTAAAGTCATATTCAGAAGCTTAGATGTCGGTTCAGACAAGTTGTTGCCATATTGGGCCGGCTTGCATGAAGAAAATCCGGCCATAGGCTGGCGTTCGATTCGCATAACACTGGACAGACGAGCTATCTTGCGCAAACAAATCAGAGCCTTTATAGAGGCAGCAGCAGGCAAAGAACTCAATGTCATGTTTCCAATGATATCAAATCTGGCAGAATTTGAGGAATCAAAAGAAACATTATTGATAGAATATGAAAAAATAAAGCGGAGCGGAGACAAACTACCGGCCAAAATAAATGTGGGACTGATGATAGAGGTTCCATCGGTTGTCTACCAGTTGGATGAAATTTTGGAGCAGGCAGATTTTGTGTCTGTCGGAACCAATGACTTGGCGCAGTTTTTCTTTGCTTGCGATAGAGGTAATCCAAGGCTGAGCGAACGTTATGATGTTTTGTCAGCTCCATTTTTAAGAATGATGAAAGAAATAGTAAACAAGGCCAATCAACACAAAGTTTATTGTTCGGTTTGTGGTGAAATGGCGTCTGTTCCGATAGAAGCATTTGCGCTGATAGGCTTAGGATACAGAAATTTATCCTCATCAGGTTCGGCATATGGACGCGTTAAAAGCATGATAAGAAGTATAAGAGTATCGGAAATAGAAGATTATATGAATTTGCTACTGCATTCCAAAAACAAAACATTACGCCCACAGTTAATGGCATACGCCTATGACCATGGGGTTGAAATTTATTAAAAAATATGATTAGATACGAACAAACACAAAAAGGGGACCAAAAAACCATGATATCCAAAAAAGAAAGCAAAGAGACAAAAGAAACTTTGTCAAAAAAGAACAAAAAAGAAGAAGCAAAGAAAAACGCCGCACCGGCAGATGCAAGCGTAGCAGATAACACATTGGACAATGACGGACGTGTCGGCACAATGTTAAGGGAAACGCGTCTGCAAAAAGGCGAGGAGATTGAAGATATTTCTCGCAAGTTGCACATTCGCCCCAACTATTTGGAAGCAATAGAAAACAGCCGGTATTCTGAAGTTCCAGAAGCGCCGTACGGTCCAGGCTTTGTGAGAAGTTATGCAGACTATCTCGGCTTAAATGCCGTAAGAATGGCACAGCTATATAAAGAAGAAACCGACGCCAAAAACGCCCAGTCAGATATGTATGTCCCCGAACCCGAAAGCGAAGCAACAGCCCCAAGCTATAAATACATACTGATAAGTTTAATCGCCATTGCAATAGCTTATTTTGGGTGGAATTATTATATCTCACAAACAGAACAAACGCTTGAAGACGTCACAACGGAAAATAGCATGCCGGCGGCAGATGAACAAGATTTTACCTTGCAGGTTGAAGAAATAGAAAATCAAACGCCCCAAGAAGTCAGCACAGATTCTATAGCTAAACCGGAAGCAAAAGGCGATGTTAAAAAAGATGAAGTTGCAGAAAATCAACCTCAAAAAGAAGAGACCGAAAACACCGAACATGAAACATCGGTAAAAACGCCGGCCACACCAACAGAGGCAGCATCCAAAGCCGCTGAAAAAGCACCGGCCGAAGATGCCCCAAAGCCAACGCTCCAAGACACCCCGAAAGCTGAAGTAAAGGAAACACCCAAAGCTGAAGAAACATCGGAGCCAAAACCAGCAGAAAAAGCGCCGACCCCAGCATCCATAGATACGGATGTTAAGGTTGTGATGAAAGCCAATCAAGAAACATGGATTGAGGCAAAAGACGCCGACAAATTATATATCAGCAAGGTTGTTCAAGCAGGCTATACCTATAACGTTCCGGATAAAGAGGGCATGATAATTTCAGCCGGAAGATATGACGCCGTAGACGTTTATGTAAACGGAAAGTTAACTCCGGTCTTTACAGCCAACAAAAAAACTGGTATTAAGGTTGATGAAGTATTGGAACAAGCCGAAAACGACTAAAGAACTAACATTAAAAAAAAGAAAATAGCAGGTCAAGGCTTGCTATTTTCTTTGCATATAAGGAACTAAAGAGATGGAAACAATTCAGCGCCGCAAGAGCCGCCAAATAAGGGTCGGAAAAGTATTGGTCGGAGGAGATGCTCCGATTTCCGTTCAGTCCATGACCAACACCGCCACATCAGATGTTAAAGCCACGGTAGAGCAAATCAAACGCCAAGAGAGAGCGGGCTGCGACATCACGCGCTGCTCGTGTCCGGACAAGGATTCTGCTTTGGCGTTGAAAGAAATTACCAAACAGGTAAACATTCCGGTAGTGGCAGACATCCATTTTGATTATCGCTTAGGCATTTTGGCGGCAGAAAACGGCGCGGCATGTTTGAGAATAAACCCCGGAAACATCGGCGGAGCAGATAGGGTTAAAGCGGTTGTTCAGGCAGCCAAAGATTACGGTTGCTCGATTCGTATTGGGGTGAATGGCGGTTCACTGGATAAAAAACTTCTGGAAAAATATCATGAGCCCTGTGCAGATGCTTTGGTGGAGAGTGCATTAGAACAAGCCAAAATGCTTGAGGATAATGACTTTAGAGAATTTAAGATAAGTGTTAAATCATCCAATACCTTAATGATGATAGATGCATATAGAAAGCTGGCAGCCAAATGCGATTATCCATTGCACTTGGGTGTAACAGAGGCCGGCGGGCTGAGAGCCGGAACAGTCAAGTCGGCGATGGGCATAGGTACGTTATTGATGGAAGGCATCGGCGATACCTTGCGCGTTTCACTAACGGCAGATGTTGAAGAAGAAGTCAAAACCGGTTATGAGATATTAAAAGCTCTGGACTTAAGGCATAGAGGCGTTAGGATAATTTCTTGCCCAACCTGCGCCCGCAAAGGCTATGATGTCCAAAAGACGGTTGAAGAGCTTGAAAAAAGATTAAGCCACATTGCAGCGCCGATAACCTTGGCGGTTATGGGCTGCGTGGTCAACGGCCCGGGAGAAGCGGCACACGCTGATTTTGGCGTATGCGGCGGACACGATGATAATATGCTGTTTATCAAAGGCAAACCCTACCAAAAAGTCAAAGATGAAAATATAGTTGACGAATTGGTCAAACTCGTAGAAACTAAGGCCAAAGAAGAAAAAGAATAAGGAATAAAAAACAATGAGCAAAATGCAAAATGTCAGAGGGACTTATGACTTGTACGGCGAGGCTAAAAGAAAGGCCAAAAGAGTTATCGCCGAGGGTTCAAAAATTGTAGAAAAATATGGTTTTGAAGAAATAGAAACCCCGATATTTGAATTTACGGAAGTTTTTTCGCGTAATTTGGGTGATACATCAGACATTGTCACCAAAGAGATGTATTGCTTTGAAGATAGAGGCGGAGAGAGTTTGACTTTGCGGCCAGAAGGAACGGCAGGCGTGGTCAGAGCGTTTATCTCTAACGGAATGCAGCAAAATCTACCGGTAAAGATGTATTATGCCGGCCCGATGTTTCGCTATGAACGTCCGCAAAAAGGCCGCCAAAGACAGTTTACACAGTTTGGCGTGGAGTTACTGGGCGTAGATACCCCGCAAGCCGATATTGAGGTTATCGCCATGGCTTATGAGTTTGTTGAGAGCTTGGGGCTAAGCGGAACGGTCACGGTTGAGATAAATTCTTTGGGCGATAAAGAAAGCCGCGCCGCATATCGCGAAAAATTGGTTGCATATCTGAAAGAAAATTATGACAAGCTGTCTGAAGATTCTAAAACGCGTTTGGAGAAAAATCCGTTAAGAGTTTTGGATTCAAAAGAAGAATGCGACAAAGCGGTTGTCGAAAACGCACCTTTGTACAGAGATAGCTTGAATGAAGCATCAAAAAGCTTTTTTGAAAAAGTCTTAAAAGGACTGGACGCTTTAGGCATAAAATATCGCGTGAACGACCGCTTGGTCAGAGGTTTGGATTATTATTCACACACGGTGTTTGAGCTAACAACTGATAAGCTTGGTGCGCAAGGCACGGTTTTGGCTGGCGGTCGTTATGATGGCTTGGTCGAGCAAATGGGCGGCGGAGCCGTTTCGGGCATCGGCTGGGCCTGCGGGGTTGAAAGATTGTCGATGTTGCTGGAAGAAGACGTGTCTTTGCCGCGCCCGATAGCAGTTATTCCGGTTGGTGATGAAAACGAGCTGAAAGCGATTGAAATTGCCTATAAATTAAGAAAAGCCGGATTGAGAGTAGAGCAGGCATATAGCGGCAACCTCAAAAAACGTATGATGAAAGCCAACAAGATAAATGCCTCAAAGGCGGTTATAATCGGTTCGGATGAACTTAAAGAAAACAAAGTCACGATAAAAGATTTGTCGACCGGCGAACAAAAGAGTGTGATGATAGAAAATATAGTAGAGGAATTAAAATAATGGAATTAGCCGAAAAGCTGTCAAGTGTCGTAGATAGATATGATGAAATCAATGCACTGATTTCATCGCCGGATTGCACACCGGAAAATATGGTAAGAATGAACAAGGAGCTGGCAGAGTTAACGCCGGTTGTAGAAGCCATAAAACAATATCAACACACCGAGCAAAATTTCAAAGACGCCAAAGCCATGATGGAAGATTCTTCTCTGGATAAAGAAATGCGCGATATGGCTGAAGCTGAATATTATGAGCTGAAAGAAAAATTGCCCGAGATGGAAAAGGCAATCAAAATATTGCTCCTGCCCAAAGATGAAGAGGATGAAAAAAACGCGATTCTGGAGGTAAGAGCCGGCACGGGCGGTGATGAGGCAGCTTTGTTTGCGGCGGTATTGTTTGAAATGTATCAAAGATATTCGCAAAAACAGGGCTGGAAGTTTGAGATAATCGATGCGGAGGAAAACGGCTTGGGTGGATATAAGGAGGCCTCAGCCAAAATAACCGGCAAAGACGTATTTTCAAAACTAAAGTTTGAATCAGGTGCGCATAGAGTTCAGCGTGTTCCGATAACAGAGTCACAGGGCAGAGTGCATACCTCGGCGGCAACAGTCGCAGTTTTGCCCGAGATTGAAGAAGTTGATATGTACATTAATCCGGCAGATTTGAAAATAGATGTTTATAGGGCGTCAGGTGCCGGTGGCCAACACGTAAACCGTACGGAATCAGCGGTCAGAATCACCCATATTCCGACCGGTGTTGTCGTACAGTGTCAAGATGACCGCTCACAGTTCAAAAACAAAGAAAAGGCGATGAACCACTTGAGAGCGAAACTTTATGATTTGCAAAAATCGAGTATTGATAAAGAATATTCGGAGCGCCGCAAATTACAAGTCGGCTCAGGGGATAGAAGCGAGCGGATTCGCACTTACAACTACCCGCAAGGACGTGTCACCGACCATAGAATAAATTTAACTTTGTATAAGTTAGATGAAGTTGTATCAGGAGATGCCTTGGGAGAGATAATCGATGCGTTAATTACGGAAGACCAAGCCCAACGCCTCGCCGAAATGGATTAAAAGAAAAAAGCTCTTGATAAAACAAGAGCTTTTTTCATGCTCAAAGCCCTAAATTTGTATTGAGTCTTAACAAGAAAACATATATCATCACAAAAGGTAAGAATTTTTTAATAATTTGAATAAAAGAAAGCACAATGCCGGCACCAAAATTTGTACATCTGCGGGTTCACACCGCTTATTCTTTGTCAGAGGGGGCAATTCAGGTTCCCAAACTCATCCACAAACTTCATGACTTGAAAATTGGTGCAGTTGCCTTGACCGATACGGCCAATATGTTTGGCGGCAAGGCCATTTCCAAATACGGCAAGGAAGAGGGAATTAAGCCGATTCTCGGCTGCCAGTTTTTTTTGCGCAATCCGGACGCTGATGATATGCTCAAGTGCAAAGGTCGCACGGTAGAACCCGATAAAATTGTTCTGCTGTGCATGAATGCGCAAGGCTATGCCAATATTATGAAACTGATGAAACGCTCCTATCTTGATAACCCCAAACAAGGAGAAAGAGCGCAGTTAAAACTGAGCGATTTGGAAGAATTAAACGCAGGGCTGATATGCTTGACCGGCGGTGTCGAGGGACAAATCGGGCGTTTGCTGCTTGAAAACCGCAAAAACGAGGCTGAGGCTTTAACCATTAAGCTCAAAGAGATTTTCGGCGACCATTTGTATATGGAAATTATGCGTATCGGCCTTGAAACGGAAGAAAAAACCGAAGACACGTTCATTGATTTGGCATATAAATATAATATTCCGTTGGTTGCCACCAATGAGGCTTTTTTCTTTGATGAAGATATGTACGAGGCGCACGATGCCCTGATATGTATCGCCGCCGGAGAATATGTTGCCAACGAAAACCGCAAAAAATATTCACCCAACAACCGCCTCAAATCTCCCGAAGAGATGATAGAGCTGTTTTCAGATTTGCCTGAGGCAATTGAAAATACAGTCAAAATAGCCATGCGCTGCAACTTTATTTCAGAAAAAGTTCAACCTTTGCTGCCGATATTCATTTGTCCGGACAATATGACCCAAGATGAATACATAGACTTTGCCGCACGCAAGGGCTTGGATGAACACATGCGCGATTTTGTGTATTATGAGGGGATGACGCCGGAAGAAAAACGCAAAATAGACGAGCGATATTACGGCCGCTTGGAATACGAGCTGAGCGTGATTAAAAAGATGGGCTTCCCCGGGTATTTTCTTATCGTGTCAGACTTTATCAAGTGGTCCAAAACGCATGGCGTTCCGGTTGGACCGGGCCGTGGTTCAGGTGCAGGCTCAATTGTGGCCTGGTCGTTAAAGGTAACCGAGCTCGACCCGATGAAACTAGACTTGCTGTTTGAAAGATTTTTGAACCCCGAGCGCGTCAACATGCCGGACTTTGACGTGGACTTTTGTCAGGAAAATCGCTATAAAACCATAGAATATGTGCAAAACAAATATGGTTTTGACCATGTGGCGCAAATTATTACTTACGGCAAACTTCAAGCCAAAAACGTGATTCGCGATGTCGCGCGCGTGTTGCAAATGCCTTATTCTCAGGCCGATAAAATTTCCAAGATGATTCCCCCGGGGGTACAAGGCAAAAATCCAACCTTGCAAGAGTCGCTTGACCAAGTTCCCGAGCTGGAAGAAATGCGCCAAAACGACCCGCAGATAAACAAGCTGTTTGATATCGGTATGAAACTGGAGGGTTTATACCGCCAGTCGGGAATGCACGCGGCCGGCGTGGTGATTGGTGACCGCCCGTTGGATGAGCTTGTGCCGCTGTATAAAGACCCCAAGGCAGATATGCCGGTAACCCAATATGATATGAAATATGTTGAAGAAACCGGCTTGATTAAGTTTGACTTTTTGGGCTTAAAAACTTTAACCGTGATAAAACGAGCCGTTGACTGGATAAAAAAGAGCCGTGGCGAAGACTTGGTTATTGAGATGATTCCTTTGGACGACAAAGAAACATACGATATGCTCTCTCGCGGTGAAACGGTGGCTGTATTCCAATTTGAATCAGAGGGCATGAAAGACGTTCACCGCCAGATTCGCCCGGATAGATTTGAAGATCTGGTCGCTATTGTGTCATTATACCGCCCCGGCCCGATGGACAATATTCCGACTTATATTAAAAGAAAACACAAGGAAGAAGAAATAACTTACCTTCACCCTGCACTTGCGCCGATTCTTGATGAAACATACGGCATTATGGTTTATCAAGAGCAGGTTATGAAAATCGCACAGGTTTTGGGCGGATATACGATGGGCGGCGCAGATAAATTGCGTAAAGTTATGGGTAAAAAAATGCGTGATGAAATTCCAAAGCAACGCAAAATGTTTACCGAAGGTGCAATTAAAAACGGCATAGATGAGGCCACAGCCACAGCCATATTTGATCAGATGGAAAAATTCGCATCTTATGGTTTCAATAAATCCCATGCTGCAGCTTATTCCTTAATTTCATATCGCACGGCATACTTGAAAGCGCATTATCCGATAGAATTTATGTGCGCGGTTATGTCGCTGGATATCACCAACACCGACAAGCTAAAATTTTATAAGGAAGAAATCAAACGTCTGGGGCAAAAAGTTTTACAACCCGATATCAATAAATCGGGCGCAGACTTTTGTGTTGAAGACAATAACATTCGCTATGCCTTGGGCGCGATTAAAAGTGTTGGAATGGCCAATATGGAGGCCATCGTCGCCGAAAGAGAAAAGCACGGCCCCTATAAAGACATATCGGACTTTATTCACAGAACAGATTCCAAACAAATCAACCGCCGCCAAATTGAACAGCTGATAAAAGCGGGTGCGTTTGATTGTCTGGATAAAAACAGGGGCAAATTATTTGCCAATGTTGAAACAATAATGCGCCATATAAACAGCGCGACAGAATTAAAAAACAGCGACCAGTCGTCATTGTTTGGCAATGAAGAACTCCATTCAAAAGTCAAACTGGCCGACAAACCCGATTGGCCGGAACTGGAAAAACTCAAGCTTGAGGCGGAAGCAATCGGATTCTATTTGTCGGCGCATCCTCTGGATGGCTATAAAGAGGGAATGGAAAAACTAGGAGTAAAGAGCAGTACGGAAGTATTTCATAACATCAAACCAGGTGACACGATTCGCGCAAAGTTGGCAGGCTGCGTAACCGGCTATCAAAAACGCATCAGCAAGTCCGGCAACAAATATGCCATCTTGACCTTGTCTGACAGCAATGACAGCTTTGACATCTTTTTGTTTTCGGAAAATATGACCAAATACGAAGACGTCATAACCTCAGGACTTCCGCTGTATGTCAGTGCCACCATCACACAAGAAGACCCCGAAAAACCGCCGCGCCTGATGGTTAATCAAATAGAAACATTGGACAAGGCCGTGAGCGAGGTATCAAATGGCTTGGTGATAAACATAAATAGTCCGGAGGCGTTGCCAGCCTTAAAACAAGTATTAAATCACGACCGCAACGGCAAAAACAAAATATACCTTGTTCCGGACAGCCAAGAATGGGACTTAAGAATAGAACTCCCCGGAGGATTCGCCTTTGCCGACAATGACTTTTTGAGTCGCATAAGGAGCATCCCCGGAATAACCTCAATCAAGGAGCTTTGATGATGATAAAAGAAAAATTTAAGCTTTTTCAGGATACGGATACACACAAGATTCCCTTAAAGCAAATTTTATTTTCCCCATGGGGGTTGGTTCTGGATAATCTAAAGCGATTTTTTATGTTAGGATTGTCTGGAGCCGTCATATTAAGCGCTTTCAATTTTTTGAGCGGAAACAGCTTGGCCTGTATGTACCAAAGCTTTTTAGACAACGCGGTCTATTGTGAAGAAAGCCCATATTTGCAACTGATATATTTCTTCATCAAACTGTTTTTGTTAGCGGCATATGCATATGTGTGGGTGAATTATAGCAAAGAGATTTTTACCCAAAAAACATTTATCAAAAATGTATTAAAGATGGGGAGCTTTCAGCTGCTTGCAATAATTTTATTTTTAGGCTTGCCGGTATTGTCGTTTTTCTTATTACAGGCGAGAGTCCCCACACCGGATTGGCGCTTGGAAGCCATCTATTTCATCATTGTTTCCTTAGGATTTTTCGGCCCGTTTTTATTTGCCAGATTGGCGCCGATATGGGCTATCTGGGCAGAAAATAAACAAATACAATCGCTAAAATCTGTTTGGGCAATGGGACAAGGAAATACCTTGCGTATGACGTTGGGATATTTTGTGATTTTATTTATAGGGCTATATCTCTTCATAAAGTTTTATGCCGCGGCCGCCTATACGATAGAGGGCGATTCCATTGTTTCGCAGATATTGGCAGAAATCACCTATAACTTTTTATTTTTGTTTATCTTCACCCTAACAATTAACAGTACCTTGATAGATAGCCATACACTTTCGCAACAAGCTGAAAATAAAGCAGCATAAGCTTTATCGAATACTTTCTTCGGCGGCTTGCCGCACGGTAGAAAGATAATCTTCTGCACCATAAGGAGAAGAATGATAAGCCAAGGAGTAGCTAAGGATTAAAAACCCAAAGGGATTGGCAATAGCATCTTCATTGTTTTGAAAATTAAAATCGACATAAGCGATTCTAAGGGTTGCGCGCCAAATACTTTCGATAGGCTGAGGCGAGGATGGAAAATAATCATAAGTTCTGAACTGAGTCATCCACAATCCGTTAGATAAGGGGCGTGTCCACTCGATTCTGACATCACGCCGCAAACCTTGATTGCGAAATTGCATAATATTGAACGGAACATCTGAATCCTCAAAGTCGGCAAAAACATCAGAAGCCGAATACCAGTAAATTGCAGAGCCTTTCCCCCAACGTCGCATCAATTCGTCATAATCTGCCGTGATTTGATACCGCTGCATAATATATTCATTAATATGCAGTTCCGTAATCAAATCACCGACCGGCATATTAATTTCCATAGGTTGAACTTGCTCAAGCTGGCTAAAATTTTGATTAACCTTAAAGAGCTGAGGAGCAGCGTTGCGCTGAGGCAGTAAGACATAAATGGTAGAGGCAAGCATCATATTAAAAGCAATGCTTAAACAAGCCAAAATCACCAACACGCGGGATGTCCACAAATACCTGCGCTCCGGCATAGCGTTAACATGCACATTTTCAGGATACAAACCAAGTTTATCCGGACTTTCTTTGTCGCGAAACTTAAATATTGTATGAAAAATATCAAGCATGTTGAGCTTCCGTATTAAAAGAGTTAATCAAAATAAATTTACATGAAAGTTGAATAAAAGCAAATAAATACTGTTCATATAAGATTTATTGATATAAAAATAACATATAAAAGTGTATAAAGGGTTTAGATTATGAATAAAAAACTTTTATCAACCATGATGTTGTGCACAGCAATGAGTTTGGTCATGAGTTGTGCGCCGCGAGAGCGTGCGGTTCAGGTTATAGATGTCAGTGGCAGCCAAAACAAAGTGGCGCAGACCACCACACACAAACCACAATCGCCGCAAAAGGTAAAAAAGACGATAAAAAATAACAAGAACAAACCGGGTAGCTATGCCTATTATCGGGATTGGGATGCAGCCATAAGAGCCGATGTAGATATGCATAATATGTATGAGTCGACCCCGATGATAATTGAAAAACCCATAGATATGTACACAGCCCTGGCCCTAGCCATCAAATACAATTACAGCCGTCGTTTGGCATCCTACCAGCAAAGTTTAATGGATGCAGGCTATACGCCATATAGCAAATTTCCTGATATTTTGAGCAAAGCCGGTTATATAAATACGAGCAATTCAGGCGCCCTTAATCCGGACTTAAAGGTTGCGTGGAATGCGTTGGATATGTCATCAGTCTATTTGTTAAGCGGAGACAAGCGCTATCAGGCAGAAGTCGCATATCAAGAAAACCGCAAAGTTCTGCATAACATATTGCAAGAAGCCCGAAGCTTGTATTGGCGTTCACTTGCGGCACAAAGGCTTTTGCCGATAATGGACTCCATGATAGAAAATCTAACCCTGGAAGTAGATGAAATGAACTCTCAAGCCAAAGATTTGGCCAATTCGGGGCAGAGTTTAACGACAGAACAATTGGTTAATAAAAGAAAATATATGGAAGCCATAAAAAACTTGTCGGATATCAAGCGTCAAATGGAGGATTCTTCCATAGCGCTGGCTTCATTTATGGGCTTCCATCCCAACACGGTTTACCATTTGGTCGGATCGGAATACGGCAATTTCAGCCTGCCTGAAATAAAACAACAGTTGAGTGATTTGGAGTGGTATGCTTTAACGGCGCGTCCGGAGCTAAAAGTATTTGATATCAATATGAAAGTATCTGATCTCAAATTGCAGGTAAAAGAACTAAAAGCTCCTTTAACGCAGCAGTATAAAAACAATGCATCATACTATAATGATTTATGGCAAAAAAATGCCGAAGAAATCAGTATGGAAGTTTTCGAAGACGCGAGAAAAGCATCTTATGATGATTTAAATACCTTAAGGAGAGAAAGAACAACGGCCATAATTTTGAGCCAGTTGTATGTTGCGTGGGCTCAATATATGTCTGCGATTGAAGATTATGAGATTCGTCAGGAAATAGCCAATACTTCAGAAGACATAGCGGAAGACACCACAATTTCATTAGGCTCTTATGCCGAAAAATCAAAACTTGAGGCCGCCCGTGCAATAGGGGACGAGGCCAAGGCCTTTTTGTCTTATGCTGACGTGCAAGATGCTCTAGGCAATCTGTATTCATCCATAGGTTTAGATCCGCTCCCCGGAGATTTTTATAAAGAAAGATTGTCCATAATAGCACTGACCTTAAAAGACACTTATGCCAAATGGCAGAAGGGTGAGTTTGCACCGACCTATAAGCCAGAGCAGCCGATAATGCCGACCAAGCGTCCGGCGATTAACTTGTCATCGCCGAACTTAATGCCGGATATTCAGGTTCGCAGTGGTGAAAGATTCTCAATCACGATTCCGCAGTCTGTTTTTGATAGGCTGAATTTGCAGGGAAGAGTTACCACATCTGCGGCACTTGATGATGGCTCGCCGTTGCCCAATTGGATAAATTATGATGAAGAGAGCTATACCATAAGCGGTGTCGGAATGCCGTCAAACACCGGCTCGCAAAATATCAAAATAATGGTAACGGATGAAAACGGGCAGGTAGGATATATCACGTTTAAGATAAACTTAGACGAGTATTATCAACCCTCGATGAAAGTCCGTGGTTTAACGCCGGACAGCAGCGCCGAGGTCTATAAACGTTGCACGGGAGACGGCTGTTCTAATTAACGGATAACAGGATTCGTTGTCGCAACAAGGTGTATATCTTATTGGGTATGCACCTTATTTTTTTATGTTATCGGACACAAGATATAGATTCGCGTAAAGCACTTGCGGAGTCTGGGGATAAGTCTGGGGATATTAACCTTTGTTAAAGCACGTAAAATCAATGTATTAGGAATCTTTAAAAGTTTATCCACAGTCGCAAAAAATGAATCTCGTTGTTTTATAAAGAGATAATCGAGTCAAGAGTTTAAAAAAAATATTTGCACTTGTTTAGAACGTTTTTATCAGGTTTTATAATGACATAGCGAAATGACAGAATAGATTTTTTAAAAATTGTGCAATACTATATATAGAATATTTACTTTTTGGTAATACTAGATATTGTATATTTTGTTGTCAGAGTAGATAACAACCTAAAACAAAAGAAACTACTAAGAAAAAAGGAAACTTGTTCGAAATGTCTGAAAATAATTACAACATCCCTCCCATAGCCAATAAGGAGATAAAAATAGAGAGCGTCACCAAAAGAGATGGAACTTTAGCCCCGTTTGACAGCACCAAAATATATAATGCGATTCTCAAAGCGGGAAACTCGACAAACGAGTTTGGAGAGCAGGAAGCATGGTTGTTAACTGCCCAAGTTTTAAAAGTAATAGAACACAAATTTAGTGAGCATCTTCCTTCAATTGAACAAATACAAGATGTTGTAGAACAAGTTTTAATATCGGCCAACTATTTTGCCACGGCCAAAGCATATATTTTATACAGAGACCAACGTCAGCGTACCAGAAACGACAAAAAAGTTATGGTAGATGTTGAAAGCTCCATCAATGAATATCTTGAAAGATTAGACTGGCGTGTTAATGCCAATGCCAATCAGGGCTATTCAAATGGTGGCTTAATTTTGAATGTTTCCGGAAAAGTAACAGCGAATTATTGGCTGAGTCATGTATATCCGGCTAATGTCGGAGAAGCACACCGCAACGGTGATATCCATATTCATGACTTGGATATGTTGGCAGCATATTGTGCCGGCTGGTCATTGAAGAATTTGTTGCATGAAGGCTTTAATGGCGTTCCAGGCAAAACAGAAGCCGGTCCGGCAAAACACTTGTCATCAGCGGTCGGTCAAATGGTCAACTTTATGGGCACTTTGCAAAACGAATGGGCCGGTGCACAAGCATTTTCTTCAGTGGATACATACTTGGCTCCATACATCCGCAAAGACAATATGAAATATGAAGATGTAGAGCAGTGCATTCAAGAGTTGATTTACAATTTGAACATTCCATCACGCTGGGGTTCACAAACGCCATTTACCAACTTCACATTTGACTGGGTATGCCCGGAAGATTTGCGTGACAAACATCCGATAATCGCCGGTGAAGAACAACCGTTTACCTATGGTGATTTGAAAGAAGAAATGGCGATGATAAACAAAGCCTACATCACAGTGATGATGAGAGGCGATATTAAGGGCCGTCCGTTTACCTTCCCGATTCCGACCTATAACATGACACCGGACTTCCCATGGGAAGAAGAAAATACTGAACTTTTGTTTGAAATGACAGCAAAATATGGCTTGCCTTATTTCCAAAACTTCATCAATTCAGTGTTGAAGCCGGGGCAGATTCGTTCGATGTGCTGCCGCTTGCAACTTGACTTGAGAGAATTGCTTGCCAGAGGTAATGGTTTGTTTGGCTCTGCCGAACAGACAGGCTCAATCGGCGTTGTCACAATCAACTGCGCACGCTTAGGCTATGTCTACAAAGGTAACGAACAAGGCCTTTACGCAAAATTAGATGAGTTGATGGAATTGGCCAGAACCTCACTTGAAATCAAGAGAAAAGTTATTCAGCGCTTAATAGATGGCGGTTTGTTCCCATTCACCAAGAGATATTTGGGAACATTAAGAAATCACTTCTCCACAATTGGTGTCAACGGTATCAATGAGATGATTCGCAACTACACCAATGACGAGCACAACATTGCTGATGCTTGGGGGCAAGAATTTGCCGTTAAGTTCTTGGATTATATCCGCGCCAAATTGATAAAGATACAAGAAGAAACCGGCAATATGTACAATCTTGAAGCCACACCGGCAGAGAGTGCCACCACGCGTTTTGCCCGTGAAGATAAGAAGAGATTCAAAGACATCATTCAAGCCGGCACCAAAGAAAACCCGTATTATACCAACTCCTCACAATTACCGGTTGGTTACACGGACGACCCGTTTGAGGCTTTGGATTTGCAATCAACATTACAAACCAAATACACAGGCGGCACGGTATTGCACCTTTATATGGGACAACGCATATCTTCAGCCAAAGTATGCCGCGATTTAGTCAGAACGGTTTTGACCAACTACCGCTTGCCGTATATTACCATTACGCCGACATTTTCAATTTGTCCGAAACACGGCTATATTTCAGGTGAACACAAATATTGCCCGATTTGCGACGAAGAAAAGAAAGCAGAAAAAAGATTGGCAGCAGCCAAAAAAGATGTTGCCTAGTAACAAGAATTTTACAAACTAAGGAGGATATAGAACATGACAACAATCAACTTTGAAGATATCGTATTAAAAGATGAAGAAAGACAACCATGTGAAGTATGGACCAGAGTAATGGGTTACTTCCGTCCGGTATCAGAATTCAACGTTGGTAAAAAATCAGAATTTTATTCACGCAAATGCTTCTGCGAGAGCAAAGCCGTAATTGATATGGAAAAATTCGATATGGCCGCAGAATAATCTGAGCAAGGAGTATGGAGCCGGATTGCGGTTTGCGTAATCCGGCTTTTTACTAAGGGGGAAAGATGACTAAAGAACTAAGCATAGCCGGCGTTGAAACATTTAGTATGGTTGATTATCCGGGGCAGATGAGTGCAGTAATCTTCACACAAGGATGCCCGTGGCGTTGTCCGTTTTGCCACAACGCAGAACTTCAAACCATCAAAAAAGAAACAGGCTTTGTCTGGAAAAATTTTCTTAAGTTTTTGGAGGAAAGAAAGGGACGCTTAAATGCGGTTGTGTTCAGCGGTGGAGAACCCTTGATGCAAGATTCATTGATAGAGGCAATAACTGAGGTCAAAAAAATCGGCGATTTTAAAATCGGCCTGCATACGGGTGGCTATAGGCCGGAAATGCTAAAAAAAGTTTTGCCGTATGTTGATTGGGTCGGGTTTGACATTAAAGCCCCGCTGGAAGAAAGCAGATATCAGGAGATAATTCAGGTTAATCAGTTGAGTAAGGTTAAAGAGAGTTTGGATTTGTTGCTAAAATCAGGCAAACATTTTGAATGCCGCACAACCTGCGATCCAAGATTTTTGAGTATAAACGATATTTTGAGAATAGGCGAAGAGCTTTCCCAAATGGGTGTAAAGGAATATTATATTCAGCAGTACCGCCCGATAGCGAGCGATACAACCACCAAAGACACGGATTGTGAAAAGTTCTTTCATTGCACAGAGTTGTTAACAAAGCTAAAAACACTGTTCGAAAAGTTCGATATCAGGCAATAAAACGAAAGGGCATCACAAAAAAAGTGATGCCTTTTCAATTTGCAAATAAGTTTTTTTAAGCTTTTTTAGGTTTGAAAGAATGTTTTTTAGGCTTATAAAAATTCTCAGCCGGAGCTTGTCCGTTCGGCGAAAAATGTTTTTTAAATTTTGCTTTGCCGTCAAACTTTTGAGTATGTGGTTCAAAAGGTATAGCTTTTTTATGTTTTGCAAATTTAGATTTATGGGGCAAAGGCCGTTCTTCAGCTTCGGCACGCTTTTCCAAAATAATGGCTTTGCGCTCTTTAACCATAACATCAACTTTTTCCATTTTTTGCATAAGAGCAAGCCGTTTTTTGTTAACTGAAAAGCCAAAGCTGCCAAGATTACGCCCGAGAGAAAAATAATGCCCATGCGCAAAAGCGAGTAAGCCGGTTTTTTCTAACCAGAATTTTCCGTCAGCATCAATAAAATTATCATCAACATCAACAGAAACAATTTCGGCCATAAACATATCATGAGAACCCAGCTTTTTGATGTCAACCACTTTGCATTCCACCGAAACAGGACATTGCAAAATTTGAGGCGCAGAAATATTGGATGAAGCAATAGGCGTCAGTCCCGTTTCTTCAAATTTATTAACATCACGACCGGATTTAACCCCGCAAAAATCAACCGCCGTCACCATATTAACCGTTGGCAGATTAATCACAAATTCCTTAGTCTGAGAGATAATATCATGAGAAAGGCGCATTGGACGAATAGAAACATAAGTCATCGGTGGTTCGGAGTTGATAATTCCTGTCCAAGCGGCAGTCATCACATTAGGTTTTTCAAGCGAGCCGGAAGAGATAAGGGCAGGTGGCAGGGGATAAACCATGGTCCCCGGTTTCCAAGAAATTTTAGTCATCAAAATAATCCTTAGTAAAACAGTTAATGTATACGCCAAGCATAACAGAATAAACATTGAAATTTTACTAAAATATGCTATAAGCGCTCAAGATACCACACAGGATAAGGCAAAACAAATGGACTTGCAAGCACTAATGCCGCACATTTCAACAATGATACCTTACGCGTATGAAAAGATAAAGAACGCGGAGTACGAAAAGGTTATATCAGAAATTTTGACTTCAGCCACCCAAACGGCACAGCCAAATTCTCAAGAAAAAAACATTGTCGATATGAAGCAAGTTGAAAGCATTATATCAAATATCTTAGCAGGAAAGTCAGGGCAAATGGCATATCCAGAGCAAAAAGGATTGCCTCTTTTATTCGGTCGCAAAGAAGAACAACAAAGACGAGAACAATTAGGCGAAGCCATCCATAATTTCAATGAGAGCCTTAAGAAAGTTAAAGCCAATAGCGAAGAACTCAAGCAATATTCCGGCAGTATCTTAAGTAAAGAAACTTTAGAGCAGGCCTCATCCAAAGAACAAGAAACCACACAAAACATAAAACAAATGACACAACAAATAAACCACAAATGGCAAGACCAAAAAATTGATGAAAATGAAATAAAACAAGCAGAAAATGACCTTGGCAAAATGCAGGGAGTCAAAGGCAAAATCCTAAAAAGAAAACACCAAATACAAGAATTAGCCAAAGAAAATATGTCAATCGGGGATGAAAAGCTTGAAGATGTAAGCCATTTGAAAGGTGAAGAAAAGCATAAGGCTCGCGCCGCCAATAAAGCCAAAGGCAAGGACAAATTGGCCGAGAAAGAAAACATCGCCAAATCAGGAAAGGACGCTTTGTCTGCGGCCCGCACCAAAAAACTCGAGGACTTAAAATACCAAAGATAATCATAAAAAAATGCTCTTTCTTCGGAAGGAGCATTTTTTTTATGGTGTTATGTAAATTGCCAGTATCATAAGCTGCGCAATATAAAGACAACAATAAAATGAATTGAAAATATAATTTTTTATATAAAGTTCTGAGTAGTTAAATAATCATAAATTTCATCCGCCATAATTTGATGCCCTTTTGCGTTAGGATGCGTAGCGTCTTTATAAAGGTCTTTCAATTCGCGTTTTTTCCATAAACTATATCGAGAGAAAAAAGCAATATTGTGATTATTACAAATTTCTTTAATTATTTCATTATACTTTTCAACATCGGCATTGTATCGAATCAAAGTAGCTTGCTCGGAATATCTTTCTTCAATCACCGGTGTCAAGTCCAAAACAACGACTTTAGCTTTTGCAAGAGCTAACATATCCAAAAGTTTATTCCAATACATTCTTCTGGCTCCTTCAGAAAAATCTAATTGTAAATTACTGTCTTTGCGCCGTCTCAAGTCATTAATGCCAATATTGACAAGAATTAAATCAAAATTTCTTGACAAGACTTCATGTATTGCACGATTAGTTGCGTCAGCAACATTATCACCGGATTGGGACATATTGTTAAAAACATATTCACCTGAATGAATGGATAATATCTTTTGAGCAAGCCTTGTAAAATATCCTAAATTTTGCTCGTCATAGTATCCATGAGCAATACTATCTCCAATCATTCCAATACTTTTAACCATTTTTACCTCTTTGAAGTTTCTTGAACATTAGATAATAAAAAACAATTCTCATTAAATATCCGATAACCGCATCTCATAAAAATTTTTACTATATCAGCAAAATATCATATTGAACAATGAAAGACAAGTAGCAAAACCAAAACAGAGGAATTTTAATTCCGACCATAAGCACAACAAAAAAGCACCTCAAAGGGTGCTAGAAAAAGAGATTGGTGCGCTAGGCCGGAATCGAACCGGCACGGAGTTGCCTCCAACAGATTTTAAGTCTGCAGCGTCTACCTGTTCCGCCACAAGCGCAAAATCAAATAACAAGATGGTTATACAAAGAAATTTTTATAATTGCAACATAAAACTTGTATTTTTTTACAAAAGTCGTACTCTAAATGCGTTAACAATCTGATTTTGGAGTTCAAAGTCTGCGGCAGTTGACAGCGTCACGGCGGCTTTGGTGCCAAAATCACAAAATAAAAGGAAAATTAAAAATGAAAACTTTAGATATTTCATGGCGCAGATACATCTTGCCTAATATCCATAATGAAGGTTGGAAATTTGTTGGCTTGTTTGCCGCAGTAACGGCTTTGCTTGCCATAATCTGGGCTCCGCTTGGCTGGATTGGCTTAATCTTGACCGCATGGTGCTATTTCTTTTTCAGAGATCCTGAGCGTGTTACCCCTGATATTAAAGATGTGGTCGTTTCTCCGGCAGACGGTATTGTGCAAATGATAACCGAGGTTGAAGGCCCCGAAGAATTGGGCTTAAATGACCAAAAGTTTACCCGCGTGAGTGTCTTTATGAGCGTGTTCAATGTTCACGTCAACCGCGCACCGGCTGAAGGTAAAATAACCAAAGCTGTTTATGTTCCGGGAAAATTTATCAATGCTACTTTGGATAAAGCCAGCAAAGATAATGAACGCCAGCTCTTGGCAATGAAGACGACATCAGGCAAAGACATTGCTTTTGTTCAGATTGCCGGCCTGGTTGCTCGCCGCATTGTATGCGATGCCGCTGCCGGACAAGAATATAAAGCAGGTGAAAGATTTGGTATGATTCGTTTTGGTTCTCGTTTGGATGTTTATTTGCCGCTTGATGTCAAACCGCAAGTTGTTTTGGGCCAAACCATGATTGCAGGCGAAACAGTCATAGCCAACTTAACATCGGGTGCCGCTGAAGTATCTGGAGTTGTCAGATAATGGAAAAATTTCATCATCATATTAAGCAGTCTCATCAAAAATTGAAGGGACTACCTTTCCGCAAGATTGCGCCTAATATTGTGACAATGCTTGCGCTTTGCGCAGGAGTAACATCGATTCGCTATTCTGTTCAGGCTGATTGGGTCAAAGCAGTTATTTGCATTTTTCTGGCCGCCTTTTTTGATGGTTTGGACGGCCGTGTTGCGCGTATGCTCAAAGGCTCAACCAAATTTGGTGCAGAATTAGATTCTTTGTCCGACTTTGTGAGCTTTGGCGTGGCTCCTGCAATCCTGATGTATCAATGGACGTTGTTTGACTTTCCACGCTTTGGCTGGTTTTTCTGCTTGCTTTTTGCTTGCGGAATGGCAATGCGCTTAGCTCGTTTTAATACAATGCTGGATGAGGAGCCTCAGCCCGAATATTGGCACAATTTTTTTGTCGGCGTACCAGCACCGGCCGCAGCCTCATTAGGCATTATGCCGATTATGATATCTTTTGATAATCCGGAATTAATGTGGTTAAAAGATAATTATTTTTGTGCCGCATTAATGTGCATAGTTGCTTTGTTGATGGTTAGCCGTATTCCGACCATTTCAACCAAAAGATGGCGGATTCCGGGATATATGTTTATCCCATTGCTGCTGTTGGTTGCCTTATTTGTCAGCTTGATGATAACAAATCCGTGGCAGACTTTAGGGTTTATGGTTGCTTGCTATGCGGTTTCGATTCCGTTTGGAATTATAGCCTTTATCAAGCTAAAACACGATTACGAAAAAGAGGCTAAAGCATAATAACAAAACAAAAAAAGTGTCAGAGTTTTCTCTGGCACTTTTATTTTTTTAGCTTTCTTTATCGGTGATATGATCTAATTTCAGATAGTAAAATAGCTTAAATCGCAGCCGATAAAGAGGATGAACACGTTCTCCATTTTGATAAAATTTTATAATATCACCACTTCTGACATCATAAATTTTTCGACTAAGGGGGCTGATAATTTTGTAGCCCTGATCGCTTAAGACAGCCCAGCCGAAATTCACTTTTCCAATGTTATGATTAAGTTGCACCAGCATAACATCATCAAGTTTTCTTTTGGGAACATATTTTTTGAGCGCATTCCAAGCCTGAACCGAATTTGTGATAACAAAGCGTTGGCAAAGTCTGAAAATGTTGTTGCTTTTTTCAATATAGACATAGTCAGAAACAAATTTATTGTTTCGAAAAGCATAGAGAATATCATTTTCCGTAAAAGGAATAAACACTCCACCGCTAAACTTTCCTTGTTCATTTTTAATTCCGGAATTAAAAATCAGACCGCAATAATTTACTTGTGAAATTTTCACGGCCCAAACCGACAATCTAGTCAAAGGACGCTGACAAAAAGGCAGCATCCAAATTGCGGCTTCAATTCGGTAAATTTTGATTGGAATTTTCTCAGTTAGCAATAAATTTTCCAAGGTCTCTTTAGGTAAAAATTTTTCAAAAATTTGCCATGCTTGCTTGGATGTTGCAATTAAATGATTATAAGTAGCCATAATTATATAATTTAATTAATAATAAAATAAACTTAAAATATGCTATACCTCAGAATATAGAGAGTCAAGGCATAAAAAAACCGCCCGCAGGCGGTTATAAAAAATAATCAAATATACAACATTATTTTTTCTTGTCGGCATAAGGATTTCCCGTTTTTCGAACCGTAATTCGAATAGGAATACCGCGCATATCAAAAGTTTCGCGCAAACTATGCGTTAAATAGCGCAGATAAGAGTCCGGCAATCCTTCCGGATTACTAGAAAAAATATAAAAAGCAGGCGGTCTTGTTTTGGCTTGCGTAATATAACGGAGTTTAATCCGACGTTTATTTTTACCCAAAGGAGGCGGACAATTCTCCATCATATCTTGGAACCAGTTGTTTAAAGGCGCTGTCGGCACACGCAAATTCCATCGATCATAAACCTTTAAAACAGCACTCATCAACTTGTCTAATCCTTCTTTACGTAAGGCAGAAATTGTTACGGTTGGCACGCCTTCTGCCTGAGCCAATGATGTTTGCAGTTTATAATTCAGCTTATCAAGAGCTTCTTTCCTATCGGCAATATCCCATTTGTTAATGGCAATCACCAATGCGCGTCCCTCATCCAACACCTGACGAGCAATGGTCAAATCTTGCTTGTCCAAAACAGCATCGGCATCCAAAACCAAAACCACGACTTGAGCCAAAAAAGCTGCACGTTTTGTGCTTGCCGCCGACATTTTTTCCAAAGAAGAATCAACTCTAGCCTGCTTTCTGAGACCAGCAGTGTCAACCAGCTTAATTTTGCGCCCACGCCATTCCCAATCTGTGGCAATGGCGTCACGAGTTACTCCGGCTTCAGGGCCGGTCAACATTCTTTCATCGTTGAGTAAAGCGTTAACGAGTGTTGATTTTCCAACATTAGGCCGCCCGACAAAAGCAAGTTGAATAGGCCTTTTTTTGTAGCTTTCATCGGCTGCGGCAGATATATTCTCGTCTTGATTTGTTGAATTATCCTCTTTCGCACCGGATTCTGCCTCAGTTGTTTTGACTGATTTAGAAAATTCTTTAAGAGCGTCATACAAATCTTGCAAACCCAAACCATGTTCGGCAGAAAAAGGGATGGGCTGTCCCAATCCGAGTTTATAAGCTTCATAAATTCCGTCTTCTTGAGCTTTGCCTTCACACTTATTTGCTAGCAAAATAACCGGCTTGTGAGACTCTCTGACTAATCCAGCCAAGTGCTCGTCATAAGGGTGCAGCCCCTCACGCGCATCAAATAAGAAAAGACAAACATCCGCCTCCTCAATAGCGCGTTTGGTTTGGAGCCACATTCTTTTTTCCAGATTATCTTCTGTTGAAAATTCATACCCCGCCGTATCAACGATTCTCAGTTTTAAGTCACGAAGTGTAGCTTCAGCCATTTTACGGTCGCGGGTTACCCCCGGCATATCGTGAACAATGGCCACCTTACGTCCGACAAGACGGTTAAATAAAGTAGATTTTCCAACATTAGGCCTTCCGATAATTGCAACATTAATAGTCATTTTAGAACATCCGTATTTATCTGTAAGCCACAAGGTCGGCATCATTTGTTACAAACAAAACCGTGTTGTCAGCCACAACGGGAGCAGTGTTAACTTCATCATCTAAATCAATAAAGCCTAAAATTTTTCCGCTGAAAGGAGAAACGGCAAAGGCATAACCTTTAGACGATGTCACAATCAAACGATAACCAGTCAGCACCGGACCGGAAACAAAAGCACCGCTGAGTTCGGAAGCATCTTTGCCCAAAGGAATTTTGGTTGACCAAATGATTCGGCCGGATTTTTTCTCAATAGCGAGCAAATCGGCATCATTGGACACGGCATACAAAACATCGCCAACCACCCAAGGCTGGTTATTAGAGCTGATTTCTCTTTCCCAAATAGGGGTTCCCGTGCGTAAATCAATAGCCATCATAATATGATTATTTCCGGCGGCATAAACCACGCCATTATCAATCACGGGGTTGGCTTTAATGGTGTTAATGGAAGACAAAGAGTTCATTCTCTTGCGAGAGACCATCAACACAGACCACAAAGGCGTACCGGTAGAAGCCTTAATAGCGCGCAACTCACCATTAGAAAAAGCCGCAACTAACACATCCAAATTCTGATCAAAAGCAGGACTTGCACCGCCCACCAAAGTTGTATTCTCTTGAATAGATTTATATTGCCATAATTCACGACCGGAACCGGCATCTAAAGCAATCAGAGTATTATCTATTGTTTGCACAAACACATATCTTTCGCTGACGGTAGGCGCAATGCGGAACGGAATTTCATTATCAAAGCGCCAAATCTCTTCACCTGATTGCAAATCAAGAGCAAACACACTGCCAAAACCGGTTGTTGCATAAAGTTTTGTAGAATTAGCGCCTAGGCCGATTCCTTTCATAGAAACATCTTCATTGCTTTCTATCTGGGGCTCAAGCTCTTTTTCCCAAACTTCCTCACCGTCATTCAAGTTAAAAGCTGAAACTTTGGCCTCAGCATCAATGGTAAACACGGTTTGATTGACCACAATCGGCGTTGAGATTAAAATATCGCGTTTAGACGAGCCCTCACCAAAAGAAGTTTCCCAAGCCTCGGAAATATTATCTGCGCTATTGACGTGCCCCATCACATGCGTAGGGTTACCGCCGTTTTGCAGCCACAAAAGATTAGTATAAGGATCGGAGAGTTTTATTTTGAAAGAGCCTGGTTGAAAGTCAGGCTGTAAAATGCTTTCACCATCCAAAAAAGCAATTCTGTCGCCTTCAATATTGAGCTTATCCTCGGAAAACATAGAACATCCGGCAACTGAAAACGCGCAAACCACAAAAGACACGGCCCGAAAATAATCTTTAAACATAAAACACTCTCCTAATAAAGATAATAACATTAATTATGAGAAGCAGCTTCACTCAAAACTGCCAACATATCCTGAGCTCTGGTTTTCATGCTTTCCTGCAGATTAGCACCGCTATTCAAAATTTGAGAATACAAATCTTTAGCGGTAGCCAAATCATTTTCACGGATGGCCAGCATAGCTTTAAGCTCAAGAGCGACATTGGTCCAAACATTGTTAGCATTGATGATAGGCTCCAAGAGTTTGTTAATTTCCTCAGCCGGAGCATTTTCCAATTTATAAGAAACGAGCTTAATGAGAGCCACATTTTTAAGGTTAGGATTCGCATCATCGTTATCAATAATTTTTTGCAAGGTGGTCATAGCTTCATTAACTTTGTCCTGCTCCAAGTAGATATTAGCAATTTGCAGCAAAGAAAAATCTCTGTAAATACCATCATTTTTGTCGGCCATTTCTTGGAAGACGGCAATGCTTTTATCATAATTACCTTGTATTTGCAGATTAAAAGCATAGGCGTAAGCATCGCTCCAAGTTTGAGCTTTTTTGTTTTTCCAAGCCACAATACTTTCATAGCTGACAGCTATAGTAAGAGCCACAACCACGAGAATAAGGGCGTAGAGGCCGTATTTTTTCCAGAAGGCCATAATTTTTTCATTTTTAATTTCTTCATTAATTTCCTGAAACAAGATATCGGTTGAATCAGAAACATCATTTTTCTTAGCCATAGCAAATTTCCTTATAGAAATGATTTATAAAATTAAGCTAGTTATAACTGAAAATAGAATATTTTCCAAGAGCTTTTAAAAAAATAATACAATTTTTATTTAATAACATTGTCAATCAAGAAGTTTTGCACCCACACCAAAGTGTTAAGAGGGAGTTTTTTGCCAAAGACAACGCTTTTGTTTTTAGAATAGATAGCCAAAAAATGCCGTCCCGTAGCAGGATTTTCTTCAACTTCGATAGCTTCAATATCATCCTTAAAAATTTCATTATTTTTGAAGTTAAGCAAAGGGAATTTGTGCACCAAAACAAGTTTAGCTTTTTTAACGGCAATTTTATCCCGTCTAAAGAGCAGAGCAACAGCCCAAGCCCAAACAAGTGCGCCAAGAGCAAATACCCACCAAGACAAAGCAGAGCAAAACATCTCAAACACCCACACCGCGATAAAAGCTGCCAAAAAGAACATCATAATAAAATTATAGCCATCCCACAGGATTTTCATCATTTTAATCACTTTTTTATCGCGTTTACGAACCAACACGATATGTTCCGGCAAGGGATTATCGGCATTATAGGTCGAAACCACTTTTCCTTCTTTTGCCAGAAGCTTTAAAGACTTATCCAAGTCATCAACTTCAATGGTTTTTGTTTCGCCGTTATGAGAAATGATAGCCGGCAAATTAAGAGCTTTGGCATAATTTTTCCAAATCTGGCGAATATTTTTACTGCTGGTAGAAATATAAAGGGGTGCAATTTTGTGAATATTTTTATTCTTAAGTTCAATAATATAACGATTGCGGTTTAAGATACCGAATTGAAAGAACTCAATCCGCATTTCCACACCGTCATAATTTTTCAAATTTTCTTTATAAGTAATTTTTTTACCGCCGAGTTTTCGGTCAACAATAGTGACAGATTTACCATCAAAAAATATTTTTCTGTAACACAAATAAGAAGCCAAGAGCTTAAAGACAATACCGCATCCGAGTAAAATAAAAACGGCATCCATAAACAAAGGATTAATCCAAATATAATCAGCGGAGGTTTCACGCATGCTTGAATCGAACACAAACCACAAATCAAACAGGCCGAGAGCGGCGAGTAAAATTCCGAAGAACAACCCCGGATAAAGGATTCTCAAAGCGATTCTGTCAGAATTTTTAGTAGGCAGTTTATCAACATTAAGAGCAAAACAGTGACTGTAATGATGAGCGGTTTTAGATATGGCACGCATAAGCAAATTATCCTTTCTTAAGTAAATAAGATTAGCCCAACCAAAAAATATGGTACAATAAAACATAAAAAAAATCTACCACTTATTTTAGCTAAAAAATAATTAACTTTTAAGGTATTTTAAGAATTAGAGAATAAGCTAGAACAAAAAACAACAAACGGGAAACAACTATGGGAAGCACATTAATATTTGCCAACACATCCAATCTCATCATCACGCTGCTGTCATTGTTAATATTAACCGGCACGGTATGGGTGATACGCCAGGGAAAACTGCCCTACAAAAGGGGCCTGAGCAACATCTATGTAGGCTTATTGGTAGAATTGGCAAGCGTCTGGGCAAATTACCAAACCAACGTAGCCTATCTGCAAGGAGAAAGAATAGATATTTTAATGTTTATCAGCTTGTGCCTGATATTAATTTCGATGTTGTTTTTAGCGGCCGGATCGATTCTGATATTAGTCAATAAATACAAGCCATCAGCAGTATGGGGAGGCGTTTTGACGGTAGGCGCCATCGGTGTTATAGCCTCAGGGTATTTTGTCTTTATTTCGCCGGACAGCTACATAGTCAGCAATATGCAGCAAATATTTGCCATAGCCGGATTTGTGAGTGTTTCGGTAGCCTTATGGGCGCAAATGCACCGTCGTCATGCCATAGGTTTTTTAACCTCGGCACTAGCCTTTACGGTGGTCAGCGCCATTTTAATCATAAGAATGATACCCAGTTCTTTCGAATGGGAAATATTGAACAATTGGTATCTGTCACCCCTGTTTTATAATGTTTTGGCGGTGGCATACATTGCCATCAATGCCGATTTTTTGGCACAGCGGCTGGATTTGAGCAAAGGCGAAATTGTCAAATACAACCGCCGTCTGGAGGAGATAATCAAGTCATCGCCATTCCCGATTATCATATCACGTCTGTCGGATGATAAAATCATCTTAGCAAATGATAATGCGATTCGTTTGTTTGGCATCAATCCTAATGAATTAGACCATTATAGGTTCAAAGACTTTTTTGCCGATGCCGACAATCGAGTATTGTTGAATGAGCGTCTTGAAAATGAAAAGCAAGTTCAGGATTTTGAAATTTTGGTCAAGACCTACGACAGCGATACACCGTTCTGGCTTTTAACTTCAGCCACCACGATTGATTATAATTACGATGTAGTTTTATATGCGGCGTTCCAAGACATTACATCAAGAAAAAATAGAGAGGTTTTGCTTAAAGATCAAGCCACGCGCGACCCGCTAACCTCATTGTATAATCGCCGCTATTTTGAGGATGAAGTCCATAAGCGGATAACAAAAGCCCGGCAGGAAAACGGCATATATTGCGTTTTGATGACCGATGTGGACTTGTTCAAACGCGTCAACGATACCTACGGGCACAAGACCGGAGACAAAGTTTTGATGGAATTGGCCTCTACCAGTGAAAAAGCATTAAGAGAATGTGATATCGTTGCACGTTACGGTGGAGAAGAATTTGTCATATTCTTGGCAGATGTCGATGCCGAACAGGCATACAGCGTTGCCGAACGTCTGAGAGAGACAATCTCTGAATTAAGAGTTCCTTCAGACGACGGCCGCATTGTTCAGTTTACAATTAGTATAGGTATTTCATCATCAAAAGTATCAGATAACATAGATACCTTGATAAAGACGGCGGATGAGGCTTTGTATAAAGCCAAACAAAATGGCCGTAACCGTGTTGAAATATTCACCCCGGAAGATCTAAAAAATTTCAAACCGGAAGAAGAAACGCCTCATAAGGACGAGAGTCAAAATCGTCATCCTATTTTTGAAAAAGAAGAAAATACCGAAATTTCTTTGCTAGACGGTGTAGCAGAACAACACATTGCGGAAGAAAAAACAACCATAGAAGAACAAGCAAAGGAACCCCACCAATGAGATGCCCCTATGAAGGCCAATGCGGCGGTTGTGCATATATAGATATCACGGAGGAATCATATCAAAAACAAAAACAGACACTTTTTGCCAAACAGTTGTCTAAGTTGCATATACCAGCCAAAAAAATCGATTCTCCGGTATTTATAACGGATGGCAAACGTCGGCGTGCCGCATTGACATTCATCATCTCTAAAGGCAATGTTAAACTAGGTTTTAATGCCCACCATAGCAAAGAAATTATAGATATAGAAAACTGCGCCTTGCTCACCCCAAAGCTTAACCAAAGTATACTCTTGCTCAAAAACTTGCTGCAAGAATTATACGCCACAGAGTTTCATCAACGCATTGGCAAAAAAATCACCACGCTGCGCCTGCAACAAGGAGATATTTGGTTAGCGGAATTAGATAACGGGATAGATGTTGTCTTGGAGTTTGATTTAGAGCTTGAAATCAGCCACCAAATGGCCATATCGGATTTTGCGGCCAATGCACAAGACATCATCCGCATTTCGCATCGACGTAAAAATCAAGATACACCTGAATTACTTTTAGAAAAATCTCGCCCCTATAGCAAAATAGGCAATGTGAATGTTTATGTTCCGGCCGGCACATTTATGCAAGCCTCCAAGGATTCGGAAACTTTTCTGATAGACATCGTAAAAAAATATATGGGCAACACGAGTGGCAAAATTGCTGATTTATTTTGCGGAATGGGCACATTTTCATATCCATTGAGCGAAAACAAAAAAAACAAGATAATGGCGGTGGATTCTTCTTCTGAGTTGCTGTCAGCCTTTGCCGATAATATTAAAAAAAATCAAATAAGCAATATCGAGATTCGCAAGCAAAATTTATTTAAATACCCCTTAATCGGGAAGGATATAGAGGGTTTTGACGCCATAGTTTTTGATCCGCCGCGTGCAGGAGCAAGCGCACAAATCAAAAGCATAGCAGCTTTGCCCGATGACAAAAAGCCGCAAAAAATCATAGCAGTTTCCTGCAATCCCGAAACATTTGTGAATGATGCCAACAAATTGCAAGAAAGCGGCTATGTGTTGCAAAATATCACGATGGTAGACCAGTTTGTGTATTCAAATCATCTGGAGTTGGTTGCCTTATTTGAAAGGGAAAATCAATGATTCAAAATCTAAGTCGTAAGCTAATACACGTTTTAGCCATAACCAGTCTCACAGCCTGCACCTATACCTATTATATAGAAAAGGAACCGGAAGAAAATTTAATCTGCCCATTGGTGAATGTTCAAACAGAAAGTTATACAAGATTAGTTTTAAATGAAGATGCCTTTCAAATATCATTGGTAGGCTATGAGGGGTGTTGCAATATGAGCACACAGTACAATCAAAGCTGCGCCGGAGTAGCACCTGTTTTTGAAATCAGAAGATTATTGGCCGGAGAGATAGAAAAAATAAATTTTAGGTTCAGAGTATCCGCCGGAGGAGAAAGTCACATTTACAATGAAACAGCATATATCCCCAAGTCAGAAAAGATAATTCGCCACGTAGGCCAAAGAGTAAAAATACCTTTGCCGGAAGCTCAAAAATATAACTATGGAATAACCATGGAATTACTTGTCAATCCGGAAATCCAAAAATATAATAACGACTATTTTGATATACATTACAATGCCGATAGGGAGAGATAAAATGGAAACTGATAATAAAACCGAACAAAAGCAAATGGCAAATTCAATTCGTTTTCTGGCAGCAGAGGCAATTGAAAAAGCCAAGTCTGGTCACCCTGGAATGCCCTTGGGCATGGCTGACGTTGCCACGGTTCTGTTTACCAAGTTTATGAAAATAAATCCGCAAGATGCCAAGTGGTTTGACCGAGACCGCTTTATTTTGTCGGCAGGGCACGGCTCAATGCTTTTGTATTCGATTCTATATCTTTTGGGGTATCCGGACATCAGCATAGAAGACATCAAAAATTTCAGACAATTAGGCTCTAAAACGGCGGGCCATCCGGAATACGGACATTTATCGGGCATAGATATGACTACCGGCCCGTTGGGGCAGGGTATAAGCTCAGCCGTAGGATTTGCATTGGCCGAAAGAATCTTAAACGCAAAATACGGCGACAAATTGTGCAATCATTATACTTACGTAATCAATGGCGATGGCTGCTTAATGGAAGGCATTTCGGAAGAAGCCATTTCGCTTGCCGGCCACTGGAAATTAAACAAACTAATTGTTTTATGGGATAATAACAACATCACGATAGACGGCCATGTCAGCGACGCCAGCTCGGTAGACCAAATCAAACGCTTTGAGGCCTGCGGATGGAACACCATATCGATAGACGGGCACGACTTTGCCGCCATAGAAAACGCAATCAAGCAAGCCCAAAGTTCCGATAAACCGACGCTCATAGCTTGCAAAACAATTATTGGATATGGAGCACCCAACAAAGAAGGCACATCAAAATGCCACGGTTCACCTTTAGGGCAAGAAGAATTAGCAAATATGCGTAAAGAGCTTAATTGGCCTTATGCGCCGTTTGAAGTCCCTGAAAATATTTTGCACAAGTGGCGCCAAGCCGGTCGCAAGAGCCAAAAAGAATATGAAACATGGCAAAAACAAGCGCAAACCGCCGGCCAAGAATTCCAAGACATAATTCAGGGCAAATTGCCGCAAAATTGGAATAAAGAACTCAATAACTTAAAAGAACAAGCCATAGCCGAGCACATCAAGGTAGCCACGCGAAAAGCCTCTCAAATGTGCTTGGAAAAAATAGTCCCGAATGTTCCGGAGATTATCGGCGGTTCGGCAGATTTGGCAGCCTCGAACCTAACTTTTGTAAATGGAATGAAGACCATCACCTCTGCAGATTATAATGGTAATAATGTAATGTATGGTATTCGTGAACACGCTATGGCTGCGATTATGAACGGCATGGCGTTGCACGGCGGCATTATTCCATACGGCGGCACATTTTTTGTCTTTTCGGATTATATGCGTCATTCGATTCGCTTGTCAGCCTTAATGGGATTGAGAGTTATTTATGTATTAACGCACGATTCCATCGGTGTCGGAGAGGATGGACCGACCCATCAGCCGATAGAGCATCTTGCTTCCTACCGCGCGATGCCCAATGTCCAAACATTTCGCCCTTGCGATGTTGTAGAAACGGCGGAGGCATGGGAGATTGCGCTAGAGAGTGAGCATACGCCCAGCCTATTAGCGCTCAGCCGACAGAGTTTACCAATGTTGCGCACATCGGCAAAAGAAAATTTAAGCCGCAAGGGAGCTTATGTCATTAAAGGGAGCGCACAAGACAGAGATGTCACCATATTGTCAACCGGTTCAGAAGTGTCAATTGCTGTTGAGGCGATGGAAAAACTGCAACAAGAAGGCATAAAAGCGGCAGTTGTGTCCATGCCCTGCTGGGAGCTGTTTGAACAGCAACCTCTTTCCTATCGCAAAGAGGTGTTAGGCTCCAAACCAAGAATAGCCATAGAAGCCGCTTCAGCCTTTGGTTGGGACCGTTATGTCGGAGAAAACGGCCGCATCATAGCAATGGAAGGTTTTGGTGCATCCGGACCGGCAGATAAACTATATGAACATTTTGGCATTACGGCTAATGCCATTGTTCAAAACGTAAAAGAAATGCTCAAAAGCAAATAAAGAA
Organism: uncultured Alphaproteobacteria bacterium; assembly: GCA_944391615.1. Taxonomy (GTDB): domain Bacteria; phylum Pseudomonadota; class Alphaproteobacteria; order RF32; family CAG-239; genus HGM16780. The sequence goes on from CALXUE010000004.1 coordinate 101,916, forward strand.
GAATAAATATAGCAAAATTTTTGCTTCTAAAATGAACAAAAAAACATTCCCAAGTATAAACTACAAGGGAATGTTTTTTTTATGGCTGAAAACTTAGCTTAGAAAGCGTAGTTTACACCGGCATTAGCCCCGACATTGGTATAATCGTTACCAAAAGTGTAGAAGGCATTGGCATAACCGCTCCAGTTGGAGTCAAAGTTCATACTTCCGCCTACCTCAATTCTGCCAAGGGTTGTATTATCCAAACCATCAACTTGTTGCAAGGACGTAACACGAACATGACCTTTGCCAAATGTTTGAATAATACTTGGTTTGATATAAAGTTTAGCATAGTCATATTTACTAATGTATGATTTCTCAAATTTGACGCCGGCTTCAAACTCAAGGTGTCGCACATCGCCATAAGCCGCAGTTTTGCCATAAGCATCGGATGCGTCATCATAATTGATTTGAGTATAAGTAGCGCGAGCAGTTGGTTCAATAGTCACGTCTTTAGTCGGGACAAAAGCGACGCCGACCTCAACGCTGGCACCAAACTCAAAACCATCAGTTGAAGAAGAAACGCCGTCATCGGAAGAAATATCAACATCTTGATAACCAGCAAACAACTGACTTATGGCCCACATTTGACCTTTATCGTATCGGTGATATAAGCCCAAAATGTAGCTATCAATATCAATCTCAGCACCTTTTTTAGAGTAATAATCATCACCTTTACCATCAAAATCATAATTACCTTGACGATAAGAGGCAAAAACACCCAAGCGGTTATAAAAATCAGATTGAATATCAAAACCGGCGTCCAAACCGCTTATTTTAGCTTCATAAGCAAAAGGTGCTTTAACATCGCTATAGCTATAAACAGGAGACGCCCAAGCATTACGTCTTACTTTGCCATCGTAGTAGGTGTCATAGAAAGAACAAGCTTTAGGATTGTATACTTTACTAGCCGCTACTTTGCTGGCAACATTTCGAGTTAAATCTCTGGTTTGTTCAATACCGGCGGAAGGCAAGCCCATATAAGCAATAGCTTCACCGACTACACTCGGCTGAGCCTGAGGCGTTGAACCGCCTTCATCAGGATTAGAACCGTCACCTTCATCAGGATTAGAACCTTCACCCTCATCAGGATTAGAACCTTCACCCTCATCAGGATCCGTACCTTCGCCTTCATCAGGGTCAGTACCTTCACCTTCATCAGGGTTCGGAAACTCTGACGGCAAATCAGCATCGGCTTCCAAATCTTCATCATCTTCCATAGCGCCGACATCACTATCTCCATAGCCATCAGTCGATCCATCCGGAATAATATCATTAGTGGAGGTATACCAGTTTCCATCTTGATACAAGCTGTTCCATTGATAGCCGCTTCCATAAACACGAAAGATTGAAAAAGCCGCTCCGGTTGACAAATCATCATTTGGCGCCTCAACAAACTTTATCATCTCGCTCGGGCGTTCCGGACTAAGCGCATAGAGCACGACATCGGTTTTACCCTCAACATCGCCCTCAATTTTCAACAAATCCGCCACATTATTAATCGGATCGACATCAATGTCCATTTGCGCATTTTGATAAGCTTTATAATTTCCATAAATCGTGGTCACATCATCAGCCCCGTCATCTTGATGTGTAAACACAAGCGTTCCGTCATTATTAACCGAACCGGTAATGGTATAATCACTGGGGGAATGTCCGGCCAAATCAAGCTTTGACCCATTTTCAATAATCAGCTTTTTATTCGGACCGTTAAGTGTAATATCACCTTCAAGCTTAACCGTGGCTGTGTCTTTAATGGTCAACAAATCCCAACCTCTAACCGCTTGCGCGCCGTCACCGATAACATAATCTCCGGCTGTCAAATTAAGCTTTTTCTCGGCGGTGGTATTAATCAACGAATTTTCGTTCAAAATATCATTCAAACCACCGACAAGGGTTAACGAGCCGGAATCAACCACCTCATCTTTAAAGATTTTACCATAATCATAGCTTCCGCCCATGCTTGCACCGGCATGAATAACAATATCTCCGGTTAAATATGAACCGGCGTCAATATCAAGCTTTGCGCCATCATTGGCAAGCATATTATTAACTTTGGCTTGATTTTCGGCAACGAGCAAACCGTCTTTATTAACCACGGTGTTTTCGGCCAAACCGCCGGAAGAAACATGAAGCGTCCCATTAACCTCGGTTTCAACCGCTGAACCGCCTTCGGCCACATTCATCACACCGCCGGAATTAACCACGGTGTTTTCCGCCGCTCCGCCGTTAACATTGACAGCCCCGCCGTCATTAACCTCGGTTTCAACCGCTGAACCGCCTTCGGCCACATTCATCACACCGCCGGAATTAACCACGGTGTTTTCCGCCGCTCCGCCGTTAACATTGACAGCCCCGCCGTCATTAACCTCGGTTTCAACCGCTGAACCGCCTTCGGCCACATTCATCACACCGCCGGAATTAACCACGGTGTTTTCCGCCGCTCC
>CALXUE010000005.1 GCA_944391615.1 uncultured Alphaproteobacteria bacterium
GGCACAAATATGATGTATAGCGCATGCAAGCCTTGTCCGAACCTCGGAACGGATGACGCTTGTCCGCCGTGTTCGGTTTGTTCTTATGAAGAATGTTCCAACAAATATTATGTGACGGGGTGTGCTGCGGGTTGCACCGATTACTGCGACTACTGTGCGTTTGAACAATAAAAGAGAAAGTTTAATTATTATTTAGGAGGAGAAAATGAGAAAGTTTTTATTATATTCATCGGCTTTGGCGGTGTTTGGTTTGAGTAGTAGCGTGGCCGAGGCGGCCTGCATCCAAACGCCGACGTGCTCAAGTTTGGGATATTCATCAAGTTCATCTTGTTCCGGCGGAACAAAATGCCCCTTCGGAAATTATTGGAACTGCACCGCCCCAAACAAAATCACTGAACTTGAAAAAATATTGGAAGAACTGAAAGTTCAAATCTCTACTTCGAACTGCAAAGTCGGTGATATTTTGTATTCTGATATGACCTGTGGAGAAAATACCTACCCAGATAAAACAGCAATTGGTGTAGTTTTTGATGCCGCAAAAGGATTGGCTGTAGCTTTGGATTCTTATCCTAGTATGTGGGGATTTGTTAACGTTGACGTCCCCTCATTACCTAATTATAATACATATGAAGATGCTCTTTCTGATTGGAATGGTTTTAGTAACACTAAAAACGCTTATGAATACGCAAAATCCGCACAATTTATGGCACCAGCATTTGAAATTGCTTTAGCCCATTCAACCAAAGGGACTGTACGTGGCCAGTGGTATTTGCCTGCTCGAGGTGAGTTAAAGGCATTAGGTAGCAATTCAGATACTATAAAATCAACATTGAAAAAAGTTGGTAGTGATTCACGTGCCATTTTTGATGTATCATCAACTGAGAATAATTCTTCTCAATTTTGGTCCTCTGAAGGAGCAAAAAGAAAATGGATTGCTTCTACTGGTTTTCCTTATTTTTCTCCAATTATCAATTATACTTCTCAAGAAAAAATAAAAGTTTCAGAATGTATGTTTGGTGATATATTGTATTCTGATAAAACTTGTTCTAAAAATAAAATTAATGGAAAAACTCCTATCGGCATAGTATTTGACGGAACTAGAAAACGAGCAATTGCGCTTCGTTCCATCAACTCTAGTAGATCTTCATTTTCTCTATCTAGGAATATCTCCATTGAAAGTGATATTGACGGTAAAAAAAATACTCAAGAATTTCTTGCTTATAATATACCATTTATTAATGCTGCGCATAATTATTCAACAGAAGGAACAAAGGTTGGCGATTGGTACATACCTGCAATGGGAGAATGGTATGTAATTAATTATTCTTATTTATTCTTAAATGAGCGCTTGAAGGAAGTTAATGGTGAAGAATTTGTACATCTGTCTGATTACTGGTCTTCTACAGCCGGAAATAATACAGTTTATTATATATCAATTGGCTTTGGATACCTAGATAATAGCTATAAAGAATCACACAAAGTTCGTCCGGCATTGGCTTTCTGACAACTTTTTAATTCTTCTACCACTCTAACACAAAATAGTCGCAATTGGCAAATGAGCGTTTGAGCCCATATTGGTCATAATAAATGTTATACATTATACCACCGTGCATCACGATAATGGCCTTATCGCTCTTTGCCTCTCTTTTGAGTTTATTAAACGCTTTATAAGCGCGTTCCAGACTGTCGGCTACGCTTTCTGCATTCGGTAAATGTGCTGTTTTGAAGTTTGGGTTATTCTCATCGCGGATGATACCCAATATATCTTTATACTTTTCTTCAACATCGCAATTATACATTCCTTCTGCATCGCCGTAATGAATTTCTTGCACGCCTGCAATTTCTTCTACTCTTGCATTCATGCCCGAAGCCACAATTTCTGCCGTTTGTCTGGCTCTGGTCATTGTTGAACAATAAACAACCTGAAACTTGAGCGGAGACATTATCTCTTTTAATTTTTCGGCCTGCGCTCTGCCCTTGTCATTTAACGGCATATCTATGCCTGAGCCCTGGACTATCTTATTAACATTTCCGTCCGTTTCACCGTGTCTACATATATAAAACTTCATTGTTTTTTCTCTCTTCTGTGTATTTTTTTTATTTATACTTCCCAATAGTTAATTTTTGCCTACACATAATGTAAAGTTTTGTAATATTTGTTGATGGGAAAAAATGAGAATCTTAATACTTTATTTATGAATTATGCCTTATTTTGTAAACGATAAAAAAGTTTTTTTATTTGGAGTTTTTTTAATATGGCAGAAAAGAAAAAAGTCGCAGCCGAACCGGTTATCGATGAAAAAAAGTATGTCGATGATTTGGTGGATAAAGTCAGTGCTGCTCAGAAAATTTTTGCAACTTATTCTCAAGAACAAGTTGATCACATTTTCAGACGTGTGGCTCTGAAACTTAGCTCTTTGCGTATTCCTCTGGCTAAAATGGCCGTGGATGAAACAGGTATGGGCGTGTGGGAAGATAAGGTGATTAAAAACCATTTTGCTTCCGAATATATTTATAATAAATTTAAAAATGTTAAAACCTGCGGTATTATCAGTGAAGATACTGACGGCGGTATGATGAAAATTGCCGAACCGCTCGGTGTGATTGCCGGTGTTATTCCGACAACCAACCCGACTTCTACCGTGATTTTTAAATCCTTGATTGCATTGAAAACTCGTAATGCTATTATCTTTTCGCCTCATCCGCGGGCTAAAAAATGCACCGTTGAAACGGCTAAAATCATTTTGGAAGAGGCTGTTAAGGCCGGTGCTCCCGAAAATATTATCGGCTGGATTGAAAGCCCGACCATTAATATGACGCAAATGTTAATGCAACACCCGAAAGTTGATATCATTCTTGCGACCGGTGGTCCCGGAATGGTTAAATCCGCCTATTCTTCCGGAAAACCTGCTTTGGGTGTCGGTGCCGGAAATGCGCCTGCCGTTATTGATGAAACTGCTGATATTGAAACGGCTGTCAGCTCTATTTTGATGTCTAAAACTTTTGATAACGGTATGATTTGCGCCTCTGAACAGTCTGTTGTTTGTGTCAAAGATGTTTATGACGAAGTTCAGAAAGAATTCCTTAAACGCGGGGCTTATATTCTTTCTCCTAAAGAAAAAGAAAAGCTTGGCAAAGTTATTATGATTGATGGAAAGCTTAACTCCGCTATCGTGGGGCAAAAGGCTGCTCATATTGCTGAAATGGCTGGCCTAAAAGTGCATCCGGATACTAAGGTATTGATTGCTGAATGTCAAAAAGTCGGCAAAGAAGAGCCTTTTTCTGCCGAAAAACTCTCCCCTGTTTTGGCTATGTATAAAGCCAAAAATTTTGAAGAAGCCGTTGCCAAAGCCAAAGAACTTGTTTCTTTCGGCGGGGCTGGTCATACTTCTATTCTTTATACTGACCAAAACAAAAAAGACCGTATTGAATATTTTGGTAAAGAACTGCACACCGGTCGTATTTTAATTAACTGCCCATCTGCTCAAGGAGCTATCGGAGATATTTATAACTTCCGTTTAGAGCCTTCTTTGACCCTTGGATGCGGTTCTTGGGGCGGTAACTCTGTCAGCGAAAACGTGGGAGTAAAACATCTGATGAATATTAAATCTGTTGCTAAAAGAGAAGAAAATATGCTTTGGTTCAAAGTTCCTAGCAAAATTTACTTCAAACCAGGGTCTTTGCCTGTTGCCCTCAGAGAGCTTGAAGGCAAAAAGAGAGCCTTTATCGTTACCGATAAATCTATCTTTGATTTGGGCTTTACAAAACGTGTTACTGATGTTTTGGAAAATATTGGCATCAAATTCCAGATATTCAGTGATGTTAACCCTGACCCTGATTTGTCTACTGTAAACAGAGCTATTAAGTTGGTGGATAGCTTCCAACCGGACATCATTATTGCTATGGGTGGCGGCTCACCTATCGATGCTGCAAAAATCCTTTGGATTATGTATGAGCATCCTGAGCTTAAATTTGAAGATCTTGCTATGCGCTTTATGGATATTCGTAAACGTATTTTTACCTTCCCTGAGTTGGGTAAAAAAGCTATGATGGTGGCTATTCCTACAACCTCTGGTACCGGTTCTGAAGTTACACCGTTCTCTATTATTACGGATGACCAAGCCGGGGTGAAATACGCTATTGCTGACTATGCACTCACTCCGAATATGGCTATTGTCGACTCTGATTTGGTGCTCACGATGCCTAAAGGATTATGTGCTGCTTCGGGTATCGATGTGATGACGCATGCTCTTGAATCTTATGTTTCTTCTATGGCAACCGAATTTACGCGCGGTTTATCTATTCAAGCCGGACAGTTGATTATGCAATATTTGCCTAAATCATACAAAGAAGCTGATGTTTATGCGCGTGAACGTGTTCATCACGCAGCTACAATTGCCGGCATGGCTTTTGCTAATGCTTTCCTCGGTGTGTGCCACTCAATGGCTCATAAGCTCGGTGCCGCTTTTCATATTCCGCATGGTATTGCCAATGCTTTGCTCATTTGTCAGGTTATTCGCTATAATGCCACCGACAAACCGGTTAAGCAATGCGCTTTCCCTCAATATAAGTTTCCAAACACTAAAGCTGCTTATGCCGCTTTTGCCGAATCTTTGGGCATTAAGGGCAAGGACGATGATGCTAAGGTTGACGGCTTAATTAAGGCTCTTTCTGAAATGAAAAAGACTCTTAATATTCCGGCTTCCATTAAAGAATATGGTATTGACAAGAAAGAGTTCGACAAGGTTATGGAATACTTGCCGCAATGGGCTTTCGATGATCAATGCACTGGTTCTAACCCGCGTTATCCGTTGATTGAAGAAATCAAAAAGCTTTATTATTTGGCTTATGACGGGGTTACGGATTTTGAGATGTAATCTTTAGATAAACAAAATCCCTCAGGATTTTTTCTCCTGAGGGATTTTTTTGTTAGCACTTATCGGCAAACTTTGAAAGTTCGGCGATAAAATTTGATTGCGGATTTCCCTCTTTACACTGCCGATCAAGGTAACTTAACCAAACAGAGGCATCATACTCTTGCTCTGATATTTTGAGCTTTTGTTGTTTGATGCGTCGATTTGATTTGATGGCAAAAAACGGGCAAAGTTTCTTTTTATCTTCAAGTCTTTGCAACTGCTTTGTTCCCAGTATTACTTGACCTAGGAGTTTGTCCTGTTTTGTAATGGGAATCGTTTGTAATTGCAAATTTGACAAATAACGCTTCACCTGTTTTATGGCATCTTGCCGAAGAGAAAGATAAACTGATTTTGCGTCACACTCCCCTCGACAAAAGCTCAAAATGGAATAGTTCATGTTTTTACGAATGAGCGTAAGACATGTTTCTGCAATCAAATTTGTGTAATTTTGTTGTTTTTGTGCTGTTTTTAATTCTTTTAAACTTTCTGACAGCTCTACTAAATTTAGTTTCATAATATCTATAATAATTAATCTTCGGGGTGGAATATTATATTTTTCTTTAGACTTGTCAATAGATTTTCAAAAAAAAATCTTGATAAAAAATGCTTGCATTTTTAATAAGAGCGTTTTATAAATATCATCGTTAACGGGATGTAGCGCAGCCTGGTAGCGCATTTGCATGGGGTGCAAGTGGTCGCTGGTTCGAATCCAGTCATCCCGACCATTAAAACAAAAAAATCCGCCGTTTATGGCGGTTTTTTTTTGTTTTAAATGACCACGGCGTGGTTTGTATGCAATTTCTCTTTATGATGCATAAAAAAAGCATCTCTTTTCTAAAAGAGGTGCTTTATATTAATTTCACTTTTTGTTTATGCAGCTTCACTGAAACTATATGCTCATGATAAATTATACGTAAATTTTCATTTTTTATGTTATGCAGTCGTACAGCTATTCCGCTTATAATCACTACCCACATTACCAAAAATATTATAATTCCCCAAATATAATCATCTATAAACTCATGTTTATACATATAATAACAAGCAATTAAAACCGCTACTTCTATTACCACCAAATATAACGTATTCTTTAGAAATTGCTTATCTCTAGATTTATATTTGATATATGCTTTCACACTATCTTCTGAAGAAGCAAATATTATTTCATTTTTATATATATGATTGAGTTTATATCCTTCTTCCTCAGGAAATTTGTTATATTTTTGTTTGTATAAGTTCTGCGCCTGAATGAGCAAATTTTCTCGTTCTTCGGCTGGATTTTTATGTGTTTTCATAAGTATAATAATTTAAGATTTGGCAAAATAATAACTAATTATCTTTACTCTATTCTCTTATTCTTAAAATTGCAATGTTCTTTTATAAAAAAAAAGCATTTCTCTTTCTCAAGAGAAATGCTTTGTGGTTATTGGATTGTTATAGTCCTACCCAGTTTTTGGTCAGCTCGGCAGAAGAATTAACCAATGCTTTTTGCTTGTCAGTCATTTTTCTGCCTGTACCTTTAAACTCCCAACCAAAAATGAGATTGCTCATTAAATCATCTTCCCTACTGAAAAAATGCTCAATTGCCTCATCATCCAACTTACCTCCATGATCATGATAAATTTCATAGAGATTGTCGTCTAGGAATTTTTGGTTCTCCGGCTGAAGATAAACCTCATCCTGCATTTTTTTACAATAGCTTTCAAAGAGGCTCTTGTTTTTCTTTCCGGCTAGGATAATCTGCCTTTCAGCGTAGCTGGCCAATGCTTTTTGGATGTCGTCCTTAATATTGCTATTCATCAAATCCGCAATCATTCCTTTGGGTAGACTGTTTCGTTTGATGTACCAGCACAAGATGATCAGTGCATCACCTTGTTTTTTAGCATAATCAGCTACGCAGCGGAGAATTTCTTCTGGACGCTGCTGCTTTAGGTATTCTATAACAAGCGTACTTTTACCTTGCTCCAGAAGTATGCCGATTTCTTTCGCACTCAGCTCGCCAAGTTGCTTGATTACCTGAGGCTGCAAGTTTCCACAACTGCGAAAGACATGGCGCAGTACCTCTTTGCTCAGCATTTGCTCTTTTATAAGAAATTTTTCGTTGCATTGATAAAAAATCTCGACCTGCTCCTCAAAGGTGGCGTGTTCCAACCTGCCTTCTAAGAGCAAAGCCTTTCTGCTCTTCCATGGCAACATCTTGCGGGATGCATTAATTTTATCCCAATAGTATGTTGCTATTTCCTTTGTTGGACTATTATATTCCAAGGTTTTTTTATGCAGCGAACGGGCTGCTTTTTCAGGAGCAAACAAGCTCCAAATTAAAAACGTCAGTCGATTATACTTAACCGACATTTTAATTAATAACCACATTGCCGCAACAACGGTTTTCACCGTTGAAAAAAAGTTTTTTGCCTTCATATACTTAAAATTTAGAAGGTTACTCCAATGTTCCGATTGAAGCGAATACTTTATTTGTCTAAGGAACATCCTTGCTAAAACAAGTGAGACAAAGGCTCGTCAGGAAATTTTATATTCAGCTAAACACTAATCACCTCGTTGAGAAGAACTCAACCCAACAACCAGTTTTCACAATTATAAAACATATCCATACTTTACCAATTTTAGATATACTATTTTTTCTAAATTTTGTCAAATATTTTTTTAAGCAAACATAAACTAATTTGTTATATTATTTGTTTTAGTTATTGTTTATATAAGAGGTTTTATTATGACTGCTTTATGGATTACTTTAGCCGTTGTGGCTGGAATTTTTTATTTACTCTATGTTTCTCTTATTCAAAAGCGAAACAGACTTAAAGAATCTGCATCCGGTATTGATGTGCAACTCAAGAAAAGATATGACCTCATCCCTAACCTTATGACCATGGCTGCTAAATATATGGAGCATGAAAAATCTCTTATGGAAGAAATTACAAAACTCCGTAGTGAAGCCATGAAAGTTGATTTTAATGTTGACCCGAGCAAAAAATTTGAACTTGATAACCTACTCTCTCAACGTCTGAACGACTTCAAACTCTCAGCTGAAAATTATCCGGATATGAAATCTAACCAGACAATGCTCAACGCTATGGAATCTCTCAATGCTGTTGAGGAGCATATTGCTGCGGCACGCCGCTTCTATAACTCTAATGTTACGGCACTTAAAAACGCCGTTGAAATCTTCCCTAGCTCTTTGATCGCTAAAATGATTGGCATTAAGCTTGATATGCCTTATTTTGAAGCTGAAGAAGCTGCTAAAAAATCTGTTAATGCTGCGGAGTTTTTTAAATAATGCAATCCGAAAACAGAAATATTGATGAATTGAAATCCGGCTTTGAGACTTTTTATCAAAGTCGGATTTTGCCTATTATGCAAGACATGGAAAAAGTTCGCCAAAAGTATTTGCGCTATTTTATTCTTGCCTGTTGTTTGGCTATTGTTGCCATTCCGTTGCTCATGTGTGGAATTTTTTATTTTCAACTCGGAGCTTCTATTGCAGAACAAAATAGCTCCTCTTTTGCTGACTCGGCTATCTACGGGCTTGTTGTTCTTATCATTACAATTTGCGCAACGCCTATTGCTCTTTACAAGAAAAAGTCTAAATCTAAAATTATGCCTCTCATACTGCAATATTTTGAGGGCTTTAACTATCAATACAAAAAAACTATTTCTTCCGTTAATATCAATGATACACGTCTTATCGGCTTTTATGACGGGCGTGAGGGCGATGATTATTTTGAAGGCGTTTACAAAAATGTTCCGATTAAGGTTTCGGAAGAAAAATTTACCCAGCGCAAGCTTGTCTATCGCAACAACAAACCTCACTATGAAAATGTTGAGGTCTTTCACGGTGTTCTCATCCTTTTAGACATGAACAAAAACTTTAGCGGGCAGACGGTTGTGCTGCAAGACAAAGGTTTTTTGAATGTTTTTTCAAAAGTCAGCCGCGACCTTAAAGGCTTGAGCAACGTTAAGCTTGAAGACAGTGTGTTTGAGAAAGAGTTTGAAGTTTTTGCATCTGACCAAGTGGAAGCGCGCTATTTGCTCACCACTGCTTTTATGGAAAGAATGCTTAAACTCCGTGCGGCTTATCATGCTGATAGTGTGGAGTTTAGCTTTTTGAATAACCAGCTGTTTATCGCACTTAAAACTAAAGAAAATATGTTTGAAGCAACATCTATCTTTAAATCTTGTCTTGATAAAAAAATGGTTGAAGAAGCTTTTATGCAGATTGTTTCCATTTTTGCCATTATTGACATTTTGAGTTTGGATAAGCGCATTGGCTTGTAGGCTCTAACTTAAAAAAAACGGCGGTTGTTTTTTTACAACCGCTTTTTTTTAGCTTTGCAAGTTCCATAATTTTGCATATTTTCCCTGATGTTTTAGGAGTTCATCGGGCGAGCCTTCTTCAATTATCTCACCTTTTTCCATAACGATTATTCTATCCATATTGCGCAAGGTTGACAAGCGGTGCGCCACGGCGATAACCGTCTTTTTCTTTATCAGTTTTTCCAAGCTCTTTTGAATGAAAAACTCTGACTCACTGTCAAGTGCCGACGTTGCCTCATCCAGCAATAATATCGGTGCATTTTTCAAAATTGCTCGGGCTATGCCTATTCTTTGCCGTTGTCCTCCCGAAAGTTTAACACCTTTATCGCCGACTTTGGTTTCATAGCCTTTAGGAAAGTCCTCAATAAACTTATCGGCATAAGCTTTTTGCGCGGCGGCTTTTACCTCTTTCTTTGGGGCTTTGATATCTCCGTAGTGAATATTTTCACCAATGCTCCGGTGGAACAAAGACGTGTCTTGCGGAATGAAGGCAATCGCCTGATGAAGGCTTTCTTCCTTAACATCACTGATATCTTGATTATCAATAAAAATTGTTCCTTTGGGCGGTTCAATAAAGCGTTGCAACAAGTGGAGCAAAGTGGTTTTGCCGCCACCCGATATGCCGACCACGCCGATTTTTTCCCCTGCCCTAATCTTTAGGCTGACGTTCTTAATCGCGGTTTGTCCGTCACGGTAGGCATAATGCAAATTTTTTATCTCAATCTCACCTTTATTCACGTTCAACTTTTGCGCTCTGACCGTCTTATCCGGTTCAATATCTAAGAGGTTCAGCGCGGATTTGACTTTATAATACTGCGAACGCGCAAACTGGATAACCTCCATTATCAATCCTAAATTATTGGCCAGCGAGGTTACGGAGGTTAAAATATAAACCACATCACCGACCGTGATAATTTGCTTTACCCATAAGGTAATTGCATAAATAATCACGCTCATGGTAAACAGCATGGAAAAAGCCTCATGCACTGCTTGATTTTTGGATCTTAAGCCACGGTTTTTCTTCATAGATTTGATAACTGTATCCAGATTTTTGCTTAACTTGTTCTCTTCTCTTGTAAGGCTGCCGAAAATCTTTAACAGAAAATGATTTTGTATCATATTGACGATTTTACCATTGGTCTTATGCAAAAAAATCTCTTGTTGAGCCGAGGCACGTTTAACATTAGCGGAAATTTTATAAAAGCAAAAAGTCAGTGCAAAAAACGCCGCAACGCAATAAAGCCCCAAGCAGGTGTTTATCTTAAAAATAAAGCCTATGACCACCAGCCACTTACAAATCGGGATATAGCCCTCAAACAAGATGGTGCCAATCATGGACTGAGCACCCAAACTGCGGCGGACGGTTTCTATTCTGCCCCAAACCGAGCCGGCTGCGTTGCGGCTCCAAAAACGGCTGTCGCGCGGCAGAGTTTTATCAAACAAATCCTGTCGGATGTCTATCCCCAGAGGAATCAATAATTTTTTTTGCATAAACATCATATTGAAGTAGCCTAAGGGTCTTACTATAATCATAAGAACTAAGACCAGTACACAAAGCTTTTTTATCTCTTGCCAAACTTCCGCACGGTTGGCGGTATCGGTTATCAAAGTTATAGCCTGTGCCAAATACCATGAAATTAGCTGCAGCAAAAACGGAGAAAATGGCAAGAGCACAAGCAGAACCGCAAAATATTTCCAGCGGCCGTGATAGTGCTTTTGGGCATAAGTCCAGACAATATTGGTTTTATTATCCTTCATTTTTGCCTCCTTTTTGCTTTTGCAATTTCCAATACTTATAGAATTTGCCTTTCTTGGCAATCAACTCATTCAACGTTCCGTCTTCGACGATTTTGCCCTTTTCTATCACAATTATTCTATCCATATTTTTCAAAGTCGACAGTCTGTGGGCAACGACCAAAACGGTTTTATCCTGAATAACATTTTCAATCGCTTTTTGAATATAAAACTCAGACTCACTGTCCAAGGCAGAAGTGGCTTCATCCAACAGCAATATCTGAGAATCTTTCAAAATTGCCCTTGCAATCGACAGGCGTTGCATTTGTCCACCCGAAAGCTGATTTTGCGCGTTCAAAATCGTTTTATAGCCATTGGGCAGCTCGTGAATGAACTCATCGGCAAAAGCGTCTTTGGCAGCCTGTTCAATCTCTTCTTTTGTGGCGTTTGGCCTGCCGTAGGCGATATTTTCACCAATCGTTCTTTCCAACATCTGGCTGCTTTGGGGAATATAGCTCATGGCTTTATGCAGGCTCTCTTGCGTGACATCTGTGATATTTTGCCCATCAATTTTTATCTCGCCGCTATTCACATCATAAAAGCGTTGCAGCAGTTTTATCAAAGTTGACTTGCCTCCACCCGACATGCCGACAACGCCAATCTTTTGCCCTGGCGGAATCTCTAAGTTAAAATTCTTAAACACAGGGTTGTTGTCTTTATAAGCAAAATTCACATTTCTTAATTCGATTTTTCCGGCTGTGACTTTCAGTGCCTTGGCATCTTCTTTATCCGCTAAATCATGCAGGGTGGCAAAGGGAACCAAATTTGTTCTTATCTCTGAAGCATAACCACTTAAAACGACCCAGCGGTGCAAAATGAAAGACACGCTACGGCCTAAACTCCCAATCAGCATTAAAATCAAAACGACCTCGCCGCCGGTTGCTTTGCCCTCTCTCCACAAATAAACACCGTAAATCCAAAATATTAGCGTGAAAATATCAAAATAAAGTTTTTCGCCCTGGCCCATGCCATTTTCTAATCTGACTGTGCGTTTTATTACCTCTCCTTCTTCTTCCATCAAACGCTTGGCTCGGCGGCTCTCATAATCATAACGGCCGAAGATTTTTACGAAAAAGTTATTTTGCATCGCGTCAATCAAGTTACCCGAAATTTTGCTCCGCATTTTGACCATCTCGGAACGATATTTTTTCAAATATTCTGAAGGATAGCGTAAAACAAAAACCGAAAACAAAATCGCGCCCAATAGCACCAGACCATAAGTCACATTAACCTGAAACAACATTATCAATGAAATTATAATACCGCTTAAGCCCACCAAGAAATAGAGTATGCCACTGTAAAAATAGCTTGTATTGGTTATTTCTTGTTGATTATTGGCCAAAGCTCCGGCCTGATTGTCGGCAAAATATTCTATTGAATGATGATTCAGATAATCAAAGGTGTCTAACCCAATTTGTTTATAAACCCTTGGGCAGAAATAAACATCCGATGTCGTGATACCCGCTAAATCCAACGCCTTAGCAGCAATGCCGCTAAAAATTATCATCACGACATAATAAAAAATGCTGCCTTTAATTGCCTCATATTGCGCCTCGCCTGAAAACAAGTCCACCAATTTTGAAAAATAATAGAGAACAAGTTTTTCGGCTAATGAACTGCCTATATACAACACGGCAATCAATAAAAATAATGGCAAATTCCTCTTGGCATAACGCCACAAAAAGAAAAATGGGCTGGAGGGAAAAGGTTTCATATTCTGCGCACCTTTTATTTGGTTATTTTGGAGCGCATGATACCACACTTTCCCCTCGCATACAATATTTAATTATTCAAGCCAATAATCTATCGTGGAAACCACGCGAACCGTCTTGTTTATCTGTTGTCTTTCATCTGCCCCTGCTACCTGCTCCCTTGGCAAAATCGAAAACACGCCCTGATTGGCCTTGCGGATGGTTCCAACCTTGCTGCCGGAGTTTTTGGCAAACTCTAAAGCCGCCGTCTTGGCGTTGCGGGTTGCCTCCTCCAACATTTTGGGCTTAATCTCATTCAAACCCGTAAAAATATACGACACCGCATCATAAGATGATGTATCAAAAATAATGCCTTGAGCTATCAGAGCGTTTGTGGCAGGGATTGAACTGGCTATTTTTTCGACTTCCGGTGTGCGAATCGTTACCGCCCTTTTCAAGATAAAACGATTATTCATCGCATTTTCGCTACGATAAGGGTTAGACATTAAATCCTCAACATCTATTTGGCCTAAGTCAATTTCTTCCTGCTTAAAGCCTTGCTTTAATAAAAATGTGTTAACTGCTTGTGTTTGCTGATTTATTTGTTGTTCCACCTGCTTTAGGTCATTACCCACAACCGAAAAACGCAGTTTCCATACACCCAAATCCGCCTTGACATCCATCTCAGACAACCCCTTGACCGTCACGTAATTGCTGTCGACCTTGGTCTTATAATAATAGTACCCTGGGAAAAATCCACCAATTGCTACTCCCAAACCCAATATGGCCGCGCTTAGCAACTTGCCGTAACCTTTGATATTTTCATTATCTCTTATCATCATCTGCTCCTTTTGAAAATTTGAGATGTGTTATTGTATGTTATTTTTTTTTATTTGACAGCAAAAAAATTTTTTTCTCAGAACTTAAATTATCTCGTTGCGTTTATCTTCATTTAATAGTACATTCTGCTTGTATTTATCATTGTCTTTATAGGATTTTTTTATCATGGTTAAAGTTTCGGTTTTGATGCCGGTTTATAAAACAAATGAAGCTTATTTGCGCGAGGCGATTGAAAGTACATTAAAACAAACATTCACAGACTTTGAATTCTTGATTGTTGATGATTGCCCGAGCGACACGCGCGAATCTATTGTTAAATCTTATAATGACCCTCGTATTATCTATTCCATCAACGCTCAAAATATGGGTATCACCGGTGTGCGCAACAAAATGATTGATATGGCTCAAGGTGAATATCTTGCTATTATGGATCATGATGATGTTTCTTTGCCGGAGCGTTTTCAAAAACAAGTGGAAATTCTTGATGCTCACCCCGAAATCGGCGTTGTCGGTTGCAAAACTCAGCGTATGTCTAATGGTAATTTTTCTAAAAATCCTACAAATGATGAAGACATTCGTTTGGCTTTGATGCGCGTGTGTGCCATAACCCACCCTTCTGCCATGATTAGAAAATCTGTTCTTACGGATAACAATATTCGTTATGAAGAAGAATTTTCTCCTTCAGAAGATTATGCCTTGTGGTGTCGGCTTATTCCTTATACGAAATTCTATAATCTTAAAGACCCGCTCTTTCTTTATCGTGACCATGCACAAAACACAAGCCATGCTCAACAGGGAAAAATGCGCTCGGCTACTCTTGCTATACAGGCATTTGTGCAAACGCAAAATCCTGCACTCTACCAAGAATTTTTGTTTAAGGCAACGCATCTTTCTAAATTTAAGCTCTTTAATCTTATTCCGTTTTTAACCGTTAAGAAACAAGCGCAAAAAACAAGAGTTTATCTTTTTGGGTGTTTGCCGTTACTCTCTTGGAAGTCGACTTCAAAACTCCAAGAAAAATAAGTTTTGCCCTTAGTTTTTCGTTATGGAAACGCTAAATTCGTCGCCTTCCAAAGATGTTGTCATTTGGCAATTATGAAGGGTGCTGATTTTTTCTACAATCGACAAGCCTAAACCGCTTCCCGTCACACTTTGGCCTGCCGGTCTGAAAAATCTTTCGCCCAAACGCGACAAATTCTTTTTATCCAAGCTGACCTTGTTGTTGCTGACGATTAATTCTTTGTCATTCAACTCTATCTTTATTTTAGCACCCTCTCCGGAATATTTTATGGCATTGTCCAACAAATTTCTCAGTAACAGCGAAATTAAAAGTCCATGCCCCTCTTTTAGAAAATAGGGCTCTTTAATCTTTGTTTCTATCTCTATCTTCTTGCTTTTTGCCGCCGATTTTTGTTCTTCTATCTCATTATTTATGGCTTTATGCCAATCCAAAATATCAAAATTTTGATATTGCTGAGTATTGGCCTCCAATCTGGATAAGGCCAGTAACTGTTCTACCAACCTTGAGGCTCTTTCCAGACCTTTTCCTAAATTTTGTAATGCTTTTTCATGCGCAGCCTTATCATCATAAGCTAGTTCGGCGACTTCAAGCTGAACTTTCATCGCGGTTAATGGACTTCTTAATTCATGGGCAGCATCTGATATAAAACTTCTCTCTCTGCTTATCATTTTTGAGATACGATCAAACAAGCTATTCATCGACACGATTAAAGGTTTTATTTCTTGCGGGGCAAAATTTTCTTTTAACGGAGATAAATCATCTGCGTCTCTTTTTGATATGTTCCTAGTTATTAACTTTAGCGGGTTGAGCTCCCTGTTCACGAGCAATATAATGGCTAAAAGCATTATTGCTAAGCCGATTAACCATGGCGTAACCGCCTCTTCAACCATTTCAACCGCAGCCTTATTACGATATTTTAATTCTTGTCCGACTGCTATGGTAAAGTCATTATCTACTGTTTTCATCCAGATAATTCGCCACAGCTTGCCTTTATGCCCGCTCGGCTGGTTTACGAATCCCGATGCATATTGATTATAGGTGAAATATTTGCCATCTTCATCATCATGAAATATCATTTTGCCATTCTTATCAAAAACGGCAAAGCCTAAGGCTTCATCTTCATCTTCCCCGTCGTCATCGAGTTCTTCAACCAGCGTATTCACTCTTGCCTGTGTGCCCGGCTTGATGTTACTCCAATCTGCCGCTGACAGTTGGCGCGCCAAATGTAACTGATAGGTGTCATAAAACTCATCAACATATTCCCTACTCTCATACCACGAAAGGGCAGCCGAGCCGCCCCATATGCCGATTGACACTAAACAAAATGATAATATTAATCTGAATCTTAAGCTTTTTTTTATCATTAATCTTCCATCACATAGCCAATTTTATTTATGGTTTTGATTATCTCTTTGCCAAGCTTTTTTCTTAAGTGGTGGACATGCACTTCAACGGCGTTACTCTGGACTTCTTCATCCCACGAATAAAGCTTGTTTTCTAAAAATTCTTTGGACATGACTTTGTTGCGGTTCATCAATAAAACTTCCAGCAACATAAGCTCTTTCGGTGCCAAAACAACCGGTTTTCCATCATTTTCTACGGTTTTGGTTTCCGGATAATAATTGATATTCTTAAAGCTGACAACAGGCTCTAAACGGTCATTACGCCTTCTTATCAGAGCCTTTAATCTAGCGGCAACTTCTGCCAAGGCAAACGGCTTGCTTAAATAATCATCTGCTCCACTATCTAAGCCTATTACTCTTTGATCAACATCTCCTTGAGCTGTTAAAATCAACACTGGCTCTTTGCGCTTGTCTTTCCGCCAGCTTTTTAAGATGCTTAACCCATCCATATCAGGTAACCCTAAATCGAGGACAACCGCGTCATAGGGAGCTTGATAGATCGCCTCATGCCCATCGGCTCCGTTTTGAAACCAATCCGTGGTGAAACCTAATCGGTTTAGGCCTTCATTCAAGCCGTCTCCTATTAATCTGTCGTCCTCGATTAAGAGTATGCGCATTGCTGCTTACCTTTTTTTTATTTTTTAGAGATGGAATCTACATCAACTTCTACGTTCATGAAATCTTTGTCGATTTCGCCTCTGATTTCAACCGTATCTTTTTCACTGACGGTTAAACCTCTCCAATCTTCGTTGTCTATCTCAACAGTGATTGAATCAGTTCCATCTTGGAACATATATTTTTCGCCGCCTAAGCTCTTAACAATTTTACCTGTCATAACTACCGGTGTATCATCACCCAATTTTTTAGCTTCGGCAACGCTGACCGTGTCAATTGTCGGACCAGTAAAGCCGCCTTGCGCCGGCGTAGTTCCAACATAACCACCTTGTGCCATTGCTGTGCCGGCAAAACCCATAAGGGCTAAAGTTGAAATTGCGAAAAATTTTTTCATTACGGTTCTCCTTAAAATTATATCTCATTAAAGTTAATCTGTATCTGTTTTACATCATCATATCAACATTGTAAACTTAAGGTTCGCTTAAGGATAAAAAAATTTTTTATTTTTTTATTGTTGACACAATTTGACAAATAAGCTATCTTTCTTTTTAGAACTTTAATTTTTATGTATATGGAATTATTTGTATTTATTTCAATTATGGTTGTAGCCATTGCTTTGGCGTGTATTCTTATCTATATCCGCCACTGTGCAAAAACGCAAAAAAAAGTCGATCACTTGTGGATTTGGCTGGCTGGAATTGCTATTATTGTCGTCTTAATCTTATTTTGGACGGAAAAGTCTCGTCTGCATGCATATACGACTTCAAGTTTTTGTGTGCAAACTCCAATTCCTGCTAAGGTTGATAATGCCGAATCTTTTGATTTGGCCGTTAAAAAAACTTGTATTGCTCAAACTTATCTTAAAGGTATCCCTGCGGATTTAGAAGCTTCTAATCCTGGCGATATTCTTCTTGAACAAGTTAATGCTCAAAAATCTGACTTTCTGGCTCTGGTGCCTCAAAATCTGGATTCAAATCAGATTATGAGCTTGTTCCTTGCTTATGATAAATTAGGCAATGAAGCGTTCAAAAAACAAATGGCTCAGCATTCCCTCTCCGACTGGGAAATCGAAAATGTCGGCTCTATCTTTTTTGATATGGCCGAATCCTTTCCTTCAAGCAATAGAGAGGAAAACCTCAAATATTTTTGGGTGTTGTTCCACCTCTATATGGGAACTATTACTTGGGATGATGTGTGGGATTTTCCCATAAAGTCTTATCTTAACTTGGATGTGGATGAAATATACATCAATGACTATCCAACTTGGGATGACAAATTTATCGACACCCTCTCCAGAGGATTTTTATATTCCTCCCATGAGGCTGGAATTGTCTTCTAAAAAAATTATGTTATTTTTACCGCCTTTAAGCTCTGTCTTAAAGGCGTTTTTTTTATTTTATCTTAACTTGTTGCTGCTATCCTTATTTAAATTTTTGTTAAGGACACCCAAATGAGCAAAGTTATTTTAACCGAACAATGCAACCCTGATACCGTCAATATTGACTTGATGAGTGGCGTTGAAATTGCGCAACGCATTAATAATGAAGACAAAAAGGTGGCTCTTGCCATTGAAAATGTTTTGCCGCAAATCGGGCAAGCTATCGAAGTTATTGCCGAATCCTTCAAAAAAGGCGGGCGTCTTGCTTATTTTGGAGCAGGAACCAGCGGCAGAATCTGCGTGCTTGATGCTTCTGAATGCCCGCCAACTTATGGCACGAATCCTAATTTGGTTCAGGCTTTTATTGCCGGTGGTGACGATGCATTGCGCTATTCCGTTGAAAATGCAGAAGACTCTGAAGCTCTCGCTCTCCAAGATATTAAAAACTTTGCGCCTTCCGCAAAAGATGTGGTCGTTGCCGTTTCAGCCTCGGGGAACCCTCGATACTGTATCACTGCACTTAAGTCTGCGCAAAAGGCCGGCTCTTTTACAATCGCAATATCGTCCAATCCCGATGCTAAAATGCAAAAGTTTGCCAACATCTTCATTAACCCAATTCTCGGACCGGAGGTTATTACCGGCTCTTCCCGCATGAAGTCAGGTACTGCGCAAAAAATGATTTTGAATATGCTTTCTACCGGAGCGATGATTAGAATTGGCAAAACTTACCACAACTATATGATTGATGTCGGTCTTTTAAATGGAAAGCTTTATGATCGTGGTTGCCGTTTTGTTTCTGAAATTGCTGACGTTTCTTTTGATGAGGCGCAAAATCTCATTTCTCTAACAAACAATGTTAAAGCTGCCTGTGTTATGGCTCGCAAAAAATGCTCAGCAGAAACCGCGTTCAAACTTTTGGAAGAAAACGGCGGAATTTTGCGGCGTGTTATCGGCGATTAGTGTTTTGTTCTAAAGCTTGTCTTATGTTGAGGTTTTGGCTCTCGTTTTTAATATAACCGTTTGTAATACCAAAACTAATAATGCCATAATGGAAATTCTTTTTGGTGCTTATCTTGTCTATTTTTCTTTTGATAATAGCAAATTTTTCTTGTATCTGCTCTTTTGTTTCAAACAGTTCTTGTGTTTGGGCTTCTTTTTTATCCCCTTTTATTTGATATCTTCTAACGACATTTTGCTGGAATTCTTCCTTTTTATTTTTATAGATTTGCTCGAAGTTTATGTGTCCAATATCTTGTTCTTGAATCAATTTTTGATACAGCATATCAACGGCAACCTGATTTTGTATTTCCTTTTCCTGTGGGCGTTTTCTTGGACTTTCTTGTGTCCACTGCAAAACTTTTTCAATTTCGTGTTTTTCTTTATTGTCATAGGTTTCCACAAGCATATTCGCTGTATCTGCCAAATGTTTTTCTGCAGCGGCTGTTCTAAACGGATGTGTCTTTAATATTTTACTTAATTCCTTAACTTCTTCCCGCATAAAGCTGTTTTTTCTGACAACCGCTTTCATCATCTGCGCAAATTTTCTCATAGCCGGCGCGTTCAACTCATACGCTTCTCTTTTTTTCATCAAGCTCCCGACATATATCCTCGCACAATCTTTTAATAATTCTTTATCTATACTATCTTTTGTTTTATTATTCCCATCAAACAAATTTAACTGCGGCGTAAACTCCTTATGCTCGGCTCTTTTGCCCAAAATCGTATATAAACTGCTGAAATGCGCATATCGCCAGTCTACATCACTATCCGTCAGCAAGTTAAAAAGCTCTGTTGTTTTAATTTCAAACTCTTTTTTATCAAACTTTTCTCCATAGCGATAATAATCATATATATGTTGTATTCTTTGTCTGGTTGAATAATATCTCTCATCTTTTTCATTTTTTGAATTCAAAAAGTCTAAAACTGCCCTACTCACTCCGAGATGATGTTTTTCAACATAGCCTTGCGCTATCTTTTTATTGTGGTTGTCGACCTTTATTACTTTGATGGCTTGGTTAAACAACGCAGTCACCTTATATAATTTTTGCCGATATAATTCACTTTCTGAAGGCATATATAACTTACTATACTGCAATTTGTATTCATTATGCTTTATTGAGCTTAAAAAACGCCACATCACATCCGCCGACACAAATCCATAATCTCTATGGTCTTTATACTGCGCGATTTTTTCCAAATCTGTTTTGATATGCTCTTTGTTGCCGGCTTTCATATCTTCATCAAAAACTTTCAACAATGCATATAATTCTTTTGAACGGCTCATCTTTTAGTCCTTTTATTCAATATATTTTTATCTTATATGCTTTTTGTTTTTTGGCAAGCACAAAAAAGAGCCGCTTTTCTTTGCGACTCTTTTATTTTGTTGTTATATATTTTTTTACATTAAGGCTTTTTGCAAATTATCGTGAATTTCCTTGAGCTCTTTCACCGTGCTCAATAATATTTCACGAGCTTGTGCGCTCAACTCAACCTCCGGCGTGTCATCTTCAAAGAAATCTTTCATAATTTCTTCTCCCATAAAGGCTTTTAAGCCCTTTTCTTTTATGACTTTTTGGACGCCTTCGATTGTGTAGCGTTTATCATAAAGCAAATCCCTGATTTTTCGAACAAGCTCGACATCATCTGGTCTGTAATAGCGACGGCCTCCTGCTCTTTTCATCGGCTTGATTTGCGGAAATTTTGTTTCCCAAAAGCGCAAAACATGCGTTGCTACACCCAACTCGTCTGCTACTTCTGCTATGGTGCGAAACGCTGATTTTGACTTGTTTATAACCATATTTCCGGCCTTAATGATAAAAAAACTATGCGTTTATTGTTTTTCTCAATGTTTGAGAGGCTTTGAATGAAATAACTCTTCTCGGCGTGATTTCTGCTGCAACACCGGTTTTAGGATTGCGGCCGGCTCTTGCTCTTTTGGATCGCAACGTAAAGGTGCCAAAAGATGACAACTTTACTTCGTTTCCTTTGCACAACTCGCTTACTATCTCTTCCAACATCGTATCTAAAATATCACTTGAATCTTTTCTTGATAAGCCGACTTCTTCATAAATCGTTTCTGCGACATCTGCACGTGTAATCGTTTTCATCTTTTCTTCCCTTTAATACTTTTTATTATCTATTGTGTGAACTGTTGTTTTTTATATCACATATATTTCAAAAACAAGACACTTCTTTATGTTCTTACACAACTTTATTTTTTTAAGCTTAAAACCGAACCAATGCGCCGCCCCAAGTAAAGCCTGCACCCATAGCGGTTAAAACCAACAAATCGCCTTTTTTGATGCGGCCGCTTTCAATGTTTTCGGACAAAGCCAACGGAATTGAGGCCGCTGAGGTGTTGCCGTGATGGTCTACCGTTACAATGACTTTTTCTGTCGGCAAGCCCAATTTCTCACCAACATTGCTGATAATGCGGATGTTGGCCTGATGCGGAATCAAAAACTTTATTTCATCACTGGAAACGCCACACATTTTCATTACTTCTTCCGCTGCTTGCGATAATGAATTTACCGCAAATTTAAAGACTTCTTTGCCATCCATAGTAATGAATCCTGGGGTTTGTGTCGTTGAAACACCACCGGTGGTTTTTAAGTTGTCATAATGCGAACCATCGGCATACAGTTTTGTGGCCAAAATACCCGTGTCAGCTTTTGTGCCTTCGCCTTCTGTGGCTTTTATCACAACTGCTCCGGCACCATCCCCAAACAAAACACAAGTATTGCGGTCTGTCCAGTCAACTATTTTTGATAAGCTTTCCGAGCCGACAACCAAAGCTGTTTTGACCTGTCCTAGTCTTATCATATTATCTGCCATGCTTAAGCCATAAACGAATCCGGAACATGCTGCTGATATATCAAAAGCTATTGCGCCATATTTTAGTCCCAAACGATTGGATACTTTGGTGGCTACCGACGGGGTCGTATTATCCGGCGTGATTGAGGCAACAACTATCAAATCTATATCTTCAGGTTGTATGTTTGCTCTTTTCATTGCCATCTCGCAGGCTTTGGTTATCAAGTCTGACGTGGTTTCATTTTCTACAATGTGACGTGTTTTAATGCCCGTGCGGGTGCTAATCCACTCATCACTGGTTTCAACTATTTTAGCCAGGTCATCGTTTGTAACAACTTTTTGCGGCAAATAATGCCCCCATCCAATTATTTCTGATCTAATAAGCATCGTATAATATTTCCTGTAACAGTTCATCTAAATCAACGTGTTCCAATTCTTCGCGAATCGTTGTCACAAAATTGCGGCGTGCCAAGCTTATGGCATTGCTCACAGCAACCGAATATCCTAACGCATCTGCTGCTCCGTGACTCTTTACGGTTAAGCCGTTTAGACCGACCAACATTGCCCCGTTATAAAGTCTCGGGTCCATCGTCTTTTTGATGCGCAAGCCGACTCCTAACATAAACGGAAGCCCTAGTTTTGCCATAACTGATTTTTTGACGGAATCCTTGATTAATCTGATAACGAGTTTAGCCGTACCCTCAATTGATTTTAGGGCTATATTGCCACTGAAACCATCCGTGACAATAACATCTGCCTTGCCTTCGGGGATCTCGTGCGGTTCTATATATCCGATAAAATCCATATCTAAGTGCGAGTTTTTGATGACTTTTGCCGCTTGATGAATTTCTTCTTTGCCCTTCATCTCCTCAGAGCCAATGTTCAGCAAGGCGACTCTCGGACGTTCAATATCCAGTGCATGCTTGGCAAAAACATTTCCCATCAACGCAAATTCAGCAAGATTCAAAGCATCACATTCGGTATTGGCCCCCAAATCCAACATGACATAACGTCCCGTGCGATGCGGCATTATGGTTACAATCGCCGGACGGTGTATTTTTTGTATGGTTTTTAAGGTTAATTTTGAGATTGCCATTAAGGCTCCCGTATTGCCGGCTGAAACAACCGCTTGTGCCTCTCCTTGTTTGACGGCATTTATTGCCATAAACATACTGGTGTTGCGATTACGGATAACGGCAGAGGGCTTGTCCTCGTTGCGAACTACCTCCGGTGAATGTCTGACTTCACAGACTTTGCTCAACGATGGATATTCTTTTAATATCTCGTTTACGCGGGATGAATCTCCAAATACCAAAAATCGGGCATCCGGATTTTTTTTGGCAGCTAATGCTAACCCCTCTATTACGACTCGAGGGGAATTATCTCCCCCCATCGCGTCTATGGATATTACCAGATTATTTGACAAAACCTGTTCTCCACTATTTTAGTTTAATTCAATAATATCTTATTCTTCGCTGGTTGTTTTTTGGGTAACAACTTCACGATTGTCGTATTGTCCGCATTTCGGGCATACATTGTGCGGTCTCTTCAATTCCCCACAATTCGGGCATTCCATATATGAATTGCCTGTAAGTGCCTGATGAGAACGGCGCATATCACGACGTGATTTTGATACTTTCTTCTTTGGTGTTGCCATTTTCTTACACTCTTTATTTGGTTATTAATATTAATTTTCATTCAGAAGACATTCTTATACCATTTGATTATAAAAATCAACCCTTAAAATATCTTCCAAATATTTGCTATCTGCTTTTTAGCTAAAAATTTTCTTTTTTGCAAGCAATATTTTACATATTTTGCAATTATTTTAGTTTTTTTAGCACATCAAAGGGATTTTTCTTCTCATCTTCTTCCGAAAACTCGGACTTAAACTCAAATCTTTCTCCTTCTTGACGCGGATAATCATCCATCACAAGGGCTATTTGCTCTATGGCTATATCCGACAAATCTATCACACCGTTTATTACAACATCCGGCGTGTTGTCATCTATGCTGATTTCTTCTTCCTCTTCCCTTTGTGACTTTAAGGTTGCTTTGGTGTCATACGTTAATTCAAAATCAGCGGCATAATCTTTAGCAAAATTTTCTAGACTGATAACGCTTTGCAAAACCAAATCAGCCTTCACCCTGCCCCATAACTTTAATATGTTGGTCTTGTGGTCTAATCTTAACCTGATATCTGCGGAAAAACTCTTAACCGCCGGAACTTTAAGTATTTCTTGTATTTTTTTGCAATCTTCTTCATCTGCCGTTAGGCGATAATGCTGCTCCGTGTTGGGCAAGTTATCAACTTTTATTTGATATGAAAAAAAATTTTGCATTCTTGTTTTCCTTATGCTATATTCCTCTCTGGTTGTAACAATTATAGGTTTGTTTGCATTATGTCAATAAATAAAGTTTGTGTTTTGAGCTTTTGCGTGGCATTGGCTCTTTCGGCCTGCTCTACTAATAAAGAATGGTTTACTGACCATAACGGAAATATGCCCAGTGAAGATAGAATCGCTAAACTGCAAATCGGACAATATAAAGAGGACGTGTTTGCTAATCTCGGAACGCCGTCTTCTATCATATCCTTAGACCAAAACACTTGGATTTATATGTCTGCCGATGTGGAACGCGTGGCCTTTTTCAAACCTGAAGAAGTTGATCGAGATATTCTTATTATTCGCTTTAATGATGAAAACAAGGTGGCTGAAATTAAACGTATGAATCAAAAAGACGGACAAGAGGTTAAGGTGAGCGAAGAACAAACCCCTACCTTGGGTGATAAACCGGGGTTCTTTGAGCGCTTTTTCGGTGGTGTCGGCAATTACTCGCCTTTTATGGGTAAAACACAAAACCCCAATATGTAACTCTTCGTCTCATTACACAAAAAGCGTTGCTCTTTCGAACAACGCTTTTAATTTTTTTAGTTTTCCGCAATATGGAAAATTCGGCTTTCTCCATCTTTTCCTGTGGCTGTCAAGGTAACTTCTTTTTTTATTTTACCTCCAACCCAGGTATAAACTTCTCGGTAAGTAACCTTACTACCCTTTTGCAGAACTTCAGGAATTACGTTAAACTTACGGGGAGCAAGGGTCAATTTACCTCTTTCCGTAAAGACAATCAGCTCATAAGTATCATCTTCCTTCTGTTCAACCGTTACATCGTGGATTTCAAGTTCTTGTTCAACATCGTTTTGGGCGGCTTCTTTGGCTTTTTTCTTACCATAGGTAAAGACCTCTACAAAAGCCTCTTTGGCAAACGCCAAACTCTTTTCCGTACCCTTATCAATGATAAGCCAAAGCGCGGCAATGCAAATCAGAACAAAAATCAATTTCCATGAAACAGAGAGCAACACAATGCCAATAATGACGGCTGCAGCGACAAATAATATTTTTTTGATATCCATAGTGCTTAAGATTTTAAGTTAGACATATTCTTAATCACCACTTTGGCTGCGGTGTAGCTTGTTTCATAGCAAGCAGCTGTTTTATCATCCAAAACACCTCGCGTAGCGTTGATTTTAACTTCCTCAATCATACCGTCTATACGATCAGACATATTGGAGATGAAAACCTGATGTCTGGCCGCAAGCATATTTGCCTGATGTTTTTTCCAAAGATCATCATTTTGGTGAACTTCATCGGTAACGGCGGCAAGTTCCTTGTTGGTTTGCTTCAACGCATCATCTGTTGACGCGGTTGTTTCTTTGAGTTTGCCGATGTCCTCAGACATTACAACTCCTTTTTGAACAACTTGTTTCCAGTTGCGATAAGCCATTACCGCCAACACAATTACTAATACAAACAGCACGCTAACTGCCACAATGAGGGCAATTCCCGCATTTAATGATAAACTTTCCATTTCCATAAAAATAAAAAATTTAAGTTAATAATATAGATAAATATACAAAATTCGAGAACATTTATATTATACTTTCGTTTACTTGTCAAGACAAAAAAATATTTTTTTGACATATTTTTTTATTGTTGACAAAAAATTTTTTTATGTTATCCTTCTTTTCGAATTTTATATTATTTTAAATATTTATATTTATGGGAAAAGAATTATTACCATCGTTAATTAATGTTGATCCCTTTGATTTTGGTAAAAAGACAAAGGATGAACATTTGGTTTTTGAGGAAAGAGTGTGGGGCTTAAAACAAGGCGAAAACTTTGTTTTTGATCCTGATCATTATGGAATCAAAGATTTTTTGAGCTTAGACAATCCCCCGAAAGACGCTGTATTGAGTGATACTGTCATTCGCTATTATTCTTCCGGAAGAAGAGAGGTTGTTCCTGCTGAAAGAATTAAAATGTTTCAGATTGGAAAAAATCTCTGGGAGCGTAAACCCCATTGTTTTGGAACAAATATCTCTTGGGCTACTATGGAAAATATGCTCACAATGTTTCCTAAAGATACGTATTTGAAAATGCTTTGTGAAAAATACCCTTATCTGAAAGAAACTGGGCGGTTTGCGCTTAACTTGGATACTGATGAATATGAGTTGGCTATGCCTTTAGACAAAGCAGATTGTGTTGCTGGTACGTTAAAATCCATTGCCAATTGTTTGAGGTGTTCGGACTTGGGAAATTTACATAAGTTTTTTGGCGGATATGCTCACTGGTTGACAGCCGGTGTTGAAGAAAACAATCAGGCTATATGTGCCGAATTGGATAAAAAAATGGGTGAACATCCTATTCAGGCTCATTATTCAAATGGGCGCTGGCGTTCCTACGGTTTATCTTGCACCTTGTATTCCGGATACACAGATTTGTCTTATAACACGGCCGAGACTATGCTTAAACTCGCTCACAAAGACATAAAACCTTTGCGAGAAGAGTATTTGCAAAACGGAGAACCATTGCATCTGACTTATGGATTGCAGATTTTTTCTAAGGATAAATGTAATGATTATTCCAGTTTTGATAAGGATTTCGGTTGTCCCAAAGGGGTATTCTTATTTGTTCCTGAAGTTTTTAGCTCTTGGGGAAAGCAGTTTTTGCCCTTTGAGTTAGAGATCATTCATCGAGAACGTGAGTTCTGTTATTGGAATCCTGACTTACCTGATTATCGCCAGAAAAACCTTATTCATAGGCAAATGTCTAAGAAAAAAACTTCTAAAGTGATGTCTAATCTCTTAAAAATATTCCAATGAAACTAATTTTATTTTTATTGATTATCGGGGCGGCTCTTGTTCTCATTCTGAAATGCTACATAAAACTGGAAAAAAAGCAGAATGAGATTAGAAAAAAGAGCATTGTCACGCAAATTCCTGAAACTGAAGAGGATAAAAAAATTGTTGGCACGGCTCTGCAGCTTTATGGGCAAGATTCTAAACTTCCGGTTATTATCTGTCGGAAAACGCCCGAAGCTGAAGAAGAGGATGATAAAGCCTTGTATAAATTCGTGCTGATTTGTGCTGCAATCATCTTAATCGCATTCGGGCTTATGATTGCGGTTTTATAACATCAAAAAAAGCGTTGTTCTTTCGAACAACGCTTTTTTTGTTTGGTTTAAGTAATTCATTTATTTGTCAACTAGTGTATTTACGACATTTTGCTATCAAAATACATGCTGATATTATCAATCCCAATATGGTTAATTCTACAACGCTGAAAAAATTTCGCGTTACCCAATCCATGATAATAAAAGCTATACCAACTGCAATCCCTATAGATAAGACTAACAAAGCAAACACCACCCAACATGTTTCCTTTTTTCGGTATAAAACATAAAAAGCGGTAAGAAAACCTATTGCAAACAGCGTGTAACACCAATATCCTATTGCATACAGCGTGTAACACCAATATTGCAATACTGTTACTTTATTAAGGTCTGACGCAAAAATATCAAACTTATCCAAG
This sequence comes from uncultured Alphaproteobacteria bacterium, assembly GCA_944391615.1. Classification (GTDB taxonomy): domain Bacteria; phylum Pseudomonadota; class Alphaproteobacteria; order RF32; family CAG-239; genus HGM16780. Next base: position 27,672 of record CALXUE010000005.1, read on the forward strand.
GCTTCTTTCGTAGAGGTAAGTTTTTCTTCAGCTTTGGCAAGTTTTTCCTCATAAATGATTTTGTCGACTCTGCTTTGGGCTTGTGCAACAGCTTGTTGACATTTTGCATGCTCCGTTTCAGCTTTTTCATAGGCTGAAACTTTTTTCTGCTCATAATATCGCAAAGCATATTCATAATCCCAATACAGCCTCAGGTTAAAAAACTGTGGTATTTGTGTTGCAGTTTTAGAAACCTCCGTCTTTTGGGACTGCTTCAATGATGACCACCCTTCCAACAGCTCTTGTTTATAGCTGTCAAAAATAGCTGCCGCTGCTCCAATGATGACGATTATCGCAATAAAAAAAACTGACAGTCGTCTTGTTCGTTGGCGTTCTGCATCATAAGTCCTGCTTGACTTACCTCCTTTTGCAACCCGCTCTAAATCCGAAACGGATACTAAAGCATCTTTTTGCTCTTGTTCATACACTTGTGTTACCTTTTGCATATGCCTTTTGGCAAAAAATATAACTGCCAAAATCAAAGCAATGCACACGAAACAAATAATAATAAAATTCATAATTTTATTTTTTAAGTTAAACAATAATATAATTTGTGCTGATAATTTAACACCTTTCTTAATTTTGTCAAGTTTTTTTTCTAAAAATAAAGACTGCCCTTTTAGAGCAGTCTTTTTGTGCCGGAACGACTATGCAGTTACCGCATTTTGTCCTTTAACAGCGGGCGTCCCCTCTTGAGGGCACGGCGGCGAATTTTGCGCCTTTGAATGTTTTCCGTGTCAAAGCGCTCGCCTATCATGGCAAACAGCATCGGCACAAACATTGTTGAAATAAAGGTTGATACCAACATTCCGCCTACCATGCCCGTTCCAATGGCATGACGGCTGGCTGCTCCCGCACCGCTGCTTATGGCCAATGGGACTACGCCAAACGTAAATGCCAATGAGGTCATCACTATCGGACGAAAACGCAGTCTTGCCGCATCAAGCGCCGCATCCACATAAGTTTTTCCGGCATGAACTTGTTGAATGGCAAACTCTACAATCAAAATCGCGTTTTTGGCAGCCAAACCTATCAATGTCACCAAGCCGACCTGAAAATACAGGTCATTGTCTATGCCTCTCAGCCAGATGGCTATCAACGCACCCAGCACCGCAAACGGAACCGACATTATGACCACAAACGGTAATGACCATTTTTCATACTGCGCCGACAATATCAAGAATATCATGATAATACCAAACGCAAAGGCTTGTGTTGATGCTCCACCCGCCAATTTTTCCTGATATGCCGAACCAATCCATGACAAAGTATAGCCGTCTCCCAAAACTTTTGCTGCAACGTCTTCCATCGCCGCTATGGCTTGGCCGGAGCTATATCCTTCTGCCGGATCACCGATTACTTTTGCCGCAGGGAAAATGTTGAAGCGGTTAACCAATTCCGGTCCTGTTACTCTCTTAACCGTAATCAAAGATGATAACGGTACCAGCTCTCCCGTTGTGGACTTGACGTAAACATATCTTAAATCATCCGGTGAGCGGCGAAATCTTGATTCAGACTGCAACGAAACATGGAAGTTGCGCCCCATGTAGGTAAAGTCGTTCACATACAAACTGCCAAATGTTGACTGCATGACCGCATAAATCGAGCCAATCGACACATTCATCATCATCGCCTTATCTCTATCCAACTCTATGGTATATTGCGGCGTTGATACCGAAAATGTCGTCTTAACATTCGCTAAAGCCGGATTTTTGTTGGCTTCCGCCACCAGCTCTTCTGTCTTTTTCATCAGTTCTGCGGAGCTTGCGCCTATGCGGTTTTGGACATAGGCCTCAAAACCACCCGTCGTACTCATACCCATTATCGGCGGCATACTGAACGAATAGCCTATACCTCTGGGATCACTCAGCCCCATTTGGGTGAATAATCTCGATAAAGCAAAGGCTGATTGCTCCGCCTCTTTGCGCTCATCCCAATTTTTCAAGATTATAAATGACACGCCCGAATAAGTGTTTTGGCTCGACGACAGCATGTTATAACCGTTAATCGTCACGACTGTTTCTACGTTTGGATTATTTCTGACTTCTTCTGCCACTGTCGAGGTAAATTTGGTTGTTCGCGGCAAAGATGATGCCGGCGGTAACTCATAGGACATCAGCAAGTTACCCATATCTTCCATCGGCACCAAGCCCCCCGGAACAACCTTAAACAACACGCCAATTGCTGCCAGCACACCTACAAAACCCAGCAAAGCCGTTTTGCGGTGATGCAAGAAAAAGCTCACGCAAGCAATATAGCCATTTGTAACTTTTTCAAAAAACTTATCAAACCACAAGAAAAATCCGTGGGGTTCGTGTTTGTTTTTCTTTATCAACAATGCGCACAACGACGGTGTTAATGTTAATGCCATCAAGGCTGATATCAATACCGAAATCGCAATTGTTACTGAAAACTGTTTATACATCACACCGGTCATACCGCCCAAAAAGGCAATCGGCAAAAACACCGATGACAGCACCAGCGCAATGGCAACCACCGCCCCCGAAACTTCTTGCATGGCCTTTATCGCGGCTTCTTTCGGTGTTAGCCCTTCCTCACTCATCAAGCGTTCTACATTTTCCAAGACCACAATGGCGTCGTCTACCACAATACCAATTGCCAATATCAAGCCAAACAGCGTTAACAAGTTGATGGAAAATCCTAATACATACATTCCCGCAAAGGCACCGATGATTGAAACCGGAACGGCAATTATCGGTATCAACGTGGCTCGGAAATTTTGCAAAAACAGGTACACAACCAATATAACCAGCAATACGGCTTCAAAAAATGTATGGATAACCTCTTTAATAGACTCATTCACAAATAATGTTGTATCATAAGGAATATCATAGGTTATGCCTTCAGGAAAATTTTTTGCCAACTCGGTCATTTTGGCTTTCACCAGCTCTGCTGTTTCCAAGGCATTTGCCCCCGGTTGCAGATAAATGGCAAAGGCCACGGCCGGCTCGCCGTTAAACCGCGCATTCACACTATAATCTTGTGCTCCAAGCTCTATTCTCGCAACATCTTTTAATCTCAGAATTGCACCGTTTGAATCCGTGTTTAAAATAATATTGCCAAATTCTTCCGTGGTAACAAGTCTTCCTTTGGTATTAACCGAATAGGTATAAGGTTGGACTTCTTTCATCGGTTCTTGACCAAACTGTCCGGCTGCGTATTGGGAATTTTGGCTTTGTATGGCATTGATGACATCTTGTGATGTTAAATTATGGTCGGCCAGTTTATCCGGTGAAAGCCATATTCTCATTGAATAATCTTGTGAGGCAAACAATGATGCACTCCCCACACCCTTAATTCTCTTTATTTCATCCAAAACGTTCAGCAAGGCATAGTTTGACACATAAATCGTATCATATCTATCCGTTGTGGAGCGCATGGTTACAACCTGCAAAATGGAATTTGACTTTTGTTCCACCGTTACGCCATTCTTGGTTACCTCTGACGGCAGTTGCGGCGTGGCAGCCTGAACTTTATTGTTCACGTCTATCGTCGCCTGATCCGGATCAGTACCTATGTCAAATACGACACCTATGGTCAAATATCCGCTCGAGGTCGCGTTTGAATACATATAAATCATATTTTTAACACCGTTGATTTCTTGCTCAAGCGGTGCTGCTACCGTATCTGCCAGAACTTCAGCCGTTGCTCCCGGATAGGTGGCTGATATTTGAATTTCTGTTGGGACAATATTTGGATATTGCTCAACCGGCAAGACTTCTATTGAAACTAATCCGGCCAGAACTATCACCAAAGATATAACGCTTGCAAATATCGGCCTATCTATAAAAAACTTTGAAAACATTGCTCTTCCCTGCGTCTGTTATGGTTATGGCTTATTCATCAACACCGGCTGTGGTGGGTTGCTCATTTGTGATTTGCGCCTTGACCGGCATACCGGGGCGAACTTTCATTAAATTTGAGGTAATGACAATATCGCCTGCTTTCAAGCCTTCATCTATTATCCAACCACCATCTTGTGTTGAAAGTCCTGTTATCACATTAACCGATTCAACAACGCCTTTATCGTTCACAATATATACAAACGAGCTGTTGGCTCCTTGCATTACGGCTTCTTTAGGAACAACCAGTGCATTTAACCTGACAATCCCTTCCATAACTAATCTCACAAACTGTCCTGGTTTGATTTTATCTTTCGGGTTTGGAAAAACTGCTCTTAACTGCAATGTTCCCGTTTTTTCATCAACTGTCGGATTGATAAAATTTATGTCTCCGTCTTCAGAATAAACGTCACCTGAGCTAAATTTGACTTTTGCTTTAATTTCACGGCATTTTTTGCGATTGCCTGATTCATCAAATTCTGCCACGCAATCTCCCTCTTCTGCTCTTATCAATCCTTTAGCCCCCATGGTCGTTAAGGATGCTATTTCTCCTTCCGATGTTGAAAACATCACATAAATCGGGTCTGTTTGTGTTATGTTGGTCAACAAGCTGTCACTTCCTGTGGCGCTAATCAAGCTTCCTTCCGACTGGGTTTCCATACTGGTTAAACCTGCAACCGGTGCCGTTACTTTTGTATAGCTTAGATTTAATTCAGCCTCATCAACCTGTGCTTGTGCCATTTGCATGGCTGCTTCTGCCGAATCTAAATTAGCCTTAGCATCATCTTTAGATTTTTCACTCACAATTTTTTGATTAAATAATTTTGATATGCGGCTCCAATCTTGTTTGGCTGAAAGCAATTGAGCTTTTGATTGTGCCAACTGCGCCTTAGCTTTTGACAAGGCTACTTCATATTGTGCGGGGTCTATTTCAAACAAGATGTCTCCCGCTTGAACTTTGGTCCCCTCGATATAATTTCTTTTCAGCAAAATTCCGCCGACTCTTGCCCTGACCTGAACTTCTTTGGAGCCGACTGCTCTGGCCGGATATTCAAAGCTTAAAGGTATGGTTTGCGGGGTTACTTTAATCGCTGCTACATTCATGGCTTGTGATACTTGTGCATTGTCCGTATTATTTTTTTTGCATGCGGCCAAAGCCAAGAAGCCTGTCGCCATTATTAAAATTTGTTTTGCTGAAAGCATACTCGTTTCCTCATAAAATTAATTTTATTCTTTATATAACTTACTCTATACTTTTGAAATTTCCATATTTATATGCAAAATTTTTATTCTTTATGTGGATATTTAAATATTTTTTAAATCTACTTTTGGTAATATTGAAATTTTATAACTCACTATTAGTTATAAGACCTCATTGTAATGTTTAATTTTTTTATGGAGGAATTTATGACTACTCAAGGTGTTCGTTATCCTACTTTTGCTTTTATTACCGGTGGCGCCGGACAATCTGATGATGGTATTCCACCACAACCTTTTGAGACTTTTTGTTATGATTCCGCTTTGATGGAAGCTAAAATCGAAAACTTTAACATCGTCCCTTACACCTCTGTTCTGCCTAAAGAATTGTTTGGACGCATCGTGCCTCTCGACAATAAAATCGTCAGCCACTTCAAACATGGGGCCGTATTGGAAGTTATTATGGCCGGTCATGGCGCCAGCAGAGACCAGCATAAGGCTTTGGCTACCGGAATCGGTGTTTGCTGGGGTAAAAATAAAAAAGGCGAACTTATCGGCGGTTGGGCGGCTGAATATGTTGAATATTTTGATACACAAATCGACGATGAAATCGCTAAAGGACACGCTGAAATGTGGCTTAAAAAATCTCTTAACCACGAACTTTCTTTGCGTGGGGTGGAAAAACACTCTGAATTTCAGATGTGGCACAACTACTGCAATATCACTCAGCAGTTTGGATATTGCTTGACTGCTATGGGCTTCTTGAACTTTGAACACGCTGATCCTATTCAAACAAAATAACGTGTTGCGGTTTTTGCCCGAATTGGGGCTTCCTCAATTCGGGCTTTTGTTTTTATGAAGGGGTTTATTATGATTAAAAAAAATGTTACTCCGCAGACTATGCCTGATAATCCTAACGGGTTGGGTGTGTTTGCTCTTGCCGCAATTGTTGTCAGCTCTATGATTGGCGGCGGAATCTACTCCTTGCCGCAAAATATGGCTGCCGGCGCTTCTGCCGGTGCTATTTTGCTCGCCTGGATTATTACCGGTATCGGGATTTATTTTATTGTGAATACTTTTTCTATTCTTTCTTTGGCAAGACCTGATTTGACAACCGGCATTTATTCTTACAGCCGCGCCGGCTTTGGGGCTTATACCGGATTTACCATCGGCTGGTCTTATTGGCTATGTCAAGTATGCGGTAATGTCGGATATGCGGTTATTACCATGGATGCTCTTAATTATTTCTTCCCTCCTCACTTCCAAGGCGGAAATAATCTTCCTTCCATTATTGGCGGCTCTATCATTATTTGGGGCTTTTATTTTATGGTGCTCAAAGGTATTAAACAAGCCAGCTTCATCAACCTTATCGGAACAATTCTCAAAATCGTGCCGCTTATCTTATTTGTTATCATTATGTTGTTTGTCTTTAATGCTGACAAATTTGACTTTGACTTCTGGGGTGAAAATGCTGCAACGAAAGCTCGTCTCGGCGGCTTGGAGGCTCAAATTAAAAGCACGATGCTTGTTACACTTTGGGCCTTTATCGGTATTGAAGGGGCTGTGGTTATGTCTAACAAGGCAAAAAGTATTAATATTATCGGCAAGGCAACCTTCTTAGGCTTTATCTCTTGCCTTGTTATTTATATTTTGTTGTCTTTGGCTCCGTTTGGCTTTATGAATCAGGCTGAACTCGCTAATGTGGCTAACCCGTCAACCGCCGGAATTTTGGAACAAGTCGTCGGTAAATGGGGCGCTTGGCTGATGAACATCGGCTTGGTGATTTCTGTTCTTTCCAGCTGGCTTGCTTGGACCATGGTTACAGCTCAAATTCCTCAAGCCGCCGCCGTTGACGGAACATTCCCCAAAGCCTTCGCCAAAGAAAATGCTCAGGGCTCTCCTGGTGTTTCTTTATTTGTGACAAGTATTGCCATGCAGCTCTTCTTACTCTTGGTTTATTTTTCAAATAATGCTTGGAACACGATGCTTAGTATTACCAGTGTGATGGTATTGCCGGCTTATTTTACCTCCTGCGCTTATTTGTGGAAAATGTGCGTTGATGGTGAATATCCGGCTCAATCCATGACTGAAAAACGTTCTACGGCTTTGTTTTCGGCTGTGGCCGGTTCTATCTTTGCTCTGTGGTTGATTTATGCCGCTGGTCTTAAATATCTGTTATTAGCCGACATTATTTTGGCCTTGGGTATTCCGGTCTTTATATGGGGCAGAAAGCAAAATCACCCTGATGAGCCTTCTTTTACACACAGAGAAAAATGGCTGGCTATTTTGCTCGTTATTATTGCTCTGTGGGCAATATATGCCTTTGCTCACGGCATTATCAAAATCTAAGTCTAAAAGAGCGGAAGTCAAATTCCGCTCTTTCTTTTTATTTTTTCTACTTTTTACGACAACGGGTAAAAATATCCAGCCCTTTATCATAATCTTCTATTTTCAACCCGCCTAAACCTAATAACGAGTGAAACAGATTGTCGTGGCTGATTTCATCCTTTTGATGGCTTTGTAAACACTTCCAATCATAATTCATATTTTCTACCGTTGACTTGGGCATCCAGATAAAAAACGGAACTTCTTTTTGCTTTGCAGGCGCATTTTCGTATGGTGCTCCGTGCAAAAACTTTCCGCCCTCGCCCAGTGTTTCTCCATGATCTGATGTGTAGAGCAAAACAATATTATAATCTTTTTCCAGCGGCTTAACTTCTTTGATTAGGTCAGCTATCACATATGATGTATAATATATGGTATTATCATATGCATTCGTTAGCTCTTCCTGAGTGCAGTCTTTGAAATTTGCTGAACGGCACACTGGTGTGTATTTTTCAAATTCAGCAGGATAGCGTTTGTAATAAAGTGGGCCGTGGCTGCCTCTTTGATGAAATACAACCAACATATTTTTGCCGGAAGCTTTAACTTCTTGGGCAAAATTTTTGTGCATCTCTATATCCATACAACTGCCATATTCACAATAAATTTGTGTTTTTACACGGTTGCATACGCCCTTGCAACCGGAATTGGCATCTTTCCATATGACATCATAACCGCTTTTTTCAAAAACATCTAAAATATTTTCACTATATGAAGTGAGCTTTTGCGTAAATTGTTTTCTCGGATATGGCGAAAATATGCAAGGAACGGATACTGCCGTTGAGGTGCCGCAAGAATACATCTTGTCATAGACAATCATATCTTGACGATATTTATTCAGCGGTTCGTTGGTGTTACGCGTGTACCCACTCAACGAAAAACTATATGCGCGCGCTGTTTCGCCAACTATCATTATGAATAAATTTTTACGATTGGTATCTTTCCAATAAGGTATTTGTTCTATGTCTTTAGTTAGAATTTTTACCTTATCTGGCGCTTTTATCATTATCTTGGCAACAGAAACGACCGAGCCAATATAATTGCTTGGAACAATATAATATCTTAACTCCTTGTTCTCATCCATAAAATCTGCTATCTTTTTGAAATTTGTGCCAAATATAATTCCGCCGATTATTCCCGCACTCAGAATCATTATTATTCTGGCCTTAATCTCTAATCTCAAACTTTGATATGTTATTTTAACCTTGATGAGCCATAATAAGGCTAAAATTAATAAAATTCCATAAGGCAGCATATTCCACTGCAGGAGTTCTCCGACTTCTCCTTTGTCGGTTTGTATCGCATTGATTATCATTATCTTATCTATGGCGGCATTGTAACCACTCATAAAATAGAGTACAATCGTATTACCTATCAAAAGAAGAAACAATAGCGGTTTCGTGATATATTTTACAAATAAAAGTGAATATACTATCACTTCCATACAATAGAGCAAAATTGCCGCACCTACGATATTTAGCCATCCTACTTCTGCTATATGTAAATTTTTTAGAAAAACACTGTTAAACAGCAAAACTGATATAACCGCGTATGCCAGAATGAGCTGACGCGAAGATATGGTTAATATTTTTTTTAGCATTGTTAGTTCCTGTTCTATAATATGTATAATGTTTTATTTTTTATTATTATTTTTTTGTTTTGCAAACACAATTTCTCTTTACTCACAAGTTTATAGACAAAACTTCTTGAAAAATTATTTTTTTGTGGTATGTATATTTTGTTTTTATTTTATTGTGTCACTAAACTTATATTTTTATGAAAAATTTTATTAATCTCAGTGAGGCTGAAGTTTTAAAAACTTTTAAGTCGCAACGAAGTTATTATGTTTTGGCTGACAAAATTGTCTTTCAAAAAGTGTTGTGCATTCAGAATTATGAACTTTTGTTTGAAAACAACCGTCAAATTTTTACTAAAGGACAATCTTATGCTTTATGGATAGCTCAGGTGCAAAACAAATCTACCGGTGCAATGTTTTATTTTGTTACCAGACCCAAAATGATTGATGATGGTGATGCTGATTTTTATATTGTGCCCCAAGATGTGTTTGGCTACATCAACTTAACGATTGAACCCATTATTACCGTCATTGAAAAAATGCCTTATCAACTGGTGGTATCGCCAAGCGGGCAACAGCTGCTTATTCCTGTTTGGCGTTTGAATAGGGATTTGGTCGAAAACTATATTGCCGCTATGGACAAGGATGCACCCTTGAAATATAAACTTGTTCCTCGTTTTTTGGGAAAAAGTTTGAACGATATGTTTCCAGCTTGGGAAATCAAAAAAATTTTTGATGGGCGAAACGAAAGCTTTTATTTCAATGTCTTTACCGGTGAAATAAAATCTGATTGGCAAGAACAAAAAGTTTTTATTTCTATCGGCAGCAACCAAAAAAATATGCTGCTTGGTGCATTAAGTATTGCTTATCGAAAGAAAAAAATGGTTATTAAATTTTAAAACTCACTTAATGGGGAAGGAGAAATTCTTCCTCATTTTTTGTAAAAAAAAAATCGTGTAAACCCTTGTCAATCCTTGAAAATTTCTATTTACAGACTTTTTTCCTTGTGGTATAATGCGAGTCGTGGAGATAAGTTGAAAGGTGTTTCGAAAATGAAAAATAGAACTTTTTTGTTTTCAGCATGCAATGCTTTATTATGGCTTTTTAGTTATAATAATGTATATGCTGATGTTTCAAATTTCAAGACAACAGACAAGGATTTTTTGACCAACACACAACACACACTTTTCTTGTCTGAAAATCACTCTGACTTATCTCCCGATAAGTTTATTAAAACAGCCCAAGTTTGTTGGATTATGGATACCGGTGATTGTGCCGGTATGGAGTTTGTTGACACTGATACCGGAGGGGCAAACGGCGGACCGGAAGATTATGTTCCTAAAGGGCCGGAAGATTGCATTAAAGAAGGTTATACCATAACCCAATGTCCTGATGGAGAAAAAGGCGACAAAGAATGTTTGTATGCCGATGGTTATTACGCTGATTGTATTCCCGATTGTCCTGATAGTTACAAAAAATGTGAAGAGCCTTATCATGGTGTGGGGCAAGAGTGCGGCGACGGATATTATGCTAGTTGCCAATGTGATTATTGCGAAGGTTATTCCTACAAAAAAGAAGATATTCCCGACGGTTATGTTGCGGACGGGGCGGCTTGCGTGTCTTGCAACGGCGAGATGTATAAAATTAAGCCCAATCCTTGCGAAGGGTATCAAGATTGCGGCTCGATGGGCGGCAAGGTCGGTGCGACTTCGTGCTTGTCGGGAACGAATATGATGTATAGCGAATGCAAACCCTGCCCGAGTTTAGGGGAATATGACACCTGCCCGCCGTGTTCGGTCTGCACTTATGAAGAATGTTCCAACAAATATTATGTGACGGGTTGCGCCACAGGTTGTGCGGATTATTGCGACTACTGCGCGTTTGAAAATTAATTATTATCATGGGAGAAAGAAAATGAGAAAGTTTTTATTATATTCATCAGCTTTGGTGTTAGGTTTAAGTGGGGTAGCGGAGGCAGCCTGTATCCAAACCCCGACGTGTTCTTCTTTAGGCTACACCTCAAGTTCTGCTTGTACCGGTGGAGTGAAGTGTCCGTTCGGAAACGCTTGGAACTGCACTGTTGTTGATAAAATTACTGAGCTGGAAAAAATTATTGAAAATATTCAACAAAGCACCTCATCCGGTGACTTATCAAACTGCCATATCACCGATTTTTTATATTCAGATAAAACTTGTTCTCCCCATTTGGAAAATAATAAAATTCCTATTGCCGTGGTATTTGACCCAATCAATAAATTAGCTGTCTCTCTAACTAGAGCATCTGGAGTTTGGGCTACTACAGAGTTTGACGCACCTAAGTTGCCTCCGTCCGGTGATACTAACATGCAAGGTAAAAATAATACAAAAATAATGTTGGACTTCTGCAAAGCAAATGGCAAAACATGCCCCGCTTTTGAATATGTAAATAAATATAAGACCGCGGGAACCAAAGCCGGTGATTGGTATCTTCCTGCTGCCGGAGAAATGCTTGAGGTTGCTCAACATTTAGATTCATTAAATATATCATTAGATAAAGCAAGTAAATCAAAGTTTGACGATGAGTTTTATACCACCTATTGGACTTCTTGTAATGACTATAGTGTTTATTCAGAACCTCAAGCAATTTATATACCTTTTCCTGGCGGAAGTAATGTAGTATATAGTGATTATACTGAGAGGCGCTTCATTCAACCAATTATAAACTATGCAGACTGGGAAAAAGAACCTTCAACAGAAAATACATCAACCACTTGTAAATTAGGTGATATTTTGTATGCAGATAAAAGTTGCTCTGTAAACATTGTTAGTTCAAAAACACCAATCGGCTTGGTTTTTGATGCCACTAAAAGGTTGGCTCTTGGTATAACTTTTAGTCGCAAAGAATGGTCGACAACAGATTTCGATGTTCCCGGATTAAAGAACTATACATCCAGTCCTGAAAATGATTGGGATGGAAAAAATAATACAAAAATTATCCTTGATTATTGTAAAGCAAATGGTAAAAGTTGTCCTGCCGTTGAATATGTAAGCAGCTATCAAACAGAAGGCACAAAGGCAGGAGATTGGTATTTACCTTCTGCCGGAGAAATTAGTAAAATTTCCGAAAATATTGATATTTTAGATGAAACATTTGAATTTGTTTCTGGAGGGTACTCTCTGGGTGACTATGAAATTTGGACTTCTACAGAATATAGCGAAAATAGTGCTTATTATCTGAATGATAACACTCATAGTGTTTGGCGGTTTGGTAAAGATGCTTCATTCACGATTATTCCTATACTGAAGTATTAATTTCTATCTAAAAAATGCTAAAGCCCGTTCGTTATGAACGGGCTTTGGTGCATTTCTTGCTTGCTTTTATTTGCAACGATTTTTTTTGATTACTTCAACATTGCGACGGAACATTTCATTTCCTTCAAAATCTTCCAAGTCTATCGGAAGACGACGGCGCCAGTTCGGGTGTTTGTCCCTATCTACTCCCGGGAGATTTTGACGCTTGTCTACTTCCAAGATATTCTCTAACTCGGCCAAAAAGACCTTGCTCGGACTTGATGAAACAAACGCATTCACCGCTTCGGCCATGCCCTCAGGATAAGCTTCGCCATATAGGTAATTGCCTTTTCTTAACCTATCCTTTGGCCATACACCCGCTGCATCCAATGCACATAACAAACGCCAACGGTCTTGCTCGCGATCGTGGTAATTGTTCTTCATTACCTCATCGTTGGGCAATATATCTGCTTTACGCATATCGGCAATATCATAACCAAACCACCACATTTTTAATGGTGCCATATCATGTGTTCCTATCGACGTAAACGCCCTTTCGGGATATGCTGATGGTGGCAAGAAATCTCCGTTCCAGCCGCCTCCGCCGTTTCTTTCTGCCCACAAAACACTCAAGGCATATATATTTTTATTTTCCAGAGCTTCTAAAAATCCGTCCGGAACATTGCCCAAACTCTCTCCGGCTACAACGCATTTGTTCAAATAACTCTCTATTGCCACGATATTCAACATATCGGCAAAGTTATACATAATATATGTGCCCTGCTTGCCCTCGTTAGGTATCACGTATAATCTCATCAAGCTCATCACATGGTCTATTCTCAATGCGCCCGTGTTTCTCATATTCGCACGCAAAATTTGGATAAACGGCTCATAAGCTTTTTGCTTTAGCACATACGGGTTAAATGCGCCTAAGCCCCATTTTTGTCCTCCTGGGAAGCAGGCATCCGGTGGTGCACCCGCGCCTGATTCTGCAATGAAGATATCCGGATTGCTCCATGACTCTGCACTATCTTGGCCGACACCTACTGCTAAATCTCTGTAAAAGCCTATCTTTAAGCCTTTTTTCTTGACTTCGTCTGCGGCTTCTTTGAACTGTCTGTCTGCCTCAAACTGCAAAAACTTGAAGAACCCTACTCTATCCTTATGCTCTTCAGCGTATTCTTTTACTGCGGGATTGGATGGAGAGCGATATTTTTCTTCCCATGCGCGCCAGCCACCCCAAACGCTGTGACAACGTTCTTCATACATCGCCAAAAAGACGGCCAACTTTTCAAGCTCTGCTCCTTCTCTCTCACAATAAGCCTTATACTCTTCCTGACGTTTTTTATCTTTGCCTTCTTTAAAACGAGCATAAAACTTTTCCATAAACTGCATTTTGAGCGGATAAATATCTTCATACCGGATTATATCCGAGTTGCGATATTCATTCAACTTATCTTCAATGCCTCGTAAATCTTCTTTTTTAAACTCCGGCACGTTCTCTATATCAATGTATATCGGGTTCAAAAACAGTCTGCTGACAGACAAATACGGGCTGGCATTTTCCGGATAATTATGCTCCAAAATATTCAGCGGATTTAACCCTATCACATCGGCTCCGCACTTGGCGCAGACATCCACAAAATTTTTCAAATCCGTAAAGTCGCCAACACCCCAGTTGCGTTTGCTCTTCATTGCGTATAGCTGGGTTGCGTATCCCCACAGTTTTGATGATTCCAAATCATTGTTCTTATAGCACTCTCTCGGAGCAACTGCCAATACTGACTTGTATTCCTCGCCGCCGGCCGACACCGTTATGTCATAATACCCAACCGCTAAATCCGTATGAATTTTGAATTTTTGGCAGGTGAACTTGCCTGAATATAAATCTCTTTCTTCTCCGCCCTGATATTCAAAATTCAAATCCATTTCTTTGCCATCCTGACGGCTTTTGGCTCTGATATATTTTATCGTATCCCTATCTTCATAACGGGTCACAATATCTATGACTTTATCATTTTCATCCACTACATAAACCGGTGACAACGTGGTTTCGTATCTTTGGTTATCAAACCTTTTTATTGAGCGTTCGATATCTTCTGCCGTGTCAGCTTTATACCCTAATTTGGATACAAAAAACTTCATGATATCTTCACTTATCTCATATTTTTTTCTATCTTGTCCGGCATCATAAAACTCGCTTAAAATGCCTAACTTGTCGGTTAATACCTTTAGTCTTTCGTTTATCACCTGTTTCTCCCTATTTTTTGATTTCAAAAACCAATATGCTCCATGACGGAACTCTTATCATTTGTTGTGCGCACAATTTGCTTTTGCCCAAACCATCTCCGCTGCTGTCCAGAACCAAGTTCCATTCCCCTTCCAGATTTGGCAGACGCCATGTTTTTTCTGCTGCTTCCGCATTCATTATCACATAAACATATTTGCGTTTTTGGCTGATGGCATATGACAGACTTCTTCTCATGTTGTCAGACCAATCTGCCTGTGTAAACTCAATACCTTTTTCCGTATACCAGGCTAAATCTTTGTCACCCTTGCGATTGAGTTGGCGTCCACTAAAAAACTTTAGGCGGTCAAATATCTTTAATCTTTTTCTTAACGTGATGGCTCTTCTGACAAATTTGGTGACTTCAAAATCACTCTCTCGAATGGCTTCCCACTTTATCCAGGTTATGATATTATCCTGACAATAGGGATTGTTGTTGCCAAATTGGGGATTAAACAATTCATCTCCCGCCAATAGCATCGGCACGCCATAAGACATCAACAAACTACCCATCATCGCCTTTGAGCGGCGTCGGCGCAACTTTTGAACATCTTCGTTTAAGGTTTCTCCCTCTTCTCCGGAATTCCAACTCCAGTTTGAATTGGTGCCGTCTTGGTTATTTTCTCCGTTACTCATATTATGCTTGCTATTAAAGCTTACAACATCTCTTAAGCAAAAGCCGTCATGCGCCGTAATAAAATTTACACTACTCGTAATATTGCGGTTTTCGTGGTTGAAAACATCGCTTGAACCACTGATGCGGCTTGCAAGTTCCGGTATCTGGTATGTATCTCCTTTCCAGAAACGGCGTAGGCAATCTCTATATTTGTCATTCCACTCGCTCCAGCCCGGCATAAAAGATCCAACCTGATAGCCGGCATAACCGACATCCCATGGCTCTGCAATCAGCTTGACTTTGCTTAAAACAGGGTCTTGCTTTACGGCATACATAAAGCCGCTATCTTTTCTGAAATCTGTCTTGTAGCGGCATAAGGTCGGGGCTAGGTCAAAACGGAATCCGTCCACGTGCATTTTTTCAACCCAATAACGCAAAGAATCCATAACTAATTCCAGAACATATGGATTTTGGAGATTGAAGCTTGCTCCCGTACCGGTGCTGTCGTAATAATAACGTTTGTTTTCGGAATCTAATGTATAATATGAGGCGTTGTCTATTCCCTTATAACACAAAGTCGGCCCTAGCTGGTTGCCCTCGCCCGTATGATTATATACGACGTCTAATATAACCTCCAGCCCTTTTTGGTGTAGGCCTTTGACCATATCCTTAAACTCGTTTATGCTACTACCGACTAAATAATTTTGTTCCGGCGCAAAAAACGAAAAACTCTCATACCCCCAATAATTATCATTTATCCAGCCCTTACGATGGCGGTTGCCAAAAAAGGCATGTATCGGCAGCAATTCTACTGCCGTAACCCCCAGCCACTTCAGATAGTTGGTGACGCTGCGATGTTTTAATCCTATAAACTTGCCTCGCTCATAATCTTGCAACAATGGGTGGAGTTTGGTGAAACCTCTTACATGCGTTTCATAGATTATGGTATCTTCCAATTTGGTATAGGGATGCTCATCGCCTTCCCAGTCATAATCATTACTCACGACCACTGACTTTGGAACATAGGGCGCACTGTCTAGCGGACTAAAAGATAAGTCTTTATCCGGACTGTCTATATCATATCCAAATATTGCTTTATGCCATATCAGCTTGCCAACCAACTGCTTGCCATAGGGGTCTATCAATAATTTATTCGGATTAAATCGGTGCCCTAATTCCGGTTGGTAAGGGCCGTATACTCTGTATCCGTAAACCTGCCCTACTTCCAACCCCGGAATATATATGTGCCATATATTGTTATCATTTGATAAAATTTCATAACGCTTTTGCTCTTCGGCTCCGCTCTTGTCAAACAAGCACAATTCAACTTTTGTGGCATGTGCTGAAAAAAGCGCGAAATTAACCCCTTTTCCGTCATAGTGCGAACCTAACGGATATGGATTTCCGGCTTGAGGTTTGTTCTCGTTTGCCATTTATTCGCGCTCCTTTCTTACTTGTTTTTTTATTCTCTTATCAATTTGATAACAATTGTTGCCAATGGCGGTAAGGTTACGTTAATTGAACGAGGTTTGTCATTCCAGCCGATTTCTTCTGCCTTCATAAAGCCCTCATTCTTCACGCCGCTGCCCCAATAATTTTTATCATCACTATTGAAAATTTCCTGATAATTACCGGCCTCATAAACACCTATGCGATAATTATTGCGCACGACCGGTGTAAAGTTGCAGGCAACAATCAAATAATCTCCCGGTTTTTCACCTTTTCTCATATAGGTGATGACGCTGTCATTGGCATCTGAGTGCTCTATCCACTCAAAGCCTCTGTAATCAAAATCTATTTGATAAAGTGAGGGATTGCCTTTATACATCAAGTTTAAATCTCTGACGCAATTTTGCATTCCTTTATACATCGGGTAGTCAAGCAAAAACCAACGCAGGCCTTCTTCCGAATTCCACTCCCAATCTTGGCCAAATTCACAGCCCATAAACAAAAGTTTCTTTCCGGGGTGGGTATACATAAAGCCATAATAAGCTCTTAAGTTGGCAAACTTTTGCCATTCATCTCCCGGCATCTTTGACAGCATTGAGCCTTTACCATGCACAACTTCATCATGCGAAATCGGCAGAATAAAGTTTTCGTTAAATGCATACAGTAAACCAAACGTCAGCATTCCATGATGATATTTGCGGTGTATCGGCTCATGTGACATATAGCGCAAGGTGTCGTTCATCCAACCCATGTTCCATTTATATCCAAAGCCCAAACCGCCCATGGAGGTCGGACGTGAAACCATCGGCCATGCCGTTGATTCTTCCGCACATGTAAAGGCTCCTTTGCACTGACCATATACTAGCTCGTTCATCTTTCTTAAAAACGAAATAGCTTCCAGATTTTCGTTGCCGCCGTATTGGTTTGGAATCCACTCGCCGGGCTTTCTTGAATAATCCAAATACAGCATGGATGCAACCGCATCAACTCTCAGGCCGTCGATGTGAAACTCTTTTAACCAATACAAAGCGCTCGCGCACAAAAAGTTGCAAACTTCTGTTCGACCATAGTTGTAAATTTTTGTTCCCCAATCTTTATGTTCGCCTTTCCTCGGGTCGGCGTGTTCATATAAATGTGTGCCATCAAACTCAACTAGTCCGTGTCCATCTTTGGGGAAATGTGCTGGAACCCAATCCATTATGACGCCGATACCTGCCTGATGGAATTTATCAATTAAATATCTTAAATCATCTGGTGTACCAAAACGAGAGGTGGCTGAAAACATTCCAACGACTTGATAGCCCCATGAGGCATCTAACGGATGTTCGGCTAAGGGTAAAAATTCTACATGCGTAAAGCCCATATTCACAACATAGGGCACCAAGGTGTCGGCCAACTCACGATAGCTTAAATATTCGTTATTTTCTTTACGGCGCCATGACCCTAAATGAACCTCATAAATCGACATCGGCTTGTCAAAAGAATTATATTCTTCGCGATATTTCATCCAGTCTTCATCCGACCACATATATCTGTCAATATTATATACGACAGAAGCTGTATGCGGTCTCTTTTCGGCATAGAATCCAACCGGATCAGACTTGGTTAAAATGTAGTCATTTTGTGTTTTTATTTCGTATTTATATATCTCGCCTTCTTTTAGCCCCGGCATAAAAATATCCCACACGCCGCAATTGATGTTTTTGCGCATCGGATTGACTCTGCCATCCCAATTATTGAAGCCTCCGACGACCGACACTCTTTTTGCATTTGGTGCCCACACGGCAAAACTTACACCTTGGACGCCATCCATTTCTCTTAAGTGTGCGCCCAATACTTTGTACATATTCAGGTGATTGCCTTCCGCCAGCAAATATACGTCAATATCTCCTAATGTGGGCGGAAATCTGTAAGGATCTTCTGCCTCATAGATATTTCCTAAATCATTTTCTATTTTGAATTTATAGGCAAAATTATCGCCTACGCCGAGATTGATTTGGTAAAAGCCTCTCTCATCTAATTTTTCCATAAAGCCCAGAGAGCTGTTGTCTGATTTTTTGATTACTTCTATTGATTTTGTATTCGGATGATAGGCACGGATAAAAACCTCTTTTGAACCTTTATTGCGGTGTATTCCCAATACCGCAAATGCGTTTCCGTGATCCCCGTTGATGATTGATTCCATCTCTTCTTTTGATAATAAATTTTCCATTCGGTAGCCCCCTAATAGACTCTTACATAATTAGATTAAACTCTTGAGATTTTATCTATAATATATCCTCATTTTTTTGCAACAAAATAAACTCACATTTAGACACTTTTTCTTACTTATTTTTTTTATCTACTAAATTGTTATAAACTATAAGATTTTTTATTGACGTATTTTTTTTTGATTGTATAGTGATTGTGTTGACCAAACATTTTTTATTTGGAGTTAGTTATGGTTAAATTAAATGAAAACGCAATCAGAGAAGCTGCTTATTATAATTGGCAGAATGCCGGTTGCCCTCAAGGTCAGGATGAATATTTTTGGTCCTTGGCTGTTGAACAGCTTTCTAATTGCAACTGCTCTTGCAGCAATTCTTCCAAGAAGTCTTCTTCTTCTAAGAAATCTTCTAAAACAACCTCTAAAAAATCTAAGTAATTCAGATTGTTAGAGTTTTTCTAAAGCCTCGTTTTTATAAACGGGGTTTTATTTTTTTGTAAAAAATTTATGATATTTTTTTGGCACTTATGATGTATCCCATCACTTTTTTTTCACCCTCGTTTCTGAGTTTTTCATGTGCTGTTTTTTCCATTTGGAATCCATTTTTTTCCAGCATATTTTTTACATAATTTATGTTATGCAAAAATCTTCCGGATGGGTGCAATGTATAATTGTTTTTATCTTGATTATTTTCACTTATGCTAAATATTAATCGACCATTGTTTTCAAGATTTTTATTGATATTTTCAAAAAGCTCATCCAGTCTGCCAAAATAGGTAAAAACGTCGGATGAAACCATTAAATCATAGAGCTTCGTATTTTGGGTTAAATATGAATTTATGTCTTCTTGAACGAGATTATAATATACTTTTTTGCGCTCGGCCTCTTCCAACATTTTGGCTGACAAATCAACACCTTCAAGGCCTTTGGGCTTGGCATATTTTTGCAAAAATTTACCACATAATCCCGTGCCGCAACCCAAATCTAATATACGTAATTTTTCGCCTCTTTGCTGTTGATAAATGTTTGACAGCATTTCCTCTATTAATCTTGGTGCTTGATAATCAAGTGAGGCCAAAACACTCTCAAAATCAGGTGCAAAAATATCAAAAATATCTTCTACATATTCTTGTTCTGCTTGTGAAACTTTTTTGCTACCTACAAGCGCTTTGCACATATATGAAACGATTGGATTTTGACCATAATTTTTATACCACAGAGCCACACATTCTTTTATCGAATCCAAACCTTTTTCCGTGCCGATTTCATAAAATAAATAGCCTAAATTTATGTGATGCGCGTTCTCAATTTCAGAGCCTAGTTGAACAGCTTTCCAGGCATTTTTTAATGATGCTTTGTAATTGCCGTTTTTTTG
Organism: uncultured Alphaproteobacteria bacterium; assembly: GCA_944391615.1. Classification (GTDB taxonomy): domain Bacteria; phylum Pseudomonadota; class Alphaproteobacteria; order RF32; family CAG-239; genus HGM16780. The sequence goes on from CALXUE010000005.1 coordinate 47,932, forward strand.
ATAACTTTGTGATATATAGTTATACAACCATGCATCATACGGGTCGATGGATAAGGCTTTCATAAAGCAATTAATCGAAGCTTCATATCCTTCCAGCTCACTATATGAATTTCCCATTATGGTATAGGATAATTTTTCTTTTGGGTATATTTCTGATGCTATTTTTGCATAGCGTATTGCTTTAGAAAATTGTTTTATTTCATAACAGCTGTTGGCCAAATTGATTAAAGCGGAATAATTTTTGGAATCTACATCTATTGCTTTTTCGTAATATTTTACGGCTTCGGCATATTTATTTTGCATATAAAAAATGTTGCCGATTGTAATTAAAACGCAAGTGTTTTGCGAATCGGACTTTAATAACTCACAGCAAAGTGCATATGATTTTTCATATTCACCTTTTTCATAAGCATTCAGTGCTTTATCTATCGCATTGTTTATTCCAAACATTTTTTTACTTCTTATTATTTTTTTATTATCTTAGTAAATTTTAGTAAAAAAACTATTGACGAATAAAAATTTTTATTATATCTATCTTTTGTATTCGATGGGGGTATGGCGGAACTGGTAGACGCGCTAGACTCAAAATCTTGTTCTCTCTGAGAGTGTCAGTTCAAGTCTGACTACCCCTACCAATTAAAAGCTCGGTTCTAAAACCGAGCTTTTTTCTTATTCTTCTTCGTTTGAAAGCTCCAACCATTCTTCTTCCGCCGCAGAAATTCTTTCTTCAATTTGTTTAAATTCTTTTTGCAGAGATATCATATCTTCTGTTGATTGAAAAGTTTCAAAGCTCTTTTCTATTTCTGCTTTGCGTTTTTCCAATAAAGAAAGTTCTTTTTCCAAATTGCGGATTTTTTGCTTTTGCTCTTTGTCCTTATTTTTCTTTTCTTGCTTTTGGGCTTTTATGATTTCTTTTTGTTTTTCTTCTGCCTCTTTTTTCTTTTTCTCGGCTTTGCTTTCTGTTTTTTCCAACAATAATTTTTTGTAATCTTCCAAATCGCCGTCATAAATTTTGCACGTTCCTTTGTTGACGAGCCATAATTCGTCTGCCACCAAATCTATGGTATGCATATCATGGGTTATCAGTAACACAGCACCTTTATAGTCATTCAAAGCATCCACCAGAGCATCGCGCGAATCCATATCCAGATGGTTGGTCGGTTCATCCAATATTAACAAATTCGGCGCACCTATACTCATGGAAGCAAACAGTAATCTTGCTTTTTCTCCACCTGAGAGATTGGCTATTTTGGTTTGTGATTTTTCCTGGACCAGACCAAATCGCCCCAAATATGCCCTCACCTGTGTTTCGGTTTTATCCGGCATAAACTCTGCAATATATTCTGCCGCAGTTTTATCATAAGGAAGCTCCTCGCTTTGATGTTGCGCGAAGTAGCCTATTTTTAGTTTGGGTGTACGCCGCAATGTTCCCGTCATCGGCGTTAGCTTTTCTGACAGCAACTTTGCAAAAGTAGACTTACCATTACCGTTCGCGCCCAGCAAAGCTATGCGGTCATCTTTTTCAATACTCAAATTCAAATTTTTCAAAACAACCTTATCTCCATACCCTACCGAAACATCTTCCATATTAATTATCGGTGAAGATATCTCTTGTGGTTCGGGAAACTCAAACCTGATTGATGATTCATCTTCCATCAATGTTACGGTCGGCATTTTTTCAAGCAATTTTAGACGGCTTTGTGCTTGCTTGGCTTTGGTGGCTTTATAGCGAAAACGCTCCACAAAACTCTCCAGATGTTTGCGCTTTTGCTGCTGCTTTTTATACATTCTCTCAAGAACTTCTTTTTGCTCGGCGCGCGTGGTTAAAAAGCGGTCGTAATTGCCGCTGTAAGTCACTAATTTTTTATTATCAAAATGGATAATATAATCGCAGACTTCATTTAAAATTGTTCTATCATGACTGATTATCAACAGTGTTCCCTTGTACTTTTGCAAATGCGCGGTCAACCATATCGCGGCTTCCAAATCCAAGTGGTTGGTCGGCTCATCCAAAAGCAAAATATCCGAGGGCTGAAACAAGGCCGCTGCCAAGGCTAATCTCATCCGCCAGCCGCCGGAAAATTCGGCAACCGTTTTTGAAAAATCATCATTTGCAAACCCCAAGCCATTCAAAATCGCGGAGGCTCTTGCCGGTGCCGAATCCGCTTCTATCATTTTCAGCCGTTCGTGTATTTCACCCAACTCCGTAGAATCCGCCGTTTGGAGTTTTTCCATAAGTTCTGTTCGTTCTTTGTCTTGTGCCAAAACAAAATCAAGTATTTTTACATTGGTATCGTTTATCTCTTGTTTGACATAGGCGACTTTGCTGTGTTCGGGAAAATACACTTCTCCCAACTCGGTTTCATATTCTCCTTGCAAAATACGAAACAATGTTGTTTTGCCACAACCATTCAGGCCTACAAGCCCGACTTTTTGATTATCCGAAATATGAGCAGAAGCTCCTTCTAACAAAACTTTTCCGCCTATTCTGACCGTGATGTTTTTTATATCTATCATTTTTAGTCTTTATCTTGGTTATCTTTTTTTTGTGATGTTAATGGTCTTTGATAAAAATTGCAAGGCTAAAGAGTTTGTTAGCAAATTTGTGCTATCCTTTTGCCATTAAGGAGAGAATCGATGAAACTTGCGGAACTTATTCAGAATACTAAACTTACAACAAATTTACCTAACCTTGAAATTTCGGGTATCGAATCCGACTCTCGAAAAGTGCAGAAGGGATATCTTTTTGCTGCACTCAAAGGTGTGACTTTTAACGGAGAAGAATTTATCGCCCAAGCCATTCAAAACGGTGCTGTTGCCATATTATGCGAATCCTCTGAAATAATACAAAAATTTCCACATACTGCCATTTTAGTTTCTGGTAACGCTCACCGCGATTTTGCACTTCTCGCTGCTGCCTTTTATGGCAAACAACCAGAAAATATTGCCGCTGTTACCGGTACAAACGGTAAAACTTCCATTGCCGATTTTACGCGTCAGGTTCTCATCATGATGGGGCAAAAAGCAGCCTCTCTCGGAACACTTGGTTTGATTAAAAACAACGAAGAACCGCAATATGCCATGACAACTCCTGACACGCTCACCATTCACAAAACTCTCCGCTCCCTTGCAGATGATAATTTTAAGTATCTTATTATGGAAACATCCAGCCACGGATTATGCCAATATCGGGTCGGCGGCGTTAAATTCAAAGTGGCCGGTTTTACCAACCTTACACGCGATCATTTGGATTATCACAAAACCATGGAAAATTATTATAAAGCCAAAGAACTTCTTTTTACCGAATTTTTAGAGCCAAACGGAGCGGCTGTTCTCAATGCGGATATCGATATTTTTAATCGTTTAAAAAATGCTTGTATCAGCACCGGAAAACGCGTTATATCCTATGGACGCAACGGCGAACAACTCAAGCTTCTTCACGCAACTCCTCTGGCGCATGGGCAAATGCTTGATGTGCTTTATTACGGCAAAAATGTTTCTCTCAATATTCCTTTAGCCGGGGAATTTCAGGCTATGAATGTTTTGTGCGCTTTGGGAATTTTGGCTGAGCTTACGAAACAGCCTTTTGAGGTTGTTAAATACATTGAAAAAATCCACGGTGCCAAAGGGCGTTTGGAACTTGTGGCGCAAACCCCAAACGGCGCTGCAATCTATGTTGATTATGCCCACACACCTGATGCGATTGAAAATGTTATCAAGGCTTTACGTCCGCATTGCTCCGGAAAGTTGCGTATTCTTTTTGGGTGCGGCGGTGACAGAGATAAGGGCAAGCGTCCGCTTATGGGTAAAATAGCCAATGACCTCGCCGATGTGGTGTATATCACAGATGACAATCCTCGCTCTGAAGAACCAGAGGTTATTCGCGCTGAAATTTTAGCGGCCTGCCCTAAAGGTATTGATATCGGTAACCGCGGTGAAGCTATTAAACAAGCTATCTCCGAACTTGAAGCCGGCGATATCCTCATCGTTGCGGGCAAAGGGCATGAACCGGGGCAGATTATCAAAGGCGTTACGCACCACTTTAGCGACCATGAAGAGGTTTTGAAAAACGTATAAAATTTCCTCTCACATTGCGGCTTGAAAACGAATATTATTATCCCTGTAAAACTGCATTAGTTCTGCTAAATATAATTTTTCTTCATAATGGATTACGCCGTCTGTGGCACTGATTTTTATTGCCTCGTTGATTAAGTCTTCCAGAATGTCTTCTTCATGGTAGGGCAATTCTTCCAGAGCGCTGTAAAATGCCGCAACATTTATGGTTTGCGCCTTGATAAATGCTTCAATATATTGACTGCTAAAATTTGAAGCCTTGGCTTGATGTTTTTTTATAAAGTCTACCACCACCGATATTTTGACGTTTTCTAACTCCGGTCTCATCAGGGCAAAAAACATTAAGACTATTATTTCCGGAACTAAAGGCTGCAAGGTGTTAAAATTATTTTCTATTCTGGCTGCTTTTATCTCGTCTTTGGCGCGATTTTCTCTTGCCTGCATGACCTCGTTATAATCATTTATAAATGCCTGAATATCTTTATAATATTTTTCGGTACTTTTGTCATACAAGTCATAAATATAGTGCGTATCCAAAGCTTTGGTCTTTTTAGAATCGTAGAAATAGACCTTAAAGTAACAGTTCTCCCCTTTTTGCCAAATTCCTCTGACTGCAATATTTTCTTTTTGCAGGCGGTGATTGATGAATATGTGCGCCTCTATATTATAAAATGACAAAGGGCAAGTTTTTTCTTCACTCAAAATATCAGTCATCTTACTCCACCATGGCAACTAATTTTGACACGTATTTTTTGATTGTTTCTATACGCAAAGCATAGCTCTCCAAATTCTTTTCAATAAAGAGTTTTTGGTCTGACCTTACTTTGATTAAACCACCTTGTTTTGCGATAAAGTCTAGCAACTTGTCTGCAGCCTTAAACACATTGTTATGGAAGCTGATTAAAATTCCCTTCATGCCGGCGTCTATCTTGGCAATATTGGCCTTATAGCACATTTGTTTTATCTCTACGGTTTGCAGTAGATTTTCAACCTCTTGCGGAATTTTACCAAAGCGGTCGGTTAGCTCCTCTCGCATATTCAAAAGGCCTTCTTTGTCTTGAATATCACCAATGCGCTTATACAGGCCCAAACGCACGCCCAAATCTCTGACATAAGTTTCGGGAATCATAATCGGAATACCTGTGGTGATTTGCGGTGACCAATCGTGTAAAGCATCTCCCGAGACAGAAGTTTCCTGAGCTTTTTCTCCGGTTTTAATCCGCATAATCTCTTCTTCCAGCATGTGTTGATACAAGGCAATACCAACATCTTTGATATGGCCGGATTGTTCCTCTCCCAAGACGTTGCCTGAGCCTCTGATATCCATGTCGTGGCTGGCCAAAGAAAAACCCGCTCCCAATGTATCGAGTGCTTGCAAGATGCTCAACCTTCTTTCTGCGACCGGATTTAGGTTCTTTTGCTTGGGTACCGTAAAGTAGCAATAGCCCCTGACCTTAGAACGGCCGACACGTCCTCTTAACTGGTACAATTGTGCCAAACCAAACATATCAGCTCGATAGACAATCATGGTATTTACGCTTGGCATATCTATGCCTGATTCAATAATCGTGGTGGATAAGAGCATATCTGCCTTGCCGTCGGCAAAAGAGTTCATCACCTCTTCCAATTTTGCAACCGGCATTTGCCCATGCGCCACCAATATCTTAACATCCGGCACAAGCTCCCTCAATTCCTTCTCCACTCCGAAAATATCCGACACGCGCGGGCAAACAAAAAATGTTTGGCCGTTACGGAATTTTTCTCTGTATATGGCCTCTTTTATCATCACCTTGTCAAAAGGCATAACAAAGGTTCGGGCGGCTAATCTGTCAACCGGAGGTGTCGCGATAATACTTAATTGCTTCACGCCGGTTAAGGACATTTGCAGCGTTCTTGGAATCGGGGTTGCGGTTAAAGTCAAAACATGAATATCTGATTTTAAGGCCTTGATTTTTTCTTTATGGGCGACGCCAAAGTGCTGTTCCTCATCAATAATCAGCAACTGCAAATTGGCAAATTTTATATCTTTGGCCAACAAGGCGTGCGTTCCGATAACTATATCAACAGAACCGTTTTCAAGTCCCTCTTTGGTTTCTTTGGCCTCTTTAGTCGTTACCAAACGCGAGAGCATTTTGACTTTTACGGGAAAGTTTTCCATACGTTTTTTGAAGTTATAATAATGCTGGCGCGCAAGCAGGGTTGTCGGCACTATCAAGGCCACCTGACCGCCGTTTGCTGCCACACAAAAAGCAGCCCTCAAAGCTACTTCGGTTTTGCCGAATCCGACATCACCGCAAATTAACCTATCCATCGGAATTCCTCCGGCCAAATCGCCCAACACATCATTAATGGCGTTTTGTTGGTCTTCGGTCTCACTAAATGGAAATTTGGCACAAAACTCATCATACAGACCTTCCGGCGGGGTAAATATCTCAGCTTTTTTAAGGTGTCTTTCTGCCGCGATTTTAATCAGCTTTTCGGCAATGTCTTTGATTTTTTCTTTAACCTTGGCTTTTTTGGCCTGCCATGCCATTCCGCCCAAAACATCAAGCTGGGTATTGTCATCTTCCGAACCATAGCGAGACAAAACATCTATGTTTTCTACCGGAACAAAAAGCTTGGCATCGTTTGCATATAAAATCTTTAAGCAATCATGCGGCGCGCCTCCGGCCATGATATTTTCAAGCCCCAAAAACTTTCCGACACCATGCTCAATATGTACGACCAATTCGCCGATATTTAATGAACCAATATCGGCAATTAAGTCCTTTGAAGTTACCTTTGGTGTTTTGCGGTGTTGGCGTTCGCCCAAAATATCTTGCTCGGATATCAAACACCAATTCTCACCATTTTTGATATCTGCGGCTGTTCTGAAACCATGTTCCAAGTTCATTACAAATAAGACGACTTGTTTCTTTTGAGCTTTGGCTACCGCTTCATCAAAATTTTCGGCAAAGGTCATATCTGCAATGTCATGCTCACTCATCAAAGAAAAAAGTCGTTCTCTTGAGCCTGCTGAATAACAACAGATTATGCGTTTGAGTTTTTTGTTTTCGTTTAAGTAATTTTTTAGTTCCTCATAAACTTCAGACGCATTAATATGCTTGGCGTGCGAAAAATCTCTCCCCGGCAAAACACCAACATTCAGCACTTTATCGCCGCTCGGTGTGCTTAACGGGCTGAAATAAACCGCGCCGCGGGATGATAATTTTTCAGCCAAAGCTTTGTCATCCAGATAAAATAATTCGGGCGGTATGGGGTGGTAGGTGTCAACCTCGCCCACTGATTTAACCTTTAAGGCCTCCAATCTTGCATGATAATAATCTGCGATACTGTCGCATTTTGAAACCGCAGCTTCCTCAACATTTTTCCCGACAATGACTTTTGCTCGCGGCAGATAGTCAAATATGGTGGGTAAAGCATCTTCATAAAACAAAGGAAGCCAGTTTTCCATGCCCATATATTTTTGCCCTGATGATACGGCTTCATAAAGTTCATCTTTTAAGCCATCTGCTCCAAACAACTCTCTGTATTTTGAACGAAATGTTTTAACCGCATTATTATCTATCACAACCTCGTTCATCACCTGAAAACAATAACTTTTTAACTCTCCGGTGGTGCGTTGGCTCATCACATCAAAGGTGCGAATTTTTTCAATGTCTTCATCAAATAAATCTATTCTTAGCGGCTCTTTGGTTCCGACCGGAAATATATCCAATATATCGCCACGGACAGCATATTCTCCCGGTTCATAAACCTGCTCAACGCGGTTATATCCATTAATCACCGCATAATGAATAAAGTCATTAAAGTTTAGCTTGCCGCCGACTTTTATCTCCCGCATGGCATTTAAAAATATCTTCTTCGGCGGAAGTTTTTGCAAAACGGCACCGATACTGGTTATTATCACGCGTGGCTTTTTAGCCTCCGGAACTTCGGACAACTCCGCTAAAGTTTCTATTCTCTCCGCCACGATATTGGCATTCGGCGAAACACGGTCATATGGCACCGTATCCCACGCAGGTAGGCGCAAAACTTTTATCTCGGGGGCGATTTTTGCCAACAATTCCGCCGCGTGCTCCATACTCAAACCGTCACTTGTGATATATAAAATATCTCTTTCTTGCGAAAGTGCAAAATCTTTAAGTAAAAAAGCATCGTATCCGTCGGATACTGATGACAGGGTTATGTTTTCCAGTTTGCTGATATCTATTTGCATTTTTTATGTTCTTAAATGTTTACAACTTTATCTAAAATATATACAATATGGCCATATTAGCAACAAAAAACTTAAATTTAGGTGAAAAGAGAATCGTTTATGCGTCCGCAGGTTTTGTTTCCGTTATTCACAGATGTCGCCTCGCTCAAAGGTGTTGGCGCAAATTATGAAAAGCTCATCAAAAAGCTGTGCGGCGACAAGGTAGTGGATTTGCTTTGGCATTTGCCTTATTCCATGATTGATCGAACCTATCAGCCTAAAATCGCTTTTGCTCAGGACGGAAAAATTGCCTCTATCAAGGTTAAGGTAAAAGAACATATCGAACCCCAAAGCAAAAAACAGCCCTACAAAGTTATGGTTGAAGATTCTTCGGGTGAGATGGCTTTGATTTTTTTCAAAGTTTATAAAGATTCTATCAAAAAAAATCTGCCTGTTGGTGAAATGCGCCTCATATCCGGAAAAGTTGAAAGCTTTAACGGTTTAAAGCAAATGACGCACCCTGACTATATTGTTAAACTCGAAGATGCAGCCAAGGTTATTGGTTTTGAGCCGGTTTATCCCCTGACGGCCGGTGTCAGCAACAAGATGCTCCACAAGCTTATTTATCAAGCGTTGCAGCGGGTGCAGGATTATCCCGAATGGTTGGAGCCAAACTTTAAGGCGCAAAAAGGTTTGATGAATTTTCGCGAAGCTCTTATCGCCGCTCATTTTCCTAAAAAGATTCAAGACACGGAGGCCTTGTCTCCCTCGCACATTCGTTTGGCTTATGATGAACTTTTGGCCAACCAGCTAGCCTTGGCTCTCGTACGGCAAAAGGTTAAAAAACAAGCCGGACGCGTTTTGAAAGGTGATGGAAATTTACGGAAAAAAGTATTGTCTTTGCTCGCATTTGACCTTACCGATGCGCAAAAACGCGTTTTGACTGAAATTTATGCCGATATGGAAGCTCCGTTTCGAATGCTACGCTTGTTGCAGGGTGATGTCGGCTCCGGCAAAACCATTGTTGCACTGCTTTCGATGCTTAATGCCGTGGAATGCGGAGCGCAGGCGGCAATTATGGCTCCGACCGAAATTTTGGCCAAGCAACATTTGGAAACAATGCAAGAGCTTTGTTCTAAAATCGGTGTGCGTTGCGAACTCCTTACCGGGCGCGTTAAAGGCAAAGCAAGGCAAAAAATTTTAGATGACCTCAAAGAGGGAAAAATCAATATTCTTATCGGAACGCATGCTTTGTTTGTTGATAAAGTGGAGTTTCAAGACTTGGCCTTTGTTGTGGTGGATGAACAACACAGGTTCGGCGTTCAACAAAGGTTGTCACTTTCAAACAAAGGGCATCAGGCTGATATTTTGGTGATGACTGCAACACCTATTCCCCGCACGCTCGTTTTGACTGCGTATGGCGATATGGAATATTCCAAAATTGATGAAGTTCCCAAAGGGCGTAAGCCGGTTGAAACAAGCGTGTTGCCTCTTTCTAAGCTCAATGGCGTGGTTGAGGCTTTAGCCCGAAAATTAGAGCAAGGGTGTCGGGCTTATTGGGTTTGTCCTTTAGTGGAAGAATCCGAAAAAATCGACCTTGCCGCCGCTGAAGAACGTTTTGAAAGTCTCAAAAAAATTTTTGGTGACAAAGTCGGCTTGGTTCACGGCAAAATGAAAGAAGCCGAAAAAGACGCGGTGATGGAGCGTTTCAAAACAGGTGAGATTTCGCTCCTTGTTGCCACAACCGTGATTGAGGTGGGCGTGAATGTGCCGGAAGCCACGATTATGATTATCGAACATGCCGAGCGTTTTGGTTTGGCGCAACTGCACCAGCTCAGAGGGCGCATCAAACGCGGCTTTCAAGCATCCAACTGTATATTGATGTATGGGTACCCGTTATCCGAAACATCGCACGCACGTCTGAACATCATGAAAGAGACTGAAGACGGTTTTTTGATTGCAGAAAAAGATTTGGAACTCCGCGGCGGCGGCGAAATTCTCGGTAATCGGCAATCTGGCTTTTCCGAATTTAAAATCGCTGATTTAAGCGTTCACAAAGATTTGCTTTATACCGCAAACAAAGATGCCAAAATGATTGTTGCTCAAGATGCCGCTCTTGCATCTCCCAGAGGGCAAGCCCTCAAAATTTTGCTCTATCTTTTTGAGCAAGATGATGCCGTGCGTACCTACTTGGCCGGATAAACAAACCCCGCCCTTTTTTTGAATTAAGGGCGGGGTTGGTGCTTATTGGCTTTGAGTTTAGAATGCTAGAACTGGGCGGACGTAACCGTTATAGCCATTCACACGGGTGTAGCTCACGTCACCGTCACTGAACATCAAAAACCACACGCTGTTGGCCGGACCCTCGGAAGAAGACCAATAGTAATCAAAACTAAATGTTGTTCCTCCGATTTTTCTTAAGGTTGTATTTAATACATTTTTATTACTATATATTTCATTCAATTCTCCCAAAGCTGGCAGATACCAGTCGCCCGCTTTTGTTCCGCTTGTAGTGTAATTATACGCATATCCCGCTGCTGGAAAATCCGACAAGTCACTATCATACGCTTTTATCGCCGCCGTGTTCACCTTTCCATTGTAGTCTTGTTTAGCTTGGCTTCCATTTGTATAATTCGTTATCCCTGGGATATTATTATGAGATCCCTGCAACCTTATGTAAGTATCACTCAATGCTACAGCCAAACGGTTAGGCCCGTTAAATACCACGCCGATTGGCATTTTACCGCTGACAACACTCGCAGAACAAGTCTTGTCTGAATATAATATATCTCCGACTTTGCAAGCAGTTGATCTATCCGTAAGTTCTATATCTATCTTGTCTTTTGATATAAAATTGATAATCGGCTTAGCTGTTCCTCTGTAGCTTTTTCTTGTATTGCTCAAACTTCCTCCCAAGGTTATTTGCCATACATTATTGCTGTCTTGTTCGGATGATGACCAATAATTACCAGACATCTGCGTTCCGCCGATTTTCGCCAATGTCTCATTTAATGTGTCTTTATTGGTCGATATCGCCTGCAATTCTCCCGCCGCCGGCAGATACCATTGTCCCTGTGATGTACCTGTGGTTGAATATAACAATACTTTTTCCATTGATGGATAATAGCCGCCTTGTGATTTTTCATAGTCATAGATGGCTTTGGTGTTGCTAAAACCCTGCCAATCCGCCACTGAGGTTGATGAATTAGCATAGTTTTGAATGCCGGAAATATCTCCACTCATCCCCCAGGCAAAATTTGTAAACTCATCTTTCGCTATGGCCAAACCATTGGTTACATCAAAGATAACGCCGATTGGCGTTTTGGAGGCTACCACATTGGTATTGCACGACATATCATGATACAAAATATCACCGATTTTACATTTTGCCAACGCTTCCTGCTGGGCGGTTTGTTCCAGTTTTTCAATCGTGATTTCAAGTTGTGCGATTTTGTCCGCTAGTGTGCAATTCCACGCATTGCCAAACGGGCATTTGATGCCGCCTTCGCAGGCAACCGTGCTGTCATAACCCATGGCGCCGCAGGTTGGTGTTTGAATACAGGCCGCTTCCGCCACCCCGCTTATCGCCACCAACGCCGAACTCATTAATAAAATCTTTCTCATTTTCTCCTCCGTAAATTAATAATAAACGTCGCAATAACCGCAATAGTCGGTGTAACCTGACTTGCAGCCGGTCACATACCATTTGCTTGAACATTCTTCAAAAGAACACACCGCCCCCACCGGACAACTGTCCAACGTGCCTTTGTATTCACACGGGCGGCATGAGCTATACATCATATTTGTTCCCGACAAACACGCGCTTGCACCAGCTTGCCCGCCGGTTGAGCCGCAAGATAAATACCCCGTGCAAGGGTTGGGTTTGACTTTATACTTCAAGCCCGTGCAAGAATTGCATGGCTCTCCGTCCACAACATAACCGTCGGGAACATTGTCTTTAGAATAAGAATAACCATCACAAGAATCACAGGTGCAGCTGGCATACATCCCGTCACAAGCCTCACCCACACCATAATAAGGGTCTTCACATTTTTTATATCCGCTCGGACAAGCCACTTTGCAGGCGGCATAATAGCCATCCGCATACAAGCAAGCCTTATCTCCTTCATAACCCTCGGGGCAGTTGGTGATGGTATAACCCTCTTTGATACAATCTTCAGGACCTTTCTTGTCAAATTCTTCGGTGTTGTCGTCAGCTCCGCCGCCTCCACCGTGATTGCCGATATCCGAACTTACAAAGTCCAAACCGGCGCAATCACCCGTGTCCATAATCCAACAGACTTGGGCTACCTTAACCAAAGATTTTTGATTTTTTGAAACTTGTTGTGGAGATAAACCTAGCTCAAGTGATAAATGTGTGTGAAGTGTGTTGAAAGGTATAACATCACTCAAGCCATATAACCTCAAAGAACTATCTGCACTTGCCGAACTTATGCCACAGCACAAGCTGACAAAAGCCCCAGACACCAACAAAAAACGAGTCTTCATGATAATAATCCTCAAAAATTACTTTATCTCCACGACTCGTATTATAACACAAGAAAAAAAGTCTGTAAATAGAAATTTTCGAGGATTGACAAGGGTTTAGGCAATCTTTTTTTGCAAAAAAAAACGCCCGCTCTTTGGGAACGGGCTGAATTTAATGATGAGTTTTATCTTAAAAACGATAATTTATTCCGGCTGCAAACAAATGGATGTTACCTTTATATTGTGCCGTCAGTGGGCCACGCGTTTGGTCATAGCCCGTACCATTTAAATTAACGCGGTTCTTTTTGGCGCGAATATATGCATAACCGGCATTCAACGTCATATTATCCGTTAACTTATATTCGGCACCGGTCGTGAACCAGGTTCTGTCCGAATCCGGAATACGCGGCGTTCTGTAAGCATCGCTGACCGGTGTTACGTCATAGGCCACACCAAAACGCAACTTCAAATCATCAGACACGCGATAAGATGTGCCTAAAGAGAAAAACCATACGTCTTTCCAGTTTTCTTCCGTATAACTCAACACACCTGATTTGTGCCCGTTAATAACCAAGTTGTCAAAAGATGACCAATAGGTTTTTTGAGCCTCAGCCATCACCGACCATTTGCGTGTGATGTCATGATAAGCTCCAAATGTTAACAAAGCCGGTGTTTTGACGCTGGCATCAATGTCTTGATTAACTATGCCTGCTTGCGGAATGTTACGATTGAAAGAAACCTCACCTTTAAGCTTATGTTTGACCTCACTGCGGTAGGATACACCTACTCTTGTTCTTGGCGAAAACTCATATAATGCGCCCACGATATAACCTAAGCTGGTGTCATCACCTTTCATATTGGCAACAATATCATTATAAGGTAAAGCACCCATATTTTGCATGGTTCCGCTTTTGAGGTTGGCATCAATATATTGTACAACCAACCCTGCTCCGAGTGTCAAATTGCAAGTTGCGCGATAGGCCAACATAGGCGTTAAATTATAGGTCGTTAAATCTGATAATGTTCCATGATTGGCTCCAACCCATGTCGGAGAATAATCTGTTACCAGCCCAAAAGGCGCACTCAATGACAAACCAAAACTCGTTCTGGAATTAAGCGCATGGGTCAACGCCACCGAAGGCAAAACCTTTTTATCTACGACATGATCCATTTGTCTTTGATATTTGCCGTTTCCTGTAGCATTATAACCTTTTGCATCGCCTATAATTGCTGTTGCATTGACAGAGGCCTGAGTACCTGCTTGGCGAATAATTCCGGCCGGATTATAAAAAGAATAAGAACCGTCTTCGGCTCCGGCTGTTGCTCCGGCAAAAGCATTTCCCATGCCGGCAGCTGATTGTTCCCGCAGAAGAAATCCCGCTGCCTGTGCTGTTGATGCGGCACAAACGGCGTATCCCATTGCGGTCAACATTAGTAGTTTCTTCATATATTTTACTTTTTGTAGTTATAGACCAATATTAACTCAAAAAATCAAGCTAATAATTTTCTTTTATACAAATTTTTACAAAAACACAAGTAGACAATTATCCCCTGTGCAAATAAAACAAAAGTTTATATATTTCAATGTATTATAGGATTTTAGTCCAATGTGACAAATTTAATCTTTACAAAAAGTTAAAATTTTTGTTTAATCTCTTTATCTTTAACTCTGGAGTTATATGGACTTGAGGAACTTTGTCAGATTTTGCTTGCGCGTTTTCTTTACTATATTCAAAACTCGCTGCACCATTCAGTTTAATGAAAAAAAATTGCCCTCCAAGGGGGTATATGTTTCAAACCACGTATCTTATCTGGATCCGATTTTGTTGTTTGCATTTTTGCCGGGAAATCCTATTTTTGCTTTAAATGGGCATTTATATCGCAAGCCTCTTATTCGCTTTTTGATGAAAACGGCCGATGTGGTCGAGTTTAACCCGATTGAACCGGGGGATATTAAAAACTTGATTGCTCAAGTGGACAGTGGCCGTTTATGTATGATTTTTGCTGAGGGTCGGGTTACCGAAGACGGCGGATTGATGAAAATTTATGAAGCGCCGGGCTTGGTTGCCGATAAATCTCACGCTCCGATTATCCCTGTTTGGATTAATGGTCCTCAATATGGATATTTTTCTAAAACAAAAGGAAAATTGCCGCATCGTCCCTTGCCTAAGATGAGAATCACTGTCGGAAAACCTCGCCCATTCAAATTAAAAGATAATTTAAGACGCCAGAGAGACCACATCAGCAACGAAGTTTATATGATTTTGCGTGAGATGTGTTTTGAAGTTAATTATAACCCGAATATTTCGCTTTTTGCCCAATTGATGAAAACTGCAAAAGTTCACTCCAAAAAGGGTTTCATTAAACGACCGAAATTTGTTGAAGATATTTCACGTCAGCCCAATTCATATAAAGACATCCTTATAAAGTCATTTGTATTAGGGCGTTATTTTAAGAAGATTACAACGCATAATGAACAGGTAGCATTGCTTATTCCAAATTCAATCGCAGCCGTTTGCACCTTTTTCGGGTTGGTGGCTTATGAAAGAATTCCTGTAATGTTAAACTTTTCCGTCGGGGCGCAAAATATGCTCTCGATGTGCAAAACAGCCTGCGTCAAAAAAGTTATCACCTCTCTAAAATTTATCAAAACAGCAAAAATGGAAACAGTAGTTGAGGTTTTGAAAGCAAATGGAATTGAGATTATTTATTTGGAAAAATTAGCTACTAAAATTTCTCTCTTCAACAAAATCGGCGCTTATATTCGATATAAAATCAAACGCGTTCCTCACAGAGACGGTGGTAATAAAAAAGCTGCAATTTTGTTTACTTCAGGATCTGAAGGTGCTCCGAAAGCTGTTGTTCTGTCTCATGCAAACATTATTTCAAACATCAAGCAAATGTCTGCTTTGGAGACAATTAATATTTCCGATACGGTCTTTAATGCTTTGCCTATGTTTCATAGTTTTGGTTTGACGGTCGGAACTATTTTTCCGCTTCTTGAAGGGGCTAAGTTGTTTTTGTATCCTTCGCCTTTGCATTATCGTGTTATTTCCGAAATTGTTTATGAAATTGGGGCAACGATTATGTTTGGCACGGATACATTCTTCAGAGGATATGGCAAAATCGCGCATCCGTTTGATTTCCATAATATTCGCTTTATGTATGGCGGTGCCGAAGCAATTAAACCTGATACACGCAATATGTGGATGGAAAGATTGGGTATTCGCGTCATGGAAGCTTATGGGGCGACTGAGTGTTCTCCGGTGGTTTCTGCAAATAATCGAATCTTTAACCGTTTTGGCTCTATCGGTAAACTCTTGCCGGCTATCAAGTATAAAATTGAACCGGTGGATGGAATTGAAAAAGGTGGTGAGCTGGTGGTTAAAGGGCCTAACATTATGCTTGGTTATATGATGCCTGACAACCCAGGTGTCTTGGTGCCGTTGGAAGATGGTTGGTATCATACCGGCGATGTGGTGG
The DNA here is from genome assembly GCA_944391615.1 of uncultured Alphaproteobacteria bacterium. Classification (GTDB taxonomy): domain Bacteria; phylum Pseudomonadota; class Alphaproteobacteria; order RF32; family CAG-239; genus HGM16780. Next base: position 64,175 of record CALXUE010000005.1, read on the forward strand.
ATATTGATGAAATCGGCTTTGTCTATATTAAAGACAGAATTAAGCGTTTTGCCAAGATCGGTGGTGAAATGGTGTCCTTAAATGCTGTTCAGGAAATGGTTTGTAAGGCTTATGAATGGATGGGCGCGGACTTCCAATATGGTGTGGTTTCTACGCCTCATGAAAGTAAAGGCGAGCAGATTGTTTTGGTGACAAATAATCGTCAAGTTACACAGGAAGTTTTGCATGATTACATCAAAAATAACGGTATGTCTGAGTTGTTTTTGCCAAGATTAATTATGTATCGCGACAGTCTGCCTATTTTCGCAACCGGTAAAATGGATAATGTCAGCTTGAAAAAAATTGTTTTGGAAGAGCTGAGCAAAGCTGACGCTGCATAGTTTCTCTCATCTTTTATTTAACTATAACGATGTCCGTGGGGTTAAAATGGGCATCGTTTTTTTTATATTTGTATCCCTATCATTTTGATGACTATTCTTTTATGTCTTTTTTCTTTGCCAAATTTTAACTTTTGGAATTTATAATTATTTCTAGTTGTTTAACTTAGAAGGATTTTGTAAAATGGGTATGAGCTTTTGGGATATCTTGATGAGTGATGGTACTCTTTTTGAATATATTGCTTATGCGGCCGGTGTGGCTACCGTGGCTGCTTTTGCTATTCAAAGTGTACGCATTCTTATGACTAAAAATATTTCCGGCCTTTCCAGTTATATGTATACCATGTATAGCTTGGCTTTGATTTGTTGGTTTACTTATGGTGTTTATATTGAATGTTGGCCTTTAGCTATTGCCAATTTTATTACTTTTATCTTTACTTTCATCATCTTGCTCGAAATATTGTATTATGATGAAGAAGATAAAATTGAACGTATCAGACGTGATCCCCTCACCTATGTTTTTAATAAAAAATATTATGAATCTTATTTGCCTCAGGTTATTCAAAATAATCATTTGATTAAATCGCCGTTTTGCATCTTGATTGCCACAATTGATAACTTGGATAATATTGCTGCAGTTATGGGAGGAAAATATAAAAACAGAGCTTTGAAACAGACGGCTAAAGCCTTGGAAAAAGCTTTGCGTGATAATGATTTTGTGGCTCGTATTGATGACAATATTTTTGCTATTTATATTGCCAATGTTAGTCCGGATGTGGCTCAAAGCGTTATTAATCGCGTGTGGACATCGGTTCATGGGTTGGAAATCAGAAAATCTGACTTCTGCAAACGTAATATTGATTTTCATATTGGTGTTTGCACCTCGGACATGGCTTCTACCCTTGATGAATTTACTAAGCTTGCATATGCGGCTTTGAAACAAACGTCAACTAAAACGCCTATCGTTTTTTATTCAAAGAAATTGCAGGAAAAAAAGCCTATTCTTACAGAGAAAAAAGCTGTTAGTGCTAAACCGATTAAAAAAGCGTCTGCTCCTGAAAAAAAGAAGGATATTATGCCGCATAAATCAGCGAAGCCGAAGGTTAAGCCTAAAACTTCTAAATAGCTAAAAAAAACTCTCCTTTTTAGGAGAGTTTTTTTTATATATTAAATTTTTATTTTGTTTTTATCTTAGAATAATTGTGTTTTCAACAATCTTAAATTTTACGTTGATTTTATAATTTTAAATTGCTAAATATATATAGTACAATCTTTATATGTATTTTACCGAATGGAATTATATTATGACTAAATTTGTGATGAAATCAGAAACATTTGAAGATGGGGCAAAAGTTCTGAGATATTATTTTTTAGGTAAATTTCCTTTTTTGAAAAAAATTAAAGGAACAGGTGTTCGGAAAACTTTTTTATTTAATTATTGTATATCTAAGCATTCAGCTAAAGTTGTTAAAAACAGCCTTGATTACAGCAATCTTTTAATGCCTTCTGAAGTCGTTGATTTAAAAAAACACAAAATTGATATTATTATTCCCGTATATAACGGTTTTGATTATTTGCCTAACTTATTTAATTCTATTAACCAAAATACTGATGTTTCTTTTCGACTGATTGTGGTTAATGACCACTCCCCGGATGCTAGAGTTTTGGAATTTCTCTTACAACAAAAAAACATTTCTCATAATGAATTTATTTTGCTTAATAATGAACAAAACTTGGGCTTTGTACAATCCGTTAATAAAGCATTTCAATATGCTCAAAATGATGTTGTTCTTATGAATACAGATGTTGTTCTCCCTAAAAATTGGGCTTCTCGTTTGCTTCTTCCTTTGGTGTTACATAAAAATGTTGCAAGTGTCACGCCTTTTTCTAATGCTGCAACTATGTTTTCTTTACCGGTTATGGGATCTGATAATGCCTTTGATGCCGATTTGGAAAAAGTTAATACGGCTCTTCTAAAACTCAACGCTCTTTACCATCTATTTGAATTTCCTACCGGTGTCGGGTTTTGTATGGCCATCAAAAAAGAGGTTTTGGATAAAATAGGACCTCTCGATTTGGCTTTTGAAAAAGGTTATGGAGAAGAAAATGACTGGTGCCAAAGGGCTGTTAATGCCGGCTATGTTAACTCTCTTGTCTACAACTTGTTTATTTGGCATAAACATGGTGGCAGTTTTGATGCGTTGGAAAAAAAATCCCTCATAAACAAGCATGCTAAAATTATTACCCAACGTTATCCTAATTATTCTTATGATGTTAAATCTACATTCAAAAATCAGGATTATATATCCCTTCATTTTTTAGCTGAAATTCTTTATTTTTCTACTTTGGCTGAAAAAACTCAAGTTTGGTGGCGCCACTCATGGGGCGGCGGTGCTGAGATTTATGCTTTGCGAAAAATTCAAACCTTAAAGGAAAACAATCTTATTATATCCTTGCAAGAAGATGTTAACTTTGCTTTGAAGTGTACTTATTCTTATAAAAATTTTCAAAATTGCCTTTATTTATCCTATCAAGATGCTTTGGCTCTTTTCTCAAACATACAAATTTCCGATTTGGTAGTGAACAATTTGGCCGGATATGAAAATATTCCTATGACACTGGATTTTATCCATAAATTAAAAAATATTTCAAAGGCTAAGGTCTCTTTCAGAGGACATGATTTTCAGTGCATATGTCCTAATATAACTCTCGTTGATTATCATAATGTTTATTGTCAGTGTAGAGATTTGAGCTTATGTCCTCAATGTATTTTTCGCTCTGCTTCCGTTTTAATCAAAACGGATAATGTGAAAAAATACCAAAATGCTTGGTGTGATTTTTTGCAAAATGTTGCCGATGAGATTGTTGTATTTTCTCAGTCTTCCGCTAATATTTTGTGCAAAGCTTATAACGGCTTGACACACAAAATTAAAATTATTCCTCACACTATTCCCGGTATTAGAAAAGTTGTTACAAAACCTCACAAAGGTTTGAATATTTGCGTGTTAGGCAATATCTCTCCCGCAAAAGGCGCAAATATCCTCAAAGAATTGGATTTAATTTTGCCCAAATTCAAAAATGTACATATGTTTTTGGCCGGAAAGGTCGGATTCTCTCCTAAAAACATTAAATTGTTAGGGCAATACAAACTTGAAAATTTAGCTTCTCTTATGGAAAAAAATTTTATTGATTTTATTTTAATTCCTTCTGTTTGGCCGGAGACTTTTTCTTACACAACGGAAGAAGCTATGACTATGGGACTGCCTGTGGCTTGTTATGATTTAGGTGCTCCGGCGGAAAGAGTGAAAAAATATAAAAAGGGTTTGATTATTTCAAAAATAGATGCGCAAACAACCTTAAATGAAATTGAACAATTTTTTCAGCGTTAACCTTATACAGATTATTATCTGTACTGCTATTTTTACCAAGCCGATTTTTATATGATGCAGCTTATGCTTAAAGGTCTTTTTACTTTATCGTTACCTTATCATAACACAAAATGATTTATCTTAAACGGTGTTCCCAAAGCTCGTCAAACAGTTTGCTGCCGGATTTATCCATCCATTCGAACAGGACCATTTCTCTGGAGACAACATCAATACCATGTTGTATTAAGCGTTGTATTCCCATTGCGTTTTGGTGATTACTTCTGGAAGAACAGCTATCTTCAACCACAAAGACTTCATAGCCGGCATCGTGAAAATCTATGGCCGTTTGTAAAACGCACAAATGTGTTTCCAGACCGGCTATCACAATTTGTTTTTTATTGGTATTTTTTACGGCTTCTCTTATTTTGTTATTTTTATAGCAAGAGAATGTATCTTTTTCATAGTAACAATTTTCTTCTTTTAATATTTTTCTTAAATCTATCATGGTTGAGCCAAAGACTTTATGGTCTTGCTCTGCAACTATATGCGGGATTTTGAGTTCTTCTGCGACCTCGAGCAAAGTGGTGCAGCCATTAATAACTTCTCGCGGGCTTTCCTGAACCGGAGTTAGATTTTCTTGCACATCTATTATCAAAAGAACAGAATCATCTTTACTTATCAGCATGGTACTCTCCATCATGTTGTGACATATGTGTTTATTTTATGTCTTAATTCTAAAAACATTGTTAAAATTCATTTATCTTCGATGTCGAAGAGTACCATTCTCCTGTATGTATCCTAAAAATTTAGTATTTCATTGTCATTTGGGACCAAAACATTGTTTAATTTCATATCTTTGATATCTTGGCGTGTGACTGTTAAGTGGCTGACTGTATCCATATGGCTGGCTATGATGGTTGATGACGGGGCATAAGACGATATTTTTTTGACATCTTGTGCATCCATAATGATTTTTTCGCCATTTTGCAACATTGCACCACAAGCATTAACTATGATAATTTGCGGTGAATAGGTGTCTAGAGCTTCTTTGACTTCTTCACACCAGATTGTGTCTCCAGCCAGATAAAGTGTTTTTTCGGTTGCAGCCTTAAATACAACACCCATGGCATCGTAGGGCATATTGATTTGTTGGCATAGGGGCTTGATGATTTCCCTTTTGCCGTGTTGACCCCCTGTTTTGTAAAGAGAAACACCCGAAAATTCAGTTTTGTCTTTGATGATTGTTATGTTGGTAAAACCATAGTGTTTTATCATATCAAAATCGCTTTGCGATTGCACAAATATAGGTATGTTTTTGGAAAGCGATTTTGCTGCTATATCATCCCAATGGTCGGGATGAAAATGCGTTAAAATAACGGCATCTACATTTGTTATTTCTTCTATGCTTATCGGCAGCTCTACTCTGGGTTGGCGAACATTCGGGTTCATTCCCACATCGAATCCGGCCATGTAGTCTTTGGGCATTAACCATGGGTCAATTAAAAATTTTTTTTGATTATAGGTTATAATTAATGTTGCATTTCGGATTTGGTGGATTTGCATTTCTTTTCCTCCTTTAGGATTTGTTTTAGATGTTGGGTATATTGGTTGATGAATTTTATGGCAATTTTAACTTCATCATCCTTAAATTGCTTAAAAAACTTAAGGTCTTGGCTGTTCCATTCTTGGTGGATTTTTTCGTGTGCAGCAAATATATCTTGTCCGATGTCGGTTAATTTATAATATATTTCTTTTTGATTGTTGGTTTTGTGATAAGCTATTATGGCTTGTTTTTGCAACAATTTTTTGATGAGTTTACTGATGCCTCCTCGGGTCATATTCAAGCTCTTTGAAAGCTTGGTGACGTTCATATCTTGTAATTTTCCTATATGTTCGATGCAATGCATTTCTGTTAGGCTATAATCATCAAACAAGGGTGCCGCATATTGTTTCATTTCGGTGCTGATATACTCAAATGTATTTAGCAATGTTGAAAGAACTGTGTTTAAGTCTTGGGCTTTTTTCATCGGCAATACCTTGTATTCTGTTTCAGAATAGAAGATATTTTAGATTATTTTGTTTCCTTGTCAACAAAATATGCCTTATCATTTTGTTTTATTTTTTTTAATTTAATATTTCTATTTTGGCTGTAAAGTCTTCTTTTTGATTTTGCAAATATTCTATGCCGGACTCCACAGTTCCTAATTCTATTAAGGCTGAATCTTTTGAAAAACCCACGTTTTTGTAAAAAATACCAAAGTTTCCCCATGGCGCATAAATAAACATTTTGCCTTTTTGGGCTATCATGCCGCCGGTTGTATTTTTAAGTGAAATTTTTTCAGGAAAGTAACTGATTTTTTCTTGCCCTGCAAAATCTTGAAAATTAAATTCTGCCGGCAGCATTGCTACAAACTGTTGGGTGGCGGCGTTGTTTTCTAAATTAACTATGACTTCTTTATTATTAAAATTGATTTTTATTTTCATATCTTGCATCTCCTTCGATTGGATGAAATTTGGCAACATTAAGAATCCTATAAATAACAAATATGGTAATATTTTCATCTTTTTGAATCTCCATTGATATTTTTTAAGTGTAATCTTTAGAGTATACTTTAAGTCAAGTTTTTTTTGATGGTGCAATAAAAATTCAAATAAATTCTTGACTTAGAGTATACTCTAAAGATTATCATATATTTGTTTTTCTTACATAATTGGAGATGAGATATGTTTGGATGTGCTGTTACGACTTCTGTGTTAGGTAGTTTGGCTGCCTTAGCGTTGTTTTTAAGATATTGCGCTTTTATGCCTTTTAATATTTGGGGAAAGATAGCCTATCTTATTCTTTTTATATTTATCGGCTGCTTGCCTTTGCTGGCAGAATATCGTTTTGAAGCATATCTCGGAAAGTTTTATGTTCCGTATCGCTACATACTTTATTTTTTGTTTATCACTATGGTGATTTTGTTTAGTTTAACTGTTGTTCGCGATATTTTGTGGACTATTTTAAGGTTGTTCTCAGATAATTTTAAGCCTTTGGCCTCCCCTCATTTGATGAAAATTAATCTTTTGACTATTGCTTTGGCTTTTGTTATTGCTTTTATTGCCTTATATGATGGTATTAAAGTTCCCGATGTTAAGCAAATCAGCCTTGCCAATCATAAGATTTTACAAGATAAAAAAATTGTTTTATTGCCGGATTTGCACTTACACCGCGCGCTTCCTTCTAGCAAACTGCAAGGCATTGTTGATACGACCAACGCTCAAAATCCTGACCTTATCTTGTTGGTGGGCGATATGATTGATGATGATATTGAACGCGTTCAAAATCAACTTAATATTTTAAAAGGGCTTAAAGCAAAATATGGCGTTTATTTTGTTTCGGGAAACCATGAATTTTATCATGACTTTCATAAAACATCTCAAGCCTTACAAAATTTAGGGTTTAAGTTGTTGGAAAACCAAGGCGTTAGTATTGATAAGGATTTGTTCTTAGGCGGTATTCCCGACATTCATTCTCGTGATTTAAGTCAAAAAACATATGATTTGGAAAAAACTTTTGCATCTGCAAATCCGCATCAATATAAAATTTTGATGTCTCATACGCCGGCTGATTTTGATAAAACACCCTTTGATTTGGAAGTATCGGGGCACACTCACGGCGGACAAATTTTTCCATTTGTGTTCTTTATTTATGCTCACGCGCCTTATGTTGCAGGTTGGTATGACCTGAACGAAAAGGCAAAACTTTATGTTTCTCGCGGGGCCGGACAATGGGGTCCTCAAATGAGATTTTTGGCTCCGGCTGAAATTACTGTCTTAAATTTAACTTCTTCTAACTCAAAAAAAGGAAACGATGCTATGTCAAATTCTAACAAAAATGAAAAGGCCAAAGTTTATTTTACTTCGGAACTAACTCCTGAGGCCTTGGTTAATATTTATCAAAAAGTTAATCAAAACATATCCGGAAAGGTTGCTATTAAATGGCATTCCGGGGAACCTCACGGGCCTAATATTTTACCTATTCCAATGGTGAAAGCCATACAAAACTTTATTCCTAACAGCAACTTGGTGGAAACGAATACGCTTTATGAAGGCGGCAGGCACACAACAGAACAGCATCGAAAAACCCTAAAAATTAATGGCTGGGATTTTTGCAAAGTTGATATCATGGACGAATTCGGAACTGTGATGCTACCGGTTAAAGGCGGAAAACATTTCAAAGAAATGTCCATGGGCAAAGGTATTTTGGATTATGATTCTATGCTCGTTCTAACGCACTTTAAGGGGCATCCGATGGGCGGCTTTGGAGGGTCTATCAAAAATATTGCCATTGGAAATGCCGACGGAAAAATCGGCAAAGCTATGGTGCATGGAGCTGACAAACATAGTTTGTGGAATGCAACACAATCTCTGTTGATGGAAAATATGGTAGAATCGGCCAAAGCAACACTTGACCACTTTGGCAATAAAATTACATATATTAATGTGCTACGAAATATGTCGGTTGACTGCGATTGTATGGGTACGGCTGCCGCTAAAGTTAAAATACGTGATTTGGGAATTTTGGCTTCTACCGATATTGTTGCTCTTGATCAAGCGTCCATTGACTTATTAATGCAGCAACCTGAAACAGAATTGCACGATATTAAAGAGCGTATTTTGAGCCGAGAGGGGCTACACCAACTTGATTATGCTGAAGAGATGGGGCTAGGAACCAGAAATTATGAACTGATTAATTTGGACACTCTGCCTTCCGGCTATGAACAAGCCAAAAAACTGGTTAAATCAGGAGAAGCTGCCGCCGTTGTGGTCAAAGATAATAAAATTGTGGCTGAGGCCTCAGGAAAAGGCGTTTTACCTTTGTTGGACATTCATGACAAACATCCCGAAGCTCTCAAAGATGGTTCTTTAATTGATAAAGTCATCGGGCGGGCCGCTGCTTTTATTGCCATTGACGGACAAGTCAGAACTGTTTATGGCGAAATAATGAGCCAAGAGGCTTTCGAGCTATTGCAAAAACACCATATTCCTGCAACCTATGGGCAAATTGTTCCGCAAATTTTAAATAAGAGCAAAGATGGTTTGTGCCCGATGGAGCAAACCGTAATTCATGCTTCGTCCGTTCAGGAAGCGGTTTCTTTGCTCAGAAACAAACTTAAGAATTAATACACAAAGGGTTATTGTATTATTTTTATTTCTGCGAATCAAATCCGGCTTTATCATCACATTCTATTTGTGCTTAATAAAGATATTCTTTCGCCGTGTTTTGAAACCTGAATGAAGCTTTCGCATTCTCTATCGCTAAGCGTTTACGTTGCTCTTGCAGACAAAAAGGCAAAAACTTTTGCCTTTTTGCTTAGCGAGTCCTTGCAGGTTCAAGTCCTCTGCTCTCTCAATACAAAAACACCCTCCACTTGGGAGGGAGTTTTTGTATTGGTGATCCCAACGGGACTACGCAAATTTTATTTGCTTGTTCCAACGGCCGCTAAGCTCTCTTCAAATGCTTTCGCATTCTCTATCGCTAAGCGTTTACGTTGCTCTTGCAGACAAAAAGGCAAAAACTTTTGCCTTTTTGCTTAGCGAGTCCTTGCGGGTTCAAGTCCTCTGCTCTCTCAATACAAAAACACCCTCCACTTGGGAGGGTGTTTTTGTATTGGTGATCCCAACGGGACTTGAACCCATATTACCACCGTGAAAGGGTGATGTCCTAACCATTAGACGATGGGACCATCGCTTGACGCTTGCCTTTATACAGGCTTTTTTTTATTTGGTCAAGCAAAAAATTATGTTTTTTTTATTTTTTTATCTTCCTTTTTACCAACTCTTTATTTTTCTCTGTTTTTTTGGGTGTGGAAGCTTTCTTTTTTATAGAAGTTTTGGCTGTTTTTGATGAAGGTTCTTTCTTTGCAACCTTCTTATTTTCTGGCTCATGTTCTGCCTTTCGACTTCCTTTTAATTTGATAGTTCCCAAATCTATCGCTTCTTCCGATGGTTGAGCGTTATATTTCTTTCTTAACGGAGATAAACCACTCTTGCGAAAACTCTTTAACCTAGCCATTTGTCCCGTTACTTTTAGTTTATTGGTTTTCATCTCCTCTAATATATTTTCCAGTTCTTCCGGTGTTGCCAAAAAGACGTGTCCGCTTTGGCCATCTGCCCCACGCCAATAAACTTCACATTTGCGGCTGAATGCTCTCAATACGGCCGGTTCATCTCCGTGTAAATCTCTCGGAAACGGTAAGCGCGGTGCACCATAGGTCATTCCATAAAAGCCGGCTTCTCCCGTATCTCCATAGGGGCCATAGAATCCATGTATCAAGTTGGTACGCGGCATATCCTTCTTATCAATCAATGCGACTCTTATTGTGGCTTTGTATTTTGTACCGGAATGTTTGACAACCTCAAACACACATGAAGGATGAACGCTATCATAAGGCACAACTGCCTCTGTTCCTACTGATTTATCTGCTCTTAGGCAAAATTCCACACGGCCGGGGGTTTGTTCTTTTTCGATTAGTTTTTTATATCCATCATCAAAGGCTTGTAAGATTTTTTCAACATCTTCTCGGCTTGTTAATGGCAAGGCTTTAGGACCGATTTCTACCGAATCTGAATTACTGTATTTTCTCAATAATTCTTCTCTGTTTGCGGATGCTTGAAACTTTAATTTTGGCATATTTTTTCTCCCTTTGGTTGGATGTGATTTCATTTTAACGGCACTTTTCTATCGTGTCAATCTTATTGCACGGCCTTATATATTTTGCTGTTTTCCGGTATGTGTTTTCCGACTCCTTTTTCTAGATATTCTTTTTCTACAAAGCCCATATCGCCATTATCCAGCATTATTCTATACCAGCTGTTATCAGGTGTCATACCTGTTAATCTTACGGTGGTTTGGTCTGTTAGGTAAGTCATTGTGTCAAATCTCTCTGAGGGACCATACAAGACTTTTGCTGTATACCCGCTTTTGATATGATACAGCATTTTTTCATCTTCTATATCTACCGGAATATCAAATATTTTTGAAACAACCATATCATCCACGCTGTTGCCACCTCTTTGCCCTCTGACTTCTTGATAATAATCTATAATGCTTTTATCACCCTTATTTTGCGGTAGCAGACTCCCTGCCGCAAATATTCCAATTATAATCACTAAAAGTGTAGGTACTGCGTATTGCCATTTTTTTAATTGTTTTTCATTCCATTTGGTAGCTATTAAATTTTCTTTCAATGGGAGTTCTTTAATAAACTTATCCAACAAATATTCATCTTCCTGCGCCACATATTCTTTAGCTTGTTCGGCACAAACCCCTGCTTCTTTATATTTTTTTTCTTGCTGATAAGCCAAAGCATTGTGTATAAGCAACTTTTTGTTGGACGCTCTAGAATTCTTTTCGACTTGCAGATTGTATTTTATCACTTGGATGTTTTGAACGAATCCTTTGATACTCCACCAACCCAAAAGCCAATTTATTAGTCCGGCGCGAAACATTATTGCTGGTGCTTGAGACATATTACAAATTTTTTTATGATGCTCTCGTTTATACCCATATCCCATACCAATCATCGTGTCATATTCAATACAACGCAGTTCTGTGCTTTCTTTTTTATCTTCTCCGGTGATGATTTTTAAGGCAAAGATATCCGGCAAGTTTTCGCCCTCATACGCCATACTCGCCAAATCATACGTCAGGCGCTTATTTTCATCGCTCAAAACATCATAAGCAACTGAGATTTTTTGAAAGACTTCCAGTGCATTTTCTGCTTTATTATAATCCGGATGCCATTTTTTGGCTTGTTCTCGATAATGCTCTTTTATTTCTGCCGCTGTGGCCGTATGCTCTACGCCCAATATTTGATAGTAGCCAAAACCATCATATTTGCTCATACAAAAATTCCTTGTCCTAAATTCTCTGTCGTATCATCTTCCCACGGTTTGATGAAATTTTCTTTAAGATTTATTTTTATTGTGCCGGCATAATTTAAATTTTCTAATGTTGTTTTGTACAACCTCATAATATGGCTGTAAATATCTTCTTCTAACTGTTTTTCGGTTCTGATTATCAAGTCAAAGCGGCGTTTTTCTTCTATTGCCAAGCCGTCAAACTGAAATTTTCCCAGTCGAGAAAAATTGGTTTCAAGCACAAAGCGCGTGCTCTTTTCTTGTGGTTTTGTTTTTTTATTTCTACCTTCTTCTTCTGTTTCTTCTTGCTGTTTTTTGATTGATAGTTTCATATTGTCAATCATTTCTCCGCTCATAACGGGAATTTCTATCATGCGCCAACGCCCCGTATCTTTGACTGCATTTTCTATAGCCAACTGGGCTATATTTAATGTTTGTTGTCCTTGCGGCGTGGACTGCAATTCGGCAACTTCAGCTCTTCCCAACCAATGCTTGGCATCTTCTTTAACTGCAGCTTTGACGAATCCGATTATATTGCTTAAAAAATTTTTGCTTTCTGCTATCGGCATTTTATTTTGAGTAACTGGATTTTCCTGCAAAATTTTATATATTTCTTTTAATTCCGGCTCTGTCACATTAATTGTTTTCAAAACGTCTTTATGGGGCGAATCTTTAATCTGCAGAAACTCTAAAACATCTTTTAGGCCTAATTTTTCGTTTGGGACTATATCCAAAACATTTAGCTGCAAATTTATTCCCTCTGCTAACTTGACGGCTTCTTCCGGAAAAACATTTCCTAACGGGGTTTTGAACACCGTGGTTTGTGGATATGCCTCCGTTTTGGCAGGAAGAATTTTTACCCCTTCCAAGGCTGATAAAATGCCGTTGCTGATTTCTTTTGGCGGTTGCGAAGAACTCAATAAGCCTTTGATATTTTCTTTTATAATTTGCGCTTGTTCGACAACTTGTTTTATCGGAACTTCTATATTTTTTGAGAACTCAACCGACACATCCGGAAGCTCTTTTAAAACCGCTTGCAACTTATCCGGTGTAATTAATGTTTCTTGTGCGATGTTTTTGACTATATTTTCAAGCTTCAACGGTGCAAGCGGTATTTTGGTTTCTGTTTGCACTTGATTGGTGATTACATTTTGCGGAGCTTGGGCTTGTACTTGAATTGGCGTTTCTTGCGGACGCGGATTGTTCACACTTATATTGGCATCTCCTTTCAGAGCTGTCTGTACTTGGAACTCAATTTCTGTATTTTGCAAAGAGCTCACTTTTACTTGCAATATACTGCTGTCTTTTAACGCCGCCGCATTCAGCTTGATATCTTTTAAGGGTATTTCTACCGTATTTTTATCCGGAAGGGTTACTTTGACCTTAATCTCTGTGGTTTGAGGCGTAATTTGCTGTTGCGGTTTTTGTATCTCTGTTGGTTGCTTTAGATTTATTATTTCTTGTCCGCTATCTTGTTGTGGTGTTAACCCTGTCTGTTCGCTTTTTGCTATGCTCTCGATAAACTCTAAAGTCAAAACATCATTAACGTTTAAGCTACCAACGTTTAACGGGGGTAATTTTATACTCCCCATATTTATATCTACGGAAGAAGCCGGCGGTCTTATTTCTCCTGATATTATCGGTGATACAAAATTGCTCATCTTCCTTCCCCTTATGTTTTGTTTTTATTTATAGCATTCTTAACAAGCGTCGCGCAATTTTTATGACATCTTCCGCCGCCTCGGATGTTGGATAACGGCTAATCAACGGCAGCTGATTTCTTATTGCATCACGTATGCGCGCATCCCTCCTGATTATTCCTAACAACGGAGGGTCGATATGCAAAAATGTTTTGCACGCTTTGGACAATGTATCATAGGTTCTTTGTCCCTCTCTTTCTGTGTTGGCCTGATTGACAACTATAAATATCTCTTGCTTGGGATATTGCATCGTCATTATCTTTATATATGCATAAGCATCGGTTAATGAGGTTGGTTCATCCGTACACAAAACAATTATTTTTTGCGCCAGGCTTGATAATATTCTTATTGGCTTTTCTACCCCTGCCCCCATATCTAATATCACTTTATCGTAATTTGTAGATACCAGATTTAAATCTTCTCCCAAAATTTGTAATCGTCCTATCGGCATTGATGATAAACCGGCTGACCCTGAGCGTCCAGCTATCACGTCAAAGCGTCCTTTATCGCTATGGGTTATAACCTGATTGAGGGTCTTTTCGCCACTGATAACATCTCCTAAGTCATGTTCTACCATCAAGCCTAATTGGATATCTACATTGGCTAACCCTAAGTCTCCGTCAAACAGCAAAACGCGTTGTTTATAGCCAGCCAAGGCCTGCGACAAGGTGATTGAAAACCATGTTTTGCCGACTCCGCCTTTGCCTGAGGCGACAGCTATCATATTGCGACCGCTTGCGGCTCTTTCCGGAATAACGCCTCTTGGCATAATTTTGGGTTCTGTGTTTGTTTCTTCAACCATTTTTCCCTCTCTTTATTTGGCTGTCGGTAAAAGCAATTTGCATAATGCATTTGCATCTATTTTGGCTATGCCCTGCACTATTGATGCACTTACGCCCGCTGCACCTAGTTTCATTTGGCAGACATCCGCTATTGAAATAATACTCCCGATACGCCGCGATAAATCCAGTCTTGTCGGGAGCAAGCATTCGGCACCAATTTTCTTAAATACTTCCGATATCTCTACCGCGTCTGCCGCATTTCTGCCGGCATCCATCGTCATTATTTTTTCTGACTTGTTCAAGACCTTGGTATATGAATGTATTCTTTCAACCTCTTCTTTGATAAACGGATTTATTCCCGGTGTGTCTATCAATACAAAGTTATATTCTCTGGTTGACAACATGGCTCGATTGTATAGTTTATCCCTATCACCTTCAAAGAAAAACGGAACATCCAATATCTTGGCAAATGCTTGTAATTGTTTGTTTGCTCCGGCTCGAACATTGTCACAGCTGATAATGCAACTTGAAATTTTTTTTAACTTTGCCTGTGTGGCGACTTTGGCTATGGCTGTTGACTTGCCGCTGCCCGATATGCCCATAAATAATTTCAATGGTTTGGTTCTATCCAACATATTATAGTATCTATAACTTTCGGCCAAATCTTTTGCCAATAAAGATTGTGCATTTCCGCCTCCTTGGTTAAAATACAGTCGTCTTACTCTTGCCAAAATTCCTTCGCTTACGGCCGGTAAAACCCCGTGGTAACTCAAGCTCTCTCTTATTTTGCTTTCATCAAACTCTTGAACCGGCGGGAGTTTTTCTATTTTCTCATTTCGGTCAAAATCAAAATCTGCATCTTCCACCGCTGCGGTTATTTTGATACCGCCGTCTTGCGTGCTCTCTGTATTTAGAATAATTGCGTCCGCACCCAAAGCCCTTTTGACCTGCTGCAGCGCGTCACTCATATTTGTTCCGATAAATGTTTTCAGCCGCATCTATATCTTCCTATATTTGACCGACTGTTTTGATTTTGGCTTTGGGATAAATTTCGTTTTGCGACATAACGACTGTCATCGGCCGGAATCTTTCAATAATTGAACGCACAAACGGTCTGATATTCGGGCTGGTCAGTAAAACCCCTGTTTCTCCTTTTATGGCCAAATCTTCCATGACTGTTCGAACCTTGCTGATAAATCCTTGCAAAGCTGTCGGTGCCATGGCCAACTGGCGTTCATCTCCCTCTCCGACTATTGCTTCGGCAAAAGCTTGTTCCCATTGCGGGGATAATGTTACTAACGGAATTATGCCCGCATCATTGGTGTTGGCATTGGATATTTGTCGTGCCAAGCGCGTTCTGACATGTTCGGTTATCATCATCAGACTTCTTGTCGAGGCGACTGCTTCCGATATTCCCTCCAATATGGTCGGCAAATCTCTTATTGAAACACGCTCTTGCAACAGATTTTGCAAAACTCTTTGTATCGCACCTATTGTTACTTTATTCGGAACAAGCTCTTTTACTAATTTTTGTTGTTCTTTATCCATTTCATCCAGAAGTTTTTGCGTCTCTGCATATGACAATAGCTCCGGCATATTATCTTTGACCAACTCGGTGATATGCGTGGTTACAACCGTGGCCGGATCAACTACCGTATAACCTCTGAACATGGCTTCTTCTCTGTATGATGGATTTATCCACATGGCTTTTAAGCCAAAGGTCGGCTCAAATGTATTTTCTCCAGGAAGTGAAATCGGCTCGCCTTTCGGATCCATTACCAATAACTGTGTCGGCCTTAACTCTCCCTTGCCTGATTTGACCTCTTTAATATATATATTATATTCATTCGGCGGCAGCTGCATATTATCTTGTATACGAATTGAGGGCATAACAAAACCCAACTCCACTGCTAAAGACCTTCTTAATGCCTTAATCTGGTCGGTTAGCTTGCGGTTGTTTTGTTCATTTACCAATGGTAACAGACCATAGCCTATCTCCAGTCTGATTAAATCTATCTTTAAGGCATTGGCTATTGGTTCGTCCGCGGCTTTGGCTATGGCGGTTTGTTTCTTTTCTTCCTCCTTCATCTCCGCCAATTTGGCCTTGGCTACCTGCTGCTGTTTGTTTAGATAATACGCCGTCGCTCCTGTCAAGGCTGCCAACATCACAAACGGTAATGTCGGTGTTCCGGGGAGCATGCCCAAACATACAGCCAAAAATGAGCTCATACCCAAAGCTTTTGGATAGTTGGATACTTGTGAAAACAGAACTTTGTCCGTTGCGTCCGTCATACCGGCTTTTGAAACCAATATACCTGCCGATACGGATATTATCAGTGCAGGAACTTGTGAAACCAAACCATCGCCCACCGTCAAACGTGTGTATGTTTCTGCCGCATCGGCAAAGCTCATATGATTTTGAACCATACCGATTATCATACCGGCTATAATGTTAATAAACGTAATTATCAAACCGGCTATGGCATCTCCTCTTACGAATTTTGAGGCACCATCCATGGCTCCGTAAAATGAACTTTCTTTTGACAAATCTTCACGGCGGGCACGCGCCTCATCTTCAGTTATCAAGCCTGACGACAAATCGGCGTCTATGGCCATTTGCTTGCCGGGCATGGCATCCAACGCAAATCTTGCTGCTACTTCTGCTATGCGGCCCGAACCTTTGGTAATAACCACAAAGTTTACAATAACCAATATTGCAAATACTATCACTCCGATTATAAAGTTATTACCCATTATAAAGCCGCCAAATGCCTTAATCACCTCACCGGCTGCGTCAGGTCCCGTATAGCCCTCGGCCAATATTAATCTGGTGGAGGCCAAGTTTAAGGATAATCGGTACAAGGTTGTTATCAACAAAACTAACGGAAAAGAGTTAAACTCATTTGGCTTTTCAATAAATATGGCGGTCATCAAAACTAAGCAGGAAACCGTTATTGACAATGCTAAAGCTATATCCAGCAGCCATGCAGGCATCGGCATTATCAAAATTACCAGCATTAAAATTATTCCAAACGCAAACAGCAAATCACCTCTGTGCGTGGCATTATGCAAAATCTCTCTTATAGATTTGCCGCCAAATAGTGAACCTCCCTTTTGCGTTTGTTTTGCCATTTACCTTTCCTCTTTTATCTGCCGCTTATTTTTTTCTTATTCTTCTTTATTCGTGCCCTTTGGGTATGCTTACCCCTTCTTCTTCGTACTGTTTGAGCTTATTTCTCAATGTACGAATCGATATTCCCAATATATTGGCAGCGACACTTCTGTTGCCCATTGTATGCTTTAGCGTATCTATTATCAGACATCTTTCCATGTTGGCTACCGTGCGTCCGACAAACTCTGCTCCGCTCATCTCTTCTCCAACTTCGGGTTTATTAATTACCGAATCGGGATCATTCAAAATGATGGAATCTGCCGTTATCTCATCTCCCGTACTCATCAACACTGCGCGGTGGATGGTGTTTTCAAGCTCACGGACATTTCCCGGCCACAGATAATTAAGCAACTTTTCTTCTGCCGACTTTGCCAACGGCTTTAGCGGAATTTCGTTTAATTCTGAATATTTTTTTACAAAGTGCTTTGCTAATACTACAATATCATCTTTTCTTTCTCTTAATGGTGGAATATCTATGTTTACGACATTTAATCTATAATACAAATCTTGGCGAAACATTCCATTTTTTACCGCCTCGGCTAAGTTTCGGTTGGAGGTTGCTATTATCCTTGTATTTACTTTTATCGGCGTTTTGCCTCCTATTCTATCTATTTCTTTTTCTTGTATCGCTCTTAGCAACTTTGCCTGAATCTTGATATCCATTTCGGATATTTCATCTAACAGCAAAGTACCGTCACTTGCCTCTTCAAACTTACCTATCCTTCTGGCAACTGCTCCCGTAAATGCTCCTTTTTCATATCCGAATAATTCTGACTCCAACAATGTTTCCGGTATGGCGGCGCAGTTCACCGCTACAAACTTTTTATTTGCTCTTTTGGAATTGTCATGAATGAATCGTGAAAAAATTTCTTTACCCGTACCGGACTCTCCCGTCAACAAAATATTTGCTTCTGACGGGGCTACTTGCTTGGCTATTTTTAATATACTCTCTGTTTTTTTATCACCATATATTAACGCATGATTTTCTCTTGTCGCTGCAGCCAATACAGCTCCAATCAACTCCGGATCCGGCGGCAAAGGAATATATTCTTTTGCGCCTGCCTTAATCGCCTTAACTGCTAATGACGAATCGTTGGCGACGCCGCAGGCTACAACCAAAACATTTATTCTTTCCTGCTCCAAGCTTTGGATAAACTTATAGACATCGAGTTTGACATCTATCATCACCAGCTCAATACTTTTGCCTGAGCGCAATATCTCCATTGCCGGACCAATGTCTTCCGCAAGACTGACTTGTCCTCCTTGCTCAAGTGCGATTTTACTCGCCGCACCGATTTGTCCTTCCAATGTTCCGACAATGAGAAGCTGCATTTATCTTCCTGCCCCCTTATTTTTTTATTTTACGCTTTTTACTACTTCGGTCATCGTGATGCCAAGCTTGTCATCAACCACAACGACCTCTCCTCTGGCTACAAGATTGTTGTTGACATAGATGTCTATGGCTTCTCCAACCTTGCGGTCAAGCTCGATTATTGCGCCCTTATTCAATTTCAACAATTGTGACACGCTCATTTGCGCCTTGCCTAATATTGCAGATACTTTTACCGGTATGTCATATACGGGTTCCAGATCTGCCGCTGAACTCGGTATATCAAAATTATCTACACCGCTTTCTTTTTTTAATATCGGATCATCATCTCTGGCTTGAGAATCGCCGATTTCATCTAAATTTAAGTTTTCACTCATGTTTTACTCCCTTAAAACTTTTTTCTTATAGTTTGGATAAAAGCGCCTGGGCTTGCTCTTTCATCTCGGATGAATTGCGTTCTGCGCCTCCTGTTTCCCATTCTATGCGGCAATCACTCAGCCCTAACGAATTGTCTTTTTGCAAAACTATTTTTCCTTCATAGTCGCCTTTATGGGCTAACTTTGCTACTATCTCCTGACCTTTTTTGATTATTTCAGGATTAAAGTAAAATGTCAATTTCGGTTCTTTTATAAAATTGGCAAAATTATCTGCTAAAAATTTGTTTAATAATTCTTCAGCATGTTCTTGCTCTAATGTGCTTATAAATTTTTGTAACAATGCCATTCCCAATTCCTTGAATCCGGCCTGCATGTTCTTTTTAACTTCGTCTTCTTCCGCAAATTTGTTTTGCAAAGCTTTGTCTATTTCTTGAAGTAAATTTTGAATTTGCGCTTCCGAAGAATTTGTGGCCGCTGCCAAGCCCTGTGCATAGCCTTCTTTGCGCCCTTCTTCAACCTTGTCCAAAACCTCTTCTTCCGTATATGTTATAACCTCAGGCAAGCTGTCGTCTTCTTGTTGAAGTTGCTCCTTTTCGGCCTCTTCCGGTTGGCTTGTTTCTTCTTGGATTTTTTCCGGTTCAGTAGGTGCTTCTGCCGGCGCATCCTCTTCTATACTTTTATCGGCTCCTTCCGGTATAATCACTGCAGTGTCCGATGTTGGCATATCAAGCTCTTCGGGAAGCTGTTTTTGCTCCCCTTCTTCATCTATTACAAAATTATCAAATAAAAACTTTTCATATGCCGACATTTTTATTTTTTACCTTGCTTGTTAGTATACCAGCTCATCGCTGTCTTTTCCTTCACTGATGACTATCTCTCCGGAATTTGACAGCTCTTTCGTGGCGTTAACAATGTATAATTGTGCTTCTTCAACATCACGCAAACGAACCGGCCCCATTGCCTCCATATCTTCTTTGATAATCTTGCCCGCTCTTGTGGACATATTGCTGAAAAACAGCTCCTTAATGGTTTCAGATGCTCCCTTCAACGCTACTGACAACTTGTCTTTATCTATGTTACGCAACAAAATTTGGATACCTTGCGAATCCACTCTGACCAAATCCTCAAACGTAAACATCAATGACTTTACTCTATCGGCTGATTCAGGGTTGCGGTTCTCTAATGCATCCATGAATCTCGCTTCCGTCGTGCGGTCTAATGAATTGAATATATCTGCTATCAATTCATGCGAATCGCGTCTGGTTGATTTTGACAAGTTGCTCATAAACTCTTTTCTTAATGTCTTTTCCAAACCATCTAGAACATCTTTTTGCACAGAATCCATTCTCAACATTCGCATGATGATTTCCATCGCAAAGTTTTCTGGCAAAAGCGCTATAACTTTTGCTGCATGTTCCGGCTTAATCTTTGACAAGATTACGGCAATTGTTTGCGGATATTCGTTTTTGAGGTAATTGGCCAATACGTGCTCATTTACGTTGCCCAACTTATCCCACATCGTACGTCCGGCAGGACCTCTGATTTCTTCCATAATAGAGGCTACTCGGTCTTTGTCCATTGATTTTGACAACAATCTTTCCGTTGTTTCATACGTGCCGATTAATGCGCCCGTGTTGGATAATTTTTCGTTAAACTCGGCAAAAAGCTGCTCTACGACATTGGAATTAACTTTTCCCAATGAGGCCATTATGACTGATAATTCTTTGATCTCTTCATCATCCATCAACGCAAAAAGCATGGCCGATTTGTCTTCATCTAAAGACATCATCAATATGGCTGCCTTTTGCTGCCCCGTTAATAAATTATAATCATCTATTACGTTTTGCTTCATCTTAATTATCCATTGTTTTCATTTTGATACAGCCAGCCCCTGACGATGTTTACGGCTGTATCGGGATTCTTTTCAACGATATCGTTTATCCTTTTAACCGATGAGGCTTTTACTCTGCCATCTATCTTGTTCAAATTAATCATATCAGCACCGGCATCCGTATCATCATTCAAAAAGTTTGATAACAGCAGATTGTCTTCTTCCGCATTTTCTCCCAGCAATCTCGTGTCATTTCCTTTGTTTGACATATCAAATGCATTGTTGATTAACGGACGAATGACCAAAACTATTACCAATATAGCAACCAAGGCTACGCCTATTCCTTCTGCTATGCGAATAACCTCGTCCTTGGTAAAGCCTAATATCAATATCTCTTCTATCTTCTCCGGTTCTAACTGTTGATTTCTTGCAAATTGGATATTCTTGACTTCAACCATATCGCCTCGGTCTTGGTTGTAGCCAACGGCTGACTTTATCAGCTCGTCTAATTTTTGCATTTCTTCTTCCGTTCTCGGACGATAGACTATTTTGCCTTCTGCGTCTTTTTCGTATATACCGTCCACGATTACCGCTGTTGTCATTCGGCTTATCGTGCCACTATTCTTGACCTTATTCCTGACAATCTTGGATATTTCATAATTAACCGTCGACTCGGTGTTGGCACTTTGCGTTTCATTGCCGTCACCATTCACTACATTGTCTCCGTTCGGAATATTTTGTGCAACCGTTACCGGCGCATTTTTCTCACTTGTTACGGATGAAGAGCTACTGGAGGCCTCTGAACGAACAACTTGTCCATCCGGATCATATATCTCTTCATTGGTTACGACCTGATCAAAATCCATCTCAAGATAAACTTGGACTCGTGATTTTCCTTCTCCGATACTTTTATCCAACAAGTTTTGAACTCTATCGGTCATTTGCCGTTCCATTTCTTGGCGCAAATCTTCATTGTGGTCTAAATCCATTAGGGCTTTGTTTTTTTCTTCCGTCAGCAAATTGCCCGAGCTGTCAACTATCGCAACATTTTTAACGCTCAACTTTGGAACGGAGGCTGCAATCAATTTTTGAATGGCTGCCACGCTTTGCGGACTTAACTGACCGCTTATGGTTCTTATCACAACCGAGGCACTTGGTTCTTGCTCCTCTTTTGAAAACATTTCTCGTTTCGGCAAAACCAGATGCACCCTTGCGCTCTTGATATTATCTACTGAGCGAACACTACGTGCCAACTCTCCTTCAAGCGCTCTTATCAAATTTACATTTTGAACAAAATTCGTTGTTCCCAGCGCGTCCGTATTATCAAATAATTCATAGCCGACGTTTGAGCCTTTGGAGGCCAAAGCCAATTCTGCCGTATCGACTCGCATTTTGTTGACGACTTCTGTCGGAACTAAAATTTCTGTGCCGTTTTTGGTGAGTTTGTATTTGATATTTTCACCTTCAAGTCTCTCAACGATTTGTTTGGCGTCTTCTAACTCCAAATCTGTATACAGTACGGAATAATCCGTCGTATTTAACTGTGTGGCTATATAAACAAAAAAACTTATTAAAAACAATATTACGGCCGAAAGCGCTACCAGCCTTCCTGCTGACATGTTCTTTATAGCTTGTATAAAGTTATTCACGAATTTCCCCAATCGTTTATATCTAAATTTCCCCTTATTCTTTTCTTAAAACACTTTTTTTCATAAGTTAACCATTATTATCACAATATCCCCAATTACGCGTTAAAAAATATCCCGTTTGGTGTAAACGGGATATTTTTTTTTGCATTTTTTGTTTTTATGTTTCTTTAGGCTTCTTCTCCTTTGAGGCGGGACAAGACCTTATTCCGACCTATCAGGGGCAGCAAAACCTTAAGTTCAGGTCCATTTTCGGCTCCGGTTAAAGCCATCCTTAACGGATGAAACAGCTCTTTGCCCTTTTTGCCGGTTTGCTCTTTTATTTTTGCAACCCAGTCATTAAAGGTTTGTTCATTCCAAGGTTCTGCCGGAAGCAATGATGCCGCCGCTATTAACAGTTCTTGTGCGGACGAATCTATTTGCGGTGTTATTTTTTCTTCACAAATATGTTTCCAAACCAACACATCATCTGCTATGGTGATGTTGCCCTTAACCGCATTCCATAGTTCTTCACTTATACCATAACGCGCCTTGATTTGTTCATAAGGCAAATTATGCACCAAATGTGTATTAAACTTTTTGAGTTCTTCTTCATCAAATTTGGGCTGAGAATGTCCTATCTTGCCAAAGTCGAGTGTTTGTGCCAGTTCTTCCAAGCTATAATACGGAACGATGGCATCCGATGTGCCGAGTTTGGCCAAAAATGAGCATATAGCCATAGCCTCTACGCCCTCGTCACGCAACTCTTTAACGCCCGTACTACCAAGCCTTTTTGATAATTTTCCTTCCTTACCGGTTAACAACGGCAAATGTGCAAATGATGGAACTTTTCCGCCTATGGCTTCAAACATTTGAATTTGAGAGGCCGTATTGGTCACGTGGTCTTCACCTCTGACGATGTGCGTTATTCCAAAATCAGAATCATCTATCACTGAAGGCAAATGATACAAAAAGCTGCCGTCTGCTCGAATAATGACCGGATCGCTCAAGTTTTTTTCAGAATAACGGCATTCGCCTCTGACCAAATCGTTCCATACAATTTCACCTTCTGCCAACTTAAAGCGATAATGCGGCTTACGGCCCTCTGCCTCATATTTTTCGATTTGGGCTTGAGTTAACTTTAAGGCTGAGCGGTCATATATTGGCGGCAAGCCTTTATTCAACAGGCGTTTACGCATAAACTCCAGTTCTTCCGGCGTTTCATAGCAAGCATAAATTCGGCCTTGTTGTTTGAGTTTTTCCGTAACTTCTTTATATCTTTCAACGCGGGCTGACTGTCTGGCCTCGCCTTTCCAATCAAGATGGAGCCATTCCAGCGCGTCTCTGATTCCGTCTTCATATTCTTTTTTAGAGCGTAATGTGTCCGTGTCATCTATACGCAACATAAATTCGCCGCCCATTTTTTTGGCCAGCAGCCAGTTGAACAATGCCGTTCTGGTATTGCCTATGTGCATAAAGCCGGTTGGGCTCGGCGCAAATCTAACTTTCATTTTTTTCTCTCGTCTTTAGTTGTTTTTTTCTTCTGCGTGGGATAATAATATTTTACTTTTGCAAATTCAAGATTTTTTATTCAATATCCTTATTTTCTTCATTAAATTGGTTTTCTTGCTGTTTGTTTTTGCTCTTTTGTTGTTGCTGCTCCATGGATTTTACAATATCGGCAAAGTCCTCCAAAAACCAACTCATTTCACCATCACTTGCGGCTATCATTTGATAAAACTTGTTGCGATAGCTTATAATTAAACTAACCTCTGCAATTTTTATGTCTTCCAGTTTTAAGCCTTCCGGCGTGTCTTTTATGTTTAACTGCACGATTATATTCTGCAAGGCATCATCTTCCGGCAGATTGTTTTGATGAATGACTACTCTTGCTTCGGCTCTTTGCGCTGATAATACATTTACCTGATATATCTTAAAATCTATATTTTCTTTCTTAAAATTCAGCGGATACGACTTATACAGAGCCAATGCATAGCGATTAAACAACTGCATATACTGTGTTTGTTCTGTTGGGGTCATATATCCCCAATATTTGCCAATCACGAATCTTCCTATATATTTCGAATCTACATACTTATTATATAAATCATCCAGAATCTGATATTTTTTTGCCAAATTATCTTCTGACAAGGCATCTATCAACTCAACCGCACGGGCATTGGCCCATTCTTTTACGTTTTTTTGTGTCATTGACTGCGCTGAAACTTCTCTTAGCGCAAAAAAACAAAAACTTAATATGATAAGTTGCAAAAAAAACTTACTTTTCATTTTTAAATACCTTATGATACTTATAGTTTTATATGAAATTATATGCTTAATTGGTTAAAAAACATGAAATTTAAGGTTCTTTTTGCTCTTTTTAGTTTCTACTTTTGGGCCGGTAATGCTCTTGCCGCTGATAACGGATTGTATTATGTTCAGTCCAGAGGGAAGGTTATTTGCGGAACAGATTTGACGGCGCCAGCCTATGCATCCAAAACAGAAGACGGTCAATGGAAGGGGTTTGACGCCGATATTTGCCGCGCTTTTTCAACCGCCATCTTTGGTATGCCCGACAAATTTGATTTAGTGGATATTCCGGCGGATAAAATTTCTGCCGCCTTGAAAGCGCATAAAATTGACTTTATGCTGGGCGGGGCTGATTTTTCTGCCAAAAGTGATGCCTTATCTGCTTTTGCGCCGGCTGCCCTACTCTATTATGATCAGCAGGCGTTTTTGGCGCGCAATGCCCTCGATGCTACGTCGATGGAGCAATTCAAAGGCGCTAAGGTTTGTGCTGTTTCTAATTCTGCTGACCTCAACAATGTTGAAGAATATAGTCTTAGATATGATTTGGATCTAAATATTTTACCTTTTACTTCAGAAAATCGGGCTAAGCAGGCTTTTTTGCTCAACAGGTGCAAAATTTTAACCGGAAACAGAATTTATTTGCAAGGCGTTTTGGAGCGCAGCTTTAGTGATTTTGACGATGATGAATTTGATATCAAACTTTTGCCGGAGGCAATTGCCCTCAAACCGGTTTATGTGCTGGCGGATAAAAACAGCCCCAAACTTCAGGCTATTGCACGCTGGGTGGTTAACGCTTTGCAACTTGCCGATATGTATGGTATCAACGCCGCAAACGCCAAAGTTAAAATCGGCCTGAAAAACACTTCTCAGCGCAACTTGATGGGGGAAGATCCTAAGCTTTGGCTATCATTTGGCTTAACTCCGACATGGGTGCGTGATGCTTTGGCCTACTCCGGTAACTATGGTGAAATTTATGAGCGCAACTTTGGTAAAAACAGCTCTTTGAAGCTTAACCGCGCTGAAAGTAATTATCTTAAAGACGGTGGGCTGATTAACCCTGTTCCGTTTATTTGATTATTTCTTTCAATTCATATAATTTAAGGCTTGTTTTATTTGAAAAACAAGCCTTTTTTACGCCTTTTTGCGACCCCGTATAAACTTTAAGGCGCGGTCAAGGCCATCTTCCGTGATGCGATGTTGGCCACCCTTAACAATATATGTTGTTACCGGTGCTTGAATTTTTTCAAGTTCTTGTTTGGTAAAATCCAGAGCCTCAAAGCGAACCAAATTATCATTATCGCCATGGATTAACAAAAATTTTGGCCGGCTGCGCGTATGTTTTTCTAGGTAACTATACGGTGCCATTATGCCTGAAAAGCTTACGCATCCCCCAATTTTTTTATCCCGCATTAAGGCTGTATATATCGCAAGCATGGCTCCTTGTGAAAAGCCGCATAAATACAGGTCTTTGTCCTGAAGCTGATATTCATTGAGCAAATTGTCAATATAGGGAGTAAGGTAAGTATAAGCCGAGTCAAAACCCTTGGTCATTCGATTGTATATATCCGTGCATTCTTTTAGAGTTGGCACATATTTGCGTGCATCATCTGGATCAAACTCATGCATTGAATACCACTGGCGGCGTTTGTCGTGTATTTCGCACACCAATGGTGCTTGAGGTATATGCAAAGCGCAATCCGTCAGCTTCTCCTCAAAGTTTGCCAATATTTTATCCAGTCCGGTGTCGCTATCTATATAGCCATGCAAAAAAACCACCAACTTTTTGGGTATACCTTTGATATGGGCTATTTCTTCGGTTATTTCCGGCATTTTAATTTTTCCTTTTCGCGGGTGATTTTAATTTTTAATTCTTAATTTTTTCCTAAAGCTCTTAACTTTTTGTTTTTTATCAAATTGCGAATTTTATCATTGACAATTTTTAATAATCGTATAACTTACATTATTAGTAGTAAATTTTATTTATTTCTATTCTATTGTTGACGCGATAAAATTTGTTGTGTTGGAATTGGTGAATTTTTAAGGATATTAAAAATGGATTATGATCAACTATGGCATGCTATTGATAAAATTGCTCAACAAAATGGCTTGTCATTGTCTGGTTTAGCTAAAAAATCAGGCTTGGATGCGACTACTTTTAACAAAAGCAAGCGTACGCGACCCGATGGCAAAAAAAGGTGGCCCTCTTTTGATAGTGTGAACAAAATTTTAGATACTTGTCATTTGAACCTTGCTGATTTTTATTATTTGGCCGAAAACAAAATACACCCCGCCAGTTATCTTTCTCTCCCGTATATTTTACTATCTTCTCTCAAAAACCCTAAAAAATTTTCTCCGCAAAATATTGATACCAGAAATTGGCAAACGGCTAATCTGCCTTTTGTAACAGAAAATACTTACGCCATTGATTTGGATTCTACAAAATTTGAACCCATATATCATTTTGGAGCAAAACTTGTGGTGGAAAAGTTTTCTCGGATAAAAAAGCACGATCGTGTTATTTTGCTGTTAAGCTCCGGCGATGCGCTTATTCTTGAGTTTGTTGGTTGCGATGATGATGTGGTGACTTTGCAATCCATCAACGCCCCTCATGAAAGAATAAAATATAATCGCAGCGATATTAAATTACTCAACAAAATTATTTGGGCCAGCCAATAATAAGCTTTGTGATTGAAAAATTTAACTCCCAGACCAAAGCCCGTTTTCTTTTATATGAGCGGGCTTTGATTTTTATGTCTTTAACTACAGATTGTGATTGTAGAATATGTTATTAAGTGATGAAATTTTAGGTATTGTCTTTTGACAACAAAACTGGGGGTGTTTTTTCTGTTTCTTGTTGTAAAAAAAGTGCCTCAGTAAAATCTTAGGCACTTTTTGTTCTTTGCTTTTATACTTAATTATAGGGAATTACTCTTGCTTGTTTACCATAAATAACCAAGCATCTCTGCCCAGGTTGGATGTAAACATCACTTCCTTGCGTTACCGTAACCAAACCTCCTTGGTCTAATTGGATGACATATTCGTAGCCTACTTGTGATGTTAAGCCATCTTCGGCCAAATCACCGACGACACCGCCCACAAGTGCGCCTCCCAAGGCTCCCAAAACACCTGCTGTTGAGCCTCTGCCGATTTGTGAACCGGCAACGCCGCCGGCTACCGTACCAATGACAGCTCCGCTGTTGTCATTGTTTTGAACTTGTACCTGACGGACACTTATTACTTTGCCCATTTTGGTGACATTGACCTGATTTACATTGCTCGTGGCATAATCATTTGCGCCTATTCTCGGGGCGCAGGCCGATAATATCAATAAGGCCGATACTGCCGCTAATACTTTTTTCATAAAACTTATCCTCCATCTTTGGCTGTGTCTTTATTTATAATTTATACATAGTAAAAAAAATGTCAATGCTGGACAATTAAAATCAAGTGTAATATAGTAGGCAAAAATTATTGATTTTGTTTGTAAAAAAAATAATAAGGACACTGGATAAATGGTTAAAAGAATGAAGATTAAAGATATTCTGGCCTTGACCGAGGAACAAGATAAGGTTTTGGTTAAAGGTTGGGTCAGAACAAAACGTGATGCCAAAGATTTTTCGTTTGTGGAAGTTAATGATGGTTCTTGCCTTAAAAATATTCAAGTCATTGCCAATAATACTTTGAAAAACTATGATGACGTTAAGAAAATTACTACAGGTTCTTCTGTGGCCGTGAAGGGTAAACTTGTGGAATCTAAGGGTGGAAACCAAAAATTTGAAATCGTTGCCGATGATATTGAAATCTATAGTCTTGCGCCTGATGATTTTCCGCTCCAAAAGAAAAAGCATACGGATGAATTTTTGCGTACAATTGCACATTTGCGCCCACGTACTAATAAATATGGCGCAGCCTTCCGCATCCGCTCTGAATTGTCTTATGCTATTCATAAATTTTTTCAGAATCGCGGGTTTAAGTATGTTCATACCCCTATCATCACAGGATCTGACTGCGAAGGCGCCGGTGAAATGTTTCAGGTTACAACCCTTGATTTGAACAATATTCCTAAAACAAAAGACGGAAAAGTCGATTATAGTCAAGACTTTTTCGGTAAACCGGCTCACCTTACCGTATCCGGACAACTTAATGGCGAAATGTATGCGCTTGCTTTAGGCGATATCTATACCTTTGGCCCGACATTCCGCGCCGAAAACTCGAATACGCCTCGTCATGCCGCTGAGTTTTGGATGATTGAACCCGAAATGGCCTTTGCCGATATTTATGATGACATGGATTTGGCTGAAGATATGGTGCGTTTTTGTGTTAAAGATATTATGGAAAACTGCAGTGAGGATCTCGACTTGTTTGAAAAGTTTGTTGACCCGACGCTCAAATCTACGCTTGATAATATCATGAACAACAATTTTGCGCGCATCACTTATTCTGAAGCTATTGATATTATGAAGAAATCCGGCAAAAAATTTGAATATACTCCGGAATATGGTATTGATTTGCAGACAGAACATGAGCGCTTTTTGGCAGAAGAACATTTCAAAAAACCGGTTATTGTTCGTGATTATCCTAAAGAAATTAAGGCCTTTTACATGAAGCTTAATCCGGATGGAAAAACTGTGGCCGCTATGGATGTTTTGGTACCGAGAATCGGAGAACTTATCGGCGGGTCTCAGCGTGAGGAAAGCTATGATAAGCTGGTGGCTCGCATTAAAGAACTCGGCATGAATATTGAGGACTATGAGGGGTATTTGGATACACGTAAATATGGCTCTGTTCCTCATGCCGGTTTCGGTCTCGGGTTTGAACGTATGATGATGCTGGTGACCGGTATTTCTAATATTCGTGATGTTTTGCCTTTTCCGAGAACGCCTAAGTCAATTAACTTCTAATATGAGGTTGAAAAATGAAGCTGTTGATGAAAATTTGCTTAACGACCCTATTTGTTTTTTCAAGTATGGTGGTTCGTTCATCAACAGCTTTGGCTTTTGGTGATAACTTGCCTTTGTGTCAGGATGAAAAACTTATTTATGATATGCAAAACAAAATCGACTCTTATTTGGCGGAGAATCCAAACAATAGTGTCAGAGAAAAACGGCGTCGTTCTTTGTTGATGAAGAATTTGCATAATTTTGAAGAAAAAAATCCTGCCGATATTGATCGAAAAGCAGATTTTCTATTAGCCAGTCGTTTTGTTACACTTAAAATTAACGAAGGTTTGCTTGATGGTGATTTTAGAATTTGCCAAAGCAGCGGTGCCGGCAAAAAATATAAAATATTCCTGCTTATCTATCGCAATTTGGACAAGCAAACCGTTGTTGAAATCATCAACTTTTTGCCTCCAGAAAAGTCTGGTGAAGTGTTTGATTTTATTTACTAATATTTTTAATTGCACCTATTGCATTTTCTATAAAACATGCTATTATTTATAGCTTGTGAATTTTAACTTTGGGGATTATATCATAATGAGTGAACATTCTGCCTTGACCGTTGTTGATGACAAAAAAAATCTGCCTGCCGTCGTCGAAGAAAATTCTCTTTATGCTTATTTGGAACAAATCCGCAAAATTCCGGTTTTGACCGAAGAAGAAGAAAAAAAGCTCGTTTATGATTTTAAGGTAAACGGAAACCTTGAGGCTGCCCAAAAGTTGATTACATCTCATTTGCGTTTGGCAGCCAAAATTGCCCTTACCTATCGCCGCTATGGCTTGCCTATGGCTGACATTATTTCTGAGGGTAACATCGGCCTTATGCAAGCGGTTAAAAAGTTTGACAGTGATAAAAATGTACGTTTGGCCACTTATGCTATGTGGTGGATTAAGGCGGCTATTAATGACTTTATTCTGCGCTCTTGGTCTTTGGTGAAAATAGGTACCGTTGCCGCTCAGAAAAAGTTATTTTATAATCTTAACCGCATTAAGGCTCGGCTCGGCGTTTATGAAAATAAAGAGCTTGAACCTTCTGTGGTAAAAAAAATTGCTAACGAACTGGTCGTTGATGAAAAAGATGTGGTGGAAATGAACCAACGTCTCGGCGGGGATAAATCTCTTAACTCGGCTGCCGGTGATGAAGGTGATGAAGAAAAAATTGATTTTCTGGTTGACGGACGCCAAAATATTGAAGCTAAACTGGCTGACAAGCAAGAACGCGAACTGCGTGCAAAACTGCTGAAAGAATGTGTCGGGCAGCTCAAAGAACGCGAGCAATATGTTGTCACACACAGAATGCTTTCGGAAAACCCAGAAACTCTTGATGATATTGGAAACAAATTCGGTATTAGTCGTGAGCGCGTACGTCAAATTGAGAAAAAAGCTTTTGAACATTTGTCACAAATGGTGAAAAATAAACTTGGCACTTTTCTTAATGCTGCGGAGTAATCAGTGATGAAAAAAGATTTTATCTATACATATCGGGAAAAAAATTCTCCTAAAATAGAAAATGAAATATTGCTGCAAAGGTTTAAGGATATTCAATGTAAAATTGAAGAAGAATACTTGAATACGGCTATTCCACAAAATGAAGCTGAGCTAGAACAAGCTAATTTAGAAAAATAATTAGCTGAATATGATGAATTTTATAATAGCCAACCAGTTGATGTGTTAAAAGCTATATCTTTCTAAAACTACTGCAAAAAAAATGCGCCTTGAAGGTTCTTTCAAGGCGTGTTTTTTTTGCTATAAGCCGAGTTTGAATTTTATCTTTTGCGCTATTGCCTCATAAGCTTTAGTATATTCACTATCGGGAGCGGCAAAAACAATCGGTGTGCCATTGTCGGCGTTTTCCCTAATCGAATAATGCAGCGGAATTTCACCCAAGAAAGTTTCGCCCATTTTTTCAGCCGTTTTTTTAGCACCTTCGTGACCGAAAATATCAGCCCTATGTCCGCAATGTTCACAAATATAATAGCTCATATTTTCAACCAAACCCAAAATCGGCACATTTACCTTTTTGAACATATTTATTCCTTTAACCGCGTCTATTAACGCAATGTCTTGAGGAGTAGAAACAATCACCGCACCATCCATTTGCACTTTTTGTGACAGAGAAATTTGAATATCACCTGTCCCCGGAGGCATATCAAGCACCATCACATCAATATCGCCCCAATTTGTGTCACACAACAATTGTTGCAACGCGCCGCAGGCTTTTGCTCCTCGCCAAATCAAGGGTTGGCTTTTGTCAATCAACGTTCCGACAGACATAGATTCTAACCCCAAATTTACAAAAGGCTCAAATGTTTTGCCATCCATGGTCGTTGGGGGTGTGCCCTCATATCCCAACATTGTCGGAATAGAAGGTCCATATATATCTGCATCAAAAATTGCCGTTTTTAGTCCCAAATTGCTTAAAGCCAATGCCAGATTAACCGCAGTGGTCGACTTGCCGACACCGCCTTTGCCCGAAGCAACCGCAATTATCTTTTTAACCCCACGAATATGCCACATATCATCAGCTTGCTTTAAACCGCTGAAAGCTTTGTTTGCAGTATAGATAAGGGTTGCTTTTTTTACTCCATCCATTGCTTCAATTTTTTCTTGCAGCTCTTTGGTGCTTTGCGGATTTTCAGACACATTTACAAAAGTCACAATCACGCGGCCGTTAAAAACTTTAATATTATCAATATTTTCTATCGGGTAATAGGCCGTGATAAGTTTTTTTATTTCTTCTTCCATGTTAATATCATCTCTTATATAATTGTCATTAGCTTTGGTTTATATTATATATAGTCTAATTGCAACAAATTTTATTTTTTTATGAGGTGATATATGTCAGATGTCCAAAATCCATGGGAAGACGGTAATAATTCCGAAACATCCGCCAGTTCAATGGGAAATGACGGCGCTGCAAAAGTTATTCATATGCGCAAGCCCAAAATTGCCCAAAATGTCGTTAACGGCGGAGGGTTTAATTTTGGTTGGATAATTGCAGTCTTAATTCTCGTTTGGCTGGCAACGGGAATCTATCAAGTTCAGCCTAATGAACAAGGCGTCGTTTTGCGTTTTGGTAAATATACCGAAACTACAGATGCCGGCCTGCACTACCATATTCCCTACCCGATTGAAGAAGTTTATAAAGTAAGCATGACCCAAGAAAGAAGTATCAATCTTGGGGAAGCCGCCGCTTATAATGCTTCCAATGTTAAAGGTATGGGCGCAAACAACAATAGTTTGAACTCTTTTACCGAGAGTCATATGCTCACAGGCGATGAAAATATTGTAGACATTAATCTCACGGTTGTCTGGACTGTTAAAAATGCCAAAGATTATTTGTTTAGCGTACGCAATCCGGATGAAACTGTTCGTGTAGCCGCACAATCAGTCTTAAGAGAGGTTGTTGGCCAGTCCGAAATGCAGGCTATTATCACCGGAGATCGCGGCAAAGTTGAAGACGACACCAAGGCCGAGTTGCAAGCCTTGCTTGATAGCTTTAATTCCGGCGTAGAAATCGTGCGCGTCAAATTGCAAAAAGCAGATCCTCCCAAACAAGTTGTTGATGCCTTCAACGAAGTGCAACGCGCTAAAGCTGACTTAGAGCGTTTCAAAAACGAGGCAGAAGCTTATCGCAATGAAGTTTTGCCCAAAGCACGAGGAGAAGCCGCCCAAATGATTCAGGATGCCGAAGCTTATAAAGCGGCCGTTGTCAACCGCGCACAAGGTGAAACCGAACGCTACATATCTGTTTATAACGCTTATAAATCCGGCAAAGATGCCACCATCAAACGTTTGTATATTGAAACGATGGAAAACGTTTTGGGTTCATCCAACAAAGTTATTCTTGACCCATCGTCTAAAGGCGGCAATGTTTTGCCTTATTTGCCCTTGCAACAACTTAATACCAAAAAGGAGGCCAACTAATGCGTCAACTAAAAATCTTTTTATCTGTCGTAGCTGTAGTGGCCGTTTTTGTGTTGGCTAATGCGCTCTATGTGGTTAATCAGGCGGAACAAGCCATTGTTCTACAGTTTGGTGAGCCGGTACGCTTGGTTAAAGAACCGGGGCTTAAAATTAAAATACCGTTTATTCAAAAGGTTGTGTTTTATGACACGCGCTTGCTTGACTTGGATCCTCCGGCGCAAGAAGTCGTTTTGAATGACAAAAAACGTTTGGATGTTGATAGCTTTACACGTTACAAAATTGTTGACCCGCTCAAGTTTTATCAAACGGTACGTTATGAATATCAGGCCGAAAGCAAACTTAAAGAAATTGTCAACTCATCTGTACGCAAAATTTTGGGTCGCATAACCTTGCAAGAATTGCTCTCAAAACAGCGTACACAAATTATGAAAGATATTTCAGATGCAGTTAAAACTGATGCTCAAATGATTGGTGTAAGCATTGCTGATGTCAGAATTCGCCGTGCCGATTTGCCGATTGAGGTTTTGCAGGCAATTAACGCCAGAATGAAAACCGAGCGAGAGAGAGACGCCAAAGAGTTTCGTGCCGAAGGTAATCAACAAGCACAACAGATTCGCGCAACTGCTGATAAAGAAAGCACAATAATCAAGGCAGAAGCCGCCAAACAGGCTCAAATTATTCGTGGTCAGGGCGACCAAGAAGCCATTAATATCTGGAATAACGCTGTGCAGAATGATTTGGAATTTTATGCCTTTTACCGCACAATGTTGGCTTATCAAAATGCTTTGGCAAATGGTGAAACCTCTATGGTTTTATCTCCGGAGTCAGAGTTCTTTAAGTATTTTCGCAAACCATTGAGGTAATTGGAATGAAAAAATACACGTTTTGTGTTGCATTGGGAATGCTGGTGTCTGTCTTGTGGCAAACACCGGCATTTGCCGTTTCTATAGCTCCCGAAACAAAAATTGACAGCCTGCCTAGCTTTGCCGATTTGGTTGAAAAGTTGATGCCGAGCGTGGTCAATATTTCTACCACCACAAAGCTTAATCCGGATAATTTAGAGAGTGAAGAAGATATTCTGGAAGGGGCCGCACCTGAGTTTAGACGTTTTTTTGAAAACGGCAAAAAACAAGAGGCTTTGGGTTCGGGGTTTATTATTGACAAAGATGGCTACATCATTACCAATGCCCATGTTGTTCATGACGCGGAGAGTGTGCATGTGACTTTGTATGATGACACGGTTCTGGACGCCAAAATTATCGGTAAAGACACGAAAACCGACATTGCTCTTATCAAAATTGACACCAACAAGAATTTACAGCCTGTCAAATTTGGTGATTCCGATAAAAGCCGTGTTGGTGACTGGGTCTTGGCCATTGGCAATCCCTTTGGGCTGGGAGGCTCTGTCACGGCTGGGATTATTTCTGCCAAGTCCCGCGATATTGAATCCGGACAATACGACAACTTTATTCAAACCGATGCCTCCATCAATCAGGGGAGCTCCGGCGGGCCGATGTTTAATATGCAAGGTGAAGTTATTGGAATCAACAGCGTTTTCTTTTCCACCAATGGAGCAAGCATGGGCATAGGCTTTGCCATACCGATTAATTTGGCCGATTGGGTGGTAGCGCAGCTCAAAAAATACGGCACCATCAAGCGCGGATGGATAGGGCTTAGGATACAGCCCAACACGCCTGAAACAGCACAAGATATGGGGCTTATGACCACCAAAGGTGTGCTTGTATCGGATGTTAATCATCAAGGACCCGCGCGCCAAGCCGGATTGGAAGCCGGAGATGTAATTCTTTCTTTTAACGGAGAAGAAATTTCTTCAACCAAAGATTTTTCGGCACGCGTTGCCGAGGCTAAAATAGGCTCAACGGCCAAACTCGAAATTTTCAAAGACGGGCAGAAAAAAACGGTTTCTGTTAAAATTGAGCTTTTACAAGATGAGAAGGAAGCAGAAAAAAAACATACTTCACCGGAGGCTAAAGTTGAACAGCTTGCAAAAAATGAGTTTTTGGTTAAGGAATTGGGCCTCAAATTGGCGGAAATAACACCGGAATCTCGTTTGCTTTATAGTCTTCCGAGCCATGTCAAAGGATTGATAATTACGGCAATTTTACCAAAATCCGATGGTCTGACCAAAGGCTTAAGCGTTGGTGACGTGATTGTTAAAATTGACAAGAAAGATGTTTTTGATATACAATCTCTGACAAATTGTATTACGGAAGCCAAAATGGAACATAATCGTCCGGTGTTGTTGTTTATCCAAAACGGCGATGATGTGCATTTTGCCGCATTAAAATTATTGAACGGAGAATAAAATCAATGACGCAGGTTGATTTTTATCATCTGCAAAAGCAAACCTTGGATGAGGTTTTGCCCAAACTTTTGGACAAGGCATATTCCACGGGCAAGCGCATTAAAGTTAAAGTCGGTACGGATGAGCGTGTTGAGTTCATCAATTCTGCTTTGTGGAGTTTTGAAGATCAAGCCTTTTTGCCACACGGAAGTAAAAAAGACGGCTTTGCCGAAGAGCAACCGATTTGGCTTTCATCCTCAGATGACAAACCAAACGGCGCGGTGTTTTTGTTTTTGGTGGATGGTGCTTTGATTGATATGGAAAAAGCCGCAGAATATGAGCGAATTTTTAATATTTTTGACGGCAACCAGCAAAGTGCAGTCGAACAGGCGCGCAATTTTTGGAAAACTTGCAAAGCACAAGGTTTCACTCTCCATTATTGGCAACAAGATGACAACGGCAAATGGAAGCAAGCCGCTTAGTTTTTTTTGTTTTAGAATATTTTATAGAGATTGGTGCACAAATAAAACCCCGCTTTTTTTTGAATTAAGAGCGGGGTTTTGGTTTTATTGGCTTTGAGTTTAGAACGCTAGGACTGGGCGAACGTAATAGTCGCTACCCTTATAGTCGTTACCCTTATCGGAGATGCCCACACTACCATCACTGAAGTACAATCCCCAAGCATAGCCATTATCATACTCGGAAGAAGACCAATACCATTCTGCCGGAATATCCTTCTTACCAACCAATGACAACGCATAGTTCAAAAAGTCTTTATTACTATACGCCGTATACAACTCACCCAAAGCTGGCAAATACCACTCTCCCGCATTCGTGCCGGTGGTTTTATATTCATACGCATATCTTGCTGCCTGAAAATTATACCGACTATAATTACTCTTAAAC
Organism: uncultured Alphaproteobacteria bacterium; assembly: GCA_944391615.1. GTDB lineage: Bacteria > Pseudomonadota > Alphaproteobacteria > RF32 > CAG-239 > HGM16780. The sequence continues at coordinate 101,027 of CALXUE010000005.1, forward strand.
GCTTTTATCGCTGCCGTTTTCTCCTTACCGTAAAAATCATATTTGGCTTCGTATTCATCTTTGATTTTATTTGTTACCGCCACTCCATCACCCCATTCCATTCCTGACGTTGAACTTTCCAAGGCTATCGCTGTACGTCTGTCTGCATCCAACACAACACCAATCGGCGTTTTTCCGGATTGGACACCACCTGAATAACATTTTTTATCTGAATATAAGATATCTCCAATCTTACATGTAGTTTCATTACTGCTAACGTAAGCCACATCAACCTTATTTTTGTTGACAAAGTTTATCACCGG
>CALXUE010000006.1 GCA_944391615.1 uncultured Alphaproteobacteria bacterium
CTTCCCATGCCTAAAGTTTCGGTGATTATGCCGGTTTATAATACTAAAGAAAAATATTTAAGAGAGGCTATCGAGAGCGTTCTTAATCAAACTTTTTCTGATTTTGAATTACTTATTGTTAATGATGGCTCTGAAAATTATATTGAAAAAATTATAAAATCTTATTCCGATAAACGGATTCATTATTATCGTCTTGCTAAAAATGAAGGTGCAGCCGGTGCCAGAAATTACGCTTTATCAAAAGCAACGGGAAAATATATTGCCTTAATGGATTCTGACGATGTTTCGTATTCCACGCGTTTTGAAAAACAAATAGCCTATTTTAATGAACATCCTGAAATTGGTTGTTTAGGAAGTCGAATGGATGTGATTGGGGATGATAAAGATAAGATAAATTTTCCTTGTGTATCAGGACATGAAGCAATCGAGGCATTTTTAATTTTTGAAGGTTGTGCCTTTTGCCAGTCAACTGTAATGGTTAAAAAATCTATTATAGATAAACATAATATCCGCTATAAAAGCCAATATGTTCCGGCTGAAGATTATGCTTTCTGGTTAGATTTAGTTGGAAAAACAAGATTTGCCATTATGGAAGAAGCCTTGCTTTCTTACCGGTTTCATCATGACAATATATCACACCGTCAACATCAACGCCAAATGGAGTGTTGTACCCAAGCTCAAATTGAAGCAATCAAACAATATTGTGGAATACAAACGTTAAATGCAGAAATTTTAACTAAGTTTTATAGTTCACAACCTTTATCCAAAGAAGAGTTGGATATTTTGCATAGACAACTAATTGCAATCATAAAAAAGTTAAAAGAGAAAAAACAATCAAATTATTTTGAACACTACAAAAAGCGTTTCAAAAAGCAATATTACAAAAATCATTCGCTTAAAGGCCAATTAGCCTTGTTTAAATCACCGTTAAATCAAGAATTTAACATCAGTCTGCCATTTCGTTTATTTTGTTTAATTTCGAGAGGTTTATTTTAATGAAAACGATATTAGTCACGGGAGGAACCGGTTTTTTAGGCTCCAATTTATGTATTCGTCTGATAAATGAGGGCAATCGCGTTATCTGCGTTGATAACAACTACACTGGACGCCTGCAAAATGTAGCAGAAATTATGAACCATACGAATTTTCGTTTTATTGAGCACGATATTTGTGAACCTTTGAATGTTAATGATGAAAAAATAGACCAGATTTACAATATGGCTTGTCCGGCATCTCCTCCAGCTTATCAGGGAAGCTATTCGATAAAGACAACTAAGACTTGTGTGCTTGGTGCAATCAATATGCTGGAACTGGCTAAAAAGCATAAGGCCAGAATACTGCAAACTTCTACATCCGAAGTCTATGGAGAACCGCTTGTCCACCCGCAAGTAGAAACCTATCGCGGCAATGTTAATCCTATAGGGATTCGTGCTTGTTATGATGAGGGCAAACGTTGCGCCGAGAGTTTGTTCTTTGATTACCACCGACATGAAGGTATTGATATTAAGGTTATCCGCATTTTCAATACCTATGGACCAAAGATGGATCCTAACGATGGTCGCGTTGTTTCTAACTTTATCTGCCAAGCTTTGAGCGGGCAAGACATTACCATTTACGGCGACGGCTCGCAAACACGCTCATTCTGCTATGTTGATGACTTGATTGAAGCGATGATACGCATGATGAATTCCGAAGCTGGCTTTACCGGTCCGGTTAATACCGGCAACCCCGGAGAATTTACGATTAAGGAACTGGCGGAGAAGGTTGTCGCTAAAATCGGCGGTAGCTCAAAGGTTGTGTATAAAGATTTACCCAAAGACGACCCAACTCAGAGACGTCCTGACATCACCTTGGCCAAAACCAAACTTGGCTGGGAACCTAAAATCAAGCTGGATGAAGGCTTAGACAAGACCATAGAATATTTCAAAACTCAAATCAATTTATTTAAGAAAGCGGAGTAATATTATGAAAGTTGGAATTATCGGCACCGGATATGTCGGATTACCCACCGGCGTAGGCTTGGCAGAATTAGGAAATCAAGTCACCTGTATAGACCGTGAACCGAGCAAGATAAATGCCCTAAAAGCCGGAAAGATTACCTTGTACGAAGACGGTTTGGAAGATTTGTTCCATAAAAACGTTAGGGAAGGGCGCCTGCACTTCACAACCTCAATGGAAGAAGGCGTTAAAGATGCTGACTTGGTGATTATCGCTGTCGGCACACCTCCGCACCCGGTAACCAAAGAAGCTGATATGAAATATATCCACGCTGCCGCAACCGAATTGGCGGAATACTTGACCGGCTATACGGTAGTTGCCACCAAATCTACCGTTCCGGTTGGAACCGGCGATGTTGTTGAAGGTTTGATTCACAAGAAAAATCCGTCTGCTGACTTTGATGTTGTATCTTTACCGGAGTTCTTGCGTGAGGGATTTGCCGTACACGACTTTTTCCATCCCGACAGAATTGTTGTCGGCGCCAATACCGAAAAAGCTAAGAATGTCATTAAGGAGCTTTATAAGCCGTTTGAAGGCAAAACCAATATGTTGTTTGTTAAACGCCGCTCATCAGAAACCATTAAATACGCGTCTAATGCGTTCTTGGCAATTAAGATTCATTATATTAATGAGATGGCCAATTTCTGCGAAAAGACTGGTGCTGATATTAATGAAGTCGCCAAGGGTATGGGCTTAGACAGCCGTATCGGCCCGAGATTTTTGAACCCTGGTCCGGGCTATGGCGGCAGTTGCTTCCCGAAAGATACCATGGCGATGTCATTTATGGCGCGTCAAAACGGCGTTGAGATGACCTTGATTAATGCTGCGATAGAGGGCAATTTGCAACGTAAAAAGCAAATGGCGGCAAGAATTTTGACTGCCGTAGAAGGAATTGAAAATCCGAAAATTGCGGTTTTGGGCTTGGCGTTCAAAGACGGTACTGATGACTGCCGAGAAAGTCCGGCTATGGAAATCGTCGGCGAGTTGATTAACCGCGGGGCGAATATCACCGCTTATGATCCCAAAGCTATGGAAACCGCCAAGTTGTTGGTAGGAGATAAGATTAACTACGCCGAGGATATGTATTCAACCTTAAAAGACGCTGATGTTTTGGCAATTTTGACCGAGTGGGGCGAGTTTAAGAGCCTTGACTTGAACAAAGCCGCCGACTTAATGCGCCATAAAAAGATTGTCGATTGCCGCAACTTAATTGACGCCGAAAAAGCACAACAACTCGGCTTTAACTATCAAGGAATTGGAAGATAGAAATGAATCATATTATATTGATTGAAAATGGTACAGAAAAAGAAGTATCACAAATTTTAGGACTCAAGGTTGAATGGTTGGGAGAAAACTCAACACTCAAAGTCTATATGCCGTATGAAATTCACGCTTCAACTATTCAGTTAGGAAATAATTCCTTAGTTGAAATTTATCAAAATTCGCTCATTAGAAATTTATTTTGTCGTTGTGCAGCAGATAATTCAAAAATAATTTTTGGTAAAAGGTTTATTATGGAAGGCGGACAAATTATTTTAGCACGCGGACAGAAAAATCAAAGTGTTGTTATTGGAGATAATTGTTTATTTGCATCACAGCTGTTTATAGCAACATCAGATGGGCACGCTATTTTTGATAAAAATGGCAGTGTTATCAATAATGTGGGTGGTCATATAGAAATTGGTAACCACTGTTGGTTAGGACACGGAGTTTCCATATTAAAAAATGGAGGTATAGCTTCGGATACGATTGTGGCTGAAAGTGCTGTTGTTTCAAAAAAGTTTAATTGCTCCAATTGTGTTTTAGCCGGAGTACCAGCAAAAATTATTAAAACAGATATAAACTGGGACATAAAATCACCGGAAATGTGTCAACGCGAATATATGCAAAAAATAAAAGGACAAAAAAATGATTAAAACATCCGTTATTATACCAATTTATAATGTTGAAAAATATTTACCGAAATGTTTAGATTCGGTGATCAATCAAACATTGGAAGATATTGAAATAATATGTATTAATGACGAATCACCAGATAATTGTGCTAAAATATTAGAAGAATACCAAAAAAAAGATTCAAGAATAATAGTTTTAAACCAAAAAAATAGCGGTCAAGGTAGCGCTCGCAATAGAGGTTTAGAAATTGCACGTGGAAAATATATACAATTTTTAGATTCAGATGATTTCTATGAGCCAAATTGCTGCGAGGAAATGTATAATCTAATGGAAAAGCACACAGATGTAGATGTTGCCTGTTTTGACTGTAATATTATCTATGATGCGTACGAAGATAAGAAAAATGTAGATGAACATTATTTAAAAATGCGTTTTATTGGAAAAACTAAAGTTAAACCATCAATGGCTCACCAACTTGTAGATGTAAATTGTTGGAATAAAATTTTCAGGAAGTCTTTTATTGATAAAAATAATTTACGTTTTCCTGAAAAATTGCATTATGAAGATGTTGCTTTTTTCTGGTTTTGGATTACAAGAACAAACTACATTTATTTTTACCATAAAAAGTTAACTAATTATGTTCGTCGACAAGGGAGTTTTCTGGGAGAAATTTATGAAAAATCAAGTACAACTATCTTTGATGCGTTTACAGTAAATGAACAAATCTATGATGACTTAATTAAGAATAACAAATGGGAAGATTATAAAGATGTTTATATAAAATCTTATATATTAAAAATACGCTGGTTGATAAATTGTTTTTCTGAAGAAAATTATGAAAAACGAAGAAAATTAATTGATATATGTTCAGCTTTCTTATCTCAATTTGATATAGCCGATTTCATGCTGGATGAATCTGAAAAAAATTGGTTTCAAAATATCATTAAAAAAAATTATTATCACTATGATGCTTATAAAAAGTATGATATAAGCTTTGTAAATCCTATATATGAAAATAGTGTTAACATAGTGTTTTCATGTGATAAAAATTATATCCCATACTTAGCTGTCACTCTTTCATCAATTATTGAGAACAGCTCTTTAAACAATAAATATGATATTGTAATTTTAAACCAAGATATTTATGATTATCAAAAACGCTTTATTTTATCTCTGTGCAAAGGACATTCAAATTTTTCTATACGTTTTTTTGATATGACAAAATACATTAATAACTTTGGTTTAGACACACTATTCACTGTTAACCATATTACGATTGCTGCTTATTTTAGGCTGTTTACAGGCAAAATTTTTTACAAATATAAAAAAATTCTATATCTAGATTGCGATTTAGTTTTAACAAAAGATATAGCACAGCTTTTTTTCATAGATATTAAAGAATATCCGATTGCTGCTGTTCCAGATGTGACAATTTCAAATTTATTATTTACAAAAGGATTCAATCAAGGCGCATGGAATTACTTTAAAAAATATATGCAAGATAGTCTTGGTTTTGTTAGTCAAAAAGATTATTTTAACTCAGGAGTTATGATTATCGATATTGATAAATTTAATGATATTGAGCTTGAATATTTAATTGATCTAGCCAAGCGCAATAATCAGTTTTTTCATGACCAAAATGTCTTAAATGCAGCATTCGAAAACAATTATTATCAACTTCCTGCAATATGGAACTTTCAATGGAATATTAAATTTCATAGTATAAATGGATGTTATAAAGATATGTTACCAAATGACATTTTAGCTTTGTATGAAGATTATGACATAATGCCATCTATTATTCACTATACATCCCATATAAAACCGTGGAAAGATCCTTACCATACATATGCTAATATTTGGTGGGAATATGCTCGTCAATCACCATTTTATGAAATTATATTGAAAGATTTGTATAATAAAAATCAGCAGATTGTGAATAATTATACCACAGATATGTCTATCGTTAAAGATATATCCAATTATTCCAAAAACCGCTTTAATTATTATCGCTGTAAGTTGCTAGCTAACCTGACCTTTGGTAAAATGCGTAAGCATTATAAAGATAAGAAAAAGAAACTAAAAGCTAAGATTAAAGCAGTCAAACAATTTTTAAAAGAAAAGTAATAAAAACAAAAAGCCCGATTTGATTAAACTCTCTTCGGGCTTAGCTTTTAATATTCATGAGATAAAATTACAGTCATAACTGCCCCTTCGGAGAAAATAGATAAATAATTGATATTTCAAATAAATTTTATCATTTACAATCAAGGGTATCCAAGAACAGGTATTTGCTTAAATGGATATAGTTTTGTTTATAATTTCAACCTTAAGTGATAATTTTAGTCTGTTTGCATAGAGTTTTTGTCGTAGACCCTATGCAATATATCCAGACTAAATATTTATAACAATTAGTTGTTTTATTGTTTTTGGTAATAAAAGCACTCATATCCTTCCGCTTTTAGAGGGAGCTCAGGAATCCATGGAGGGGTTAGTTCCAAGATATTACAAATAGTTTGTATCTGTGTATTCAGAGGAACCTCGACAATAACTTCGTCATGCACATGGGCTACAACGCGATAAGAGGATAGATTTCCCAAAGCATAGGCTAAAATATCTCGACTGATTCCTTGAATAATATTTTCAACTAGTTTGGCTCCATAGGTACTAACTTCTTTAAGTTTATCGTTTCTGTTGCCTCTGTATACAATTTGTTCATAGCCGTTTTCACTTGTTAGCAGTTCAGTATCTCGATAGGTGAGGGAACGCCCAGATGGTAAATCAATATAAAGGATATTTTCCGGACACCAAAATCTAATATCGTTAACTTCTGCATAGGTTTGGTATCGTATAGCTTTAATTGCAGCTTTTCCACATCTATGCCAAAATTCAACAATCTTGGGATTGGATTCTCTCCATTGAGTAACCAAAGAGGGGAGTTCGTCCTCATTAAGCCCCATGTCTAAAGCATTCATCCTTTTTAAGGCATTTTCTCCACCTCCATAACCAAGAGCGAGTTCGGCAATTTTTCCTTTAACACGGAGTTCGCCATTTATTCCGTTTTTAACAACAGGTTTATTAAACATACGAGAAGCACTTTCGCAGTAAATATCCTTACCAGAGATAAAGGCTTCAAGTCGCCATTCTTCTTCAGCAAGGGTTGAAAGCACTCTAGCCTCAATTTGGCTATAATCGGCAACAATAAATTTATAGCCATTCTCAGGAATTAAAGCAGTGCGAAGTAATTGAGATAAAGCTTCTGGAACGCTATATGGAGTTTTATGATTTATGCCATTATCTTTTTGAAAGGTATAAAATTTTTCTTCCATCGCCACATAATCTAAGTTAAGAACAGCATTGCGGGCAGCATCAAGTTCTATAAGGTGATTCTGAGGAAGGTTTTGAAATTGGATACCTCTGCCAGCCCAACGCCCGGTTGTGACAGCTCCATAAAACATAAAACAGCCTCTTGCTCTTCCATCATTACATAACATATCAAGCATTCTGTTATATTTTTTGACAGAGTTTTTCGCTAGCTGTTGTTTTATTTTTAATACTTGTGAGACAATACCTGCAGGATATTCAGTTAATAATTGTGTAATCGACTTTTTATTAAGGTTCTTGGGAACAATACCTTGGGTTTCAAGCCAATTCTTTAATTGCTTCAAACTGTTGGGGTTTTCTAGACCTGTTAATTTTTTTAGCATCATAAAGTTCTTCTTTCTGGTTGAGATGTCAGTTTGCAAGGCCATTTTCACAAAAGCAGAGTCAATCCTGACGCCTCGATCATTAATTATTTGATCTTGAGTATACTGAAACCAGATATCATCAGGAACGGGAGTAAGCTTTAATTTTTCTTTAATCGCCAATTCCACTTCAACATCACGCTTATTATATTGCTTAAATATTTCCCAGTCAGAAGGATTATGTTCAGGCAAATTTCTCGTTCGCATACCATTTTTCTTAGTTGGATTACATGGGGAGCAAAAATATCGAATAAGTTCTTTACCTTGTTGCATCTTTTGATGTGTTAAATTCAGTTCTTTACCAACAGCTTTAAGACTATGAGGCAATCCCATATAGTTAGCCCACACCTTTGAACAATGCCAAGAAGCGGGGTTAAGGTAATGGTTTACTAGGGTATCACCAGCATAATAACCTTTGAAATATTGGGGATAATATTTACGCAGCCAAACAGATAAGCAAACCCGTTCAAAATTGGCATTAAAGGCCCATTTAATTACAGTATCATTAGTTAAGGCATTGATTACCGCAATTGGAATTTCTTCGCCAGAAGCTAAATCAACCGTTATAACATCACCGCCATCAATGGAATAAGAGAATAACAGTATATCAAAATTTGGTGTATCAGTATATTTGTAGACCCCACATTGTTTTATATCAACATCCGAGTAGGTTTCTAAGTCTATAGACAGCTCTTTCATTTTGTTTTTCCTCATCAATATTGTTATTAAAAGGTATCAGGGCTAGGTAAAGCGAGCAAACTACTGGGCGCAGGCAGCAAAATTACTTCCGCTGTTGCATTCTGAGGTTCATCAGAGGCAAAGGGTACAAAATATGGAGCCAATAAGTCTTTAAGTTGCTGCTTCGTAATTTTAATATTCTTTTCATCTAGCGTATTTATTGAGTCAGCCCATTCGCGGAATTTATAATATTGTTGAAGATCAATAGTGTATTGTTTTGTTGTTGAATTCTTATATTTAAATTCAGTCACAAAGCCTTTGGCCGAAAATTCATTTAAGGCGTTTCGAATTGCCTCTTTTCGTTCAGTTTTTAGATATTCTCTACCAGGGCCTTTAAGCATATCAAAAATTTGGGATGTATTGAATTTAATAGTCTTATTTGCCGAATCAGGGGCATAACAGCCAAATTTACTGCCTAAAAATTTACTGATGCTTTCTACGCCCAAGGGATTTAATCTTATTTGGTTAGTACGGCTTATATTATGATACATACTTTGGTGCCAACGAAAATCCGGTAGACATCTCATAGCTTTTTGCATACATTCCGTCAAGACCTCAAAAGAAACGGCCATAGTACAAGGAGCTCCAAATTTTACAACAGCTACACGACGCTGTTTCAAGCTAATATTGTCATTGGAGGCAAAAATCAAATTAGTATTAACATTCCAATTATAAGGCGTCTGATTTTTTCTTTCGAGTTGATATTGCCCACCATCAACAGCTCTTAATAGTTTGCTTCGCGTAATTGCGCTGGGAATAACCTCATCGCAAAAATTTAGATGAGCCTTCCACAAGTTTTCTTCAAACCGGCTGTTAAAAGCTTCAGCGTCATTGACGTAGTTTGTAATTCCATAATTTTTCTCAATTTCCATTATGGTTTCCGCAAAGGTGGTTTTGCCATTTCCTTGTACACCGGACAGGAATAAAGCAATTCTTTGCGATTTTCTATTTTTCGGCATTTCTGCGTTACGGGTTGCTTTAAGTTGCATTAAAAAGTACACGACAGCCAGATAACTTTGTTCATCAACAATATTAAAAGAGTATAAGGCTTCTACAAGTTGCTCCAAATCTGGTTTTGCAGACTTCTTATCGGACTCAATATTAGCTTTAAATAATTTTTCAGCCCTACTTCGTTTCAGGTACTCAATTTTCTCCTGAACGCATTCTATGGAGTTTTTGTCTCTGGTATATTCCCAAGCAACATCTTTAGTTATATCTTGGTAATGAGGGAAGCCAGAGCTATCATAATCAATTTTTATGATGGGTTTGTCGTTGCAAGCCTCTAAAACGATTTTTAATGCTGTTACTCTGTTAAATTCTAAATTGTGGTCCACACAGTAAGTCACTATTCTGGTTTCTGGTTCTGCGCAGAGCTTATTCTGAATATATTTTGTCATGGTGTTTAATCCCAGGAAAATTTGAGTGTCCAAATAAAAGGTATTTTCCAAGACTCATTTTAAGTGGGTACCACGCACTCACGTCGTACACAATTTTGAATTTATTTTTGAAAATGGTTTTAAAAAATAATTCTTGTTATTTTTCGTTATGAAGTTATTTATGTATCTGAAAATAATATGAAAATTATCTTGAAACCGGCGAAAAAATATTGTACATAATTATAGATAAGACAAATAAATAATTGATATAAGTGCAATAGAGGGGTAAAATTATGATTTGTAAGCATTGCGGATGTGATATTATGGTTAAAGATGGTATTGTAGCGGGTAAGCAACGCTGGAAATGCACCAACTGCCATAAGACAAGCAGGGAAAATGATAAAAGAGAGCGTTATGAAACATGGAAGAAAATCTTGGTAATTCGCCTGCATTGTGAAGGAAAGAATATAAAAGAAATCAAGAAAATTATGGGTGGAAATGTTCCTCGTCCCAGGATAGTGGATTGGATAAAAAACTACGAAAAGATTATGAAAAAAGAGCTTAAAGCATTTCCTTTTCCAAGAAGACCCAAAGAAGGAATAACAATAATGAAGCAAAGATATTGGAAAGAATTGACGGATGTTTTTGGATTTGATACCGCATTTGGAATAATTTGGACTAATAAAGGAACAAAGCTATTTATTATGGGAGGAGAATAAATATTTTCTTTTATTGATAATTTATCTATATATATAATTTTCATAATTGGAGTATTTTTGTTAATTTTTGCAGCTTGAGATGGTGAGATTGATGATTAATGCCATTTTTAGGTTTAGATAATATTTTTGTTGACGAAAGGGAAATGGTTAACTTTTTTATAGATTTTTTTTATTTGACTTAACAACAAAGAAAAAAATAAAATTATTAAAAAAAGAAAAGTCATATATGCAAGTATTAACAAAGCATTAGAACTTTTTTTATTTTTTCCCAATTCATCGTCAGCGGGGAAATAATGAGGGGGGAATAAAAAGCAGAGCTCTAAAAAAATAAAAATTAATTCATAACAGATACATCCCAAATGCAATGCTAATCTAAGCATCATAATTATCCAACGTACGTCAAAAGAATTTAGTAATCATAGTGAAAAAGGCCCGATTTGATTAATTTCTCCTCGGGCTTAGCTTTTAATATTCTTCCGCAAGCATAACGGTCATGACACGGTTAGTGATATTCGGATTACTTGGATCTCCGGAACAAAACTGATAATCCTTATCATAGTAATCAATTTTCCAATATATTTGCTCGCCTTTATGGTTAAAACTTCCAAAGTCGTGTTCGTTATACGGATCGTTGGCGGTGGTAAAATTATTAAAACATCTAACTTGATTAAGAATTTCAGCCTGTTCACTTTGACTTTTGGCGTTAATTCCACAAGTTAACATAACCCTTCCACCGCTAAAGGTTCTTCTAAAGTTATCATTTAAGGTTTTGATATCAGTCATTATTTTACACTTTCAATGAGATTATTTGATACCAAAAACATTTTAAAACGTCTTAAGGCTTGTCTAACTGAAGTATGGCTTCTTTTACCATAACTTGATTTTTTACCGTTGATTTCATATTCCGGCAAAATAGCTGCAATATTTTCAACCAAATGAGACAGAGTATAACCTTCTTTACGACACAATCTTTCAATTCTTCCTTGATAATCAAAAGCGGTGGTCGGTCTGTAATTATTATTTAACAACCAGTTTTCAAATTCCTTTAACATCGCAGCTCTCCTTATAAATGAACAATCTCAGTTACAACCGCACAACCTCTTGCTTTTTCAGCCGCACAGGCATCCATTGCTTCTCTTAAGGTGTAATAAATTGTCGGCATTAACACACCATTGACTTTGATTTGATACATAGCATTTCTCCTTTATAAATAGTTGTTTTACTCATTAACTATTTATATCATGCCGTGTATTTTCCCATTCGCGAGCCCCTAAAACGCACAAACTTGGTAACATTTTGCTACAATTTGGACGTGATTACTAATTTACGGACGAAATTTAACTCTCCGACATTAAGGACAGAAGGTTAATCACTTACATAAAGGTTAAAATTCGCATGAAATGACAACCTTATTATATCCCAAAACGACAAACTGTATTCGAACTGATTAAGCTATTGAAAAATAAGGATAGTTGTAAATGTTGGTTCGTATAGGTCGTAAAAAAAGCATGTTTTGAAAACACATCATACGAACCGCAAAAAACATATAAAAAACAAGAGGTTAGACTATAAAATCTAACCTCTACAAAGCTTGGCTGGGGTGGCTGGATTCGAACCAACGAATGTCGGCACCAAAAGCCGATGCCTTACCACTTGGCGACACCCCATTCATCAAACACTGATGAATTTATGTTAATTTTTTTTATTTTGCAAGTGTTTTTTTTATTTTTTGTGATATTTTTTATAAATCATTAATTTTAGGGAAAAAATATGAGAGTAATTATTTTAGGCTCGGGGTCGGCTTATGGTTGTCCGATGATTTTTAATGCCTGGCGCAGGGCTAATCCGCAAGATGAGCGCAACATTCGCACGCGGCCATCAATTTATGTTGAAATTGAGGGTAAGAAGATTGTGGTGGATACGGGGCCTGAGTTTCGGGAACAGATAAATAAGAATAACATAACAGACATTGACGCGGTTTTGCTTACACACCCGCATTATGATCATATTGCCGGTTTGCCGGAGCTAAACCGAGCAAGTGCCGTCTTGGAGCATAACATTCAAATTTTTGCCAATCAAGAAACCTTGGATGATTTAGAAAAATCTTATGGCTTTATGATGAAAGGCGGAGAAGGCGCAATTTTGAGCTGGCATAAAATTCCTGATAAAGGGGAATTTGACGTTTGTGGTGTTAAGGTACAAACATTTCAAGTTCCGCATCATCATTGGCATTGTTCGGCATTTCGCTTTCAAAATATGAGCTACGTAACGGATTGGGAGGATATTTCACCGGAAGGAATAGACATTTTGCAGGGAACTAAGACATTACTGATAGAGTGCAATAATGGTCTGTATCCGGAGAAGAACGGGCATAGTGATTTGGAAAATGTCAAAAGGCTGGCAGAACAGATATTGCCAGAAAGAGTAATTTTAACGCACCTTTCCGCTCGGGTTGATTATGATGAAACAAGCCGCCATTTATCGCATAATTTTGAATTAGCTTATGATTGTATGGAGATAAATATATAAGATAGAGTGATAAGTTGCTTCTTAAATTTTCTTGACAAGATTTTTAGCAGGTGCTTAAACAGAGATGAAAACAAATTATTAATTTTTACAATTTAATATCTATAATTATGGCAATACAGTTTTTGAAACCGAAATTAACGGATTATTTGAACAAACAGGCGAGCAAATGGCAAAATGGTGTTTGCTGGCGTTGGCCGGATGCGGCTTATACTTTGGAGCATAAACTTGCGTATCTGGAGCGAGAACATTATTTGATGGGACGATACAGCTGGTCGGGGTTGATACACGATTGGGAAAAAGTTTTTTTGTACTTCATCCCATGGATGACGGAAGCCAAAGTAACCGCTTATCATCGAAAGCATTCGCCGCATCATGTAGAATGCCCCAAACGTTGTCTGGTTGAACATATGATTCAAAGCTACATTGATTGGGATTGCGCTCCGTTGACCAAGCCCGACAAACCACTGACAGCTTATGCGACTTTGCTGTATTTGTATCCTGATGAGATAGAATATATGCTGCCGGTATGTTTGGCAATGAATCCCAAGGAAAACTTGCGGCAATTGCCGGATACGCATAAGATAACAAGCAAAACTTATGTTTTTCAAAGCGATGATTATAACCGCCGGCTCTACCAACAAGTTAAGAAAACATTATGGAAAATGCTTGATTGCTTACCGACTGATTTTGATGATATCAAGCGGTGGTATTACCCCAAAGATTTCCATAGTATGTTGCCGAAGGTGGTGTTTCTAAAAACATTATTGATAGTAGCAAAGAGCCGTGGTCAAAAAATCAATGGAGAAACCGTTAAAGATATTCTAACGTCAAAGTTGATAGATTTGGACCATTATCAACAGTTTGAGCCGCTTGAAAAACCTCTAAAACAGGAGCATAGTTGGTTTGCGCTGTCGGATAATCCGTTTTTGGAATAAATAAAAAAAGCCTTGCACAAAGATTGAGTGCGAGGCTTTTTTCAAAGGGAAAAGGCAATACCTAAATTTCAGCTTTTTTCTTTTCTTCTTTAGCTTGCAAAATTTCCAAATCGCGTTCTTTAGCAAGCTTATCCAAAATAGTTTTAATCACCTTATCAATTTGTTTTCCTTCACGATAATCGGCGGGCAGGGCAAAGTTAACGCGTCCGTCTTTAAGGAGTTTTATAGCCTTACGTTTTGAAATACCTTTTTCATCATCAGGATTATAAACGGCAATAGCCGTGCCACGGCGTTCTTTAGTAAGCTTCATGGATGGGATATCGGTAGACCCGTCGCCAAAATAAATCATCCTCCGAAAAGGAATGGGGCGTTCTTCATCAGGCATAAACTCATTCACAAGGCGATCTTCAAGCTTGCCGAGACCTTTATTTATTTTAGAAAGATATTGGGTTTTGGTTGAGTAGTTGACCACGCGAGCCGGCCAAACGGGCGTTCCGTCTTCACCATAAGCATAACGACAGCCAAATACGTTGTTAAAATATTTATAAATTTTACATCCTTCCAAAATTTCTTCATATCCGGCGGAGATAATATAGTGTTCTACATCTAAATCAAGTTGTTTCCCGTATTCTTTAATGCGGTCAAACCATTTTTCCACACCACTAAAGTAAACAATATTTTGGCCGGCATTTCTAAAGTTTTCCACGGTAAGTTTAATGCCTTTTTCGTTGGCGGTTTTAACAAAATAATACATAGAACCGGTCACTTGGTCGGCACCGTTATCTTTAGACCATTGGTTAGCCACCGGCCAAAAGTCGGCCGGTTTCATTCCAAGTTCGGGAATAAGGGCATAATCCTGCATATCGGTAGTGCTGAGTGTACCATCAAAGTCATAGATAAGCGCAACTTTAGTAACTTTTTTCGCCATTTTAGATTCATCTCCCCTTGCAATTTTCAGAAAAATATTATAGAAGAAATAAGTTAAAAATTGATTATAAAACAAAAATAAGGGAGAAACAAAATGCCGGCAACGACAATGGACCAATTGGTCGCTTTATGTAAACGTCGTGGATTTATCTTTCAAAATGCGGATATATACGGGGGCTTGCAGGGCGTGTATGACTACGGTCCGTTAGGTGTTGAGTTAAAAAACAATATCAAAGCGGCGTGGTGGCGTGCCATGGTTTATGAGCGGGATGATGTTGAGGGCTTGGACGCCGCCATCTTAACCAACCGCAAAGTGCTGCACTATTCAGGGCATGAAGACACATTTTCTGACCCGATGACGGATTGCCGCAAATGCAAGGGCAGATTCAGAGCCGACCATATTAAGGACGGCAAATGTCCAAACTGCGGCTCAACCGATTTAACCGAGCCCAGACCGTTTAACTTGATGTTCAAAACCACCGTTGGTCCGGTTGATAACGCCGAAAATATAGCCTATTTGCGCCCCGAAACGGCACAAGCGATATTTACCCAGTTTAAGAATGTTGTCGATTCGACATCAAGAAAATTGCCATTTGGTATTGCCCAAATCGGCAAGTCTTTCCGCAACGAGATTACGCCGCGCAACTTTATTTTTAGAGTAAGAGAGTTTGAGCAGGCAGAACTGGAATATTTTGTTGAACCCGGAGATGATGAAAAATGGCATGAATACTGGAAAGAGGCTCGCATCCGCTGGTGGGAAGAACAAGGCTTGCCGAGAGAGCATATGAATATTTACACCACGCCGAAGGAAGATTTGGCGCATTATGCCAAAGCTTGCTATGATATTGAATATCAGTTCCCGCACGGTATGGAAGAATTAGAGGGAATAGCCAACCGCACGGATTATGACTTGGGCAACCACACCAAGGCGCAAGAGGAGTTTGGCCTAACTTCAAGAGTACACAAAAATCCGGAATCAACCCAAAAATTGGCGATTTTAAATGACGAGAAAAAGAAATGGGAAGTTCCGTTCGTAATAGAACCATCCATGGGGGTTGACCGCGCGGTTTTGGCCGTGTTGACCGAGGCTTACACTGAAGAGGACTTGGGCGAGGGCAACAGCCGTATTGTTTTGAAGTTGAAAAAGCATTTGGCTCCGATAAAGGTTGCGATTATCCCGTTGAAAAAGAACAACGAGCAGATAATGAACAAATGCCATGAGATTAAACAAAACCTGATGAAACTGGGTATCGGTCGCATCGCACTGGAAAACACCGGCAACATCGGCAAGGCATACCGTCGTCATGATGAGGTCGGCACGCCCTTGTGCTTAACGGTTGACTTTGAAACTTTGGAGCAGCAGCCGGAGAGTGTGACTCTTCGTGACCGTGACACCATGCAGCAGATTCGCGTGAATACGGCAGAGCTACCAAATTATCTGCGCGACTATTTCATGAAATAAAACGCGTATAAGATAAGAACAAAAGAAAAGCCCACACTTAAGTTGACAACAAAAATCATCTTTTGTGTGGGCTTTCATTGAATAAATAATTAAAAAAATTGATTAATGTTAAAAAAAGAGCTTGAATTTTGGCTCAAAGAAAAACCAAAATGCAAACTCTTTTCAAGGAAGAAAAATAAAACCACAATTCTTAAAAGCAATAAAGCTTAATCATTTTGCACATCGGGATCTTTTGAGGGACAAAAAATATTGATGACACCAATAATCAAAACACCCACAAAAAGAACACTCCAAAATGCAGAAGCAATAACGGTCAACATAGTAATAAAATTTTAGATTTAACAATAATAACAAAACTAAAGACAATTTATCGCAAAATTTATGAATTTCAAGTTAATATTTGCAAATAATGCATAAATTTTTGTGACGAAATATTTCAAAAAAAACATTCACTTATCACTTGACTCTCAAATTTTTTTTAGCTATAAAGAAGCAGAAATTTAATTGAGTTTCCCAAAAGGTATGTTTTATACACTTCTGCGGGGTGCCATCAGTCAGCGAGTTTTCGCCCACTGATGTGCAATAGCCTATATAAAAATGCCGTTTTGAGAGATATAGGAGAAAAACAATTTTTGAGAGCTTGACCGATAAGTTAAGCACCGCCTTTTCCAAGATATTATCGCGCGGCGTCTTAACGGAAAAAGACATTGATGAGGCCATGCGTGAAATACGCGTTGCTTTACTTGAGGCTGACGTCTCTCTGCCGGTTGTGAAAGAGTTTATCGCACAGGTTAAAGAACAAGCCTTGGGCGAAAAAGTCGTTCGCTCGATTCAACCGGGGCAAATGGTCATCAAAATCGTTCATGATGAGTTGGTTAAGCTGTTGGGCTCGGACGAGAGCGCGCTTAATTTTAATGCGGTTCCGCCGGTTGTGATTTTGATGGTTGGTTTGCAAGGTTCGGGCAAAACCACCACCTCAGCCAAAATAGCCAATAAGATTAAGAGTAAGAAAAAAATTTTGCTTGCTTCTTTGGATGTTTATCGTCCTGCTGCACAAGAACAATTGGCCCAGCTTGGCGCACAAATCGGGGTTGATTGCCTGCCGATAGTTGAGGGTGAAAAACCGGCTGAAATAACCAAGCGCGCCCTAAAAGCCGGCAAAAACGGCGGCTATGATGTTGTTATTTTGGACACAGCCGGCCGCTTGCATATTGATGAAACCTTGATGAATGAGGTTGTTGAGGTCAAAAAAATCTCTAATCCGACCGAAGTTTTGTTGGTTGCCGATTCGCTCATTGGTCAAGATGCGTGCAATGTCGCCAAAGAGTTTAATGAAAAAGTCGGCATTACAGGAATAGTTTTGACCCGTATAGACGGTTCTGCAAGAGCCGGAGCCGCACTTTCCATGCGGATGATATCCAAAGCACCGATAAAGTTTTTGGGTACGGGCGAAAAAATTGATGAGATTGAAGAATTTCACCCCGACAGATTAGCCGGACGTATTTTGGGTCAAGGCGATGTTGTTTCGCTGGTTGAAAAAACGATGGAAAAAATCGACCATGCCGAAGCTGAGAAGATGACCAACAAAATGCTCAAAGGTAAGTTTGACTTGGAAGATATGTTGTCCCAATTCCGCCAAATGCAAAAATTAGGCAGCTTGGGTTCAATTATCGGGATGATTCCAGGGCTTTCCAAGTTCAAGAGCCAGATAGAGGCGGCGGGCGTCGGTGATAATCTTGTCAAAAAGCAAGAGGCAATAATCTTGTCGATGACCAAACAAGAACGCCGCAATCCGGATTTAATCAAAGCCTCGCGCAAAAAGCGCATAGCGGCCGGAGCTGGTGTAGAAGTTTCAGACGTGAACAAATTGCTCAAATCATATGAGCAAATGTCCACAATGATGAAAAAAATGGGCAAACTTGGCGGAATGAAAGCCATGGCGGCCCAAATGATGAGAAAAAATCCAATGGGAGGACTTCCCTTTGGAGGACAAAACAGATTTCCGTTTTAAGCCATAAAACGAAAATCACAAACCATAATTTAACTTTAGAAAGGAAAATAAAATGGCAGTTCGTATCAGACTTTCACGTGGCGGTTCAAAAAAACGTCCGTTCTATCGTATTGTAGCGGCAGACCAAAGAGCTCCTCGTGATGGTAGATTCATTGAAAAATTAGGCACATACAATCCGTTGTTGCCCAAAGACCATGAACAAAGATTGGTCGTTGATGCAGAAAAAGTCAAATCATGGATTTCAAAAGGTGCTCAACCGACCGAAAGATTGCAAAAATTGTTTGCAAACATGGGCTTGTGCGCTGCACCGGTAATTCGCAATCAGCCTAAAAAATCAGCTCCGAAAGCCAAGGCTGTTGAGAGAATGAAAGCTAAAGAAGAAGCTGCAAAAGCAGCAGCTGAAGCTACCGCTGCTGCAAGTGAAGAAAATTCTTCAGCAGAATAATAAAAACAAGAGATATGAGTTATTTTTGTGGATAAAACTGAACGGAAAACTTTAATGACAAAAGAAAAGCGTTTTTGTTTGGGCAAAATAGTCGGTGTACACGGCATCAAAGGCGAGGTCAAAGTAGCAAGCTTTACCGAGCCGGATACCAATATCGACAAATACGGTATAGTTGAAGATCAAACGGGAACCAAGCATTTTGAAATTAAAGTGACCGGACATTCAAAAGAGCTTTTGCGTATCAAGATAAAAGGCATTGACGACCGCACATCGGCGGAGGCTTTGAAGGGAACGGAATTTTACGTTTCAAGAGAGGTGATGCCCAAGCTGTCTGAAGATAGTTTTTATCTCGAAGATTTAGTCGGAATGAAAGTTATTTTGGCTGAAAACAAGGCAGAAGTTGGCAAGGTATGCGGTGTTTATAACTTTGGCGCGGGCGATATTTTGGAAATCAAAATAAGCGAGGGCGGCCAAAGAGAGATGATACCTTTTACCAAGGCCTATGTACCGGAAGTTAATGTTGACGAAGGTTATATTATTGTAGAGTCAGTTCTGATGAACTATATTGACGACGACGAAAGTTTAAGTGATGAAGGTTAAGGTATTCACCATATTTCCGGATATTTTCCCTGGATTTTTAGGATATTCATTAACCGGCAAAGCCTTAAAAGAAGGGTTGTGGTCAATAGAAACAGTAAACATAAGGGACTATGCGTTTGACAAGCATGGCTCGGTTGATGACACACCCTGCGGAGGCGGAGCAGGTATGATAATGAGGCCGGATGTATTAGGCGCAGCCTTAGAGGCCAACACCCAAAAAGGCGAGAGGATTATCTGTATGAGCCCGCGCGGAGAGCCATTAACCCAGCGCAAAGTAAGAGAGCTTAGCCAAGCGGAAAGTTTGAACATAGTCTGCGGCCGATTTGAGGGCATAGATGAGCGAGTATTAGAGGCTTATCATATAGAAGAGATAAGCATCGGCGACTATATCTTGACCGGAGGAGAACAGGCGGCATTAGTTATGTTAGATGCGGTGATCAGAGTATTGCCTCACGTGTTGGGCAATGAGGAATCATTATCGGACGAGAGTTTCGAGAACATATTATTAGAGCATCCGCAATACACAAGACCGGTAGAATGGTGCGGCCGAAAGGTGCCTGAAGTTTTGTTAAGCGGCCATCATCAGAAAATAGACGAGTGGCGTCATCAAGAAGCCATAAAAATAACGCAATCAAGACGGCCTGACCTTTATCAAAAATATCTTGATTTGAAAAAGGAATAGGTATATAAACAAAACCAAATAAAAACAAGGGAACAAAGAGATGAACATTATAGAAAATTTAGAAAAAGAGCAAATCTCAAAGCTCACCGAAGGCAAAAACATCCCTAACTTTAAGCCGGGTGATACATTGAGAGTCCATGCAAAAGTAAAAGAAGGCGACCGTGAACGTATTCAGGTTTATGAAGGTGTTTGCATCGCCCGTAAGAATGACGGATTAAATTCTTCCTTCACAGTTAGAAAGATTTCTTTCGGTGAGGGTGTAGAAAGAGTATTTCCGCTGTATTCGCCAAATGTTGCCAAGATAGAAGTTGCTCGTATAGGTAAAGTACGTCGTGCAAAATTGTACTTCTTGCGCGCATTGCGTGGCCGTTCTGCTCGTATTGCTGATGATTTGTCTGCAGCAGCAAAAGCCAAAGACGACAACAAGTCAGCAGAATAATAGGGCTTTAACAGTCAACATCAAACACCATCGACCAAAGCCGATGGTGTTTTTTTGCGCCTAAAAATATGGTTGTGAAGGAAGTTGTTGCTTTTAATAAAAAAAAGTTACGCTTTTAAAAATAAATGTGTTATATAAAAAGCAAAGATTTTATAGAAAGGATTCACAATGACCAAATATGCAATAGTCGGCGCGGAAGAAAGCGTCGGTCACGAGATTTTGAGCTTTATGGAAGAAGACGGTATTAAGGCGAGCAATGTTTTTGCTGTAGATGTTAATGCCCCGTTAGGAACGCAAGTCTCATACGGAGAAGATGCCGAGCTTGATGTCCATAACCTCGAGACATTTGATTTTTCTCAAGTAAATGCCGCAGTTTTCGCCACCACGGCGGAAGTTGCCAAACGCTTTATTCCCAAGGCGGTAAAAGCCAGCGTTAAGGTGGTTGATGCCACGGGCGCTACATTTGAGGATTCGGATGTTCCGATGATTATATCTGGCGTGAATGAAGCCGAAATTAAAAAAGCATCAAAAGGCTTGGTATCCATTCCATCGGCAGCGGTTACACAAATGCTAATCCCGCTCAAAGCCGTGCATGATAAATACAAAATCAAAAGATTAGTGGTAAATTGCTATGTTTCCACCTCAATTTATGGCAAAGAGGCGATGGACGAGCTTTTTGACCAAACGCGTAAAATATTTATGAACGAGAGTTTGGTTGATAATCAAAAAGTTTTTAACAAACAAATTGCGTTTAACATCATTCCGCAAGCCGGAGAATTTATCGGCGATGAAACTTCTTTTGAATGGGCGATGAATGCCGAAACCAAAAAAGTTTTGGGACCAAACATCAGAGTACACGCCAATTTTGCAGTTATACCGGCTTTTATCGGAACCGCGCAATATGTTAATGTTGAGTGTGCGGAAGAAATTGACGCTGATGAAGCGCGTAAATTGATGAAGTCCACCAAAGGGGTAGTCGTATTTGATAAAAAAGTAGACGGTGGATATGTTTCTTTGGTCGACGTGCAAGGTGAAGATGATATTTACGTTAGCCGCGTCAGACAAGACGTTTCGGTTGACAATGGCATAAGCTTTTGGTGTGTTGCCGATAACTTGCATGTCGGAATGGCTAAAAATGCCTATGCAGTCATGCATGACTTGCTAAAATCAGCTGAAGAAAAATAACCAACGTTCAAACTAGAGTTAAGGGGACGCAAAATGAAAAAAATATTATTAAGCCTAATGGGATTGTTGCTTGTATTGAGCCTAAATTTCTCAACACAAACGGCCTGCGCCCAAACAACGGCCGCAGAAGAAATTTTGAATTTTGCGCCCCTTGATTACAAAGAAATCAACAAACAGCTGAGTGAGATTGAAACAAAGCTGAAAAAGAACAAAACCTCGCCGGACGGGTTGGAAGAATATGTTCATGACCTTTCGCAGATGTC
The DNA here is from genome assembly GCA_944391615.1 of uncultured Alphaproteobacteria bacterium. Taxonomy (GTDB): domain Bacteria; phylum Pseudomonadota; class Alphaproteobacteria; order RF32; family CAG-239; genus HGM16780. The sequence goes on from CALXUE010000006.1 coordinate 21,952, forward strand.
ATCACAAATCTTAAATGACAAAAAAGAAGAAGAAAAAGAACTTCAGTTTGCGGAAAAAAGGCTTGAAGCTTTGGGAGAGGCTCCGCAAGATGGCAAAGAATTACAAGTCATAGCCGACAAGAGAAAACAGTTTACCAAAGAAGTAAATGAGTACAAAGCCCGAGTGTCAGAGGCAGATATTGCTTTGGCCAAAATAGATGAGCTTGACACGCTTATTTTGGAAATCCGCAACAATGCCTTGCTATCACATTTGTTAGACAAGCAAGCCCCGCTAATTTATCCGCAAAACTTTTTTAACAGCAACAAAATGTTTGTTGAATTGCTGATAGATATCATCACGTCGCCGGTTGATTGGTATAAAGAGCTCGGAGCCGAAAAGCAAAAAATCGTTAAGCAAAACGCACTTCCCGTAACGGGAATTATCATTTTGGTTGCTCTGGTTGCCTTGTATTTAAGGGTATTTATTTTGCGGCATTTGGGCTATCACTACAACGGCAAAGAACCTGTGATACCATATAGTCGCAAAGTATCGGCAGCATTTTTTGTTTCCATGGCATATGGCATCATTCCGGCCGCATTAATAGCGGCAGCTTTGGTTTGGATATATACTTCCAAATTTTTAACCATAGGATTTTTTGGCGTTGCCCTAAACTCATTTTTATACTTTTTATTTTACATAGTTTTGGGTCGAGCCCTTACGCGCGTAACATTTACGCCGTATCATGAAGAATGGCGCCTGTTCAACATCTCAACCGACAAAGCCAAAAGGCTGACATCACGTTTTTACTTTTTCATAACACTGATATGTATCTGCAGTTATTTGAGTCACGTAGCGCTTAAATCAGAATATGGTATGGACCTGGTTTACTATATCAATGCGATATCTAATGCGGTAAAAGGGTTAAGTATTATTTTGATTGTAAAAGCGGCCTTCTGGGATGATAGCACATCGCCGGAAACACCGGATTCTTCGGAAGACGATGATGACGCCGCCTTAAAGCCGGAACAAAAAATAACCCTACTGACAAGTGTAACATCCATAGCAGTATTTGCCTTGTCATTGTTTGGCTACCAAAAGTTGTCATCTTTTATCTTCAACAATGTCTTAATTTCCTGCATAATAATAGGCGCAATATTTATTGTTCACAAAGCAGTCATAGAGTTTCTGCACCATATTTTACTGATGCAGTTTTGGGTGAGAAATTTAAAATTACGCCGCAAACTGATAGATAAAATTAATTTCTGGTTGACCTTGTGCGTTAATCCGATATTTATTTTGGTCGGCATATTTGCCTTATTGTCATTATGGGGCGTATCAACAGATTTGTTGTTGCAAAGTTTCAAAAAACTAATGTTTGGCTTTAAGGTAGGTGATGTAGAAATATCAGTTGTAGCCATAATCTTTAGTATTGCGGTGTTTTTTGGAGCCTTAACCATCGGAAAAATAATCAGAAACCGCATTGTAGAAAATGTACTGAGCCATATGGAAATGGATGAAGGCATAAAACACTCGTTAGCCTCAGGCATAAGTTTTGTAAATTTTGTAATAGCAGCGATTTTGGCGGTACTGATGATGGGCGGAAGTTTAGGAAATTTAGCCTTAATCGCCAGTGCACTTTCCGTAGGTATCGGTTTAGGTTTGCAAAATATCGTTAACAACTTTGTATCCGGCATAATTTTGTTGTTTGAACGCCCGATAAAGGTTGGAGATTGGGTCAAAATAGACGGAGAAGAAGGAAAGGTCAAGCAGATTAACATCCGCGCAACAGAGGTCGAAACATTTAATAAAATCAGCGTAATTGTGCCAAACGCAACATTATTGTCAACCTCTTTACGCAACATGACACACGGCAACAACTGGCTGCGCTACCCGATAAAAGTCGGTGTGGCCTATGGCTCGGATGTCGATAAGGTCAAAGAAATTTTGTTGGAATGTGCCCTCGCGCAAAAAACAGTTTTAAGAGATCCGGCACCATATGTCTTGTTTCAAGACTTTGGTTCAAGTTCATTGGACTTTGAGTTAAGAATATATGTGAAAAATATATGGGAAGGTTGGCGTGCTCCGAGTGAAATACGCTATGCGATAAACAAACGCTTTATAGAAGAAGGAATAGAAATTCCGTTCCCGCAGGTTGTCGTTCACCATGGTAGTGAAGTTTCAGCCGAAACCGAAACACAGTTCTATGCCGCCAAAAAGAAAGCAGCTTCGCCAACAGCAAAAGAGAGTAATAAATAATGTTGATAGAAGACTTAAAAAACAAAGCCATAATGTTGTGGGGCTTTGGTTCAGAAGGACAAGATGTTTTGCGCTTTCTGAAAAAACGCGGGCTTGATAATAAAGTTTGCATTTATAATGATAAAGAAACCAATGTTCCGGAAGAGTTTAAGTCCTATCCTGCATATAGCGGAGATGCTTTGGAGAATCTGCTGACAAACACAGATGTGATTATCAAATCCCCTGGGGTGAGCAAATATAAGGACGAGATAATATCAGCCCAAAAGCAGGGGGTAAAAGTTACCTCATCAACAGATTTGGTATTGTCTGAGATAAGACATAAATACCTCAAGCGCAAAATCATCGCCGTGAGCGGCTCGAAGGGCAAAAGCACCAGCGTGAGCGCCTTGTACCACATAATGACCAAACAAGGCTATAAAGTTGCTTTAGGAGGCAACATCGGCCGCCCGTTGATTGACTTGATAGATGATGAGTTTGACTATTTGATAGCGGAGATTTCCAGTTATCAGGCATCAGACTTGTCGGTTTCTCCACATATTGCCATGTTTACCAATTTGTATTATGTGCATAGTGTCTGGCATTTGAGCCATGAGAATTATTGCCGAGACAAGCTGCACTTAATTGCCCATCAAGAGCAAGGAGATGTCAGCTTTGTCAATGCGCGCAATCCTGAGTTGATGAAGTATGCGGCAGAAATAAAAAGCAAAGACATAAGATATTATGACACGTTGGGCGGCTTCCATGCAGAAGGCAAAAAGCTCTATAACAAAGAGGAAGAAGTTTTGGATATTAATAATCTCAAACTTTGCGGCGACCATAACTTAGATAATTTAGCCGGTGTATTTTCAATATTGGCCTATATCGGGGCTGATATCAAGCAGGCAGCCCAAGATATGGAGAGTTTTGAGCCGTTGGCCCACCGCTTGCAAAATGTGGCAACCAAAAATGGCGTGACATTCATCAATGATAGTATTTCAACGGCACCGGAAGCAGCCTTAGGTGCAATGAAGAGCTTTGATGATAATATGGTTGTGATTTCAGGCGGAGAGGAAAACACACAAGATTATACGGAATATGCCCAATATGTAGAGAACAACCCCAAGGTTAAAATGGTGATAACCTTGTACCAGTGCGGCCCTAAAATCGCCGCCAAGATAAGGGAGATTGTGAATAGAAAAGACTTTTCTTTAGTAGAGGCAGAGAGCTTGGAAGAGGCGGTAAATATGGCTTATTATTGTTTGGCCAGATTGGGAGGGGGCAAAGTTTTGTTTTCGCCGACATCACCGTCTTTCGGATTTTATAAAAACTTTATGGAAAGAGGTCAGCATTTTATTGACATTGTAGGTAAACTTGATGTATAAGAGTCGCATTGACGGATAAAACAAAGCCGGTTTAGCTCAGTTGGTAGAGCAACGCATTCGTAATGCGTGGGTCGGTGGTTCGAGTCCACTAACCGGCACCATTTTTTCGTTGAGAGAGATAATAAGGGGAGCAAGAGTTTAGCTCCTTTTTTTGTAGAAGAAAAAAGATGACAACAACTGTAAACGAGCAATATAAACTTTTGGGACGCAAGGTAGAGGATAAAAGGCAAAGTGAAGATTTTTATCCGACGCCGAGCTATGTGACCGAGGCATTGCTGGAATATCATCATTTTAGAGGCAAGATATGGGAACCGGCCTGTGGAGACGGCCGTATGGCAGAGGTTTTGAAAAAGAGCTATCAAGATGTTGAATGTTCGGATTTAATGGATAGGGGCTATGGCCAGTCAGGGGTAGATTTTTTAAAATCAAACAAGCGCGTGGCCAATATAGTGACCAATCCACCATTTCAACTGGCATATGAATTTATAGAACAAGGCCTGAAATTGGCGGATGATTGCTTGGCTTTGTTACTCCCTATCAGATATTTGACGGGCAAGAAAAGGGCAAAATTATATGCCAAATTTCCGCCAGCCAAAATTATCGTGATACCGAACAAGGTCGATTTTTTGGGCTTTGGCTCACCGGCCATGGAGTTTGCATGGTTTGTGTGGAAAAGAGGCATCAAACAAACTACAATCGTCTGGGCAGACACCCATGATGCAGATGTTAAACGAAAGAGAAAAAAAAAGGCATAAAGAAAAAGCCTTAAACAAGATAAAACAAATAAGATTCTTTTATAAAAAATTTTTAATGTTTTTTAGAAGCCAAAGCGTCTTTAGCTTTGTCCAGCAAAGAGTCGTTCTGCGTAATATTTTGATAAAGAGGCGTCGGCGAGGTTGGCTGAGGCGGTGTTGGCGTTATTTCAATGTATTGAATATCGCGGCAGGCAATATGCTTGAAGGCATAAAGAACAAATAACCCAGCAGCAGAAGAAAAAGATAACAAAAACCAAATATTTCCCAAATGCTGCATGGCAAACGAAATCACAATCGGCCCGAGCACCATACCGAAACTTTGCAACATAATGAGCAAACCGCTGGCTCTGACACGTGTGTTGTCATCCACCAAATCATTCACGTGAGATACGCTGATAGGATACATAATAAAAGTGCATGCACCGAGCGCAAAAGCAGATATGCAAAGAATGACATTATTATATCCAAGGAAAAAATGCACCCATGGCGCCACCAAAAACATAGCCCCAGCAGCCCACATCAACACAAAACGCCTATCCATAATATCGGATATTTTTCCAACCGGAATTTGGGCGCACATGCCACCCAAAATTCCCCAAAACATAAACAAAGAAGTCTGCGTCAAGGACAACCCCGCAAGCTTGGCATAAAGAGCGCCGAGGGTATAAAATCCACCGACAAAAATACCGCTGCAAAAACACCCCACAACCCCGACCGGAGAAATTTTATAAAGTTCGCGAAAACTCAAACTCTTAGCTACGCTAATCTGTGGAGCAGGAAGAGCCGTCAAAGAAATCGGCACCAGCGCCACCGAAAAAATAATGGATACCAGCACAAAAATACCCATTCCATTCGCACTAGGAATATTGAGCAAAAGTTGCCCCAATCCGGAGCCAAGATAAGTCGTCACCATATATAAGGCCATAATGAGTCCGCGGTTTTGATTGTTGGCACGTGTGTTAAGCCAACTTTCCAAACACAAAAGAGCCGAGCCGAGGCAATAACCTTCAGCAAAGCGTAAAAATCCCCAAAACCAAGGATTATGAGAAAAAATATGGAGCAAAACCAAAGCAGAAAAAAGAGAAATATAAGTAGAAAATGCACGGATATGCCCGACTTTGTTAATGATTTTAAAAGAGGTCAAAGAGGCAAAAATATACCCGACATAATACATAGCCAAAATAATTCCGACCACGGAAGTTGAAATTCCAAATTTATTCATAAGCAAGGAGAGTTCAGAAGTCAGCAAAGCAAAGGCCACACAAGTCAAGAGCGTCCCGCAAAAAAATGCCGACAACGGAGATATAATTGTCTCAAAGGGTTTTATAAAAGTCATAAATTTGTTCATCATAAAAAGAATATAAAACACAAAGTCTTAAAAAACACATAAAAAAAGGTTGTTTAACAAGAAACAACCTTAATTTTTTTCATTTCAGCAACCACCGAATAGCCAAATAAGTAAAAAAGGAACAAATTACAAATACCCGCCAAAACCAATAAATAGCAATTTTTTCTTTTTTAGCAAAGCGATTAGCGCGATACATTTGTAATCCGGCTTCAATTTCTTTTTGTTTTTCTCGAGCCCTTTCGGAAAGAATTTGAATTTTCCACAGAGCAGGAAGTCCCACCAAAGCCAAATAAACACTGAAGCCGATGTAACTCCAGTTAGGATAAAGAGAAACGGCTGCGAAAATAAAACAACCGGCACCGAAAGCCGGTAAAAAGCTGTTAAAAGCATAAGAATTTCGTTGCGACTTTAAATCAAATTGCTTAATGGAGTAAAAAATCCAAAAAGAAAACCAACCGCAAACAATGGCTGTTAACACCAGAATAATAAAAATGAGATATTCCATAAGATAATAAATTAATAATTTAACATTAAACAAAAGATATTTTATTTTTGACAAAATATCAAGCAATAATTCAAGTAGGCATGGCATAAACCTAAAAAAAACTTGCAAAAATTAACAGAGGTAATATATTCGCAGAAGAATAAACTAAATAAGATAAGGAGATAACAATGCCTTTAGTAACAATGCGTCAAATACTTGACCATGCAGCAGAAAACAACTATGGTGTTCCTGCATTTAACATTAACGATATGGAACAAATTATCGCAGTTTTGCAGGCCGCAAAAAAAGTCAACGCTCCGGTGATTTTGCAAACATCAACCGGTGCCAGAAAATTTGCCGGCGACCCGATGATCCGCCACATGGTTCAAGCCGGAATAGAAATGTTTCCTGAGTTGCCGATTTGTATTCACCAAGACCATGGTTCATCGGTAGATATCTGCCAGTCGGCAATAGTGAATGGCTATTCTTCAGTAATGATGGATGGCTCATTGGAAGCAGACGGCAAAACTCCGTCATCATTTGAATATAACGTAAAAGTAACCAAAGAAGTCGTCGCCAGAGCCCACGCAGTTGGCGCCTCGGTTGAAGGTGAGTTAGGCGTAATTGGCTCTTTGGAAACCGGTAAGGGCGACAAAGAAGACGGTCACGGAGCTGAAGGCGTTATTGACAGAAAACGCTTGGTAACGGATCCGGATGAAGCCGCTAAGTTTGTTGCAGAAACCCACTTGGATGCATTGGCGGTTGCTGTTGGAACATCACATGGTGCATATAAGTTTACCCGTAAACCGGACGGAGAGATTTTGGCAATAGACGTGATTGAAAAGATTCACAAAAAATTGCCGAACACACATATGGTTATGCATGGTTCATCATCCGTTCCGCAAGAGTTGCAAGATTTGATTAATGCATATGGCGGCGCAATTCCGCAGACTTATGGTGTTCCGGTAGAAGAAATTGTCAGAGGCATCAAATCAGGTGTCCGCAAAGTTAACGTTGATACCGATTGCCGTATGGCCATCACAGGCGCAATTCGCAAAATTTTCAAAGAAAATCCAAAGGAATTTGACCCGCGCAAATACCTCAAACCAGCCATTGAAGAAATGCAAAAAGTTTGCGAATCTCGCTATATTGCATTTGGCGCAGCTGGTCATGCCGACCAAATCAAGGCCATTCCGATGTCTGAAATGGCAAAACGCTACGCAGCCGGAGAAATTTAATAACTTGAAGTTATTAAAAAGAAAAAGCCTCAGTTTAAGGACTGAGGCTTATTTATTATCACAAAAGAGAAAGAAAGGGGAGTAAAGAGGCCGGTATTAGGGGGACCGGCCTCACGAGTAAGGCTGTCGGTGAGTTTAAAACCGGAGCAGCCTTTCTCTGAAAGCGGTAGACCATTTTTTATTTGGAGCTTCGACTAAGGTCTATGAATCCGCTTTTTTGAGAATAGGATTAAAATAGCTCTCTCATAGTTCGACATAAACTTATAACAATTTCGATATTTTGTCAATATAAAATTTAAATAAAAAGAGAGCTAATAAACTGAAAAAAAGAATAAAAGCTCTCTAAGTTATTGAATCTTCAAACGAAATATTTTTAAAATTTTGGTCTATTTTTCTTTGGACTCGCAGCAGCCATGCTCCATATCCCGAATATAATCAAATAATTCTTGCTCATGCTCGATTTCGTCTTCCAAAATCTCGCGTGCCAGATGAAAAGTAACAAAATCCTTGCCCTCTGTCATTTCACAAATTTTTTGATATCTTGCCACAGCACAACGTTCCGCTGTCAAATTTTGCTCCAAGAGCTTGCAAACGCAAGGATTTTTAGGTTCGTCATATTTGCATTCGGCAGTTTTTTCCCACAAATTAGGGTTAATAAGAGGAACGCCGCCAAGTTGTCCGATTCGTTTAGCCAACTTTTCAGCATGTTCAAGTTCTTCTTTTGCATGCTCCATAAACTCATCCGCCACGGCATGACGTAAAACCCCGACAGCTAAGTGAGACCCAATCCAATATTGATAATAAGCCAACCATTCTTCGGCAAAGGCCACATTAAGCATATCAATGAGTTTAGAATTATCGGAATTAGTAATTTTAATTGCCATTTGAGCCATTTTTTCTCTCCTTAAAATAAATATCATCAAGAGAGATAATCACCATTTAATAAAAAACAACCAATAGCCATAATTTTAATATTAATTTAAGCCCAAAGGAATAATATAAAACCAAAAATAACAAGGAGGAACAAATGGTCAAAATAGCCCCGAGCATATTATCAGCAGATTTTGCCAACTTAGAGGCAGAGCTAAAAGCCTTGGAAGAATCCGGAGCCGATATGGTGCATCTGGATGTAATGGATGGACATTTTGTGCCGAATTTGACCTTTGGCGCGCCGGTGATTAAAAAATTACGTCCCCACACATCATTGCCCTTTGATGTACACTTGATGGTAACAAATCCTGAAGCGATGCTAGAGGCAATGGCCGATGCAGGGGCCGATATCATCACCGTACACGCTGAAACAGCACCACACCTTGACCGATTGCTGGATGAAATCAGAGAGCTGGGCTGCAAGGCCGGCGTTTCACTAAACCCATCCACGCCGGAAGAAGTCTTAAATTATGTACTGGAAAAAATAGACCAGATATTAATTATGAGTGTCAACCCAGGTTTTGGCGGTCAAAGTTTTATCGAAAGTCAGTTGGAAAAAATACAACGTGTTAAAGAGCTGATTGCCGGCAGAGATATTGAAATAGAGGTCGATGGCGGCATAAATCCGTCAACCGCGAAAAGCTGTATCGAGGCCGGAGCTGATATTTTGGTTGCCGGTACATCCGTTTTTAGAGGCGAGGGTGATTATCAAGAGAATATGGACGCCTTAAGATAAATTTAACGGACGATGTCATAAAATTAGCACAATGAAGTATCCGGAGAATAAAAATGTCTAAACTCATAATGCTGGTAGAAGATGAAGAAGCCCTGGCTTTGTTGCTGAAATATAATCTTGAAAAAGAAGGTTTTTCCGTTCAACATGTCAACAGAGGCGGTATCGCCATAAGCGAGATAGAAAAAAATCAACCATCGGTAATCATATTGGATTGGATGCTGCCGGAGATGTCTGGTGTAGAAATATGCAAGTTAATACGCTCCAAACCGGATATAAAAAATATTCCGGTCATAATGCTAACCGCCAAAGGAGAAGAGGAAGACAAAATCAAAGGTTTGACGGCCGGCGCAGATGATTATGTCACCAAACCGTTTTCCGTTCCCGAATTAATTGCAAGAGTAAAAGCACAGTTAAGAAGAGCCCCTGAGCCCTCAACGGCCAAGGCACTTGACTTTGAAGACATCCATATGGATTTGGTGGAGAAAAAAGTCTTTCGTAATGGCGTGTTCATTCATTTAGGCCCAACAGAGTTTCGTTTGCTCAAAATGTTAATGGAAACCCCCAACAAAGTTCACTCAAGGGAGAGTCTCCTAAAAAATGTATGGGGAGATAATATTTATGTTGAATCACGCACGGTAGATGTTCATATTCGCCGTTTAAGAAAATCACTTAATGAACATGGTCCTGATTATATCCGTACGGTCAGAGCCACAGGTTATTCACTTGATAAAAGTGCCGCAGCCGAAAATGCCGCCACGGGAGAAATATAATAAAAAAAAGAGCAGCCCAACAAAGCTGCTCTTAAAAAGATTAACAAATAATACTGTTAGAAAAGTTCAAACCAATCGGCTCAATAAAAAGGCCGATTTCAGCCGAATTTTTTAATTGCCAAAAATTTTGTTTGAATTTGAAAACCTCATTAACCTGAATATCTTCACACTCAAAAGAAAAATCTATCCCATTATTAATGAAGGGGAGTTCAAACAGCTTAGATTCACAAAAAAATGCCGGCACAATGCAATAACTATCCGTATCCCAGTTAACAATACGCCAGGCATAAGTCAAAAAACACCTAAATATACCTTGCACATAAATCTGCGTAAAGGCAAAAATATTGTTTTCTGACCATCCCAAAGATTGCACATAAGATTCCAGCAAAGCTTGAGAGTTGATAATCAGCACATTAAAGATTTTTTCTCCGTCAAAAAAATACATATGATTTTGATAAGAAAAAGCCGTCCCTTTGTGGATCAAAGAAATTTGAAAGACTTCGCCAATCTGAGAAGTATAAGCAGCATCCTGAGCAAACACCGGCAAAAAGTTCATCGTCTCGTTAGGCAATAATTCAGCCCACAAAGCGAACACGCCGATATCAGAAGAAGCCAGAATTAAAGCCACTCGCTTTGGCGTTTTGTCTCCGAGAGAGGAAAAATAAAGTTGAGCAATATTTTTTGAGGCCCGAAACAAACATTGATCATAAGCAGGTCTGATAAATTCAAAGTTTTTCATAGTTAAACAGATTTAGGATTTAACAACAGACAAAGGCGAGAGAACCAGCTCAACCCAACCTTTATCATTCACTTTAGCCATCCAAATTTCGTCATTATGACGATAGATCTCTCCGCAAGAAAATTCTTGATACCCAAACTCCAATGGGCCGCAAATTCCGCCTTTAGAGTGCCTGAGTTTAAGATATTCATCATCAAACACCGGCAAATAAAACTCTTGCTTAAGGTTTTCCTCATCAAAAACCCATTCCAGAGCCAGAACTTTATTCAAATACAAAACTTTGACCAAACGCAAATCAACCGGCATCAAACCGGAAGATAGGGCATAAGCGGTCACAATTTCTTGTGTTCCCAAAATTTTGCATTTCCAAATAGCCTCATTTTCAAACTTAAAGAGATGCGCCCCAAACATAAAATATTGACTGCTTTTAAGTTCCTGTTGCGGATAAATTCTTTTATCTTGAAACATCAATGCGTTCATTTTGAATGCCGGATAAAAGAAAGTCCCGCCTTCTGTCAGAATTTTCCAAGCTAAAGCAGGGGTAACTTTTTCGATTTTAACCAAAAAAAGCTGCACAATAACCTGAGAAAACTGAAGCCGAAAATAATTTTCAACTGTACTTTTCCGTCCTTGAAATAAACAAATTTCAGAGGCAGAAACAAAGAAAGTATCCATAAATATATAAATTAATAGTAAAACAATAAAATAATTAATTTTAAGATATAATAAAATAAACCGCGCAAAAGAGTCAATAATGATAAACAAAAAAACAGCGGTTTAAAAGGCCGCTGTTTGGTAAAAATAATACAATTTAATAAATTCTGGGCTCAATATGAATAACCACGCGTTGGTTTTTCAGTTGATTTTGAGGGATAGGTTCATTAAAAGGATCAAGATTAGGTAGCTTAGGCACATTATCGGCAAATCCAACAATTTTAATTCGAGAATGAGCAATACCTCTGTCTTGCAAAAAGTTAGCCACAGAAGCCGCTCTGGCGGCAGACAATTCCCAGTTGGAAGCGTATTTGCTATTTGAAAAAGTTTTGTTGCTGGTGTGCCCTTCAATACTAAAATTAAATTTCAAATATCTGTCAGATTGGAGTGTTGCGGCAACTTTTTTCAAAATAGGAATAGCTTGAGGCTTAATTTCGGCAGAGCCTGTATCAAAAAAGGTATCGCCGCCGAATTCCAAAACAACCCCCTGCGTATCACTACCTAAAGAAACTTTGTCAGAAGCATCCAAAGACTGAATGTCATCAGCCAATTCCACCATCATCATTTCAATCGGGCGCTGCACATCAGCTTTACCGACACCTTCCTGCATGCCAGCTTGGATTTGTTCATACTTAGCTTGGTCAACACTGGATGCGGCCACCATCATGACAAAGAAGCACAGAAGCAATGTCACCATGTCACCATAAGTGTCCTGCCAAGAGCTGTCGATTTGAACTTCTTTTTTTTCTTTCATGAAAAGGCTCCCAATTAGTTGGCTGAAGCGGAAGTGTCTTTGTTCATATCGCGGTCAATCAAGAATTGGTCTTTAACATCCACAAAGGAATTAAGTTTGTCTTGAATATAGCGCGGGCTTTTTCTTTCAGCAAGCAAGACCAAACCATCCATCTGAATATTATTAATAAGTTCGGTTCTGTCATAGCGGGCATTCATTTTGGTCGCCATAGGAATACAGAACAAGCGTGCCAGAATAACGCCATAGAAAGTAGTAATCAAAGCCACGGCCATACTCGGACCGATAGAAGCCGGATCGCCGCTCATGTTGCTAAGCATAATCACCAAACCGATAAGCGTACCGAGCATACCATAAGCCGGAGCATCACCCCCCATTTTCATCAAGGCAGCCGTAGCAATACGATTACGATTCGATTGTTCTTCCAACATATGTTCCAAAATTTGGCGAATTTCAGTTCCGGTGTAGCCGGTCACCACCAAATCAGCCCCATAAGCAAGAAAAGGATTTTCCTGGCGCAAGGTTTCAGTAACTTCATTTTCCAGACCTTGTAAGCCGTTTTTCTGTACGGTATAACCCCATTTGACGATTCGCCCAACTTCATCTTTAAGAGAAGCATTCATATCGCGATATTTTTTGAAAGGCTTAAGAATAGTTTTTAGGGCATCAATAGCGACCTTTGTTTCATAGGATATAAAACAAGTCACGACCGTTCCGCCCACGACGATGATAACACTCGGAACATCAAAAAAAGCCATAGGTCTGTCGGTCGCGGTAACAATAGAGCCCAACACCGTACAAATACCCAAAATAAAAGCAACAATAGTACCTAACGACATTAGTAAAAATCCTCAAATAACACGTTAGATACTATTGTAAGCAAAAAAAGTTAAACAAAGGTTATTTTATAAAAGCGATAATTATTTTTTTAGGTTAGCTTTAACATAAGCCAGGGCGGCATGCTCTTCGCAATAAGTCTGTCCGATTTTAACCTTTTTTCCGCAGAAATGAAAATTTTCGTCTTTGGGGTCGCCGATGGGCCAACGACAAGTATGGTTGTCCAAATCGACCAAACGTGTAAACCCTTCTTTCGAACCTTCGTGTTTGTAGCTGAAATTGAAGTTGAAATTTTCTTTGAAATCTTTTTTTTCCGATTCCAAAGGTTTTTTTTCCGGAGAGACTTTCTCCGGTTGAGCTAACTTTTTTTCTGTGCTCTCCGCTTGATTGGCAACCTGTTTGTCAATAGTTTTGGCCTCAGCTTTAGATTCGGGCTTAGATGTAGGTTTAGGAGCGGCGGGTTTAGCCGGAGTTGCGCCTTTCTTTTTGATAGGAGAGGGGCGACCAGATAGTCCCAAACGATGAACCTTCCCGACAATAGAGTTTTTTGAAACACCGAGTCTTCTGCCGATTTCGCCGGTCGTCAGACCATCTTTCCACATTTGTTTCAAGTCTTCAACCATCTTATCTGTCCAAGCCATATTCAAACTCCTTACAAAACTAACAAACCAAGAATGCCCTATTGTAAGAGAATATTTCTTTCGAGTCCAGCCCCATTATGCATAGAAAAGCGTTTTTTTATATTTTTTTAAGAAAAATAAGCCTATATTTTATGCAAGATAATATAAAAGGAGAAGAAAATGAAAACTTTCGGTTGTTGCTGTAGTGTTATAAGCGCATTGATGCTGACGACAAACTTATGCGCGGCAGAAACAAAAATAGATTTGTCTGCAAGGAACAATTTGCATTTGAGCATCTATAACTCAGGCTTTGCCTTTGTGAGCGACAGCCGTACGGCTAATCTTGATAAGGGGCTTCATCAAATAGCCTTTGAAGGAGTCTCTTCGGAACTAATGCCGGAAACCGCGATGATACAAGGTGAAGGATTAAGCGTTTTAGAACAAAATTATAATTATAATTTGATAACCCCGCAAAACATACTCGAAAATTCGGTCGGGAAAAAAGTCAAAACCGCCTTGTACAATGAAAAAACCGGAGAAGTCCAATATGATGAGGCGGTAATATTGGAAGCCAGCCACGGCAACCCGGTCTTAGAGTTTGATTATGGAATAGAAACATCTTTTCCGGGACGCATAATTTATAGTGAGATTCCGGCAGGCTTGCGCCAAGAACCCACATTGGTGATAGATGCGAAGGTGCAAAAATCCGGCCACCAAAATGTAGAGTTGGATTATATCTCTAACGGCTTAAATTGGAAAACAGATTATGTTGCAGAAGTTAAATCCGATAAAAGACTCAAATTAAAAAGCTTGGTCAGCTTGAGCAACGAGAGTGGCATAGACTACAAAGATGCAACCGTACAGCTGATTTCGGGTAATGTCCAGAGAACCGCTCCGCAAGCACCAAGGGTTTATATGGCGCGTGCCGTTAAAGCCATGGCTAACGACGCAGTTATGATGGAAAGTGCAGCTAGCGGTATCAGTCAGGAGTCTTTTGCCGATTATTATCTTTATACCTTACCACAAAAAACAAGCTTGTTGAACAAACAAACCAAACAAGTTAGCTTAATGGATAAAGATAATGTTGAGTACACAAAAGAATATCAACTTGAATCTCCACTATATTTAAGCTATGCCTCACGAGGATTAAATCAATATGAAAGACAACACCCCAGCATAACTTATAAATTAGAAAACAAAAAAGAGCTTGGTTTGGGTGAGGCCCTGCCAAATGGAACAGTACGCTTTTTTGAAGAAGACTCAAAAGGTAATATGCAGTTTATAGGAGAAGCTTTCTTACCGATGCTTCCGATTAATGAAAAAGCAGAACTCACAATCGGCACCGCTTTTGATATAACCATAAGCGGAAAAGTCACAGATTCAAAAGTCCTGTCTAAAGATAAACAAATAATCAAGGTTACACAAACCTTTAATAATGCAAAAGATGAAGAAGTTGAAGTTTTGTATCGCCAAAATTTTGCCGGTAATACAGGTTGGACAATTTCATCAGAAAATATTAAAGGTAAGAAAAAAAATAACACCACACAAGAATGGCTGATAACAATACCCGCTCAACAAAGTATGGAGCTGAGCTATGAGGCCACACTAAATAATCTCAATCCACAAAATAATTGAGGACCTTGAGATGAGAAAGCTTAATTTGAGATTATTGTTAGGAACAATTGGATGTTTGTTAACCTCCACTTCGGTTCAGGCTGCAGTTGTGCCAACGAGTTGGACCGCTTTAAGCCCAATTAAGCTTTCCCCACAAGAAACAATCCCGCAAAAACAAGATAATTCCGCACTTTTTGCCGTGGACATGAATGAAAAATTTCCCTCAAGGGAGGAGCTGAGAAAGCTGTTTGTCAAAAACACTTTGTATGATTATGGCTATGATTATAGCTGGAACATAGGCACCACATTTCGCTCTGACTTTGCAGAAAAAATCACCAATTACGGCCGCAGCGATAAACGCCTCAAGCGAGAGGGTGAAGATATGCTTTATGCCGCGATTATGCAGTTGCCGAAAGAATATTATCCTTACATCGGGCCATACCTGCACCAAGTACCGAATATGTCAGACAAAATCCTTCAACTTCCGGGCATAAAAGAAACCAAAAACACATTTCCCGAACGCATATCTGAAGAACTGAAAGACATCCCAAACATAGAATTTTTGTCGCCATACCTATATATCTTATTGATACCGGAGATTTGGCCGAGCTACAAAGACCCGACCGAGTATCCGATAGAAAAAATCACCTACCCGAAACAAACTTATGATGCCGGCCAAATGCAAAGACTGAAAAAAATAGTTCCCCCGGAAAACTATTATCCGAGCCGGCATCCCAATCAAGAAAATCTGGAAGACAAGCTTCGGATGCTAGATGCTACTCAAACCTCACCGATAACTTCAGCCGATGTCAAAGCCTTTGCCCGAACATTAGGCGAAGTCAAAGATTTTGCCAAAACCATTGAGCAAAAGGCAGAATTAACGGAGGCCAGATGGTTGATAAACCAATATGAAGCATCACAAAATCAAGCTCTCCCGATAAATACCTTAAAAGATATGGTTAATCCCTGCCAAAGGTTGGTGCAGCGCCTCAAATTAATTGGTAGGCATTTCGAGTTTGCAAAAATCGTTGCAAAGGAAGGCTTTTCACTTGAGGAATGGGCCTATACTTGTGACAAAACCATAAAAGCCTACCGCGTCAGTAAAATGACCGCCTCCACACTGCAAGCGGTTATGGATTTACAAGATAATGTCTATAAGTCAGAACTGCAAAAGCTGCCGGATATCTTTAAGGGAACACAGGTTATTACGATGCTGGCAATACCGGAGATGTATAAAGCGCCTTATAAGGATGTGCAGGCCGTCAAAAAAAATCGTCGGGAGCTGGAGAAGTTGTTTAAAGAGCTGGATTATACGCTTGTTGATGCGCCGATAGAAATAATGCCCTAAATGAACAAGTTTAATATCCGGAACATACAAAAAGAATAAAAACTATTCCGTCAGCAACATATACCCTTTGCCGCGCACAGTCTGTAAAAAACGAGGATTTTTAGAATCTTTTTCTATCTTTTTGCGTAGTCTGGTAATTTGTACATCAATAGAGCGAGGACTTTGCCCCGCGCCCAACATTTCCGCCAACTTTTCGCGAGAAAAAATCTGTCCTGATTTTTGGGCCAAAATTGAAAGCAGCGTTTGCTCCACAGGCGTAATATGAATAATATGACCGTCTTTAGAGTAAAGCTCTTTAGACTTCATATCATAAAGACACAAACCGAGCTCAAGTTGGGATGAAACATTTTTAACTTGAGAGACAGGCACGCGCTTAAGAATATTTTTAATCCTCAAAATAAGCTCTTTAGGCTCAAAAGGTTTGGGTAGATAATCATCGGCGCCGACCTCAAGACCGGTAATACGATCGTCAGGAGTACCCATAGCGGTGAGTAAAATAACGGGAATATCACTGTCCATTCTAAGTTTTGTTAAGAATTCAAGACCGGATTCGTTTGGCATCATAATATCTAAAACCAAGATATCAAATTCAAACTGCTTGAGTCGGGAACGGGCTTCATCGGCATTTTTAGCTGAAGACACCAAAAAATCGCTCTCGCGCAAAAATCTCTGCAATAAAGAGCGAAGTCTGGTGTCGTCATCAATCACAAGAATATGAGGAACTTCTTTTTCCATACCGCCGCACCGCCTCAATAAACTTAAGATTTTTTAGCAGCTTTAGCTTTTTTAGATGCTTTTTTCAAATTATGTTTGTGTGCCTGATTTTTCACGGCAGACTTTACCTGAGAAGCCGCATTAATCACCTTTTGAGTAGCCGCCTTAACTTCTTTTTTTATCATTTTAGAAGCAGCTTCACCTCTAACATACTCCATACCTTTTTCAAAATATTGATAACCGGTAATAAATGTGAGAACACCGGCAATCCAGAGCAAAATTTCACCTGTAATAGCAAAGAAAGAACTTACCCCGCCAAGCAAGATAAGGGAAAGAGCCGTCATTTGGAAGCCGGTTTTCCACTTAGCCAGACGAGTAACCGGCAATCCAACCTTGACCTCAGCCAAAAATTCTCTTAATCCGGAAACCAACACTTCGCGGCACATAATGATAACCACGGGAATATAGCTGATTTCATCAACCAAACGATTAGCCACAATGATGAGCAAAGCGGACACCACCAAAAGCTTATCGGCAATCGGATCAAACAATCTTCCGAAAGAAGATGTTTCGTTTCTGCTTCTGGCCAAATACCCATCGAGATAATCCGTAATAGAGGCAATAATAAACAAAATTGCCGCCAACACCGACCAAGTCAGGGAGTGGATATAGATGGATAAAAAGATAACCGGAATAACAACAATACGAGAAATAGTGAGTAAATTAGGAAGATTATACACGGTATTCAGTCCTTAAAAATAAAGTTAACAATACAAAAACTAAAGTTAATATAATTCAAAAAAATCAACTATGAAAGTAATTAAAAATTTTTTCCGCTGTTTTTTTGCTGATACCGGCAACTTTTTCAATATCTTTGAGCGATGCTTGAGAGAGTTCTTCCACCGAGCCAAAAAAGTTAAGCAGGTCATGCTTGCGTTTAGCCCCGATTCCCTCAATTTCATCAAGACGCGATTTAGTGATTGATTTTTCTCTTTTTTTGCGGTGAGTTCCGATGGCAAACCTATGCGCCTCATCACGAATATTCTGCATATAAAATGCGATGGGAGATTGGAAAGGCAAAGAGAAACTTTCTTTTCCGACTTGATGATAAAATTCTTTGCCTGCATTTCTGTCAGGCCCTTTGGAGATGGCAATAATGGCAATACCGGATAAGTCATAATTTTTCAAAGCTTCGTGCACGGCGTGCAATTGTCCCAAACCACCGTCAAGCAAAATAACATCAGGCTTGTTTTCGGGCGTCATTTTTTCGAAACGTCTGGTTAAAACTTCTTTCATCATGGCAAAATCATCATTGGTGATGTCAGGATTTTTTATGTTGAAAGTACGATATTGTTTTTTATCAAATCCATCAGGGGTGGCCACAATCATAGCACCGATGGCATAGCTGCCCTGAATATGGGAGTTATCATAAACCTCAATACGTTGAGGAACCCGTGGCAGGTCAAAAACCTTTTTCATTTCGCACAAATTGGCATTAACCGAAGCTTCAAGAGCAATTTTGCGGTCAATAGCGGCGGCGGCATTTTCAAGCGCGCGGTCAATAAGCTTGCGTTTATTGCCTTTTTGATAGGTGTTGATATGCGTTTTAAGAGCTTCTTCTAAAAAAGTTTTGTTTTGAATTTCATGCGAAATAACAATTTCTTTGGGCGGAATGTGGCTGTTATAGAAAGAGCTGAGAAAAGCTTCCAAGATTTCGGCATCATCGGCACCTTCAGTTTGCTTGGGAAAATAAGGTACATTTCCGCAGTTTTGCCCCGCCCGAATAAAAAAGACCTGAATGCAAACCAAATTTGACTTTCTGACAAGTCCGATAACATCACAAGATTTAATATCGGCATACTCAACACTATAACCGCTTTGCACATTAGTCAAAGCGCGGATTCTGTCTCGATAAAGAATAGCTTTTTCAAACTCCATATTATCGCTGGCTTTTTGCATAAGTTCGGCAAGCTGTTCCTGAATTTTGGCGTTTTTACCTTCCAAAAAGTCAATAGCCTCGCGTACTAACAAGTGATAATCCTCTTTAGAAATTCTTCCGACACAAGGTGCCGAACACCGCTTGATTTGATATAACAAACAAGGTCTTTCTCGGTTATTGAAAACACTGTCCCTGCAAGACCGCAAAAGAAAAGCTTTCTGCACGGTATCCAACACGGAGTTAACGGCACCAATACTTGCAAAAGGGCCAAAATATTTACACTTGTCGTGCCTTGCTCCGCGATATTTACGCAAAGCCGGAAAATCCGATTCGACATCAATCATCAAGTGCGGAAAAGTTTTATCATCTTTGAGAAGAATATTATATTTGGGTTCTAGGTTTTTGATAAGCTCGTTTTCAACAAGCAAGGCTTTGGCTTCGTTTTCAACAATAATAAACTCCATGCGTTTGATTTCGGAGACCATGCGTTGCAAACGGTTTGGAAGCTTGTTGATATGAGAATAAGCCACAATGCGTTTTTTTATGTTCTTGGCTTTGCCGACATAAAGTACTTCATCCTTATCGCCGAGCATACGATAAACCCCCGGTTTTTCAGGGGCGATGGCGATATGCTTTTTTAATATTTCCAAACCGAGCCGAATGTCAGACACCATAAAACTCCAAATATCACAAATTATTTTTGATTATGATATATTTTTTGCAAGAGTAAACCAAATTTTTGAGTTTGTGAATTTTGTTTTGGTGGATTAATGAGATTATCAACGGCTTGAGAGATTTGTTTAATCCATTTTTTATCATTATCACCAAAGAAATCGACATATTGTGTTAAAAAGTTGCTAGCCTCAGGATTAGATTTAAGCTGTTTTTCAAAATTCCACGCCTGCTCTTCAGCATTTGAAACAAAGGTGTCATAAGCAGCATAAAGTTTCTGCCATTGAGGATATTTTTCGCCTAACATCTGAGAGATAAGATTTTTTGTTTGTTCAATTTTTTCAGAGTTATGATGAAGGCGCCATTCTGCATATTGATAAAAAAGCTTGCGCATAGTATCAGAAATAGAGTCGGAAAACTCTTTAGAATGATTATCCCCCATATAATAGGCAATCATTTCACTGCGTCTGGAAACAGGCTTATATATTTTGGAAACAAATTCAGAGTAGTGGTGCCGATTAACATATTGCATCATATCGCAAAACTTCATAACATCCAAATCCGAAAAATAAACATAATCTTTTTTTTGTGAAGAGAAAATATCCACGCAATGAGAAAGTTCGTGCGTAATATGACGTATATTGTCTTTGCTTTTATAAAAAGCTGTATTTGCGCCAACAACGGGAATTTGGCTTTTTTTAACAATGGCAAAAGCGGGAGATTTTCCTTCTTTAAGATTGGATGCAATCAAGGATGAAGCTGAGTCCAAAACCAAAAACACCCCGTTGTTTATATTAAAGAAGAGATGAAGATTTTTGTTTTCGTCTTTTGCCTGCAAGGCATAGGAATCAATATTTCTGAGCATATCACCGGCCCAAAAATAGTTATCGGCATAAGTAGCCTGGTCATAAACCATTTTGTTTAAGGATAGAGATTTAGCGGTTTGGGTTGCCTCAATCCAAAAATTTTCATCAAAAGAGTTTTGCATCAACACAATATTTTGAAAACAAGGTGCTTTTTTGAGCCAAGCAGAGGCGTTTTTATCAGCCAGATTTATTTTACGAAAGAGCTCATCATCAAGCATCACCCAATTTTGCTCGGAGTGTAAATCTTGCCATTCAAATGATTTTAAGCATTTTTGGAATCTTTTTTTGAAAAAGGTATAAATCTGCCATCTGTCAATTTGTGCGGGGGTACGTTTTTTTATGTGATGAGCAGGCCAAGAATCCCGTCCCAAAAACTCAGCTTCTTTAACAAGAACATCTTGCGGAGCATCGGCACGAAAGAACTTATACCCGACAGGAGTACCGATTCTATCCGTCCCATTCAAAAAGTCTTTTTCAAGGGAATGTATGGAATCATCTGCGCCATTGAAAAAATAGGTTCGCCAAAATTTTTTTACAAATTTCAAATCAGCGCTATAAGCAAGCAAAGCCAAAACGCTGTCTCTTCTTTCGGGATAAGGCGGTATGTAGTTGGAAAACTCAACCATAGAACGAGTATCCGGAAAATAGCGTTTCAAAGTATCTATCCGGTGGAATTTGACAATTTCATAAGCAATTTTGTTATCTAAAATTTTATTATATTGCATAAAATCAATCCCTAAAACACAGGTAAGATAACATATAAAGACAAAAAAGTCCACAATTTTGTCATAATTTTTTTAGTGATTCATTAATTTTTTTATGCTATAATCAAATATAGATTAAAACGAAAGAGAGGGAGAATCACCATGTCGGAATTAGGCGCGGTAAGCTCATATGCTCTTGCGGTGCAGGAAATGCAAATGTCCCTGATAAAGGAGCAGATAGAGGCACAACAACAAATGGTAGAAGTATTGCTTGATCCGGATAGAAGCGTTCCGGTGTCAAAAACCGTTGGTCAAAACGTAGATATGTCGTTATAAATGAAGACAAACAATTCAAAAAAAACAGCCAATTAAGGCTGTTTTTTTTAGTACAGAAAAATTAAATAATGATAAAGTTAATAAACAACCCGCCGCAAATACTCGAAAAATAAAAGGCCACAACGGAGGTGAATGTGTGTTTCAACATTTGTTTATAATCAAGGGACACACCATCATCCAAAAAACGTTGATTCAACGTAAAATTATAGAGTAGGGCAACTAAAATCACCAACAAGGCAAAAGCCCAATTTTTATAAAGAGCCAAAATTTGCTCCAAATCGAGCCAAATACCTTCAATAAGGCCAAACAAAATTCCCAACATCACCATCGGATGAAAGATAATACCGCTGGTAAAAAGAGCCATCAAGCCTTTAATCATGCTTAAAACCGCCCTTTAATACGTTTTGAGAAAAAATTAGAATCACTTTCTTTAATGGAGCTAGGCCAAATAAAGCGTTGTCTGGAGGGGTTAGCAACAACTTCACCGTTTTTAATAATGGTAGAAGCAATCATAGAGATGTTGCCATGTTTCACTTTAGACTGAGAATTAAATCTAGACCAGTCAAAATTTTCAAAATCACGTGTATCCATAAACACCTCCATAGCGTAACAGGAACATATAGAGTACATAATAAGTTGAAAAAGTAAACAAAAATTTAATCGATAAAGAAAAATAACTTGAGAAGAATAAAATTAGCAAAAAAAGATTGCCTAAACCCTTGTCAATCCTTGAAAATTTCTATTTACAGCTTTTTATTTCTGTGCTATAATACGAGTCGTGGAGATAAGTTGAAAGGTGTTTCGAAAATGAAAAAACAAACTTTTTTGTTTTCAGCATGCAATGCTTTATTATGGCTTTTTAGTTATAATAATGTATATGCTGATGTTTCAAATTTCAAGACAACAGACAAGGATTTTTTGACCAACACACAACACACACAGTTTTTGTCTGATGCCTCCGGCTTATCTCCCGATAAGTTTATCAAAGTTGCACAAGTTTGCTGGATTATGGACACCGGTGAATGTTTTGGTGTTAACTTTATTTCCGCTGACAGAGATTTGAATAATCCCTCTAACCCTGAAGATTATGTTCCCAAAGGGCCGGCTGATTGTATTGAAGAAGGTTATACCGTTACCAACTGTCCCAATGGCTATAAGGGCAACAAAGAATGTTTGTATGCCAAAGGGTATTATGCCGAATGTATTGAAGACTGCCCCAGTAATTATAAACAATGTGAAGAGCCTTATCATGGTGTGGGGCAAGTTTGCGGCGATGGTTATTATGCCAGTTGTCAATGCGACTACTGTGACGGATATTCCTACAAAAAAGAAGATATTCCCGATGGCTATGTGGCAGATGGTGAGCCTTGTAATTCATGCAATGGTCCAAGGTATAAAATCAAAGTCAACCCTTGTGAGGGTTATCAAGACTGCGGCTCGATGGGCGGCAAGGTCGGGGCAACATCCTGCTTGTCGGGCACGAATATGATGTATAGCGAATGCAAACCTTGCCCGAGCTTAGGGGAATATGACACCTGTCCGCCGTGTTCGGTCTGTTCTTATGAAGAATGTTCCAACAAATATTATGTGACGGGTTGTGCTGCGGGCTGTCAAGATTACTGCGACTACTGCGCTTTTGAACAATAATCAGGGAAAGAGAGAGAAAGTTTAATTATTATTTAGGAGGAGAAAATGAGAAAGTTTTTATTATATTCATCGGCTTTGGCGTTAGGTTTGAGCGGGGTGGCTGAGGCGGCCTGCATCCAAACACCAACGTGTTCATCTTTGGGCTACACCTCAACTTCATCTTGCACCGGCGGAACCAAATGCCCCTTTGGCAATTACTGGAACTGCACCGCAGCTGACTTAAATAATAAGATTACGGAACTTGAAACCCAAATCACTGAACTCAAAAAAGAAATGGTAATGTCTAACTGCCAAGTTGGTGATGTTTTGTATTCGGATATGACGATTAATCCTGATTATGTTAGTGGCAAAACACCAATCGGCGTGGTATTTGATTGTCGAAAAAAATTAGCGATAGGGTTGGAGCAATCTGACGAAGAGTGGTCAATTACCGATGATTTTGATGTTCCTGGGGTTGAAAATATTACAGATACAACGAAGGTTTTGCAAGATATGGATGGAAAAAAGAATACGAGTACAATATTAGCCTATTGTAAAACAAAAGGGAAGCGTTGTCCGGCGTTTGAGTATGTGAATAGTTATAAAACAGAAGGAACTCAAGCAGGGGATTGGTACTTACCATCTATGGGAGAATTATATGCGATATATGGTAATATGGGTGTATTGAATGTTACGTTAATAAAAATAGTGGCAACAAGGCTTGTTGCAAGTTACTATTGGTCTTCTTCCGAGTATTCAAGCACCGACGCGTGGAATTTGAGGTTCAGTAGCGGTAACGTGAACTACAACGATAAGTACCACAGTGCCGATTTCGGTTACGTTCGCCCAGTCCTAGCTTTTTAGGTTCTTAATCAAAAACTCAAAAGCCCGTTCATTATGAGCGGGCTTTGGCTTAAGGTGTCATCCTTAGTTTTTACGTTCGATGATATATGAGGCCAGTAGGCGCAGGTTTTCAGCTTTTGCTCCAAATGAGCTTAAAGCTTCTTGCGCTTTTTCAACCAGTTCTTTTTCAATTTGTTTGGCTTTATCTAGTCCGTAAAGACTAACAAAAGTCATTTTGCCTTGAGCGGCATCTTTGTTCAAAGTCTTTCCCACCAGTTTTGGGTCCCCCTCGACGTCCAAAATATCATCAGCAATTTGAAAAGCGACTCCGATTCCTCTAGAATATTCCAACAACTTTTGTCTTTCAGCATCAGATGCTTGTCCCAAAATTGCACCAGCCTCACAAGCAAAGCTAATCAAGCGGCCTGTTTTCATCTCTTCAATACGTTTTATAATTGTTTCGGAAGTTTGCTTAGGGTTATCTTCAGCATAAATATCAAGCATTTGTCCGGCAACCATTCCACCAAGAGCCCCAGCCCCTGACGACAATTTGGCAATCAGCTCACAGCGAATATCAGCAGAAGCCGTGCGGGCATCAGACAAAATTTCAAAAGCATAGGTCAACAAACCATCGCCTGCCAAAATAGCCGTTGCCTCATCAAAAGCTTTATGGCAGGTCGGCTTGCCGCGGCGCAAATCATCATTATCCATAGCAGGCAAATCATCATGAATAAGCGAATAGCTGTGCAAACATTCCAGAGCAACCGCCGTGCGCAAAGTTTTTTCAAAATCGAGGCCGAACAAGCTCCCCGTTTCATTCACCAAAAACGGACGCATACGTTTGCCGCCGTTCATAACCGAATATTTCATCGCCTCGACCACCCGATTTTCGGGCAAATTACTAAGCGGAAAAAATTCGCTCAAACGCGCATTAAAAGCCTGAGCATACGCAGAAAGTGTTTCTTTGATAGTCATCATTGATTTAATTATTCCTCAATCTTGTCCAAAGGCGTTGTGCTAAGTTCGCCGTTTTTGCCGATTTCCAACTTTTCGATTTTCAACTCGGCCGCCTTGAGTTTTTGCTCACAAAACTTTTTCAAAGCCACGGCTTTTTCATAAGCACTAACGGCATCATCCAATTTAATGCGGCCGCTTTCCAACTCTCTGACAATGCTTTCAAGCTTGATGAGTGCGTCTTCAAAAGACAAGTTTTCCAAATCCAGATTTTCCATTTTAATCTCCTCTATTTTTTTCACTATACATTATTATATTTCTTTCGCAACAATTATATAAAACTTATGTTTATTAACCGAATTGTTATATAAATATTAGTTGTATGGCATCTCCCTTTATTAGAAAAATGTGTTAAATTTTAGAGACAGTGTTTAAGAGGAGGTGTGTGATGCGTCGGGAAATTATCTTGAATATAGCCAAAATTCTAAAAGCTTTAGGCAATGACAAACGCCTAAGTATTGTGATGTATTTAGCCAATAAAGAACTAAAAGTCAATGATTTGGAACAACTCGTCGGTTTAAGCCAATCAGCCTTAAGTCAGCATTTGGCTGTATTGCGTGCCGAAAAAATTGTCAAGACCAGACGCGAAGCACAATCCATTTTTTATTCTCTCGCAGATAAAAATGTTTTGGAATTACTGAATACGTTATGCAAACTTTATGCACAAGACTAAGATTTATGATTTATCTTCAATAAACTCAATTTTTTGCTCATCCGTATTATATTTGATAAGCAATTTACCTTCTCGCAAAGTGAGCGCACGCTGACCAAAAACCTCTCTGCGCCAACCTTTAAGCATATTCAACCCCAAGTCTTTATGCGCCGAAAAAAGTTTTAGCTCATCATCTGAAGCAATAATATGCGGCACACACTTTTCATCTTGAGCAATCAAATTAAGCAAAAGTTTCAACAATTCATACAAATTAGCATTACAAACAATTCTTTTTTCCGGCGGCAGTTTGGCATAATCGCTATGAGGCATTTGCTCCACTTTTTGAATAACATCAAGAATTTCAGCGCCTAACTTGCCTTTTGCCACATCAGCGCGCATATTGCGAATTTGCAAGAGCTCTTCTACGGAATGAGGCATTTCAGCAGCCACATTGAGCAAACATTCATCTTTGATGATATTTTGTTTAGGAACATTTTTAAGCTGCGCGCGCCGTTCTCGCCAAGCAGCCAGTTCTCGCAAAACGGTAAGATATTTGCGGTTATGCGAATGTTGCCGCAATTTCAGCCAAGCTTTCATCGGGTCATTTTCATAAGTTTCGATTTTCAATAGCGGCTGCATTTCTTCATCCAGCCAATGTTCGCGGTGTGTCTGCGCAATTTGGTCCCGCATAAATTCATAAATATGTACAAGATGCGTCACATCAGAAATCGCATAAGAAAGTTGCTTTTCACTTAGGGGACGCACACACCAGTTGGTCAAGCGGGAGCTTTTATCAAGCTCAATCCCCAAAATGGCATTAACCAAACTTTCATAGCTTGAAAAAGAACCAAACCCGCAAATTTGGGCGGCAATCTGCGTATCAAACAACGGATGCGGAATAAACCCTGCTTTTTGATACAAAATTTCAATATCCTGCCTGCAAGAATGAAAAACTTTCACAATTTTAGGGTTATCCAAAACCGCAAAAAACCTTGCTAAATCAATATCTTTAGATAAGGGATCAATAATAGCCTCAAAGTCTTTTGCTCCAACTTGAATCAAGCCCAATTGAGCATAATACGTTTTTTCCCGATGAAATTCCAAGTCCACGGTAATAAAGTCTTGCTGTTCCAGATTCTGGCAAAATTCATCAAGCTGTTGATTTGTGGTTATGAGGTTTATCATCGCATATTTTCCTTTTCTTTGACACTCAAGTTATAGCCCATTCTGAAACAAGTTGCAACTTTTTTTAAGGCCGGAAAAAACGCTTGCATTTTGACAAAATTTTGTATAGAGTATTGAGCGAGATAATTATCATTATGTTTAACAAAAAAATTTATATTTATGTTTACAATTTTTCTGGCTCCGAAACACGGAGAAAATTCTTCTCAAAAAAAATTTGAAGAATTTGTGTCGCATTCACTGGTTGAAGCCGGTATCGCGCCTGAGCTATTGTCGCCGGCAGTTGCGGTTATCCCTGACAATGGGAATGTTTTAAAAACCAACGGAATTGTCGTTGCTTTTAATGAAAAAGAACCTTGTTTGAAGGCTGCTTTTGTCCTAAAGCCATATTTGCGGCTTGAAGCTTATACTGTTCCGCTGAATGAGGCTTTGCCGCTGAACTGCTTTCGGGCAATTGTCCATATGCGGTCATACACAGATGCTGCCGACATTTGTCATATGTTAATTCAATCTGCGGACTTTGAGCCGGTAACCATCGTATTCTTTGAATACATGTATGGTACCTTAGCCTTTGGCGCCATACGTCAGCTTGAAGCTGAAGACATTGATACTTGGAAGTCAAAGGTCAAAAAAATTTGCGCCAAGATGGATTTAACATCCGTTATATTTGAAGTGCGCTAACTTCTTAAAAAAATTTTTTTCAAGCCGTGAGGATGTTTCCTTGCGGCTTTTTTGTGTTTACCGCCTGATAAAGATGCTTGCTTTTATAAAAAAATAGCGTTAAAACATAAAAACTATTGTTTAATATTTTTTAGAGGGAAAAATGAACAGATACCGCACACATACCTGCGGCGAGCTCAGAGCTTCAGATAAAGGAAAAGAAGTCAAGCTTGCCGGCTGGATTCATCGTAAACGCAATTTGGGTAACTTATGCTTTGTGGATTTACGAGATCATTATGGTATCACTCAATGCGTTTTTGACAGCCACTCCGACCTATTTGAAAAAATTGAGGCCCTGCGTGTTGAATCCGTTATCGGCATCACCGGTGAGGTTGTCATCAGAGAAAGCGTAAATAAAAATATTCCGACAGGCGATGTTGAAATCAAAGTTAAAGCATTGGAAGTTTATTCCGAAGCCGACATTTTGCCGGTACAGGTTGCTTCAGATGGGGGCGAACCTGAAGAAATGCGCTTAAAATATCGTTTTTTGGACTTACGCAAAGACCGCATTCACAAAAACATTTTGTTGCGTTCAGCCGTAATCCAACGCTCGCGCGAATTGATGAGGGAACAAGGTTTTACCGAATATCAAACGCCGATTTTAACCTCTTCATCACCCGAAGGTGCCAGAGATTTTTTAGTTCCGTCTCGCTTGAACCCAGGAAAGTTTTATGCTTTGCCGCAAGCTCCGCAACAGTTCAAACAGTTGCTGATGGTATCCGGTTTTGATAAATATTTCCAAATTGCCCCGTGCTTTAGAGATGAAGACCCGCGAGCAGACCGCTCTCCGGGTGAATTCTACCAGATGGATATGGAAATGAGCTTTGCCGAACAAGAAGATGTGTTTAAGGTGATTGAACACACATTGGGCACAATCTTTAATGAATTTGCCAACGGCAAAACCGTTGACCAAGCACCCTATGTGCATATTCCGTTCCGTGAGGCCATGCTCAAATATGGTTCGGACAAGCCGGACTTAAGAAACCCTCTGTTTTGGAAAGAGAGTTCTTCTTTGTTTGGCGAAAGTGGCTTTGGTGTTTATGACTTTATGGTTAAAGAGGGAAAAACCGTTAAAGGAATGAGAGTTGCCGGTTTGGCCTCAAAACCACGCTCTTTCTTTGACAAGCTTGATGCTTTTGCCAAAGGAGAAGGTATGGGCGGAATTGCTTATATCGCTTGGGCAGAAGGCGGCATCAAAGGTATTTCCCGTATGTTGACAGAAGAAAAAGTTGCTGAAATCAAAAAATATTTTGATGCTCAAGACGGAGACGCGGTTATCTTTGTTATCGGACAAGGCATGCACTTTGACAAGTTCAGCGGCAAACTGCGTACCCACGTGGCTGAAGAGTTGAGCTTGATTGATGAAAATACATTCAAAATGTGCTGGATTGTTGATTTTCCGTTCTATGAAGAAAATGAAGAAACCGGCGCGGTTGAATTTTCGCACAACCCATTTTCAATGCCTCAAGGCGGCATGGATGCTTTGTTAAACAAAAATCCATTGGATATTTTGGCTTATCAATATGACTTTGTGTGCAATGGTGTTGAGCTATTGTCCGGAGCTGTTCGTAACCACGAACCGGACATTATGTATAAGGCTTTTGAAATTGCCGGTTATGACAACAGCGTGGTTGATGCCAAGTTTGGCGGAATGATTAGCGCGTTTAAGTTTGGCGCACCTCCGCACGCTGGCTCGGCTTATGGTGTGGACAGATTGGTTATGTTGCTTTTGGACGAGCCAATCATCCGTGATGTGATTTTATTCCCACTCAACGGCAAGGCTCAAGACCTGATGATGCAGGCTCCGAACTTTGTCACTCAAGAACAACTTGATGAATTGCACATTAAAGTTGTTCCGGTTGAGAAGAAATAACGCCAGCATTTATAAATAACAAGTCAAAGCCCGCTCACTCAAGAACGGGCTTTGTGGTTTTTGATTAAGAGCCTAAAAAGCTAGGACTGGACGAACGTACTCGCTAAGGTAGTTCTTATAGTAGTAGTCCACGTATCCGTCACTGAACCTCAAATTCCACGCGAAGTCGCTTGAATACTCGGAAGAAGACCAATAGTAATTTGCACCAAGCCTTGTTGCCGCTATTTTCCCTAACGCAACATTTAACACACTCATATTACCATATATCGCATATAATTCTCCCATAGATGGTAAGTACCAATCTCCTGCTTTTGTTCCTTCTGTCTTATAGCTATTCACATACTCAAACGCCAGACAATGCTTCCCTTTTGTTTTACAATAAGCCAATACCGTACTTGTATTCTTTTTCCCATCCAAGTCTGCTATCGCTAATGTACGGTCTGTTATATTATCAACCCCTGGAACATCAAAATAATCTGGATATGACCAATGTTGTTGAGATTGCTCCAACCCTATAGCCAATTTTCCACTATGGTCAAACACCACGCCGATTGGCGTTTTTGACACAACATAATTTGAATTGCACGTCATATCCGAATACAATATATCTCCGACCAAACAGTTGGCGGTTGAAACTTCTTTTTTGAGTTCAGTGATTTGGGTTTCAAGTTCCGTAATCTTATTCGTTTGTTCTGTAATCTTATCATTTAAATCGCTTGCGGTGCAGTTCCAGTAATTTCCGAAGGGGCATTTTGTTCCACCGGTGCAAGATGAGGTTGAGGTATAACCCAAGCTTGAACAACTCGGGGTCTGAATACAAGCCGCAAGTACAGTGTCGCTAAAACCAAACACTGCCAAAGCCGATGAATATAATAAAAACTTTCTCATTTTCTCCTCCTAAATAATAATTAAACTTTCTCTCTCTTTCCCCGATTACTGTTCAAAAGCGCAGTAGTCGCAATAATCGGCACAACCTGTGGCGCAACCCGTCACATAATATTTGTTGGAACATTCTTCATAAGAACAGACCGAACACGGCGGGCAGGTGTCATATTCCCCTAAACTCGGGCAAGGCTTGCATGCGCTATACATCATATTCGTGCCCGATAAGCACGAGGTTGCTCCGACCTTGCCGCCCATCGAGCCGCAATCTTGATACCCCTCACAAGGGTTAGGCTTAATTTTATACACCTCGCCGTTGCAGGATACGCAAGGCGCCCCGTCCGCCACATAGCCATCGGGAATATCTTCTTTTTTGTAGGAATAGCCGTCGCAGTAGTCGCATTGACAACTGGCGTAATAACCATCGCCGCATTCTTGCCCCACACCATGATAAGGCTCTTCACATTGCTTATAATTACTGGGACAGTCTTCAATACATTCGGCATAATACCCTTTGGCATACAAACATTCTTTGTTGCCCTTATAGCCATTGGGACAGGTAGTAATGGTATAACCTTCTTCAATACAATCAGTCGGCCCTTTGGGAACATAATCTTCAGGGTTAGATGGATTATTCAAATCTCTGTCAGCGGAAATAAAGTTAACGCCGAAACATTCACCGGTGTCCATAATCCAGCAAACTTGCGCAACTTTGATAAACTTATCGGGAGATAAGCCGGAGGCATCAGACAAAAACTGTGTGTGTTGTGTGTTGGTCAAAAAATCCTTGTCTGTTGTCTTGAAATTTGAAACATCAGCATATACATTATTATAACTAAAAAGCCATAATAAAGCATTGCATGCTGAAAACAAAAAAGTTCTATTTTTCATTTTCGAAACACCTTTCAACTTATCTCCACGACTCGCATTATAGCACAGAAATAAAAAGCTGTAAATAGAAATTTTCAAGGATTGACAAGGGTTTAGGCAATCTTTTTTTGCAAAAAAAACGCCCGAGTTTTATCCTCGAGCGTTATAAAAATTATAAATTATGTTTACTTTTGGGGAGCTCCCAGCATCACAACCGGATCTTTAATTTCTTCTCCATCCAAAGAGTATTTTGAAACTTGCGCTTTATCCAACACCTGTTTGAAAAGCTCACCAACAGCATTTTGGTAAAGCATTTTTTGCAATCCGGGCTTAACTTTATCATAAGGTTGTGGTTCGGCATCACGAATATCTTCAAGCAAAATCACATGGTAGCCAAATTGAGTTTTGACCGGTGTTTGAGAAAACTTGCCTTTTTTCATGGCAAATACTGCGTTTGAAAATTCAGGCACCATTTGGTTTTTAGTAAAATAGCCCAAGTCGGCAACAGGGTCTTTAGAATACTTTTTAGCCAAATCATCAAACTTTTCGCCTTTTTTCAGTTTGGCAATAATGCTTTTTGCTTCGCTTTCTGTGTCAACCAAAATATGTTTGGCATGAGCTTCTTTTTGGTCTTTGAAAGTTTTTTTGTAATCTTTATAAAGCTTTTTGGTTTCGGATTCGGTAACTTTTTTCTTGGCAAATTTATCAATATACATATTGCGAGCCAAATCCTCTTTCATGGCTTTTACGGCACGGGCATATTCCGGTGTTTCGGTCACCCCGTTAGCAACGGCAGCCTGATACAACAGTTTGCCGTTAACATAGATGTCTAATGCTTTTTCGTAATATTTCGGAAATGAAACTTGTTCTTTAATTGGGGCATTATCTTCATAACCCTGTTTCATTTCTTTAACGGTAATTTTTTCTCCGTTAACGATAGCAGCAACGCCGTCTTTACCTTCGGCCTGAGCAAAACTCGGGCTCAAAGCCAAAATAGATAAGGCAGCCAAGGCCAATATTTTGTTTTGCATAGAATCTTCTCCTTTGTGTGTTTTTTTTTGCATTCTTTATTTCATATAACTTATGCGGTTTAATTTTCCAAGAGCTTTTTTAACAGGGGTTTATAACTTTGGAGGTAAGTATTGACTTTATCTTTTAGAAACACTAAATGTAGTATAATTGCATAAACATATATATATTAAGGTAAAAAAATAATGCTAGGTAAAATTGCAAAAACCATTTTCGGAAGTGCGAACGACAGATTTATAAAAAAACAATACAAGATAGTTCAAAAAATTAATGCTCTTGAGAGCACGATTTCAGCTTTAAGTGACGAGGCCTTAAAAGCCAAAACAGATGAATTCAGAGCCAGAATTAAAGATGGTGAAACGCTAGATGACTTGTTGCCGGAGGCATTTGCCGTTGTGCGTGAGGCCGCTAAGAGAACTTTGGGTCAAAGGCATTATGATGTGCAGCTTATAGGCGGTATTGTTCTGCATAAGGGTATGATTGCCGAAATGAAAACCGGTGAAGGTAAAACATTGGTCGAAACTTTGCCAGCTTATTTGAATGCTCTTGAAGGCAAGGGTGTGCATATCGTAACGGTTAATGATTATTTGGCCAAACGTGATGCTGAGTGGATGGGACAGGTCTTCCGTTTCTTGGGACTGAGCGTGGATTATATTATTCATGAAAAAAATGATATACAGCGTAAAGAGGCTTATAATTGCGATATTACTTATGCCACGAATAATGAATTAGGTTTTGATTATCTGCGCGATAATATGAAATTTTCTTTGGCGGAAATGGTTCAACGCCCATTTAATTACGCCATTGTCGATGAAGTTGACTCTATTTTGATTGATGAAGCCAGAACGCCGTTGATTATTTCCGGCGCGGCAGAAGATTCTTCTGAAAAATACATTTCGGTTAACAAAATCATCCCGTCACTGGTTCCGGCTGACTATGAAAAAGATGAAAAAGCCAGAACTGTCGTTTTGACTGAGGCTGGTATGACTCATGTCGAAAATCTGCTTAAAGAAGTCGGGTTAATTAAGGATGGCTCATTGTATGATTTGGCTAATGTGACACTGGTTCATCATGTTAATCAGGCTCTGCGCGCCCATAAACTCTTTACACGCGATGTGGACTACATTGTCAAAGACGGCAAAGTTATGATTATTGATGAATTTACGGGGCGTATTATGGAAGGCCGCCGTTATTCAGATGGTTTGCATCAAGCTCTGGAAGCAAAAGAAGGGGTTGATATTCAGTCAGAGAACCAAACCTTGGCTTCAATCACATTCCAAAATTATTTCAGACTCTATCCAAAGCTTTCGGGTATGACCGGTACGGCTATGACCGAAGAAGCTGAGTTTGCAGATATTTACAATTTAAATTGTGTTGAAATTCCGACAAACCGTCCGGTGTTAAGAAAAGATGAGCATGATGAAGTGTATCGTACGGCTAAAGAAAAATATAATGCTATCATTAATACAATTATTGAATGTCATAAAAAAGGCCAGCCGATTTTGGTGGGTACAACCTCAATTGAAAAATCTGAACTTTTGGCAGATATGCTTAAAGCTAAAAGTGATATTAAGTTTGAGGTTTTGAACGCCCGCCACCACGAGCGTGAAGCTTACATTGTGGCGCAAGCCGGTGTGCCTGGGGCTGTGACGATTGCAACCAATATGGCCGGTCGTGGTACGGATATTCAGCTCGGTGGTAATTTGGATATGCGTTTGAAATCTATTTTGAAAGGTGATGAAACGCCTGAGGAAGTTGCCGAGATTAAGGAAAAACTTCGTAAAGAAATAGAAGAAGGAAAGCAAAAAGCAATTGCTGCCGGTGGGCTTTATGTCTTGGGTACGGAGCGTCATGAAAGCCGTCGTATCGACAACCAATTGCGTGGTCGTTCCGGTCGTCAAGGAGATCCGGGAACATCGAAGTTCTTCTTGTCTATGGAAGATGATTTGATGCGCATTTTCGGCTCAGAACGAATGAGTGCTATGTTGCAACGTTTGGGCTTGCCGGAAGGTGAGGCTTTGGTCCATCCTTGGATTAGTCGTGCAATTGAAAAGGCTCAGCAAAAGGTTGAGGAGCGTAACTTTGATATTCGTAAAAATGTCTTGAAATATGACAATGTTATGAATGATCAACGCAAGGTTATTTATGAACAACGCAAAGAATTAATGTCTACCGATGATGTTTCTGAAACGGTTCAGGATATGCGGGATGAATATATTGCGGATGTAATCAGTTCTTATGCTCCGCATGGTAGTGCGCCTTCTGAGTGGAATGTTGATGCTTTGCACAATGATTTGCTGCGTATTACCGGATTCGATATTCCGGTGGCAGATTGGGCTCAGGAAAAGGAAATGGATGCTGATACACTGAGCGAAAAAGTTGTGAATTTTGTTGACGAAAATATTAAAGCCAAAAATGCCAATGTTCCGGAAGCTTTGGTTCATATGGTTGAAAAAAGTATTTTGCTTCAGGTTTTGGATCAGTTATGGAAAGACCACATTGCAGCGTTAGACCAGATGAGATATACAATCGTTCTGCGTGCTTATGGTCAGAAAGATCCGTTAAATGAGTATAAAAAAGAGGCATTTAATATGTTTTCTCAAATGCTTGATGCTTTGAGGGAACGCTTGACATTTTTGATTTGCAGAGCACAGATTCAGTTAGGTGATGAAAGTACTTTGCAGCAGCAAGAAACAAAACGCAGCAATATGCAAGAAATTCATGAAACGCCGCGTTCATTATTAGGGCAGGGCAACGCACAGCCTTCACCAAATGCAGATACCGAAGCTAAGACAGATGAAAAACGTATGCCGTTTGCCTATAATAAAAAAGATTTTGATCCCAAAGATCCCTCAACATGGGGAAAGGTTTCCAGAAACGATCCTTGTCCATGTGGGTCGGGGTTAAAATACAAACATTGCCATGGCAAGGTGTAAAGTAAATAAGAACCGATGAAAGAAAAAATCTCTCAAGAATAAAAACTTGAGGGATTTTTTTTTGCAAAAAAAGATTGCCTAAACCCTTGTCAAACCTTGAAAATTTTTATTTACAGACTTTTTTCCTTGTGCTATAATACGAGTCGTGGAGATAAAGTAATTGAAAGGAAATTATCATGAGTAAGCGGAAGTTTATCTTGTTGGCTTCGTTGTCTGTATGCGCGTTTGTTGCGGAGACGGCGCAAGCCGATATTTCTTCTTCAATGAATTATATATTCAAAGATGTTACACTTTTCAACACACTTCACACACATTTATCTTTGAATGGAGCTTTATCTCCACAACAAGTTTCAAAAAATCAAAAATCTTTGGTTAAGGTAGCCCAAGTCTGCTGGATTATGGACACGGGAGATTGCGCCGGTTTGGACTTTGTGAGTTCGGATATTAATGGTTCGGGCAATAAACCACCGAGCGAATATGACAAGAAAGGCCCTGAAGATTGTATCAAAGAGGGTTACACCATCACCAACTGTCCGGATGGGCAAAAAGGTGACGGAGAATGTATGTATGCCAATGGCTACTATGCCAAATGTATTCCCGACTGCCCGTCATCTTATACCACCTGCACGTCGCCTTATAAAGGGGTGGGGCAAGTTTGTGGGGATGGCTTGTATGCGGAATGTTGTCAAGACACTTGTCCGGCAGATTACAAATACACCTTAGGTTCAATTCCTGACGGATATGAGGCGGTTGGAGAACCTTGTGTGCAATGCAACGGTAATAACACCACGGCAGTCAAAAAATACAGAGTGAAAGAAAAAGACTGTTCCGGATTTTTGGATTGCGGGACTTTAGGCTGTGAAACAGGGGCAACGACTTGTCAATCAGGAAGCGTGGTTAAGTGTTCAAAATGCAAACCTTGCCCGAATTTGGGCTCAGAAAGTGAATGTCCACCATGCACAGTCTGCAGCTTTGAGGAATGTTCAAACTTATACATCGTCAGCGGTTGCAAAACAAATTGTACCGATTATTGCAACTACTGCGCTTCTGAATAAGGGCAAGAGAGAAAAGTTTAATTATTATAACGGAGGAGAAAATGAAAAAATTTTTATTATATTCAACCGCATTCGTAGTTTTGAGCGGGACGGCAAATGCAGCCTGTATCCAAACCCCGAGTTGTGCCAGTTTGGGATATGACAGTAACTCAGCCTGTGAAAATGGTCTAAAATGTCCGTGGGGCAATGCTTGGTATTGCAAAGTCGGAGAATTGGAGGAAGCAGTCAACAATGCCGAAAAAGCAAAAACTTGTATCCCCGGAGCCGTTTTTAACTCCGATCGTAGTTGTACCGAAAAACAAGAACTTGGCAAAATTCCGATTGGTGTTGTTGTCTATGCTGACGGCAAAGGCCACGGCCAAGCCATGGCTTTAGAAAAAATAGATATTGTAGCATTAAACAATTATTTAAAAACTGTTAAATACACAACTTTTTCTAAGTATCCAAATAAATATGCAGTAGAGTATCGTTACACTTATGCTAGACACTCAAGTGGAGATGAAGAATATGTAAAATGGCCTCAAGAAAAATGTATATCAACAGATGATATATATGTTAAAGGATTGAAAGAGTTTTCTAATTTAGAAGAAGCATCGCTTGAATTTGATAGTAAAAACATTACAGCTCAAATACAACAATCACTAAACACAAATAATGCTAAGATTCAACAATATTTTAATACGGCGTCTGCATTAAATTCTATTGTGAATGAATCTAAAATTATGGAGTGTAGTCGTTCTAATGTAGTAGGCTATCCATGTTATCTTTACGAGGTTAGTAATAAATCGGAATACTATTGGTATTCAGGTGATGCATCCACATCTTTGCTTAAAACCATACAAAAAATAAAAGCTTATAAAACAACAGGAACCTCAGCTGGAGATTGGAATATGCCTGCCCCTGGAATATTTAATTCTATAAAAGTAAATTTTGAAAAGATTAAAGAAACTTATGCCTTACTTAATAAAAATTTTAACTATAATCAAATGGTTACAATGGGAATGTATATCAAAAATGCAGGAGAAAAGACAAATAAAAAATGTACGTTTATGGATGCTAAATTTACGAGTAATGATGGTGATATAGATAAAAATTATCAAAGTTATCAATATGATTCAAGTTATTCAAGTCCATCAGACACGTACTCTCAGTATTACTATTATTATCTAATACCAACAACAGATTTCAATACTAAATTACCATCTGTTTCAGCGGAAATAACATCATATCCAAAATACATAGCATTTTCAAATTCTGCAACGTATGGTACAGCAACCACATCATCAGGAGGAAAGCAAATCTATCCTGTAATTGACTTTTAGAAAAAACACAAAAGCCCGTTTCTAAAAAGAACGGGCTTTATCTTATGACCAAAGGATAACTTTATTCTTCATCCTCATCGGCATCGTCGCCGTTATCTTCTTCAGGATTATAGTCAATACCGAGTTTGGCTAACATATCTTCATTAATATCTTCACGTTGCGCCACAATCCAATCCGGCACGCAAGGCGCAGGCGGTAAAGCGGCCAAAGCTTTCATTTTCTTATCCAAATACCAACGTGGAGAATCAGCCATAATCGGCCTGTCAATGGAACCTTGCATCAACACCACTTGCTTAAGCATAGGCAAGCTTAAAAGTTGCGTAGTCGAAATAACTGACGTTCCCTGCAATTGGTAAGACACATTTTTAGAAAATGGATTCGTACCTTTACCCAATCCCTCTGTTTTTGAAAAAGATGTTGTCTGCACCGTCTTGTTACCAATCATTTTAGAGAAACGTTGCGCAGTCACCTCGTTGTTTTGAGAAAGAATAACTTTACAAGCCGTGGTAGAAATCACGGTTTCCAAATCATCCTTACCATACTTTCCGGAAATTTGCCCCAAGTCTTGCCCGATAAGCAAATACGACACTTTTTGACCACGACCGACGGCCGGTCCGTCAATAATAGCGCGAAGCTTAGGCATTTGCGGAAACTCATCCAGCACAAACAAAGCAGGGAACGGCCCCATCACGCCATCAGACTTGTTGTGGAATTTTGGCGGATTCGCAATCAAATAAGATGACATCAATTCAATAAACGTTCCCGAAATAATGTTCAATGCGCGCGCATCAACCTGGTTAACGGACAAATAAACCGAAATCGGCTTCCACTCACCAGTCACAGGGTCTTTCATTCCGCGCAAATCCTTAAATTGCAAATCAGAAAAACTCGTGCGCGAAACCACAGCCGCGTTTTTGAAAATACCAATACCGGCCAAACCGGTAGACAACACGGAACCACGCTCTTTATCCGGCATGGCGCTGAGCTGGCTGAGTTCAACAATACACCGTTGTGAGTAACCAAACTTTCTGGCTTCGGTAATGGCTTCTTCCAACATATTGCGCATCGGGTCAGCCATAGCGGCCATCTGGTCGCCCTCATCCAAGCGGCGCTTAATTTCTTCCGATTGTTTGATTTGAGCTTCGGTAATCCATTCCAAAATCATGGCCAAGCAGGCTTCATGCCCAATCCATTTCTCCGGCAACAAAGCCCATGAGCCAATGGGCAAATAGTTATCAATGGTGAGTCTGCCGGCTCTCAGATCTTGAATAGCTCTGGCCGCCATTGGATCACGCATCTCAAGATAATAGCTTTCCAACACACGCTTATCTTCATCATCCATTTTACCTTCATAAATACGCCCGATAAAATAGTCATTAGCGCGTGCTTTTTCACATTTAAAAGACACAAAGTGAATAAATCCTGTCAAAGCGGCACGACCTGTTGTTGACCAGTGCGGGTCTGCTCCCCCCTTAGGCTCTTCCACCAAAATATTGCACATAGAGTCAATATACATATCTCGGTCAGGTCCCGGAGCAGGCAATGCATTAGGCGAAAGCGGGTTCCAACTCGGATAATAAATACCTTCAGCCGGATTGTCTTCCGCACCCCAGTTAATCACAAATACAGGGCCGTCTTTGGCACGAGCTCCGGTTGTGGAATAGCACAACTCAGGCTTTGGGTCGTTTACGATAATACTCAGGCCGTGTGAGTTAAAAATAGTCGGAATCACCACGCCGGCAGTTTTACCGGTACCCGGAGGCGCACAGCAAAGAGTTGCCAGAGTTTCTTTAAGCATAAGCATTTTGCCGTTAAACTTTCCGACCACTTGACAAAAGCCGTCAAAACCAAGCAACGGCATTTTTTTAATATCTTTTTCAGTGGCCAATCTTGCCGCACCATGAATATTAGATTGAAAACGATAAGGATTTGTCAAAAAACCAATCGTCAATCCCACCGGAAAGCTTATAAACGGCAACACCGGCACCCACAAACTGACCGAAAAAGGTCCGTTATAATGAGTCAGTTGTTGAAACCAACTCCAATAACGAGAAGTCAAATAAGAAGGGTCGTTAAAAACAGCCTGCAAAAAGCGATAAGCAACATCCATGCTTGTTTTGGAAATTCCGGCCCCGATAAGATAACCGATAGGCAGCGAAAAAACAGCCAAAAAAATCGTCAACACCAAAGTGACAATAGCGGAAATAACCATCCACTGCACCGCATTGTCATATTCTTCCCATTCTTCACCGCGTTCTTCAGACATCAATCAATCCTTTAAGCACTTTTAAGCAAGGTTACGTACAATTTTTTTAATTTTTTCAAAGTCCTCTCTGCCGATAGGTTCCACAGCATCCGGCAAAGTTTTAGCAAAGAGTTTAATTTCTTTAGGCGTGCCTCTATCAATACGTGTCACATTCACCTTCAAATCGTTCCACACATCAAACATATCTTCAGCATTAATGATATTACCGATAGAAACCACCACAAAGGCCCCAACATTAAACCTCATACCTTGTTCATCAAGGGTTTCTGAAAGAACCCTGCGAGCAATATCAACTTTTCGCACCGGAGAAATTCTGTGGCTGCTTTCCGAAAACCACAAAGGCTCTTCATCATTAAATCTTTCTTCATCAGCCAACCAGTCACCTGGCTCTTTGTCAATCAAGCACAAAACAAGTTGATTTTTAGCCACACAAACAAAGTCAATCAAATTTCCCTTAAACATAACGCCGTTAATCGTTTCAAAACCGTGTTGTCTAATAATATCAAACACAGAACTTCCACTGCCTTTCATAGCGGCTGACTGAGTACTTTTGGATGTTGCCGGCAAATTCTGATTATCACGGTTTTTATTGTTGCGAGGTCTGTTTTCTCTAGACTCTCGAGGAGAAATATCGCGATTATTATCTTTTTTCTGGGGTAAATTTTTCTTAAAATTATTATCAGTCTTTCTCTCAACCGGAGCTTGAGGTTTTGTTTCTTCTTCAGACTTTGAAAAATCAAAGTCATCAATATTAAAGTCAAAATCATCATCTTTGCTGTCCATGTCAAACAAAGAATGACTAAATTGCTTTGTTTCCTGAGGCTTGTTTTCAACAACGGGAATACTTTTTTGTGCGGGTATAATGCTGGGCGTAACACTAGGTGTAACTGTTGCGGAAGAAGCAAGAGTTGAGCGATTCTTGGTTGCAATCAAGCTGGTCGCATTTTCAGGCTCGGGGCGTTCGTCAAGGGGTAAGCGCAAACTTCTGGGACGCACTTCTTTATAAGATTTTTTCTTTTTAATATTTTTCATACCGGCAGAAGTCGTAATGATTTTAACCGGCCTAAAGAAAAATTGCTTAAATATCTTCCACGGATAGGAAGCCGCTTTTACAAACAATTTTTCCCATTTAACCATGCTAAGTGCAGCCCAACCGCACAACCATAAAGGAATAAAGGTTAAGATAATCAACACAAAGGCCCATTCTTTAGGTGTATTAATAACCCAACCGGAAAGCCACAAATTCCAAGCATGACTCCAGTGTGAGGATTGAAACATGTCAAAATGCCAGTTTCTGAGCATAATAACACGAACCCCTTCAATGAAGAATAAACTCCAGAAGAGGCCGACGCATAAAATTCGTGTTAAAATGACCAACGGTTTCAAAGCATCAAACCCTTAATTAAAATATGACATGTAAGATAGCACAACAAAGTTAATAATAGATTATTTTTTTGCATCAGAAATTTTCTGATTAACGGCATCGCGAATTTGTGCCGTAAGTTTGGAATTATCCAAATCTTTTTCAATTTTTTTCAGTTCATCTTTAATTTCATCTTCTGCAGATTCTGTTTTAACTGAAGTTCCCAAATTTTTCAAGACAATTCTCGCAGTATTTTGTTCATATTCGGCAATTTTTTGGGCCGAATACCAATCAAAAGGTTTGGCCAAAAGTGCCATAATTTTAATTTTGAGAGCTTTTCTCCATCCCCAAATCCAAATTGGCAAAATTGCAATAAGGATAAGAACAAAAACATAATCGGCAAACGAGCGAATAACGCCGCCTTCATTCCAAAAGGTGCTCAAGAGTTGCCAGTCTTGAAGCCGAAACAAGCTAAAATTCCAAATTCCTTGTAAAATAAAATCAAACACGGAAAATAACAAAACCGACCACACAACGCCGACAAAACAAAATTTAATAAATTTTTTCATGAGCGCTCCCAACAGCAACAAAAAATTATCTGCCGCCTTCATTCAGTCTGTTAAAGTTGTTTTGGGCAACAACCGACTGACGATGAGTCTGATGCTTTTGTACATAATCGTTAGATAAGCGTGATTTTAATTTGTTAAGTTTGACTCGTCTAACGTTATTTTGCGCACGCGCATTGTCATTTGCAAGTTGCTCCTGCATATAAACATCAAAGGCCTTTGTATTGGCTTTTTCTTGCTGAAGATCATTAAGCAAAGCCTCGTGCATGGATTGTTTGGATCTTGCGCTCATATCGGTTCCGTCGCGAATTTGCAACAGATTTTGAACATATTTGTTTTCTTTATATTGGCCTTTTGACTTGCGTCCCAGCCATTTCTTTTTGCTATAGCCGACAAAGTTTCCTTTAACAACATTTTTGCGCATAACATCCAAACCTTTGTCAACATTATCTTTGAGCATAGCACTGGTATTGTAGGCGCTTTTGCCGCTTTTAACCGCATTTTCAATACTGCGCGCAAACAGAAGATAACCCTCATTTTTAAACTTAGCCATGGCTTTGTCCATGTCTTTAATCTCAGTATCATCAGGATTGCGCATTTTTGCATCCATAAACATAAGCTGAGCATAGTTATTGGCAAACTGCGCTGCGGCCACACGATAAGAATTATAGGCTTCTTGGCATTTTGCAATATTGTTTGTATCTAAAAATTGATTAAGCTTTTTGGGGTCAGCGTTTTGAAGACGAGCTTTTTGTTGAGGCGTTAATCCCTCATAATTTCCTTCACGAATTTTTTGTGCTTGCTCAATAAGACTTTTATCGTTGTCATACAGAGCTTCTTTAGCGTTAATATCTTCAACAGCCTTCTTTTCGGCATCGTTCATTTTTTTATAAGTGTCATAAGACTGCAAAGCTTTTTCTGCTGGTTTTTGAGCATCTTGCAAATGTTGCTTGTATTTTTTATCATAATATCCGGACTTAGTCTTTTTGCAACACCATTTCCAAATTCCGTTTAAGCCGGCGATAAGCCAGTCATTGTACATATAGTCAATAATGTCGCCGGCCTTGAAGATATTATCTTCTTTATCATCATAGTCTGCTCCGCCGATTTCATCTGGCTTACGTGTGATTGAACCTGTCTTCTTCTCTTCGGGAGTATTTTGTTCTTCGGGAACTTTGACCTGCTCGTTAACGGTTGTTTCTTTATTTTTTTCGTTAACGGTTGTTTCCTTAACAGCCTCGTTAACGGTTGTTTCCTTAACAGCCTCATTAACGGTTGTCTCTTTAACTTCTTCATTGACTTCAAGGGTTTCGTCATCGTTTTCATTTACATTGACAGTATCTTGATTTTGAGTTTCTTGAGGATTAGCGTCATTAACTTCCAGTGTG
The DNA here is from genome assembly GCA_944391615.1 of uncultured Alphaproteobacteria bacterium. Classification (GTDB taxonomy): domain Bacteria; phylum Pseudomonadota; class Alphaproteobacteria; order RF32; family CAG-239; genus HGM16780. The sequence goes on from CALXUE010000006.1 coordinate 65,251, forward strand.
TCCTGATTCGCGTTATCTTGCGTCTCATTTTCGCTTACTTCAAAGGTATCATTATCTTTTTTCTCGTCGACCATATGTTTCACCATACATTCATTTGTTTAATCTAACTTGATAGTAACACAAAAAACAAATTTTGTCCATTATTTTTGTTGAATACAATTAAGCTTTTAGCTTTTTCAAAAAAGCCCCGATAATACGGTTCATCCGAATACCGTCTTGAGGTTTAACCTTAATAAGCCCAAAGAAACGCGGCTTTATTTTATCCACTTGAATAGGGGCAAAAACAGCCGGATTGTTTGTCAAAACCTTATAAGCCCCGTCAGCATCCTTGCGAGCGGTTTTAAAATAGTTTTTCACCAGCCTGTCAGCATCAATCGGAAATTTCTTTTTATTGATAGCCTCGATATATTTGTTCATCAAATTAATACGGCGCTGATGCTGCAAATATATTTCGCGTTCCAAGCGCTTTTTTTCCCGCTTAAGCTTTCGTTCCTTATAAGCAATTTCGCGGCCTTCCATTTCAATCAACGATTCAACGTAGGAGATAATGGCAAATTGCAAAGTATCATCTTGAAGTTTTTCTGCAAAATCCAGAAGCTGCTCATCAGTAGATTGCAAAGAAATTTGCCCCACAATATCAGGATAAGCCTTAATCAAAATGTCCCAACCTTTTTCAAAATCTTCGGCAATAATTTTGCCTCTGCTGGGTTTATAATGAGGCGTCAAATCCATCGGCTGTAATCTAAACTTACGAAAAGACAAATTCTTGTCCTTTGCAATCATGTTAAGAGCATCTTCAAAATTTCGATAAGCTTTGAACAGAGCTTTTTCAGACTTGTCAAGAGCATCTAATTCAGGGTCCTCTTCCTCAATGTCGCTGTTGTCTTGCGTAAAATTTGCGACCTGTATGTTTTCTTGAGGCACCTCGACATCGTGAACAACATCGGTCTTTTTTTGAGAAGAGAGCGTATCATCAATATCAACATCTTCCAGTTGGTTATTGATAAAGTCATTCAAGAGCTTTTCAAACTCACTGTCATCATTTTCAGCCATGAAGCAATTATCTCCCAAAAATTATTCAAGAACGATGCGCAAAACTTTTTGCTGAGTTTTGGGGTCAAAAACCACGATTCTATCAGCTCTGCCCCCGTCCTTCACCAGAAAATAAATATACCCGTTATGTTCTAACATAGAGTTAATAGAACTTCCGAAAGGCTCTTTAAGATGAACAGTCTGCATGTTTTGAGGAGAATTGGCAGAATTATTTTTGAGTTTCTGATAAATGATGGTAGCGGCACTCAAAATACCAAAAACCAACAAAAAAGAAAGAAAAGCCACCAAAATTTTCAAAAGCTTAAGTTTATCCATAATGATTTTCCTTGCAAAAATTAAAGCATAGAGTATTTTTATCATAAATGCAAAAATAGGATTTGTAAATGGATAAAGAGGAACAATCATACACAAGCCCCCCGGTAGAAGCAAAGGACAAAGGCCTTCGGCTTGATAAATATCTGGCCAAAAGTTTTTCAGACTTTTCGCGTGCGCAGATTCAACGGCTGATATCGGAAGGAAACGTCTGCTTGGATGATACGGTTATGATAGACAATTCCTTTAAGGTTAGGGAAGGAGACAGCTATCAAATAACGATTCCCGAGGCCAAAGAGGCCGCCCCCCAGCCCCAAAACATTGCATTGGATATTCGCTATGAGGATGATGACTTATTGGTTGTGAATAAACCGGCAGGTATGACAGTTCACCCCGCTCCCGGAGCTTATGATAAAACCTTAGTAAATGCATTGCTCTATCATTGCAAAGATAATCTGTCAGGCATCGGAGGTGTGAAGCGTCCAGGCATTGTGCATCGTATAGATAAAGAAACCAGCGGCCTGTTGGTTGTTGCCAAAACAGATATGGCGCACAGAGGCTTGAGCGAACAATTTGCGGTACACAGCATCGAAAGAACATATTATGCGTTTACCTATGGCCAACTTCAACCATTAAGCGGCACGATAGAGGGCAACATCGGCCGCAGTCCTTATGACCGCAAAAAAATGGCAATTGTGCCAACCGGCGGCAAAGAAGCCGTCACACATTATAAAACTATAGCCTGCTATAAAATGTGGGCATCTGAAGTTCAGTGTAATTTAGAAACAGGCCGCACCCATCAAATCAGAGTGCACCTGTCATCCAAAGGCTGTAATCTGATAGGAGATAAGGTATACACCAAAAATCACAAAACATCTCTGGCCATACCGCAAGGATTAAAGTTCTATCTTAATGACTTTCCCAGACAGGCTTTGCATGCCGCAACATTAGGGTTCATACATCCCCGCACGGGACAATACCTTTCATTTACGGCCGAACTTCCGGAAGATATGAAAAATCTGAAAAACGAATTGCTCCGCTGGACAAGTACAAATTATTAGTGTATTAAAACTAAAGAATAGATTGCAGATAGAAAAGACGCAATATAAAGTTATAGAGGTTCATTTAGGGAGAGTTTAGAAAATGACGGAAACTCTTATTGGACTTGAATTCTCGCCGGAAGTCAATTTGACCCGGTACTTGCAAAGCATTCGCAAATTTCCGATTCTGGATAATGACGAAGAATACCAATTGGCAAAAGCCTACAAAAAAAGTCACGATCCCCGTATCGCCTATAAGCTGATAACCCCACATTTGCGCTTGGTTGTCAAGGTCGTTTCAAAATACAAAGGATACGGCTTACCTCTGAGCGAAATGATATCAGAAGGCAACATCGGATTAATGTATGCGGTTGAAAAATTTGATCCCGATAAAGGTTTTAGGTTTTCGACTTATGCATTGTGGTGGATAAAAGCCGCCATACAAAAATATATCTTAAATTCGTGGTCATTAGTCAAAATCGGCACAACAGCGGCCCAAAAAAAACTTTTTTTTAATTTAAGAAAAGTCAAGAACCGCTTGCGTCTGATGGAAGACAAAGAGATGAGCGAGAGTATTTTACACGACATAGCTCAATCGTTGGATGTTAGTGTTCAGGAAGTCACGGATATGAACAATCGCATGTCATCACACGATGGCTCATTAAATACGATTGTAGATAGTTCATCGGACAAAGGCACGGAATGGATGGACTTTATCGCTGACAAAAAGCCCAATCAAGAAGAACAATTCAGTTACTCCGAAACATACCAGTATCGCAAACGCTTGTTCACCAAGGCATTGGCATGCTTAAATGAAAGAGAAAAAGACATTTTGTTCAAAAGACGCTTAAGCGAAAAAGCCTTAACCTTGGATGATTTGAGCCAAGCTTATAAGATATCCAAAGAGCGTGTTCGCCAAATTGAACTGAACTCGATTCGCAAACTTCAAAAAGCAATATGCGAAATGTCATAAAACAGCGTAAATACTAGATAATGTGTAAGGTTTTGAGAATAAACCAAATCAAAATAACCTGAAAGAAAAGCATCAGCCAAAACATAGCGCGAAAGCTTTTCTTTTTTGTTTTGTGATGAAATATTTTTTGCGCCAGAAAAGCCCCACACCATCCACCAAGCAACTCCAGCATATGCAAGTCAATTTCCGGCACACGCCACTCGCCGGCAATAGCAGCTTTTTTATCTCTCCAATAAGCAATTATGGTAACAAAATTAATAGATATAAGATGAAACACTAAAAATAACAAAATCGTTTTGTAAGCAAAAATCGGCGCTCTGAAAAAATGATGTTCAACATAATAAGCCGCTAAAATAACAAGAGCGGCATGCAAAACATAAAATCTGTTCTTTTGCAACGGACGGAACAAAGCCATCATAGCAATCAAAATAGCAGAAAATGTAACAACCATTTTTTATATCCTCTAACAAACTTTTGCCAAACATAACATAATTATAAAAAAAATCAATGAGTGAATAACTTGTAAAAAGCAGATGAGAAAAAAAAGAAAACCGATTATAATGCAAATTATGAAAAATAGAAGTTATGACATACTGTTTGCAGCCTTATCCATCTTATTGCTTAGTGTCCAAACCGCGACAGCAGAAGATGGAAGCACCATCATACAAGGCTCATCCTGCGAGCAGATAAAACAAGACGAAAGCAAGTCAACGGCCCGTGCACGCGCAACGGATAAAGCATCATTCAAAGCCATCAGTGATATGGCATCCTTGTCTCGCTATAAAAACGAGATGGATTCTCATGATTTTAATGTCTTGGTTTATCAAATTGTAGATAATTATATTGAGGATTTATCAACCAAAACCACCGAGCAAACAACCGATAAAATTTGCGTTGCGGTGTCAGGGTATGTCAGCCAAAATAATGTTCAACAGGCGGTGGATGAGTTTTTTTCGGCACAGTCGCAACCGGCACAAGCGAATAATATCTCAGCAGAAGAAACCTCTGCAATGTCTGAAGCAATTACCAAAGAGCTAGCGCAGGCACAACAAAATTTGCAGCAAAAACAGCAAGAAGAATTAAAACAAAAAGAGGTTGTTTTTGCCGGAGATACCTCAGATGCAGCATTAAATACAGAGAGTTCTTTGCAGAATGATGAGCAACCTCTAGCGACCAATCTTCCCCATGATATGGCGCAAAATATGACCGAGGCTTTAACCGCGCCAACCTATCAGGATGCCACAGCCGCACCAAAAGCGCAACAAGCTGAAGATGCTCAGACCCCGTCCAAGGATAGTGTTCTGGTTTATGTTGACCCCTTGAGCTTTTATGATAATAGTACGTCGGAAGCCTATGCCGATATCATAAAAGACTACCTTAAGCAAGATTCGCGTATATTAATAACCGAGAATAAAAATCTGGCAGAATATATCTTAACCCCAAAAGTTTTGCGCGCCAAAGTAGAGGCGGTGAATCATGAAACCAATCGTCTGCAAATGGTCGTTTCACTCGATATGTATGATGTTTCTGCCGAGAAAAATTTGACCGAACACCGCAACAGATTTATAGTCTATAAAACTTCGGCAGATGAGCAACAAGTAGCTTATGAGTTGATGCAAAATTTATTTGATGATACAAGCCGTCAAATGTTGAATATAATCAACAATAATCAACAAAAACGCGCCACTGAAAATTGGGGCAAAGATGTTCTGCCTTCCATCATAACACCGGCAAAAGAATATTCTCCAAAGGCTTATGTTGAGCCTTTGCCGACACGTTAATATAGAGATTATCATAATTAATCAAATCGTTTTTCACACAATACTCATCAAAGTCGGCATTAATTGCGTCCTGCAAAGTTGAGGCGTTAGCGTTTACAAATAAAAGGATGTTTACCACACAATAGCTTTTGCGCATATCTAAAGATACTTCAAAATCAAGCAGGTTATGTGCGCATTTGGCAAAGATTATTTGTTGAAAAGCGGCAAAGGCTTTCCAGTACTTTTGCGCGTCATAAAAAGCAACAAAATTCTGCACTGCCTCAAACACATCTTGACTGGCGTGCGCCGCCACAAGTAAAAGCAAATCTCGCCTTCCGTGCGCAAAAGCAAAATTAATCAAAGGCGCAAAAAATTTTTCATTCAAGGAGGAGATATCATCGAGCACAGGATTAAAAATTTCTTGAGCCATATCTTTTAAGTTAAGAACAGATAAAATATGTCCGTAAAGCAACCGAAAAGGCAGGCTGAGCTCACCACCGTTTTCCCAAATTTTATAAGCAAAAGCAAGGGCTCTTTCAACTTTACCCAATAATAGCTGAACTTCAGCCATTAAAATAAGATATTCCGCTTTATTGTCAAATTGCTGCAAACAAACATATAAGTCAGATTCAACCTTTTGAGCGGAAGACAAATCATCCCACTTAAGCGACAAAATGCGATTTAACATCACCTGAGCATCTAAGGGAGAAAGTGGAGTTTGATAAACAATATTATGATTTGTGTTTTCAAAATCATCAACCATTTTGCCCACTCTTTCTTTCCAAAATAAAAGTGCACGGCCCGTCATTAATAAGCTTAACTTTCATATCAGTTTGAAAAACACCGGTCTGAACGGGAATGTTAAAAGACTTAAGTTTATCAATCATGTAAAGATAAAGGGCGTCAGCCTCCTCAGGTTTGGCAGCAGTTTCAAACCCCGGCCGATTCCCGCGAGAAGTATCACCGGCTAAAGTAAATTGAGAAACAATCAAAAGCTCAGCTTTAACATCTAAAATAGACAGGTTCATTTTGCCGTTTTCATCTTCAAAGATTCGTAAATTGGCAATTTTTTTAGCCAAAAAGTCAGCTTCAGCTTGAGTATCACCTTTTTCAACCCCGAGGAATACCAAAAAACCTTTCCCGATTTGAGAATAAACACTTTCGTTAATCGTAACTGCCGCTTCCAACACTCTTTGTACCAAAGCCTTCATGGTTGTATCCCTCCCTCGAACATAGGATAATCAGTAAAAACAAATTTTTCAATAAAATATCATACTTAAAAAATAATTAATCAAATATATATATAAACTACAATACAATTGAAGAAAAATAAAGGAACGCCGATGACAACCAAAAAAAGCAAGGTAACGGAATCATTTTTGGTCGACATTCATGAAGACCAAACCTCAACCATAACCAAAAGCAGCAAACCGATAGCCTATAATAAGACAGACAAATATTTTTGGAGGCATATGGATTATAAAAATCCGGAAGCACAAAAAATTTTGATGAAACATTATGATATCTCAGAGGATGTTGCTGCCGCCTTGTGTGACATCAGTACCCGTCCGCGTTGTTTCCACCACAAAAATGGCATAGTGATGATATTGCGAGGTATTAATTATGACCAAAGCGCAGATCCTGAAGATATGGTCTCTTTAAGAGTATGGGTCGAAAAAAATAAAATCATAACTTTATCGCATAATGCGCTAAAAGCCGTAGATGATATGTTGGAACAAATAACCGAAAAAGAGCCGCCCGTCAGTCCGATGCAACTGTTTTTAAGATTGGCACAAAATATGTCTGACGGCATCAATAATGAAATCATAAATATAATGGATGAAACCGCGGATATGGAGGAAAAAGTATTAGACACGGATTCGTTGAGTGATTTTGGCTTAAGAAATAAAATAAGCGATATGCGCAGAAACATAATCACCATCCGCCGCTATACCGCTCCGCAAAGAGAAATATTTTTGAGTCTCCAAAATGATAAATGGGAAACCTTAACCGATGAAGACCGAGAAGATATAAGAGAAATTTATAACGACATAACCAAAGCTGTAGAAGATTTGGACTATTGCCGAGAGCAAATGAGTATTTATAATGAAGAACTTGAAGGCAAAGTCAGTATCAGTATGACCCGCATAATGTATCTTATCTCTTTGGTGACGGTTATATTTACCCCCTTAACATTACTGACCGGCTTGCTAGGTATAAATGTTCAGGGCATACCCTATGCCGACAGTCCTTATGCCTTTGCCATAGTTTGCGCTATTTTAACGATTATGTGCGCCGTTTTGGTTGTTATGATGAAACGCTTAAAATGGCTGTAGAAAATATTAATAAAATAAATAAGCCATAAAAATAGCCACGATGATTCCCGCCAAATCAGCTAAAAGAGCACAAGGCAAAGCCGCCCCGGTTTGAGAAATTTTCACGGCCCCGAAATAAAGAGCCAAAACATAAAATGTTGTTTCGGTAGAGCCTTGAACAATACAAGAAACAAAGGCCGGAAAAGAATCAGCCCCAAAGTTTTGCATTGTCTCAATCATCATGGCGCGGGCCCCGCTGCCAGACAGAGGCTTCATTAAAGCAGTCGGCAAAGCGGCAACAAAATCCGTGTCACATCCCACAAAGGCAAAACATTTTTCCAACCCCAAAATCAAAAAATCCAAAGCACCGGATGCCCTTAAAACGGCAATAGCCGTCAACATGGCCACCAAATAAGGAATAATTTTAACGGCGACCGAAAAACCTTCTTTTGCCCCAAGAATAAAAGTATCATAAACATTAAGCTTTTTTCTGAGACCGAGGATAATAAATCCCACAATAATGGCAATCAAAACAAAATTGCTAAAAGCCGAAGAAATAATCAGTCTCTTATCTACCGGCAAACCATAAAATCCTAAAGCCAAGGCAAGAATAAGTCCGATAAATATTAATAAATAGCTTAATACCACTTTATTAAAAATATTAAGCTTTTGAGAAAAAGCAACGGCCAAAAAACCAACCAAAGTCGAAGCAAAAGTCGCAATCAAAATCGGCACAAACACCGCGCTGGGGTTAAGAGACCCAAGCTCCATGCGATACATCAAAATCGTAATCGGAATAAGCGTCACTGCCGAAGCATTCAAAACAATAAACATAATCTGGGCTGAAGACGCGCTGTCTTTATGCGGATTAATATCTTGGAGCTGTTCCATAGCTTTAAGCCCCATAGGCGTTGCAGCGTTATCCAACCCCAGCATATTAGCCGCCATATTCATGATTATGGACCCAAAAGCGGGAGAATTTTGCGGCACATCCGGAAAAATTTTAGCAAACAAGGGACGCAAGAGTTTGGCGAGCCCATCAGTAGCACCGGATAATTCAGCAATTTTTAAAATCCCCAGCCAAAAACACAACAAACCAGTCAAATTAATAGAAATAGAAAAACCCAGTTTAGCCGCATCAAACAAACTTTTGCCCAATTCATTCCAAATCAAAAAATCGGCAAAACAAACCGATTTAATTCCGGCACAAACAAAAGCAACAATAAAAAATCCGGCCCAAATCCAATTTAACATTAATAGCTCATAATTTGTTGAAAAGAAGCATTTGGTTTAAGCAAAATCGTCTCAGCCATTTCATCAAAAAGCGCGCAAGCCTCAGCAGTAGAAATAAGCTTAGACATATCATTATTCCATCTCACATTTTGCGGTTCAGTATTTTGGTTAACGGCAACAAGCTCAATAATAGCCTGCCGGCGAATATTTTCAATATCCACGGCAATACTGTCCTCAAGCTTACGCCCTAAGCGAGATTTTGCTTGGTTATAAAAAGTTTGTGTTGTCTCACCATATTGGCTCAAATCTTTTTCAATTTTAGCAAGATGCGTAGCAAACTTAGAGCGAAACACTTCAGGATAAATCACGAGATTATACCCTTGTTTGTGGCAATAATCTTGATACCCGTACAAATGTCTGGCGGCAGTACCGGCAGCAAGAGAGAGTTTTTGATTCTGAGAAACGGTCGGAATTTCAGAAACGTTATTGCCTTCAGCCGGATGAGAAAAACCATATTTTACAAGCCCTCCCAATAAAACCAACAAGAGCAAAAGACAAGCCACAACCATATCTTTGTGCAGGCTATAAGCTTTTTTTCTGAGTTGGAAAGACTTTTCGAGATTAACGCGCACCATTTCAGCGTTAAAAGCCAAGAACCAAATGATTGATGCGACAATTAAACCGCATAAAAAGAGCAAAGCGCTCCATCCGTCATAAAACACATCAACAAGAGTCAATAAGGCGAATATAGCGCAAGCCACAACATAAGCTGCCCGATATCCGCGAAAAACAAACCACATTAAAACAAGCGTAAGAGCAACCACCCATGCAGCGGATAAAGAAGATTTCCAAACAAAACCAATGCCCAAAACAGCAATTGCCACAAGGCTTAAGAGACGAAATTTATAAAACAAATTAGAATCAAGCACCTTTTTCCGATACACGGCGGAAGAGTTCAAAAAGCGAGCAATTTTTTTCACAAACCAATTGGCACAAAAGGAGCAATAAAAAGCCAAAAACCTTTTATAAAAAGAGTTTATGAACTGAGCAAAGGGCTTTGATTTAAGGGTCAAAAAATCCACAAAAGAATCAATTTTTCGCCACATGGAATATACCTTCAAAAAACAACAAAAGCTAAAGATAGTAATATCAAAAAGGTAAAACCAAGTCAATTGAGATAAAAAGTTAATGACAGTTATTTGCTCGTGTTATCACTTAGCTCGAGAGAGGAGCCAGCGATATCATCGCCCCATTCTTCACGTAATTTGTTAAGTTTGGCATCAATTCTTTCGATACGTTTCTGAGCCGAAATTTTATAAAAATAAGCATAGAGATTAGGGAGTTCGGAATACACCAAAACGCCAATAGCGGCACATCCGAGCATAACAATCAGCATAAAGATGTTATCGGCAATATTGTTAGTTAAGCCAAGAGAAAATTTAGAAAGTAAGCCGAAGAGATAAAAGAACACCCCCGAAATATTAAAACAGCCGATAATCAGTTGCTTATCATAATTTTGCCGATCGGTATACATAATAGTAATGGTAGGCAGCAAGCCGAAGATGAGCAACAACACAATCGGAAAAGAAATAAAAATCAAGAAGATAAGCAAAGCAAAAAGCAAAAATTTCTGCAAAAAGGATAAGTTTTTGTAAGCTTTAGCAAATTGAGGACCTTTATTAATTTTAGAATTTTTCTGATTCATTATTGTAACACCCATTTAATAAGGTTATAAGCAAAAGAGACAATCATGGCCAACACCGCAAAAATAGTAGCTAATTTAAGAGCGGCAGCTTTAGCAGATTCTTCAAGTTTAGCAGAGTTTCCGGAAATTTTGCTTTTTTCCAAATTAAGCAAATTAAATTCATTTAAGACGGAGGCAAAACCATTGCGATCTTTTTCCAAAGTCTGTTCATTTTCTAATAGATTGTAAATTTCATAAATTTTACCGGCCGGATAAGTTTTAAGCAACTCTTTTTCCAAATATCGCTGATATTTTTTGTTATGATAAATTTGGATCATCGGTTTTGCAAAATTAGCCAACCAGTGAGCAAGATTAACGAGCTTAGTCGGTCCGAACTTAGTCTGCATCATAGCATAGAGTTGCAAGATAGAGCTAGCTTTAACTTCATTACGATTGGAGTTTAAGCCCGAAATAAATTCATCAATTTTTTTGCCCATTTTGCAACGCAAAAAGGCAACAATCATGCGGTCATAAGGCTGAGCCATAATATTAGTTTGGTCAAATGCGGCATCCAAAGCTTTTAAGACCTGAGGAGCACTAGAAACAAATTCTTTTTCGAACAAAGGACTAATGCAAGGAATATCTGCATCCAAGTCATAAATAATGCGTTCGATTCCATAGCCGATTTCTTGGCGCATAATATACACCCTAAATTCCGTAAAGTTCGAAGGCGTTCGCAAATACTCCTGATCTTGATACCAAAGCTTAATCAAGTCGGAAGAAAAAATTTCAATAAATTCTTTAATAGATTTTTTAGCCTTAACGGCGCTAAACACGGCTTTAGCAACACCATCGGGAAAGAAAGTTATATTTTTGTATCGAATAGGAAACAGCTTATCAATCAAGATAGAAATTCTGGCGATGGTGAGGTCCTTGTTTCCGGCAGAAGCTTGTTCTTGTTTAACGATAGATTCGATTTGCGCGGTTAGTTTTTCGTTTTCGAGACCGTTTTTAGCCCAATCGGCAATTTTCCCCTGCATAATAAGGCTATAAGCTTCATCGGGGTAGAGTTGCATGGTATAAACCACATCATGAGGCATATACACTTTTTCACCGTTAATATTAAGGGCGCGTTTGGGGCGTTCTAGGGAAGCAGGCGAGTTAAGGTTGACCTGTTTTCCATCAAAAACGTTTGCCACTTGAGTATGCCCCCAACGAAAAGAAGGCACATCTTGCAGCAAGCCTCTAAAGACGGTAGAAAACTCGGTAGGAATTTTTTCAAGAGCATTAAAAAAAGAAAAACTTCCTTTTTTAATTTTTTGGCGCAAGATTTCAGGTCCCGACAAATTAATAGCCAAATCATGACCGAGGAAGAGACACAAGGCCGTAACGGCGGCAGAATACACGTCATTTTTATCATTTCCGTTACCTCTGGCATCTTTGTCGGCATAAATACTTTCAATAGTTTCAAAAACAGGGGGCTGATGAAACGCCGGAAAAGAGGCAGCACAGTCTCCGAGGATAATTTCACTTTTGTTTTCATCACTAAAATAGAGATTATCGGTACGGATGGCACGATGTGTGATATGCATACTTTTCATCACATCAATAAGTTCCAAGATATTGAGCAAAGTTTGCTTAAATTTATCATAATTATTTTTGAAGTTGATGGTACACACGCCGTTTTCAAAAACCTTACCGCCCAAAGGCATAGCATAAATCAAAGCCATTTTGTGCGTTTTATCTTGAGGAAAGAAGATAGTGCCAAAATCGAGCAGTTTCATAAGAGCAGGATGTTCAATAGACTTCAGATAAGGCAAAACAGAAAGTCTGGGACAAGTATCATTAGAGCAAATCAGAGCAAAAAGTTTGCGAGCGGAATCAATTCTGTCAGAGACACCAAAAGCGATAGCATTATTATTATTGAGGTGAGGCAAAGGTTTAGAAAAATCAATTTCATATCTTTCTTTAAACAACACTTTAGTGTCGGATTTTTTTTCCGTATCCGTAGCGGCGGCCTTACTTTCAACTTCTGTTGCAGTGTCGGGCACATTCAAATCAATATTTTCGTCCGTCATAAATCAAAAACCTGTTTCAAACAAATACTTATAGGATAAGATAACCAAAAAAGATTAACAAACCGCAAAAATTTAATTAATAACTTTTTAAAAAAGAACGGATAAATTATAAAAAGAACAAAAATGACAGAGGCAGAGAAGATGACAAAATCAAAACATGCCATACCCACATCACTAGAAGATCTGGAAGAAATATCCCAGCACCCCACACCGATTAAGGCAGATTTATCGGTTTTGGAGCACGCGCAAAATTATCACATATCGCTGGATGGGCTGGAGAGTATTTCAACCCCAAGCGCAGACTTGAGTGTGCAGCAGCCAAAATCAAAGCCTGCCGTATCACCCAAGGCCGTAAAAGCAGATATGCCCGATCAACAAGAGCAGACAAGCCCCATGGCCGCTTCATCCAATTCCAAAGAGGCGTTAACCCCCAATATCACGGGGCACCTAAATTTGGAGCGCGTTGATTTACCGTTAAGAGAAGTGATTCGCAAAATATTTTGGCGCTCGTCGCGCCCGATTGTTGTTATCAGCGATGACAAAATCGTTTATGTCAATCCGTCATTTTTAGAGTTAGTGGGCAAAGAAACGGAATATGACGTACTGGAAAAAAATTTTTTTGAGTTTGTCTCGCCCGAATATTGGGACAAGCTTTCAACCGGCATAGGCGATGTTTTAACCAAGAATCAAGCCATACAAATAGGCATAAAGGGCAAACTCGGCAAAGTAATCCGCCTCAATTTTGAAGGTATATATATAACGGATGAGCACACATTCAGCTTTATATTAATAGGAATGTTGGCCGAAAAGAAGAGCTATGCGGCCGGATTATATAATGAAAAGACAGGGCTTCCGAGCTATGAGTTGCTGCAAGACCGCATCAAGATGTCTATTGATGCCCGCAGCATAGACAGGTTAAGTTTGGGTCAAAACATCAGTGCACTTGCCTGCATACACATAGAGGCGGCAGATTTTATGGATGATTTCAAATCCATGTCCATTTTGAAGCGCATATTTGAGCGTCTTCTAAGCAGTCTCAACAAGCATTATACCTTAGCGCACGGGGAAGATGACAAGGAGTTTTGGATATATATACCAACCATAAGCACTATGGAAAAATTATCAACCGAAATGCAGTATATTAAAGACTTGTTTGAAACGCCGGTTGAAGAAAATTACAGTCCCACCCGATTCAAAAGCTACATGGGGGTGAGTACTTATCCCGAGCCGGCAACATCAGCCAAAAAGCTGGTGGAAGAAGCCAAGCTGGCTAATCAAAAAGCCCTTCAAAACGATGACGGAAAGATTGTATATTTCGGAGCTTAATCTTTTTATAAATCAAGGGGCTCACCCAAGCGCAAAACACGGTGAGACAAAGGGGTGTATTGCCCGTCATCATTATGGATAACAATGCTGGGATGGATGACAAGGGGCGCTTTAGAGTCTTTTTGCGCAGAGATAAGAACACGCTTTGCTTGAGTTTGTTCAGGCTTTGAAAACAGTGGAATAACATGAATGTTTCCCGTTTTTTTATGGAGAGCAAACAAAATGTCATCCAAAGCTTCAGCACGATTAATCAAATAGAGTTTTCCTTGAGGGGCAAGCATTTTAATACAAAATCCAATCCACTCAAAAAGAGAGAGAGTAGAAAAGTTATGTGCGGTTGCTTTGCTCTTGTTAGGTGATGGCATATCTAAAAGAGCATAGGGAGGGTTGGATATCACATGGTTAAAACTGCAAAATTGTAAACCATCGGGCAGGGGAGCGGCAATGTCAGTGTTTATAAATTTCACAAAGTCAAAGCCGTTTTCTTTTGCGCTGATGTTAGAGAGCTCGGCCAGTTCGGGCTGAATTTCCAAACCGGTAATAGAAATATTTTTGTTTTTGAATCTTTCAGCTAAGCAGAGTGAAATAGCCCCTGTACCGGAGCCGACATCCAAAATTTTTTCATGAGGTTTAACACCAGATAAAAGAGCCGAAAGGAAGACCGCATCGGTAGATGCGCGGTATCCATCAAGGGGTTGAAAAATTTTAACTTTCTTGTCGAGCAAATAATCCTGACTGTAATTTTGCATAACACCTCAAAAATCGGTTGACTAATAAAAGCACGGAAGTTAAAATAGCCTAAAATAAAAAATAAATCAAATCAAAAGAGGAACAAATGATAATCAAAAACATATTCTGGGATGTAGACGGCGTGTTGGCTAACTTAAATTACGCGTACTATAATTTTTTGACCAAGCATCCCAAATATGCACCGCTTTATAAGGATATGAAATGGTCTGACTTACCCAAAGTTCTTCCTGTGGCAGAAAAATACGGAGCCTTGGAGTTAAAGACACATCCGAGCTTGGGCATAGAGATGGACAAGGACTTTTGCGGCAGTTATGAGTTTTTTTCCAACCGCCCGCTATACCCGAATGTGATTGAAACATTGAAAGAATTGCATAACTTGGGGTACAAACAGTTTACCATGTCGGCAACTTTTGATGTTGAAACCAAGAAAAAATTATTAAACCATTTGTTGAAAGACGTGAGTGATTTTTTGACCATAGAATGCGTTCAGCATGGCAAATTTATGCACGATTCGGCCAAAGAAGATATGTTGAAAGCCTGCTTTGAAAAATATGGCCTAAAGGCGGAAGAAACCGTTTTGGTTGATGACAGAATATACAACCAGTATGCCGCGATAAACGTTGGGGTGCATCCGGTCAGAATGCGGAGCGAGTTCACCACCGACCTGCCGGCAGAATTGAACTGGATTCCCGAGGTGAGGGATGTTGTTGAATTTAAAAACTGGCTACTCGCCAACACCACAAGAGAATAAAAAATAAAGGCTGTTGCTTCCCCAACAGCCTTTTCTTCTTTAGAAAGCAATCACTGGACGAGCTATGTAAACATAATGATAATAACCAGTAAATCCATCATAAATACTATCTCCGGTATTCGTGTGATTTATTGATGTTTTATTTTCTTCACCCCTCCCATATAAATAAGCCTTTTGTTTATCTATCGCTGTTGAAGTCCAATAATAGACATTATAAACATGTTGCTGATGGTTTCCATGGCTATTTGAATAGTCATAAAGAGGTTTTTTATTTATTTTCTTAATAGTATCATTGATGGTACTTTTGTGAGTGCTAATATAGTTAAACTCCACAAAAGATGGCAAATGCCAATCTCCGGCACTTGTACCGGCGGTTTTATATTCATAGGCATATTCCACTGCCGGACAGCTTTTACCGTTTGCTTTACAATATTCATAAATAACTCGGGTGTTTTTTTTCCCCCATCCATCATATGCATAATCATTCGGATGCAAATCGAGCCCTGGGATATCAAAAGCAGTCGTTGACCACGCAACATTTTCTTTTTCCTCCAAAGCCACAGCCAAATAGTTTGTCACATCAAACACCACGCCGATTGGCTCTTTGGTGTAAACCACGTCTGTGTTACAGCTAAAATCATCATACAAAATATCACCAACTTTGCAGTTTACCTTGTTTTCATTATTGGAGCCTTGCTGAATTTTTTTGATTGTGGTTTCAAGTTCGGTAATTTTGTTATTAAACTCTGTTTTAATATCATTAATGCTGCAGTTCCAAGCGTTGCCAAACGGACACTTTGTTCCCCCCGAACAAGACGAACTCGAGGTGTAGCCCAAGCTTGAGCAGCTTGGCGTTTGAATACACGCCGCCTCAGCCACGCCACTTAACCCCACCACCAAAGCTGAACTCATTAATAAAATCTTTCTCATTTTCTCCTCCATTATAATAATTAAACTTTCCTCTCTCTTGCCCTTATTCAAAAGCGCAGTAGTTGCAATAATCGGTACAACCCGTTTTACAGCCCGAAACGACATATAAGTTTGAACATTCCTCAAACGTGCAGACCGTACACGGCGGACATTCACTTTCTGTACCCAAATTCGGGCAAGGCTTGCAACGTGAGCATTTTGTCACACTCCCAGACTTGCAAGTTGTCGCGCCGTCATCGCAGCCCATTTTTCCGCAGTC
>CALXUE010000007.1 GCA_944391615.1 uncultured Alphaproteobacteria bacterium
GCGGTTGGTGAACCTTGCGTGCAATGCAATGGCAATAATTCAACAGCAATCAAAAAATATAAAGTGAAAGAGAAAGATTGCTCAGGATTTTTAGACTGCGGAAAAATGGGCTGTGACGATGGCGCGACAACTTGCAAGTCTGGGAGTGTGACGAAATGCTCACGTTGCAAACCTTGCCCGAACTTAGGCTCGGAAAGCACTTGCCCGCCATGCACAGTCTGCACGTTTGAGGAATGTTCAAATTTATATGTCGTTTCGGGCTGCAAAACGGGTTGCACCGATTATTGCAACTACTGCGCTTTTGAATAAGGGCAAGAGAGAGGAAAGTTTAATTATTATAATGGAGGAGAAAATGAGAAAGATTTTATTAATGAGTTCAGCTTTGGTGGTGGGGTTAAGTGGCGTGGCTGAGGCGGCGTGTATTCAAACGCCAAGCTGCTCAAGCTTGGGCTACACCTCGAGTTCGTCTTGTTCGGGGGGAACAAAGTGTCCGTTTGGCAACGCTTGGAACTGCAGCATTAATGATATTAAAACAGAGTTTAATAACAAAATTACCGAACTTGAAACCACAATCAAAAAAATTCAGCAAGGCTCCAATAATGAAAACAAGGTGAACTGCAAAGTTGGTGATATTTTGTATGATGATTTTAGCTGTAATGAAAATGTGGTTTACACCAAAGAGCCAATCGGTGTGGTGTTTGACGTAACAAATTATTTGGCGGTTGCTTTGGAGGAAAAAGGAAAAGTTGCTTGGTCAACGACTACTTTTGATATCCCAGGGCTCGATTTGCACCCAAATGATGCACAATATGACGGCTGGGGTAAAAAGAACACCCGAGTTATTTATGAATATTGTAAAGCAAACGGTAAAAGCTGTCCGGCTGTGGAATATGCCTATGAATACACAACCGCCGGTACAAGTGCCGGTGATTGGCATTTGCCATCTTATGTGGAACTAGCAGAAATTCGCGATAACAGAAATACTATAAATTCTACTCTCGAAAAAATAAATAAAACTAAACTTAAAAAAGGAGGCAACGAAACAGCATTTGATGGTCAACAACATACGTATATATCTCGTATATACAATTATTGGACTTCTACAGCTATCAATAAAGATAATGTTTATGCTCTCCTAACAGATTACTATAGAGATTATTTCTACAGTACAGCAAAAAAAGAATTTTATTATGAAGAGTCTGGTTCAGGAACATTTCATATGGAGGATTATATCTCTCGTCCAGTCATTGCTTTTTAATGATAAGGGGAAAAGAAAAAAGCTCTCAAGTGTAGACTTGAGAGCTTTTGTTATGTTGCTTTTTCCTTATGGAAGCAAGGGGGACCAAGCAGGGTCGGATGCGTCCGTCGGGGTTACCACCATACGTTCATTATAGCCCGTTAAGTCTATGGTGTATAATCTGACCGGTGCGTTGCTCCGTGATGAGCCTTTGTCTTGTCTGAAATACATCAAAACACGACCATTCGGGGCCCAGACAGGAGCTTCAACCAAATATCCGCTGGCGAGCAATCTCTCTCCACTGCCGTCCGGATACATTACGCCGATGTAAAATTCTCCATTGGCCATTTTGGTAAAGGCTATGTAATCTCCTCTCGGTGACCAAACCGGTGTGGCATAGCGTCCCGAACCAAAGCTGATACGGTGGATGTCTGAACCATCTGCATTCATGACGTATAACTGTTGGTTTCCGCCTCGGTCTGAGTTAAAGACAATTTGTTTGCCATCCGGCGAATAGCTCGGCGAGGTGTCTATGGCAACCGGTTGTGTAATGCGTTTGATTTGTTTGGTCTTTAAGTCCATTTCATAAATATTGGTTTTGCCGTTGTTGGCGTAGCTCATCAACAATTTGTTGCTGTCTGGCGAAAAGACCGGTGCAAAGGTCATTCCGGGGAAGTTGCCAACCAAAGTTTGTCGGCCGGTTTCTATGTCTAAAATATAAACCTTCGGAATAGTTCCGGCATATGACAAATAGGTTATTTTTTGCATGTTGGGTGAAAAACGCGGCGTTAAGACCAAAGATGAACCCGAGGTTAAAAATTTGTGATTTTCTCCATCTTGGTCCATTATGGCCAACCGTTTTACTCTGCGCGTGGCAGGGCCGGTTTCAGATACATAAACTATGCGGGTATCAAAATAACCTTTCTCACCTGTTAGGCGTTCATATATTGTGTCAGCTATTACATGGGCTATTCTTCTCCAGTTGGCTTTGGTGGTGGTGAAAGATTGGCCTTTCATTTGATTTTCGGCAAAGACATCCCACAAGCGCATTTCAACCTTGAGTTTGTTTGCGTCGCTTTCTTGAATTGCGGTTTGCACAAGAGCGCTGGCGTTAATTGCCTTCCAGTCATTAAATGCCGGAGCTTCATTGATGGATTTGAGCTCTTGAATATAGCTGTTTTCCGGAATTAATCTGAACAATCCTGAGCGCTCCAAGTCGGCAATGATAACTTCTCGAATCTGTTCACCATAACTTTGGGTCGCACCTGATTCTGCTATCATTTGCGGAAAGGCTATCGGCATCGGGTTGCTTACACCGCCGGTTACATCTATTTGTAATTCCGCCTGTGCCGGACGTATCATCCATAAGCTCAGCAGGGCAACCAAGAAATATAGTTTTTTCATTTTTACACCTATATTGTTTTTTTTATTTCAGTTGTGCGTTATCTTAGCAAAAATTTGGTTAATAATAAATTATCAAGCAGGCTTTTTATATTCCGCTTGGGGATAAATTTTGGCGGCTTTTATGGGCAATATTTCAGGGCATCTAATGCGCCTTGTAAAATGTAGGCCGCGGCGGTGGCGTCTAAAACTTTTTTTCTTTTTGCTCTTGATAGGTCGAATTCTTTGATTAAAAAATTTTCGGCTGCGGATGAGGATAATCTTTCGTCCCAAAACAAAATCGGAAGATGAAATCTCTCTTCAAGTTTTTGGGCAAAGTTGCGCACGGCTTGTGCTGTTTCTCCTTCTTCACCGTTCATTTGCAGCGGCAAGCCAATAACAATACCTGTTACTTCTCTTTCCTTAAAAAGTTTTGCCAGCTCTTCAAGGTCTTTTTCTTCCGTGGTGCGGTGTAAAATTTTGTGCGAACTTGCGACCAGCCACATCAAATCTGACAAGGCTATGCCCAGCCTTTTGCTGCCGTAATCTAACCCGATGATGGTTTTGTATGGGGTGAGTTGTTTTTTGAATTCCGCTATGTTCAAATTAAAGGCTCCGTGATGTTTTTTGTTGACTTATTTGGAGCTTATCTTATTATGTGTAGCGGAATTTTACAATTATAAATTTATTATGTATATGAAAGAATTTGTATTTTTTTGTTTGGGTGCGATTGTTGCCATTTTTGTTATGGAAGGTATTCGCCTTGCTGTTGAAACACGCCAAAAAATATTGAGAGATTATGTTTTGGACAATTATAAGGTCAAAAATATGAGGCTCTTTGATGAATGGCTCGGGCGGCTCTCTTGGCGTGAAATCTCTTCTTATAAGAAAAAACTTGATGGTTTTTGCGTGCCGGATGAAACAAGTGAATTTTTAGATTCATTCACAGTTTGATTTTTTTTGAAGTGCATAATTGGCGCTTGGGGGCGTTGAATTATGCGCTTTTTTTGTAAGTTTCATTGACGCTGTTTAGAACACATAAGAATCCATAATCTGACATAAAGTCGTACGAATCGGGCAAGACATTGTCCACTAAGTGCATGACATCCGGATCTATCTTGACAAATTTGGGAACATAGCGGCGGCAAAAGGCATAAGCCGAGGCTTTAACCATATCATCATTTTCGGTATTATAGCCAATCTCACTCAATAATTTTTTGATATTAGTTTCCTTGGGCGTGGATAAACTTTGCGGATACAACCCGATTTGGTTTTGCGCCAGATATTTCCACGGGAACCACAAGCCTGGGTCGGGCTTTTTGTTTGGGGTGATATCTGCATGTCCGATGATGTTTTGCCCGATGATTTTATATTTTTCAATCAATGTTTGGCTTAGTTCAATCAGGCTTTTTATTTGTGCTTCAGGGTAGGGGGTTTGGCCCAGCGACTTACTCTGTAACTCTATGCCGATTGAGCGGTCGTTGATGTTGGTGTTGCCCCGCCAGTACCCTAAACCTGCGTGGTAAGCTTTGTTTTCTTCTGCTACCAAACGGGTAATTTCTCCTTTTTCATCAATGTAATAATGCGCGGAGGTTTTATATTGTTTCATATAGCCGCAAAAAGTTTCCAGGTCATAGGCGTTGCAATGAAACACCAACATATCTACGGATGATGTGCGGGTGGCAAAGTCAGGCAAAAGATTTTCTTTGATGTTCATTGCAATTTCCTTTACAGCTATATTTTACGGCTTTTTTTGATTTTTTGGTAGGCGTCGTTAATCTCGGCCATTTTGGCGGTGAAAATTTCTATTTCTTCGGCGCTGGCTCCTTGAGCGGCGGCGTGGTCGGGGTGATATTGCAAAATCAGCTCTTTCCAGCGGGCTTTGATTTCCGAATCGCCGGCAGTGGCTGAAACTCCTAATATTTCATAGTAATTTTGCAAGGGCGAGGTGCTGGTGTTGGCTTTGATGGTATAATTGTTTTCAATCAGCTCGAAGTTGCCTTCAGGTAGTTCGATGATTTTGGCTGTCTTTCTTAGAATATCCAACTGTTCTGGGCAAGGCGAGCCGTCTGCGGAGGCTATTTTGAATAAGTTCTCGATAATGTTTTCTTTGAGCTCCAGATTGTCTTGTACGATTAAGCGGAGTTGCTTGGCGTATTTTTCATAACCGACGGTGCTGCTCTTGTTATAATTAAAAATATCTTTGACTTTAGAATCGCTGTCGTTCTCCAGTTCAAAAAGTTTTTTGAAGGTGCGAATTTCGTTTTCCGTGACTTGGCCGTCGGCTTTAGCAACTTTGGCTGACAAGCCGGTCATGGCTTGTATGAGGGCAAATTTGCGCGCCTCTTTAGAGTGTAGGTATAATTTGAGCAAATTCAACTTGAGCCAAAATTGCTTCAAAATACTTAGTTTTTGTGGTGCTTCCAGCCCATTAAACCGATAATAATCAAGCACAAAGCCCAAAATAACACCAATGACAATAATCCAATTGCTGTGCAAGCTTAGGCCAATTAATACACCTAAAATTTTGCCCCAATGCTCATTCCAAAATGTTTCAAAGAAAGAGCGAAAACGGCTGAAGTGTTGATTGTCAGGTAAGTCAAAAAACAAATGTCCCAGCAAAAAGAAAACTATAAACCCAGGGAAGCCAAAGGTTACCGCCCCTAAAATCGAGCCGTATAATATACCGAAAATGCTGTTTTCTATGCGGCTGTAATATCTGTAATATTTATACGGCAGCATGATGCGGATGTTATCATCTATGGTGCTGATGTATTGTTTGATGATTTTTCTTAAGATGGTTCTGTCTATCAGCATATGTCCCAAAAACATGCCCCAGAGAAAGCCGTAACCGCCAAAAAGCCGCAAGCCGATGATGGATAAAGTGAATTTGCCGATGGGAAACATTTATTTTTGCCTCTTGATGTTCTTTTTTTGGTAATTTTAGCTGAATTATTTCCTTTTATAAAGAGATTATCTCATGATGGTTGATAACTCGGTGCCAAAATCTTTAGGAATATTAATATTGCCGCGCTTGGTTTCTCTGCGGTAGCTGAAATATTCTTCTTCGTTTGCAAAGGTGTCGATATGGGACGCGGAGATGTTTTTTATCCTAAGTTTTTGTAATTTGTCTTTTACATAGCCTTCCAAGTCAAACAGGTAATGTTTGGCTCGAGGGGCGGGGATGAAATATTGTGCGTTTTGCGGGGTTTGTTTGATGAAGTCAGCGTAAACCTCCGCTCCCATCTCAAACGAATTTTGCTGGATGCAGGGGCCGATGGCTGCTTTGATGTTTTCGGCCCTTGAGCCATATTCTTCCATTAAAGCAACCGTGTTTTCTATAATGCCGTTATACGCACCCCGCCAGCCGGCGTGTGCCGCTCCTATCAAGCCCGCTATCTCATCATAAAACAAAACGGGGGCGCAGTCTGCTGTTGAGATGCTTAAAATCAAGTTTTTTTGATTGGTGACGGCACCATCAGCGGTTATTTGTTGAAAGCTTGGTTCGGTCACAAACACGGCTTTGCCCGTAATGCCTTGATTGAGGCGCAATATGCGCTCGGGCGTTTGATGATAATATTGGGCGATGATTTGGTAGTTTTTTTTCACGTCTTCTTTATCATCTTGTGAATTGACATTCACGTTTAAGCTTTGGTATTTGCCTTTTGATACGCCGCCTTTGCGTCCGAAAAAGCAATGGTTATTTTTATTTATGTTAGGAGCAAAATATGTCATTTTACAAAAAGCTTTTTCCGTATTTGAAAGGGGGAAGGTTGAAGTATTCGGCAATAGTTTGGCCTAAGTCGGCGTAAGTTTCTCTTTGGCCGATGTTTTCGGTTTTGACTTTTTTGCCGTACATGATGACGGGAACTTGTTCTCTCGTGTGGTCGGTGCCTTCGTAACTCGGGTCATTGCCGTGGTCAGCGGTGATAAACACCAAGTCATCTTCTCTTAAATAAAGAGCGGTTTCAACCAAGCGTTGGTCAAAATACTCCAGTCCTTCGGCATAACCTTTAATGTTGCGACGGTGTCCCCAGAGCATATCAAAATCTTCAAAATTGGTGAAGATTAAGCTGTTGTCTTCGCCGTCTTTCATTTCCTTTAAGGTTAAGTCCCAAAGCTCTTTTAAGCCTGAACCATGGATGGCTTTGGTTATGCCGCGGTGGGCGTAAATGTCGTTTATCGCGCCGATAGCGGTTACATTTTTGCCCGATGATTTCATTACATCCAGCAAGGTTTGTCCAAACGGGGCGGCAGTGAAGTCACGTCTGTTTTTTGTGCGGGTGAATTCTCCTGCTTTTTCGCCAACAAAGGGTCGGGCTATGATGCGGCCGATGTTGTAGGGTTTGATATATTCATACGCCACTTGGCACAAGTCATAAAGCCTTTCTAAGCCAAAATGCTCTTCATGCGCGGCAATTTGCATATTACTGTCGGCCGAGGTGTAAAATATCGGTTTGTTACTTGCAATATGTTCCTCACCCAATTCTTGAATGATAACTGTTCCGGAGGCGGCTTTGTTGCCTAATATGCCTTCAATCTTTCCTTTCTCACATATCTTTTGGATTAAGTCTGCTGGAAAAGAAGGATAGTTTGGCGGAAAGTGTCCCCAGCCCTGCAAATTGGGTAGCCCTGCCAATTCCCAGTGGCCGGAAACGGTGTCTTTGTCCTTGCTGATTTCGGACATGTGGCCGTATTTGTGCCCGAATTGCAAAATGCTCTCAGTTTGCGCGCTTAATTTCGGGTATTGGCCGCAGGCTCCATATGCCGCGTCACTTAAGCCCAAATGATAAAGATTAGGAATTTTCAAACCTTGGTAATATTCTGCAATATGGCCAAACGTGTTTGCGCCTTCATTGTTATAAGCTGCGGCGTCTTTGGCTCCGCCGATGCCAAAAGAATCCATCATTAATATGATTGCTCTTGCCATAACTTATACTCCTTTATTTGATTCTTTTTAGAATGGTTTTGTGTTTTACGGTTGGCTCTGTGGCTGATAATTTGACGGCGGCTCTCAATTCTGCTTGTGCTTGGGCAAAACTTGCCTCATCTTGGGCGCAGACAAAAGCCAACGGTGTCTTTGTATCCAGATAATCGCCAATTTGGCAAAAGTCTTTAAACCCTGTGGCGTAATCAAGTTTTTGTGTCGGCGTTGTTCTGCCGCCTTTTAAGCCAATTAATGCCAAGCCTACGGCACGGGTGTTTATTTTATTTACATATCCCGCTTCTTTTGCATATATCGGGCGGATGATTTTGGCTTGAGGCAGGTACTTTTCTGTTTTTGATACGAAGTCTTTAGGGCCGCCTAAGGCTGAAACCATTTCTTGGAATTTTTCCAGAGCTTGTCCCGAGCTTAAAACCTTGGTTAATTTTTCTTCCGCCTCTTTTAGGGTTTTGGCGCGTTTGGCAGTGACCAACAATTCAGCGCACAAAGACATTGTGACTTCATGCAATCTTTTTTCTTGCTTGATGCCTTTGAGGTAATCAACCGCTTCTTGCATTTCAAGTGCGTTGCCGACGTTGTGTCCCAGAACCTGATTCATGTCGGTTAAAAGCGCGGTGGTCTTTGTTCCGGCGGCGTTGGCTGTTTGAACAATTAATTCGGCCAGAGCTTCAGAATCTTTTTTTGTTTCCATAAAGGCTCCGTTGCCGCATTTGACATCCATAACCAGACAATCTAATCCTGCGGCCAGTTTCTTTGATAGAATTGAAGCGGTTATCAAGGGAATCGACTCAACCGTGCCGCAAACATCACGTATGGCGTATATTCTTTTATCTGCCGGTGCCAAATTCCCGGTTTGGCCGATAATGGCACAACCGACTTCTTTAACGGTTTTTTTAAACAACTCATTGCTTGGGGCGGTGTTGTAGCCTTTAATAGAATCGAACTTGTCCAAAGTGCCTCCGGTGTGCCCAAGTCCTCGTCCTGATATCATCGGAACATACACTCCACAGCAGGCCAATATTGGTGCTAACATCAAACTGACTTTATCTCCGACGCCGCCGGTTGAATGTTTGTCAACCACAGGGCCGTCTAAATCAGACCAATCCAAAACATCACCCGAATCACGCATGGCTTTGGTTAAGGTGACGGTTTCGCGGTGGTTTAAGCCGTTGAGAAAAATGGCCATGGTTAAAGCTCCGATTTGGCAGTCAGATATGCTCTCTTGACTAACACCTTGTATGAAAAATTTTATTTCTTCATCACTTAAGGTTTGGTGGTTTCTTTTTTTACGGATAATTTCTTGCGGCAACATTTTAGTATCCTCTCTCTATGGTTTGGATTAAGTCATCAAGCAGTGAAGACGCGCCGATGCGCAGGTTTTTTTTGTTTATCCACTTGCCGCCCATTATTGAATTGGCAAGCGTTAGATACTGCTTGGCGTCTTCGGTGGTTTTTATGCCGCCGGAAGCCTTGAACCCGACATTGCGACGTCCGGATGCGATGGTTTCTAAAATGATGTTGGCTGCCTCAGGCGTGGCAGATATTTTGCTCTTACCTGTTGAGGTTTTTACAAAGCTGGCGCCTTTTTCTATGCATAATTTGGTGGCATTGGCAATTTTACCCGCATGAGCCAATTCTCCGCTCTCTATAATGATTTTTAGCGGTGTTTTCTTGGGGTTTATTTGGGTCAAAAGTGTGGTGAAAAAGTCATTAACCACGTTCATATTGCCGGCTAAAAAATCTCTATAAGGCAAAACAGCATCTATCTCGTCGGCCTCTTGTGACAAGGCATACCATACTTCTTGCGCCAGTATGTCAAAATTATTGCCGCCTTGCGGAAAGTTGACAACCGTGGCGATTTTGATGTCGGTTCCTTGCAGCTTTTGCTTTGCTAAGGAGATAAACTTGGGATATATACAAACTGCTGCAGTATTTCCATAGGGTGTTTGCGCTTTTTGGCAGAGCTTAGAGATGGAGGTTTCCGTGTCATCCTCGTTTAGGGAGGTTAAGTCCAGTAAGCCTATAAGCTCTTTGGCGGCGGTGACGTTATCCATGAGTTTTTTCTCCAAGATATGATTTTATTAAATTGGTTAAGTCTTTAGAGGCTTTGGCTGCATTTTCCAATGTTTCTTGATGTGAGGGGGCTTCTTTTTGCAAGCCGGTGCCCAAATTGGTGATGACCGACAGCCCCAAAACTTTTATGCCGGCGTGAACGGCACTTATGACCTCCGGAACGGTTGACATACCTACCGCATCAGCTCCCAATGTTTGCAGCATTTTTATTTCAGCCTTGGTTTCAAAACAGGGACCTATGGATAAAAAGTATGTGCCTTCATAAAGCGTTATGCCTTGTTTTTGTGCCAAAGATTTTATTTGAGCCCTTATTTTTTCATCATAGGCGTTGCTCATATCGGGAAAGCGCGGGCCGTATTTTTCATCATCAGGGCCGATTAAGGGATTTGGCGTGTTAATGGATATGTGGTCTTTTATCAGCATAATGGAGCCGGCCGGCATATCCGTATGCAATGAGCCCGCCGCGTTGGTGACTATCAGCTCTTTAATGCCCAGTTCTCTTAACACCAAAATCACTTCATTAATAAGGGTCGCCGGATGGCCCTCATACAAATGGAATCGTCCCTGCAGGCATAAAACCTCTTGTCCGGATAAATTCCCGCAAATAAATTGTCCCGTATGTCCCTTCACGCTTGTTTGGGGGAAACCAGCTATCTCTTTATAGGGAATCGTGATTGAATTTTGAAGCTCTTGTCCTAATGCCCCCAATCCACTGCCTAATATAATGGCGGTTTGCGGGTGTTTGCCTTGCAGTTTTTCTTTTATTATCTGTGCGGTTTGTACAATGTTCATTTATTGGTCTCCAAATCTTGAAATGCATGAGGCAGAAGCTCTTTTACGCTTAATATCTTTTTTATGCCCTCTTTATTGCATAAATATATTGCCGTGTCTTCCGTGCTGAATTCTTTGATTCTTTGCAGGCAGGCGCCGCATGGTGTTATCAGCTCTTTGGAATCCGCTAGTATCATGATACATTTTATTTTTTGTCCGCCGCCGTTTATCATTGCTCCGATGGCATTTTGTTCGGCACAGCTGCCGCAGGGATAAGATATATTTTCGGTGTTGCATCCGCTATAAATTTTGTCGTCATCGGCCAAAATCGAGGCGCCTACGCTGAAATGCGAATAGGGCGCATAAGCTTTTTCATACGAATGTAAGGCCGCTTGGTATAACTCTTTGATGATATCCATTCTCTTGTCTCTTTATTAATTAAATCTTTATGCTTTGGAGTATAGAATATTTTTATGTTTTAGCAAAGATTATTTAATCTTGCTTGTAAATAAGGAGAATAACTTTGAAAAAGTTTTTGCTGGTGGTTTTGGCTGTTGTGGTTTTGGTGACGATTGGTACGGCTGTTTATGTGTCTATGATTGATTGGAATCAGCACAAAACCAAAATTGCGGCTTCTCTTTATGATATGACCGGCAAAAAAATTTCTTTTGATGGAAAAATTTCGGTCTCTTTGTTCCCGACACCGACGATGACAGCTCAGAATGTGTCTGTTTTTAATCCTGACGGCGCATATGCTCAAAAACCTTTGGCTACTATTAAAAATTTGGTGGCTAAAGTTTCTCTTTCTTCGTTGTTTGGAGGGGATTTTGACGTTAGCCGCGTGTCTGCTCAAGAGCCTGAGATATTTTTTGAAGTCGGGGAAAAAGGCACTATTAACTGGCATTCTGACTTTAAGCAAAGCCAAACCGATGAAATTAGGGATATGAACATTAGTTTGGATAGTGTGACGCTCGAAAACGCTAAACTGCATTTTATTTATCCTCAGGTGGAAATTGATACGGTGTTGTCTAATCTAAATGCCGAAATTATTGCCGAAAATGTGTTTGGACCTTATCGAATCGAGGGTAGTTATACTAAGGGCGAAAATCCGGAGGGGTTTGCTATTTCTATCGGGCAGCTTGGTGAAAATATTTCAACCTCTATTAATATGGCCGTAAATTATCCGGCTTCTCAATCTTATATTCGTTATGACGGTACGGTTTATTTTAGAGAAAATAAAATTTTGGGCAGCGTCGCGGTAGAATCTGAAAAACCGGCGGATTTTTTTGCCGATGTTTTTGATATTCCCTCCATTAATCCTGCTTATAACCAAAAGTTTGCTTTAACCGCTGCTATTAATACCGATATTTCAAAAGTGGAACTTTCCAGCGTGGCTTTGCAATATGGTAAAACGGCCGGTGCCGGTAATGTACTTATTCCGTTGCCCGATAAAGGCAAATATCATCCTAAAGTCGAAATGGCTTTTAATATGACGGATTTGGATTTGGATACTCCGGCTGTTTATTTGAAAAATTTGCTCGCCGGATATGAAACCAAAACTTATGAGCCATGGGGGCTTAATTTTGATGTGATTGGTGATGTTAAGGCTCTTAAGTCTTCTTATAAAAATGAAAATTTGAAAAATTTGGATCTCAGTTTTGATTTCGTGGATAATAAATTGCTGGTGCGCAAATTTAAGATTGAGGCAGATGCTCAGTCGCAACTGGATTTGAAGGCTAATGTTGCAGTTGAAAATGGTGGTTTTACTTATAACGGCGACACATCCTTTAAAACACAAGATTTGGCAAAAATGGTCAAATGGTTGACGGATGTGGAACTGAAACCCCTTGCTCCCGCCACTTTGCAAACCATGAATGGGCAGATGAGCTTTAACGGTAATCTGCAGATTTTATCTGTTCCATCTTATCAGATAAAGCTTGA
This sequence comes from uncultured Alphaproteobacteria bacterium, assembly GCA_944391615.1. Taxonomy (GTDB): domain Bacteria; phylum Pseudomonadota; class Alphaproteobacteria; order RF32; family CAG-239; genus HGM16780. The sequence goes on from CALXUE010000007.1 coordinate 12,348, forward strand.
TAATATGCAAATTAATGGTTCAGCGGGCATGGCGATGGTCGGTGGATATGAAAAGCTGCTGGTGGCTAATGTTGATAATTGGAACGGGGATAATTATTTGCCGGTGTTGCCAAAGGTTGAAGCTGAAAAATCTTTGGATAAACGGTTGAGTTATGTCTTTAGGCAATTGGATTTTCTGAAAAATCAGAATTTGACGCTCTCTTTGAATGTGGGGCAAGGTGTGTTGTTTCATGAAGCTTTTGAAAACTTGAGTTTAGAGGCTATTCTAAATAACGGAAACCTTAATATTACTCAATTCGGTATTAGTAATTATATTAATTCATCTTTGTTGATGCAGGGAATTGTTTCCGGTTTTGGGGATGCTCCAAAGTTTGAAAATTTGCAATATAATTTTGATACGACAGATATGGCAAATGCGCTGAAAAAACTTGATGTGCGTTCGGATTATGTTAACTGGAACAGTATTAAGACTTTTTCCTCAAAAGGGGTGATGACCGGTGATGTGAGCAATGTGTCTGTGCGTGCAGAAAACGCTTGGGACAAAAATGCTTTAAGCTTTGTCGGACATATTGATTTTAATCCCAATACGTGGGGGTATAACGGTCAGATTGGTCTTAAAAGTCCGGATTTGCCTAAGTTGTTGGAGAATGTTAATGTGCAATATTCTCCACGGGCTTTTGCTCTCGGTTCTTTGGATTTGCAGTCGGATGTTGCCGGTGATGTGAATAAATTCGTGCTCTCAAAATTGTCGGCCTCTTTGGGAACAAACAAGTTTGATGGTGAGGTGAATTTTGATAAAACAAACGGACGCCCGAATTTGGTTGTGAAGGGAAAATTTAATTTGCTTGAAGTGGAAAAGTTTTTGCCGGAGCAAAAGGATAATGTGCAAAATACTTTTTTGAGCAATGGTGAAAACAGCGATTTCTTAAGTAAGGGAAATTGGAGCAGTGTGAAGTTTGATTTTTCTCCTTTGGCGAAGGTGGATGTGTCCGCCGATGTTGTTGCAGATCAATTTGTTTATAAACAATGGAAATTTACAAATCTTAAAAGCAAGTTTGATTTGAAAAACTCTAATCTTAATATGCAGAGTTTTGACGCTGATTTTTGGGATGGAAAAATATCTGTGAAGGCGACTTTGGATAATGCCGTTACGCCTATTTTGCGCGGACAAGCCAAACTTGAAAATGTTTTGCTGACAGGCGTTGGGGGTAAAAAATATGCCTTGCGGCAGGCTACCGTGTCCGGTGATTTTGATTTTAATTCCGAATTTTCTTCCGAGCTCGATTTTATGTCAAAACTTAATTTGACGGCTGATTTGAAGGTGGAAAACGTGGATATATCCGGATGGAATTTGGCCGGTGTTAAACAAGATATTTTAACGCGTAAATCGGTTGATGGAATTTCAGAAAGTATTGCAAAATTGTTGCAAAGCGGTGGAACAATGTTTAGTTCTTTCAGCGGGAAGTTTATTGTTTCTGATGGAAATTATAAGCTTGAAAAAGGCAATTTGAAAACACCGGATATGGATGTTGGGATGCAAGCTGAGGGGAGTTTGATAAACTGGACGCTGAATGCTTTGTTCGATGTTGTTTGGGTTGATAAAAATGTTTTGCCTTTTTCGTTTAGCTATTCCGGCGGGCTGGATAATCCGATTTTGGCGGTGGATGTTTCTAAAATCGTGTCTTATTTTAATAATATCAGAGCCAAACAGGCGGCTGAGGAAAAGGCTGTTGAAGATGCAAAAAATGCTGATTTGACCCAAAAGCTTAATGCTCAATTTAATATAACTCAATCGTTGAAAACTCAGTTTAATGATGTGTTTTTGCCTATGTGTAATCGGTTGCTTGAGGTGGTTCAATCTGAATATTTGAAAAATAAAATTTCAGATATTCGTGAACGTGCCGATAAAGCTGTCGGCTCCCTTGATGAGGCTTTGGCCTTAAAATTGGCTCCTCTGCCGACAGAAGAAAATTTGCAGAAAATCTCTCTCATCAATCAAACCGAAAAGGCTTATTTTGATGAAAATTATCCGTCTTTGCAAAAGTGGTTGATTGAAAATGTTGGACAACGTTTTAATGATGCTAAGGCTAATGTTGTGAAGAGTTTTTCGCAATTTTCTTCCGCTATGCAGTCCTTTGAACAAAATTTGCAAAAATTTACGCCTCGGTTGGTGGTGGCGCAAAGCAAGCTTAATTTAGATGATGATCCTAAAATAAGCTCCTTAAAACAGCAGATACAATCTTTGTTTGCGGATGTTTCGGGCAAACAAGCTCAGGCCTTGGTTTTGGTTGATGATGATATTTCAATGCAAAATATTGATGCGTATGAAAGTAATATTGAAAAACTTAATCAGCATAATGATTATTTGAATGAGCAAATTGATGGCTTTAAGCAAAATATGCAGTTGGTACTTGATTTGGCAGAAGCGCTTGTCTCAAATGAAGAAAAAACTTTTGCTCAAAATCAACAGGCTTTGGCTCAGGCGCAAAAGATTAAGGCTGAAACCGGTACTATCGCCAATGATTCAACCGGTGAAGTTAGAACGGTTGTGCCGCAATCTTCTTCGGCCTCTAGTGAGGAGGAAAACGGTGGTTATATCAAGGTTTTGGATTTTTCAAAGGGCGATATCATTCCGGTGTCTAAAACAGCAGAAAAAAAGACTTCTCTTGACGGGGTGGTGGTGCGTGACTGATTTTTTTTGATTTATGCTAAAAAATGTTTTTTTATATCGGGATAAATCGGTTCGCAATCTTGTAAAATATGCTTATTGGCTTATATTTAAATTATTCTAATTTATATATACTGTTGATGAGGTTTTGAATGTTTAATACGCCTGAAGTTTGTATTTTGCCGGTGGCTGGTTTGTCTACACGAAATTTGCCGGCAACGAAGGTTATTCATAAAGGTTTTTTGACCCTTCATGGGGTGCCGATTATTCAATATGCCATTAATGCTTGCCGTGAAGTCGGGGTTAAAGAAATTGTTTTTGTGTACAGTGATGAAATCGGCAAAGATTTGTTTGAAAGGTATTTTTCCGAAAGTTCGATTTTGGAAGAGCATTTGAAAACGCATAATAAGCCGGATTTGCTTAAAATTTTGCATGATATAGTGCCTGAAAACATGAAGTTTTCTTTTGCTAGGCAAGATGAACCCAAAGGTAACGGGCATGCTATTTTGATGGCTAAAGAAATTGTCGGTAAAAGAGACTTTTTTGTGATGTGGCCTGATGATGTTTATTTGACGCTCCACGGGCAGGGAATTTTGGCTCAGTTGGCTCAGGTTTATCATGAAACCGGTGGAATGGTCGAAAATGTTATAGAATTTCCACGCGAAGAAATGGTGCGTTACGGCGCATTGGTCGGCGCTGTGCAGGCCGGTCGTGTGATTAAGGCTCAGGGGTTGGTGGAAAAGCCTTCTCTTGAAAATGTGCCTTCTAATTATGCCAGTATGGGACCTTATATTTTGCCTAATGTGATTATGGACATTTTGCCTGAGGTGCAAAAAGGTACCAATGGTGAGATTAATTTGACAGATGCAATGGAGTTGGCTGCTCAGCGCGGGGTGCCTTTGTATGGCGTATTGTGTGATGCCGTGCGCTTTGATTGCGGAACGCGTCTGGAATTAGAAAAGTCTAATATCAAATATTCTTTGATGACGGATGAGAGTTTGCGCGCTTATACGCGTCAGTTATTAGACCATATTACCTTGTAAGAGTTTTTGATTATAATCATCAAGCGGGCTAACATCTCGCTTGATGTTGCTTTAGTAACAAGCATAATATCCGCCACAGCTATAGGTACTGGGGGTCTTTTTTTGGTCGTAGCAATCTTGTGCACTATAGATGTAGTCGTTTGGGCAGCATTCTTTGTAATAATAGGGGTTATAAGGGCAGGGTGTGGATGGGTAAAAACCATCTTCACAGGTGATGATTTTATAACCTTCATCTGCACAAGTGTTTTTTTCTTCCATGTCGTGGTCTGCGGGGCCTGCGGTATAAGTATTAAGTTCTCGCGCGCCGTTGTAACTCTCTCCTTTTTGGACTATAAAACGAACGTCGGCCAATGCCGGTAAAGTATATAGTATACTGATGATAAAAATTAGAAATTTGCGCATGGATTTTTTTACCTTAAAAAGCCTCAGATTACTGCTCTGAGGCCGAGGAGAAAGAAAATTTTTATTATTTTATTAACGCGACATACCATCTCGGTTTTGCATAATCGAGAGGCGTAATAACGCATCTTTTTGTTTAAGCTTCAGTTTCTTGAGCTTTTCTATCTTAATAAGATTTTTCCAGATAAGCTCTTCTTCATGGCGGAGAGCTGCATCCAGATATGCATGTTGAACTTTGAGGTTCTCCAAGCTGGTTTGGGTTAAGACCATGGTAGACCTCCCTCTCTCTTATCTACACTATTTATTATAGCACAAATTTTTATTATGCCAAGAACTAATTATTATTTTTTTTAGTTTTTTTTGAGAGGTATTTGATTGAATTATAATTAAATTTTAAGGCTTTTATGTTACAGTTTCTTTAAATTGTACGAAAATGATTGTGTTTTGACAAAAAATATACTAAAATAAGTTTATGATATGATTGATTAGGTAAGGAACAAAGCTATGGTTGATAATACACGCAAACCTCAGACGGTTGATGAATGGTTGCAGCTTAATCCGGATGTGGATGATGCTTTTATTACGCAACTCCGTGATGCCAGTCGAAAACCAGGGTTCTCTTTGGACAATGTGGATAATGATTATCAGGCCTTTTTGAAGCAAAAAGAAACTCAGGCTTTGCAAATTGCCAACGGGGATTTATCACAAGCAAGTTTTGATGAAATTCATAAAGCATGGGAAGTGTTAAAATCAGCTGAAGAAGGTAAATCGGCGCAAAATTTGGTGGACGCTCGACGCAAAATGCAGGATTTTGCCGAACAAAAAGTTGAGGAATTTGCACAACGAGTTCAGAACCTAAAAGATAGTTCTGATGAACAAGCTGTGATTGATATGGCGGTGCATATGCCGGAAGTGTCCGAGTGGCTTGCTATAAGCAATGATGTACAAGCAAAAAATACTGATGATTCTAAAAAACAGCGCAATCAGAATCTTGAAAAAAGTATGAATGCTTTTTATAAAAATCTGGATGAAGAATACGGACTTAATGATTTGCCGTCTGCCGAACAAATTAAAAATAATGCGGCAACCCTTGATGATATAGAAAAAAGTTTTGGACCTTTTGCCAAAGACGGGCAAGGGAAGCTTGTGCACCCTGAATTTGAGCAAATGGATGCCTTTTTTGATAAGTTGGAAATTGATAATTCGGCTCAAGATGTTGATAAGGTTCATAAAGATGACTATAAAGCTCAGATTATAGAAACCTCTATGGCTATGGCCAAGACTAATTTGAGTATTGATAAAGATTTTGCTAACTTGTCTAAGGAAGAACAGCAAAAACGCTTGGCACAAGAGACTTTGAACAATATGGAAAGTTTGGTTTTGACAGCTCTTGTTCAACAAAAGACAGAAGATGTTGCTCATTCTAAAGACACAAAAGAAGCCTTAAAAAAATTAAATGATTTTCAAGATAATCCACATAAGTTTTTTGAAAAAAGTGTTCAAGATAAGAATTTTAAGCCGGTTATTTCCAACCGTGTGGCGGTGGCTAATTTAGCGGTTGCTTCCAGCGGGTTGGAAGCTCTATCCAAACGTATTGCGCAAAAAACCGGCGCAAATGTTTTGAGGAAAAAGGCCAAGGCTTTGGATACAAAACTCAAAGAGGCTTATCCGAAGGCTTATCCGGTAATGAAAGGTATGGTAACGACGTTTGCCATTAGTGCAGGTTTGGGGCCGACAGGTTTGGTGGTTTATTCCGGTGTCAAAACTTATCAAGCGGTTAAAAAATCAGTTGATAATTATCGGAAAAACCGTCAGGAAGGGCAATCATACTTTAAGTATTTGGCTAAAAATCCGCGTGAATTGGTTGGAATTGCTCAGGCTGCTGCCGGTGCAACTTTAACAACGCTTGGTGTTGGTGGGGCGTTGTTCTCTACTGAAAATATGGGATTGGCCGGACATTTGATGAATGGTGATATGGGTATGGGGCAGTCTTTGGCCTCAGTTGGCAGTAATTTGGTTGACAATATGAAAAACGCCGTTACCCATCCGGTTGATACGGCCAAAAATGTTGGCAATGCGGCTCTTGAAGCTCTGAAAAATCCAAAAAGATTGGCCAGAATGGGTGTGGCTGTTGGTGCCGGTTTGGCAAAATCTGCTATTTCAATCGGGGAAGCGCTTAAAGCAAAAGGCGATGATCGCAAGCAGTTGTTCAAAAAGGCACGGTCTGAGTTTGTGGCGGGTCTTGCAGGTGCGGGAATCGGCTTAGGGCTTTCTTCCCTTATGGGAGCGGAGTCACATGGCGATGAAACCAATGCTGCCGATGGGCATTCTCCGGAGGTGAAAGTCGGTACTTATCATGATAAGCCTATCGGGCCGGAAGAATATCAAGGTGATGTGGATAAAGCGGCGTCAACCGACCATGATGCTTTTGAAAAAGAAGCAATGAATAAAGCTGCCGATGAGGCAGAGGCTCAGGAAAAAGCCACTCAGCAGCAAAATGACCAACATCAACCGACAGCTAAAGGAGGTGCGGATAATCAACAGGCAAAAAGTAATGCAGAGGTGGATCAAAAGCCATCCGCAAAAGTTACTGAAATGGTGGAAAAACAAGATGCTGTTCAGCCGCAACATACGCCTGATGTTCAGGTTCATTCCGGAATGCCATTGCACTCTCAAATGCGAGAATTGTCTTTGGATTTGGAAAAAGCTTATGAAGAAACCGGAAATATCGGTGTGGCCTTGAACAAGGTTTTGAATGCAGCTTCTGAAATCGGTATGTCGGATGAACAGATTGTGAAAGCTTCACAAATTATGCAAGAAAGTTTGCGTTCTTATGGTGTGGAAGGTGAATATTCTCATCAAGATGTGGAAAAGGCTATTGAACGTTTGCAGCATGAAACCGCTCGGGAGGCGGCTTTGGAGGAACGCGAGATTTTGCAACAAAATCAACATCAGCCTAATTCACAATATCAGGCAAAATTTGATGAGTTAAGAGCTCGTTCGGCAGCGCAGCATTCTGAGCTAGGTTCGGAGCATACTTCAACAGACCGCGCTCAACAGGTTCAGAACTTGAGAGGAACAGGAAACGGAAATGAGTTGCCGAAAATTGATCCAACCAAGGTTACAAAATCACTTTCTTCTGATTTTGTGGAGAAATGGACAAGACAACATAATTCTAATCAAGGAAATGGCTAGTCTTATTCTTTCTTATCAAAATCTCCTTCAAAAAAATTAGTTTTTGGGGGAGATTTTTTTTGTTTTGATATTATATTGTTTAGGATAAGGTTTTTAATTTTTTCTGGGAGGAGTGAGATGCCCAATATGGATTGGTATGAATTGCTGGTGAAACCTTATGGCACGCCGCCGGCTGAAGTGTTTCGAATCGTGTGGCCGATACTCTATATTTTGATGGGTATTGGTTTGTATTTGGCTATTAAGGCCGCGCCTAAGGGGCAAGCCGGACGGATTATTGCAGCGTTTTTGGTGCAGATTGTTTTGAATCTGATGTGGTCACCGATATTTTTTGTCGGACAAAACATCGGCGGTGCTTTAGTGGTTTTGGTTTTGCTCTTATGCGCCATTGTGTGGATGCTGTATGAATTTTATCGCTATTCAAAAACAGCCGCATTTCTCAACTTGCCGTATGTGTTGTGGGTGAGCTTTGCCGGATATTTGAACTTTGCTTTATGGCAGCTTAATTAACGTTTATTTCAGCCGCTTTGATGACCTTTTTCATCAAAGTAGACATGGGGTAAGTGTTGAGCTCTTTTATAGGCACAAATCGGCCTTCTAACTTAGGGGTATCGGTTTGTGCCTTATGTATTTGCAAGGTTAAATTTATATGGGTGAAGATGTGGTTGACGCTTTTTTGGGTGTTTTGGCTTTGCTCTAGCAAGGGGTGAAAAATGTCATCTGTCCACGGAAATTCGTATAAACCTGACAAAAGGCCTTTGCTCCGCTTGGTGATGAAAATTTCGCCTTTTTGATTATATATCAGATAAACCGCACCTTGTTTTTGCTTCTTTTCAATTTTGTTCTTTACGGGGATTTGTTCAATGTCGGCTCGGCCTTTGGATTGGCAGGCCTCGCTCCATGGGCAAAACAGGCAGTTGGGTTTTTGTTTGGTGCAGACAGTTGCGCCTAAGTCCATAATGGCTGAAGTGTAATCAGCCGCATTGTCTTGGCTGGTGAGCTGAGTGGCTTTTTTTTCTATTTCTTTTTTTATGCTGTCAACCGGTGATGTTAAGTGATACAAGCGGCATATAATGCGGGTGACGTTGCCGTCGATGGCGGTTTCGGGCTGGTTAAATGCCAAGGCCAAAAAGCTTGCAACCGTATAAGCACCCAGACCTTTGAGCTTTTTTATATCTTCTTTATCGGATGGAAATTTACCGTTGTATTTTTCCGTAATAATCTGTGCCGTTTGGTGCAGTGATTTTGCCCTTGTGTAATACCCTAATCCCTGCCAGTAGCGATAAACTTCTTCAAGCTCCGCTTGCGCCAAACTCTCAACATTCGGAAAGCGTTGTATGAACTTTTCAAAGTAGGGAATGACGGTTTTGACGGTTGTTTGCTGAAGCATAATTTCAGACACAAGCACAATATATGGATCGGGGTGGGCACCGCCTTTTACCCGCCAAGGCAAATTGCGTCCGTTCGCTTGATACCATTCAAGCAATTTATGTGTTAGTTCTTTTGTTTCCATATTCTTTTTATAATCCAAATTTGAAATTTTTACATTCCTTTTTTTCAGTTTTTTATAGAAAAAAGTTGTTGAAGTTTGATTTTTTTTGAGTAAAACATTTATCGTTTGAGTCAAGTATTTTGAAAATGGGAAAAATGATGAAGTTTAAGAAAAATTCTGCTCAGTTTGTGTTTGTGTTTTTGGGAATGCTTACCGCATTCGGGCCGTTTGTGACGGATATGTATTTGCCGAGTTTGCCGGCTATGCAAGCTTATTTTAAGACATCGGTTTCGTGGGTGCAGCTCGGGTTGACTTTTTCTATGCTCGGTTTGGCTTTGGGACAGTTGATATTTGGGCCGTTAAGCGATAGGCAAGGGCGGCGCAAACCCCTGATTATCTCAATGATTTTGTTTGTGATAGCGACTTTGTTTTGTATATTTGCCCCTAATATCGAAACATTTGTTATTTTGCGTTTTGTGCAAGGTGTAGCGGCTTCCGGCGGAATTGTCATTTCGCGCTCAATCGCTACCGATAAATTTAAAACCAAAAATTTGGCCAAAGCTTTGGCTATTATCGGTGCAATTAACGGAATTGCCCCGATTGCGGCTCCGGTTGTTGGCGGGGTTGCGCTTGACTATGTCGGGTGGCAAGGAATTTTTGCGGTTCTGCTCTTTATCGGTATTGTGATTTTGGTGATGTGCCATCTGTTTCAAGAAAGTTTATCCGTGCCACGCAGAACATCGGCTAGTTGGAAGCAAGTCGGTCTTAATTTCAAAAAGGTTTTGAAAAATAAAGTTTATCTTTATTACACTTTAGAACTGTCTTTTGCTTTGGCAATTTTGTTTGCTTATATTGCGTCTTCTCCGTTTATTATTCAGACGCACTATGGTTTTTCGGCTTTGGCGTTTAGTTTGTTTTTTGGGGCTAATGCTATTGCGATTGGTTTGGGGGCTGCTTTGGCAGCGAAGTTTAAAACTCCTGCTAAGGCTATTAAAACAAGCGTATGGGGAATTAATATTTGTTGTTGGAGTTTGTTTGTCTTTATGCCGCTTGGTGTGTCTTTTGTGATGTTTGAAGGATTGTTGTGGTTTTTATGCTTGATGCTCGGAATGAGTTTTACAATTGCAACAGCAACCGCTATGGATGCGGCACGCGCCCTTGCCGGAACCGCTTCTGCCTTGATGGGGGCTTTGGGCTTTTTGTTTGGTTCAATCGTTTCGCCTTTAGTCGGTGTGGGAGATATTTTTGCCTCTACGGGCATTGTTTTAGCAGCGTTATCTTTGCTTGTTGCTCTAACCGCTCGGATGGGGTTGAAGTTAACGGAAAAATAAAGAAGACTGTCCTCGACAATGCTTAAAGCATTGCTCGTTCCACTGCGCGGCTGGCAAAGCCACCGGCATACCCCCGTATGCCTGCCGCTTGTAGTCAAACTTCCACCCGTGGAAGTTCGAGAATCTTATTTTTAAAACACCATAAAAAAACCTCCACAAGGGAGGATTTTTTTATGGTCTAGCTACGTAAGCATTGTGTTGTCACACAATACTAACTTCGCTTCGGTCAAGCGTTTTATAACCTTAGCATCGGTTGCTGTCGCTTCCCTTGCTAAGTAACAAAACGTTCCACCATACAAAAAAAGGCTCCGTTGGGAGCTTTTTTTTGTATGGTGCCCTGAAGAAGACTCGAACTTCCACTGGCTGAGCCAACATGCACCTGAAGCATGCGCGTCTACCAATTTCGCCATCAGGGCTTTTCTTATTGCCGCTTATTCTTTTATTATATTTATTCTTAAATTGCAAGTACTATTGTGCAATTTTATCTAAATATCCATATGAATCCAGCAATAAATAGCCGCCTAATGCTATTCTATATATCACAAACGGCAGAAAGGTGTAGCTTTTTAACCACCACATCATTACATATATTGATAATATCGAGGCGATAAATGAATAGGTCACACCGTCAAAGGCATCTATCACCGCATTCATATCTCCGGCTTGAAACAACTCATATCCTATTAAGCATCCTGCTCCGAAAATTGTTGGTATCGATAGCAACATCGAAAATTTGGCCGCCTCTTTTCTCTCCATTCCCAAAAAACGTCCCATCGTGATGGTTATGCCCGAACGGCTCGTCCCAGGAATTAGTGCCATACATTGTGCAAATCCTATCAATATCGCATCTAAAAAGGTTAAATGTTTTATTTCTCTTACGGTCATTCCCAGTTTGTCTGCAATATAAAGCAATATGGCAAATATCGTTATTGTCCAACCGATTAATTTGGCTGAACGTAATTCTTCCATGCCATATTCTCTTAATAATAATCCTATCACAACAGCAGGAATCGTCGCCACAAATATCAACCAAAACAAACGATTGCCTTCATCCTTCATATTCGGCAAAAATTTGCTCTTTATCATCCCTTTGATGACTTGCCATATCGTGCCGGAAAAATATATCATCACGGCTAAAATCGAGCCGACATGAACTGCAACATCCAATGCTAATCCCTGATCAGGAAAGGTGGTGAATTTTGAAAACAAAATCAAATGTCCCGATGAACTCACCGGCAAAAATTCCGTTAAGCCCTGCAAAATTGATAACAATAGTATATGTGTGTTTTCCATTTTAGACCTGCTTATTTATTTGTTGAAACCTTTTTACATAATCCATTTTTGTTTATATCCAGTAAATTTTTCGGATTAAATCTTGTGCCGTTATAGGTCGCTCCCCAATGCAAATGCGGACCTGTGGCACGTCCGGTTTTTCCTACCGTGCCGATAATGTCGCCTTGTTTGACTTTATCTCCTTCTTTTACGGATGTTGTGTCCATGTGCGCATACATTGTGTGCAGACCTTGTCCGTGGTCGATTATTACCATATTGCCGCTATAAAAAAAGTTGCCGCCGCTTAATTTGACAATGCCGTCTGCACTTGCTTTTATCGGTGTGCCGGATGCTGCCGCCATATCGGTGCCGCGGTGCGGACTTTTGGGTATGCCGTTGAATATTCTTTGGTTGCCAAACTCGCCACTCACACGATATTTTTCCAAGGGCTCAATAAAGCCTTGCTCCCAATATGGGGTCTTACTCAAGTCTTGGCTAATGGCTTTGTTGACGCTTGTGCCTTCTCTTTCAATCTCTTTGTTATCACTTTTGGCCGGTGTGACTTTGGACTGGGCTACGCCGTTTACTCTCTGAATGTCCCATTTGGTTGGGGCGATGTTTAGGTGATATTTTTCTCCCGTGCCATCTTGATATTTTAATACCAATTCTTGCGTGCTTTTGGCGTCACGGTCAAAGGCAAGTAAAAAGCTACCGTCATTTGTTATCGGGATATTCTTGCCGTTTTGGGTAACACTCTGCAAATTTTTGGCTTGGCCTTTAACCAAACCACCCTGAACCATATTGCCGCAAAGTTCTAATTCTGTGGCATTTGCTAATGTGGCAAAACTTATTGCCGCCACACTAAATGTCAAATAAATCGCCTTGTTTGTCATCTTTTTTCCCCATGGTTTTGGTTTTGATTGTGCCGTCGGCAAACCTGATTTCAAGATTGATGGCGTGGCTTGCTTCCTCAGCTGTATATAAGGTTTTGCCCTTTGAAGAGCGAATCCACGCAAAGCCTCTTTTCAATACCGAATCGACTGAAACGCCTTCTAACCTTGTATATAAATTTTGGAGAGCTTCTTGGTTGCGCTCCAAAATGGTTTGAATATAATAAGGTCTTAGGGTATTGCGCTCAACCATATTGTTTTTTTGTGCCAACAAATTCTTAAATGCCAGATTTAATCTTTCGGTTCGGTCATCAAGTTTTTGTTGGTTTTCGTTTAAAATTTGGCTCAAATTCGGAATGCCGCGGCTCAAGCCTTCAAGCAATGTTTTGATGTTGGTTAGGTATCTGTTTATAGCATTTATCAAGCGGGCTTGTGTGGTGGCTAAGCCGGCTTCAAGTTCGGCTTTTACCGGTACGGCAAACTCGGCTGCTCCGGTTGGGGTCGGGGCTCTTTTATCCGATACATAATCTATCAACATGGTATCTGTTTCATGTCCGACAGCTGAAATTATCGGTATTTCGGAATTGTAAACAGCGCGAATCACAATCTCTTCATTAAACGGCCACAAATCTTCCAGACTGCCGCCGCCACGCGCAACAATTATGACATCCGGCCGTGTGATGTTGCCATCTTGCGGCAAGGCATTAAAGCCATTTATCGCTGCAGCTATTTTTTCAGCAGCACCTTCTCCTTGAACTGGGGTCGGCCATAACAAAATATGACTTGGAAAACGGTCTCGTACGCGGTGGATGATATCTCTGATGACTGCACCGCTGGCTGAGGTGACAACACCGATTGTTTGCGGCAGAAAAGGAATCGGTTTTTTGTGGGCGGTATCAAAAAGGCCTTCCGCCGCGAATTGCTTCTTTCGTTCTTCTAAAAGTTTGAGCAATGCGCCCGTGCCGGAAATTTCCATTTCCTCAATCACTAATTGATAAGAAGATTTGCCGGCAAAGGTGGTGATTTTTCCGGTTGCGATAACCTCAAGCCCGTCTTCGGGTTTGAACTTTAAACTTAAGGCAATTCCGCGCCAGCAGACAGCCGCGATAATTGCGTTTTCGTCTTTGAGCGAAAGGTAGTAATGCCCCGAATCGGCACGCTTGCAGCCGAAAATTTCACCTTTGATGCGCACATGAGCAAAGCGTGTTTCAACACACTTTTTTATTTCAGCCGAAATCTCGCTGACAGTATATTCTTTTATGCCTTCAGGTTTGGCGTTTGGCACTGTTTCGGGTGCAACATTCAGCCTCAGGCTTGATAATAAGTCTTCCATGTTGTTCCTGTTTTTTTGTTTCAACTTATATGTTTTTATCTTGCTTGTTAAGTCTTTTTATCTTGGGGTGTGGACGATATTTTGTTGACTCCGAAATTATTTGTTTGTATAGTTTTGTCTACGCCTTTCATATTATGTGAAGAATATGTATATTAGGTTAATGCTTTGTGCCTATTGTTTGCGCTCTTTACAGATGTTTAATTCCTGCAATTGATTATATAAGTCCAAATCAACAGAGGGCGGGATGGTTTGATAAGTTTTGGTTTGCTCTTCCACATAAGCCATGGCTTTATCGTTTATCAAGCAATCTTGAATGTATTCTTCACTTTTGCCATCGGTTTGCACGATATTGCTGAAAGTTACACGGCAGCCGGAAGGTGTTTTTTGAACCGAAATTTGGCGGTCGATTTTTTGATTGTTTAATTCCATGCTGTCGCTGCGTTGTTGTGTCAGTTCTTGTTGGGTCTTGCAAGCTTTAAGCGCATCAACCAACCCGTTGGTTAAATATGTCGGGCGATAAAATGCTATGTCTTTATTGGTGTTTAGTTGCTGCAGGGCAGTGATGTTGGTGATGGAGGATAAATCTTCGGTGGGGATGTAGTAATCATAATTTTGGCTGCGAACATGGCAGGCGCCGTCTTCATAACCCAAAATCTCGAATTTGTCACGATAGAAAAAAATGCGCTTAACTTCTTCGGCAGGGGCACAAGCTTTCAATGCATTTTGAAAATCATTTGAAAAGGAGAGAACCTCTTCAGCGGTTTCTTGTTGTTCTTCTTCTGATGCTTCTTTGACTTCCGTTTGGCAAGATGTGGCAATAATTTTGCTTAAGGTTACTTTGAATTTGCCGCCGGTTTGTGTGGTTTGGGTCGGAATTTGTTTGGTGGTGCCGTCGGGTAATTCCATTTCGGAATAGGTGGTATAGGTTTCGGTTACGGGTGTGGTGGAACGATCCTTCATGGCGGCGATGAGCTCTGTTTGTTGTAGTTCATCTATCGCGCAATTGTATGTGGCACTCGAGATGCCTTTGATGGCTTGTTGGATTTCAAATTCGCATTTGCCGGTATTTAAGTTTTTGCCTTTAATCTTGACGTTGATATTAAAGTCACGGTTGCCCATAAATTTGCCGATTGCTTGAAACTCGGGGTTGTTGGTGGTGAAGTCTTCTTCATATGGCATACAATTTTCGGCTGCGTGTATGAGGTCTGCGCTGAAATTATAGAGATTAACATCGTTGGTGGTTTCGGCTTTTATTTTGCCGTTTTCGATACTGATATGGATGTTGCTGTCTTGTGCGAATCCGACGACGGGGATTAAGCTTAAGGCTGTTATCAAAAATATTTTGTTCATCTGGCACCTCGTTTATTGAATTAAGTTTTGCGCATAAGCCTGAGCAGAAAATTCATCTAAATCATCTATGCCTTCTCCGATGCCGATATAATAAACCGGTTTGGGGCATTGTCCTGCAATGGCTGCCAAAATTCCTCCTTTGGCTGAGCCGTCTAATTTGGTGATGATTAAACCGGATATATCCGTTATGGCGGAAAAGGTTTGAACTTGGTCAAGTGCATTTTGCCCTGTGGTGGCGTCTAGGGTTAAAATGGTTTGGTGCGGGGCAGAGGGAATTACTTTTTGTATGACACGGATAATTTTTTTGAGCTCATCCATTAAGCCGCTTTTGTTTTGCAATCTGCCGGCGGTATCAATAAAGACAATATCATCGCCTTGTTTGAGGGCTTCTTGCAAGCCGTCATAACACAGGCCGGCCGCGTCGCAACCAGCGGCACCTTTGTATACGCGAATCGAATTTCTTTCTCCCCAAACGCTGAGTTGTTCAACGGCTGCGGCACGGAAGGTGTCTCCGGCTATGAAGCTGATTTTTTTGCCCTGTGCTTTGAATTTGGCGGCCAGTTTGCCTATGGTTGTGGTTTTTCCGGCGCCGTTTACACCAACCATTAGGATAACAAAGGGTTTTTTGTTTTCATCTATTATCAATTTTTTTTCACATGGTGCGAGGAGTAATGCCACCTCTTCGGCCAGAGCTTGTTTGATTTCTGCTATTGTTAAGTCTTTATTCAGGCGTTTTTTGGCGAGCGAATCTATGATTTTTTGTGTGGAGGTTGTTCCCATATCGGCACTCAGCAGAACGTCGGACAAGTCGTCCAGTGTGTCGGAGGAGAGTTTTTTCTTGGTGAAAATGTCGCTTAGGCCGTTACTGATTTTTTGGGAGCTTTTTTTGAGCCCTAAACCTAATTTTTGGATGAAACTAGTCATTTGTTTTTTTCTCCTTCCGTGCTGTATTCTCTTAAGCGGCGGGCGCGGTCTTTGCGTTCAGACATAGGAATTTGCGGCATTTTGGCGGCCGGCGTGCCGCTGCGTTCCGAATAAGGAAAAACATGAAGTTTGTTGATGCCTGCTTCTTGAACCAATTTGATTGTGTTTTGAAAATTTTCTTCCGTTTCGGTTGGAAAACCACAGATGAAATCGGCACTAAAGGTTACATCCGGTCGAACTTTACGCAGTTTTTGGCACAAAGTTATCACATCGGCTCGGCGGTGGCGGCGGGCCATACGTTTGAGAATCGTGTCATCTCCTGACTGAATGGATAAATGCAGGTTGTGAAACATATTTTTGTGTTTGCCGAACAGTTCTATAAACTTGTCATCAACGGCGGCAGGGTCCAAAGAGCCAAACTGTAAGGACGGCAAGTTTGGAAATGTTTGCAAGATTTTTTCAACCAAGGCGCTGAAAGATGGTTTGTAGGAGCAGATATCTACGCCGGTTAAACAAATTTCGTTAAAACCTTGGTCAATTAACACCCTTATTTGTTTGATGATTTCGGCCTCGGGAACGCTGCGGTTGTTGCCCCTGCCATAAGGAATGATGCAATAAGTGCAACGGTGGTCGCAGCCTTGTTGAATTTCGACAAAGGCGCGCTCTCGGCCCTCAAAGCCGGTGATGATGTAATGGTCATAGTCCTTAAAAGCAAAAATGTCTGAAACTTGTTGTTTGTTTTGATGCTTTAAGTCGTTAAGACGGGTTTGAATTTCGGTTTTTTCTTTGTTGCCCAAGACAAGGTCAACTTCATCCATGGCGGCGTATGTTTCCGGTGAAATTTGGGCCGCGCAGCCGGTCACAATGATTTTGGAATCGGGGTTTTCTTGTCTTAATTTGCGAATCATTTGTCGGCACTGACGCTCGGCCTCTCCGGTGACGGCGCAGGTGTTGACTACTATGATGTTTTCTTGGTCTTTGAGTTTTTCTTTTATTATTTCCGACTCATAGGCATTGAGCCGGCAGCCAAATGTGATGACTTGTGCCATTTTTATTCCTTATTTATTATATTGTATTTTTATACTAAAGTTATTTTATTAATTCTGCAAGTGTCATAATTTGTTTTATTTTGTGATTGGGGAGATTATATCTTTTTTATTGATTTATTAACTTTTAGATGTTAACATCCCTTTATTCGCAAGAGAATAGTATGCGAATGTTTTAAACATATAGGGAGATCTCTAATGAAGTTAAAATCTGTTTTATTAGCCTCTGTGGCTGTTTTATTTGCTGGTTCTGCATCAGCAGCTGACTTGACTAATCCATTCTTTGTTCCTAGCCAAGGCAAAATGACATCTGATACTAAAGTTCAACAATCTCGTACTCACTGGAGTGATGCTAATGGTGGTTGGGGACGTGAAAGCGGTGTTGAAGATGCCACTTATGCTTCTGAAGAATTAGCTTATGGTATTACCAACAACTTGGCTGTTTTTGGTATTATCGGCAACCACTTTGACAATGAAGGCGAATTTAACAATTCTCACAACTTTGAATATGAAATCGGTGCTAAATATAACCACAACTTTGGTAACATTAAGACCCAAGTTGCCGGTTCTTACTACACCTTTAATCCAAAATCTTGGGAAGGTCATAATGTTGGTGGTTATGGCGATGATAAAGGTCCAAACACTCCAGCGAATGAATCTAGATGGCAAAAGGCTCTTAAGGGTGAAGTTAAACTCGGTTACGATATGGGCTGTGGTTTGATGCCTTATGCTTCTTATTCTTTCACAGGTCAAATCGACAATGCTGACCGTTACTTTGGCCAGAGCGCATTTATGGGTGTTCATAAATATGCTGTTAAATGGGCTGCTGACGCTGGTATCCGTTATGACTTCAATACTGATGGTCACAACAATAACCTCGTTTATGCTCAAGCTGAATTTGACTACTATCCGATGGACAATTTGGCTGTTGGTGTATACGGCGATTACAAAATCGGCGGTGCAACAGTTGACAGTGGTTATGAAAACGATGAAATCGGTACAGACTACACCGTTGGTTTGAGAGCTAAAGTTATGTTCTAATCTTTGTTTAGAACAAAGCTATTGTAAAAAAGGGCTTCTTTCGAGAAGCTCTTTTTTTTTGAGTTTTTTATTGAATATCAGGAAAATTTATATATACTCTAAGGCAGGCGTGGGCAGATAGCTTGCGTTTAGCCCCAGAATAGGGGGCGGGACTTTGAACAGTCCTTACATAGTTCAACATATGAAAATATATGTTGTAAAAGTCGCCCATAATTTTTTATGGGCGATGTTGACTGTTTTCTGACTTATGGTCGGGAAGCTTATGGTGTATGTTCAGGGAAATCTAAAGACCATAAGAGTCATTTAACTATGTATGATTGTTCAACTTCCCGACCGCATTTTTTGCGGTCTTTTTGTTATATGAATAACAGTCGGGAGGTTTGATAATGATTTCAGCAAGAAAAAAAGCACGCGGACGTTTGGAAGACGGCGCCGCTAATCCGGTTGATGCGTATGTCGGCAACAGAATTAGGCTGCGGCGGTTGATGCTTAATTTGTCTCAGAAAAAATTAGCTCTTATGCTCGGTATTACTTTTCAACAAGTGCAAAAATATGAATTGGGTATCAATCGGATTGGGGCTAGCCGTTTGTGGGATATGGCTGCCGTTTTGCAGGTGCCGGTGAACTTCTTTTTTGAGGGGATGAATGCCGATGTTGAAAAGCTTAGCCCACGAAACTTGTCACAAAACGATGAGGATGGTTGCATCCAAATTGAAAATAATTGTGCTGAGCCGACTTGTTTTTGGTCAAATGAGGGACTCGAATTAGTTATTGCCTGGCAAAATATTAAAAACAAAAAATTGCGCGCGGTGGTGCAAAATCTTTTGCGCTCTTTAGCCGAAAAAAAATAAAGAGCGGAAATGTTGTTTTCCGCTCTTAGGAGGTTATTGGGTTTGGTTTATTTGGAAATTAGCTCCAACGCCTTGTCTGAATATTCTTTCATGGCTAAAGCACTCTTTTTGAGTTCGGCTCTTTCTTCATTATCCAAATTCGGGTAGATGACTTTTAAGATACCGCGTTTGCCCAAAACAGTTGGTAATGATAAGCATACACCCTTAACACCTTCAACATCATCTTGGTGTGATGAAACCGTTAAAATTGCATATTCATTGTTGCTTATGGCGGCACAAATACGAGTTAAAGCACCGGCAATGCCGAAAAATGTTGCGCCCTTGCCATCAATGATTTTGTATGCCGCATTGCGCACGCCGTCGTCTATTTTGGCTTTGACCTCAGCGTCAAAGGGTTTGTTGACGTCTTGGGCTATCTGGTCTAATGAAACCGTGCCGGCGTCGCTGGCTGACCATACCAAAACTTCCGAATCGCCATGTTCACCGATGACGTTGGCGTGGATTGATTGCGGAGAAATGCCTAAATGATAGCCTAATAGTGTTCTGAAACGTGCCGTGTCCAAAACTGTGCCGGATCCAATGACGCGCTCTCTCGGAAAGCCGGATAATTTGATGGCTACTTCCGTCATGATGTCGGCCGGATTGGCGGTGATGATTAAAATGCAGTCCGGTGCGGCTTTGGCTATTTGCGGAATTATGGATTCAAAAATTTTGACATTGCGTCCCAGCAAGTCAATACGTGTTTCTCCGGGTTTTTGGTTGGCTCCGGCTGTGACTATAACTATTTCGCAACCTTTTAAGTCATCATAATTGCCGGCTTTGATTTTGTTGGCATAGGCAAACGGGGTGGCGTGTGCGATGTCTTCTGCCTCGGCTTCTGCTTTCTTTTGGTTAGAATCTATTAATACAACCTTGCGGGCAACACCTTTCATTATCAAGGCAAAGGCTGTGGTGGCTCCGACGGAACCTGCTCCGATAATTCCTACTTTCATTTGATTTCTCCTTTATATATTCCCTTATACATTCATCTTTTATTTTTCTGCTCTTATATATAGTGTTTTTATTCTTAAAAGCAATAGAAAAAGGGTGGAAAACCACCCCTTTTTAATAACAATTTTTTGCAAATTGTTACTTGACGTTTTTTTTATTCGTTGACGATTGTTTCTTCCTCACCGCCGGTGTCTTCAGGCATGTTTTCTTCAACATCTTCAACAACTTCACCGTCTACTGTCATGTTGCCTTCTGCATCTTCTGTTACGACGGGTTGTTTTTCAACCTCGGTTGTCATCACGCTTGTGGTGGCAGTGTCGGTTCTTTGGCTCTTGAGCCAAGCGCCTATTGCAAGTAGTATTATAAGCGTTATTATTATATAAAGTAGTTTTCTCATGTTTTTTTTGACTCCTATTTTTTGGTTTATTAGCGTTAATTTATATTATATTTTTTGGTTTTTCAACTCTCATTTTGAGATATTAATAACATAAATGCGGTATTATGGTATTTATTTTGACAGTTTTATCCACTTGTTTTAATCCCCCGAAACCTTAGAAAATCCGCCATAAAACTGAATATAGTACTTTTTATTGTGCGCATTTTGTGAAAATAATACTTGTCAAAACCTATAAATTTATGCTAACAAAATGTCACAGGCCTTGATGGTCTGAAAATTTTGTTTTAATTTTTTTGAGGTTTATCATAATGACTGATATAGCTAATCGCGTTAAGAAAATCGTTGCTGAACACCTTGGCGTTGAAGAATCTAAAGTTACTGATACCGCCAGCTTCATTGATGATTTGGGCGCTGACAGTTTGGATACAGTAGAATTGGTTATGGCTTTTGAAGAAGAATTCGGTTGCGAAATCCCTGATGAAGCTGCTGAAAAAATTCTTACTGTTAAAGATGCTATCGACTATCTTTCTAAGAATGCGTAAGTCTTGCATTATGAATGTAAGTTTGATGAAACTCGCCCCGCGCTCTTGCTGACAGGCGAGTTTTATCTTTAATTTCGCATCGTTTTTTGTAGAGGTTTTTGTATGAGAAGAGTTGTTGTTACCGGTTTGGGTATTGTTTCTCCTTTGGGTAGAGGCGTGGATTATAACTGGAAATCTATTCTGGAAGGAAAATCTGGTATTCGTCAAATTCAGGGAATCGATTTGAAAGATATTCCTGTTCATATTGCAGGTCAGGTGCCGACCGGTAAAGGTGAACATGAGTTTGATCCCGATACCGTCTTGCCCCCTAAAGACCAAAAGAAAAATGACCGCTTCATCCTTTATGGGTTGGCTGCCGGTGGTGATGCTCTTGATGATGCCGGTTGGAACCCCGAAACGGCTACCGATGATGAAAAATTTCGCTTCGGTGTGATGATGGGCTCCGGTATCGGCGGTTTGGATATTATTTATGAAAATTCCGTTTCTTTCCATGAATGCGGTATGAAGCGTATTTCTCCTTTTTTTATTCCGTCTTGCTTGATTAATTTGGTGTCCGGTAATCTTTCTATTAAATACCAGCTTAAAGGTCCGAATCACGCTTGCGTGACCGCTTGTTCTACCGGTACGCACGCTATCGGCGACGCGGCTAATATTATTGCCAGAGGCGATGCCGATATGATGTTGGCCGGTGGTGCTGAATCTGCTGTTAATGTGTTGGGACTTTCCGGTTTTGCCAGAATGAAGGCGATTACTTCAGCATTTAATGATGCTCCGGAAAAGGCTTCTCGCCCTTGGGATCAAAACCGTAGCGGCTTTGTGATGGGTGAAGGTTCAGGTGCCGTGGTGCTGGAAGAGCTTGAACATGCTAAGGCCAGAGGTGCTAAAATTTATGCTGAAGTTGTCGGCTATGGTATGAGCGGCGATGCTTATCATATTACGGCTCCTTCAGGCGACGGGGCTTATCGCGCGATGAAAATGGCGGCTGAACACGCTAAAGAACATGGTGTTGAGCTCAAAGATATTAACTACATCAATGCGCATGGTACTTCTACACCTGCAGGTGATGTGGGCGAGGCTTTGGCCGTTAAACGCTTGTTCGGTGATGATATGAAGTATGTTTCTATGTCTTCAACTAAGTCTGCCATCGGGCATTTGCTCGGTGCGGCCGGTGCCGTTGAGGCTGTGTTTACGGTTAAGGCTTTGCAAGACCAGATTTGCCCGCCAACACTCAATTTGGAAAATCCGGCTGAGGAAGTTAAGGACATGGATTTGGTGCCGCTTAAAGCCAAAAAGAAAGCCATTAAAGCTGCTATGTCAAACTCGTTTGGTTTTGGCGGAACAAACTCTTCTTTAGTCTTTAAGGTTTATGAAGATTAGTTTTTGAGTTTTTCAAAAACACGGTTCGGAAGTTGGAATGCTTTTGAGCCGTGTTTTTTTTGTGCTTAAAATGTTTTCGTTTTGGGATAGATGCTTTCTTTAATTGACTCTCGGGGTGGAGAAGAGTATTTTGTTGGTGATTAGTTGTTTATGATTGTGAAAGTGTTTATTGATGAAAAAATTATTGGGGCTTGGTGTGTTGGTTCTGATGGCGGCAGCCGTTGGAGCTTATGTGTATTTTAAGAATTGTTATGAAAGTAAAGGGCCTCTTGCTCAGCCGGTTTTGGTGGTTGTGCCTAAGGGGGCAAATTCTCGACTCGTGGGGCAATCTTTGTATGAGGCTGGGGTGATATCTCAGCCGATGCTTTTTCGCTTGGCGGCTCGTTTTACGGGCTTGGATAAGCATTTGAAAGCCGGTGAGTATCTCTTTGAACCAAAGATTTCTATGGCGCAGGTTCTTGACAAGATTAACGGTGGCGATATTTATTATCGCAAACTTACGTTGCCGGAAGGTTTGACTTCTGCCCAGATGGTGGAAATTCTTAATCATAATGATATTCTTTCAGGTGAAGTGCTTGATGTGCCGGCAGAGGGTAGTTTGTTGCCCGAAACTTATTCTTATAAACTTGGTGATACTAAGCAAGATGTTCTTAATGATGCGCAGAATCAACTCAAACAGGTTTTGGATTATGAATGGAAGCATCGCAATCCCGATGTGCCGGTCAACTCTCCTGAAGAACTTTTGATTTTGGCCTCAATTATTGAAAAAGAAACCGGTGTGCCCCAAGAGCGCGAGATTGTATCTTCAGTTTTTGCTAATCGTTTGAAAATTGGTATGCGTTTGCAAACAGACCCCACCGTCATTTATGCTCTGACCCAAGGAAAGTCTGATTTGGGGCGCTCCCTTACGCGCAAAGACTTAAAAATAGACAGCCCGTATAATACTTATCAAAATCTTGGTTTGCCACCGACACCAATTTGCAATCCCGGAAAAGACTCTATTCATGCTGCAGCTCATCCGGCTGATACGGATTTTATCTTTTTTGTGGCGGATGGAAACGGTGGACATAATTTTGCGCGGACCCTTAAAGAGCATAACCAAAACATTAAGTCGTGGCTCGAAAAAAAGCGCAAAGATAACAACTAAATGAGCGGGATTTTTTTCCCGCTTTTCTTTTTGCTTGATTTTTGGTTGGCTTTTTATTATGCTTTTGCTGTTTAATAATTATTATTTTTATTATGAAGGATAGAACGCAAATTTTAGAAATTATTCAAGGGGCTTTGTTTGATATGGGCTATATCCAAAATAAAAATGAGGTTTCTTTGAAAACAGATTTAAAAAAAGATTTGCGCATTAATTCTTTGGGGCGGATTGTGCTGCAAAATAGTTTGGCTTCCAGACTCAACGTTTATGCGCATGTTTTGGTGGAAGAGGACATTAGATCTGTGCAAAATTTGGTTGATAAAGCATATGATGCGCAGTTTAATGCTCTGATAGAAAAAAATGCTAAGCCTTAGTTGGTTTAGCATTTTTTGTTTTAGGCTTGTCCGATAGTCATTGAAGCTGGAAATAACGCCATTTTGGGAGATATGCCTTGGGTCAAAACCGCGTTAAAGGCAGGATACATCCGTTCGCACTCTTTGACGGCAATTTCTATCATTTGGGCGATTTTGTTCTCTAATACAAATTCGTCGTCGGCGGATAATATGACCGAGTGTTTGAATACCGGCATATGCTCTTCTGCCCAATAAGAAAAATGTCCCAGCCATAATTCTTCATTGGCCAAGGCCATCAGCTCAAATATTTTGCTGCGGTCTTCAATGCTGGTTTTGATGTCCATTAAACAGGACATATGCAGGCAATGCATATTTTCTTCCCAGTTGAAAAAAAGCAACAAATCGTTCCATTTGCCTTGGACTTCAATGACGATTTCGTGTTCCGAGCGGCGCTCTAATTCGTAAGCTTTGGCTCTGAAAATTTCTTCAACGACATCTATCGGGTTATAGGTTAGGGCATAATTCTTTGCCAGATTCACGGTTTCTTCTCCATTATTTTTCAAAAACGACTACGGGCGCGATAGTGTTAGATTGCAATAGCGACTCGATGATTACAATATTCTTTGCGGAGTTTTCCACTTTTGTGGATAAAAAAATTGTGGATTATTTTTTTTGTCTTTGTTTTTCAATGCCTTAGCTTTTGAGTCTTTGACACTTGGCGTTTTAGGTGTGGATATATTTTTTTGCTTAATATATTCTTAAACAAATTCAATTTATAAGGCGTTTTCCTTTACGCTTAACTTTATTTGAGAGGGTAAAATGGGGCTTACTTATCCGCAAATTTCTCCTATTTTGGTGCAAATCGGGCCGGTTGCTATTCGCTGGTATGCCTTGGCGTATTTGGTCGGAATCCTTATCGGCTGGTGGCTGCTTAAGCGTATTTGCAAAAAATATGATTTCAGCTTAAGCAAAAATCAGTTAGAGGATTTGGTCTTTTATATTACACTCGGCATTATTTTGGGCGGACGTCTTGGATATGTTTTGTTTTATGGCGAAAGTCTTTTTCATAACTGGTTTGAGGTGTTTGAAATTTGGAAAGGCGGGATGTCTTTCCATGGCGGAGCTATCGGCGTTATTGTTGCTTTGTTTTGCTTTGCAAAGCGGTATGGGTTTGCGTTTTTTAAGTTGTCTGACATCGTGGTGTTGGTTGTGCCTATCGGTTTGTTTTTAGGGCGATTGGCTAACTTTGTTAATGACGAATTGTGGGGAAGAGTTACCGATGTGCCTTGGGCTGTGCGCTTTCCGAGCGGCGGCTTCTTGCCTAGACATCCTTCGCAGCTTTATGAGGCTTTTTTTGAAGGAATTTTTCTGTTTTGTCTGCTGAATGGTTTGTGGTGTGTGCGTTGGGTGCGTACTCATACCGGTTTTGTGTCCGGTGTGTTTGCTTTGTTTTATGGTATATGTCGTATCTCTATGGAGCAATTCAGAGAGCCTGATGCCCATATGGGATTTTTCTTTGAATATTTTACCATGGGGCAGCTCTTGTCTATTCCTTTTATTGTTATTGGAATCTGGGCTATGTTTTATGCTTGGCGAAAGAAACAAACTGTTCTTTAAGCTTTGGTGGTGATGTTTTGGGTAAAGCGGTTGGCCTTTTGCAGGGCTTTGTTGGCTCGGTAAATGACTTCTACCGCATCGGCGTCGCTGCGTTTTTTTTCAGACACTGCACCAGATACCGTTAATTTTATCGGTTTGCTATAGCCCCTTAAGCAAAATTCCGTTCCGGCTATGCCTCTCCTGATTTGCTCGGTTTTTTCATAGGCTTCGTTTTTGTCTTGGCCGCGATATAAGATGATAAATTCATCAACATTATAACGATAGATTTGGGCTTCATTTTCCAGTTCATCCAGTCTTAAGCTTATCATCTTGATGAGTGCAGATATACCGTGACGGCCGAATATTTTACTCAGGCGTTCATAGTCATCAATTAATATCAGCCCAACACTGTATTTGAGCGGAAATGTCGGTGCATGTCTTAAAAAGGCATTGCGGTTGGAAAAGCCGGTTAGCAAGTCATGGTAACTGACATAATATATGTGTTCGCAGACGCTTTGAAAAATTGTCAGCATGGCCGCGGTGTAAAAAATAATGAGTCCGCCGGCGGTGTCGCTATAAGCTGTGCCCAGAGCGATTTCTATGGCAGCAAAAAACAGACCCGTATCTAAAATACGGCCGTTTATGGAGCTGTTTAGAAAAAAATATATTACAGTGAGGGCAAAAAGGAGCTTACTTAAAGTTGGCAGGCCACCGGCTGATGAACTGATATCCGTGACAAACTCAAAACTTATTCCTCTGCGGCTTAAATGTTCTATTATGGTTAATTCAACCAAAATTAATATCAGCCAATAGGTGTTGTGTTTGGTGAAAAATTTTTTTTCTTCCAGATTGTAAAACATAAGCAAATTAAGCGGCAGAATTATACTTAAATTTATATAGGCCGCGTTGGTGATGTATGTTTCTCCCAGATATTTTTTTAACTCGGTTATTATCATATAGCTCAAAATGATTGAAATTACATAAAATAGCGGTTTGTTGCAGTTAAAATATATGAGCAAGATACCTATCAACGCACTTAGGGCATAAAAAGTGTAATGCCCTTTGAGCAAGGTTTGATTTTCAAGCGGGGTGAAGCCATAAAAAGTTAGAACCGATGCGCCTAATATCAAGGCCGGTATGGTGCTGTTTTTTAATAACGGAAAAAATCTTTCTAATATTAAAAAAAACTTGCGCAAAGGTTTCTCCTTGTTTTGAAAAAAAGTGCTTTGCGCAAGATTATATTCTTATATTATTTAAATTTTATTTACGCATTTCAAAATAGAGCTATCGCCATAGGAATAAAAACGATATTTTTCTTTCATGGCGTGCTGGTAGGCCTCTTTCATTTTATCAATTCCGGCAATGGCGCATATCAACATAAACAAGGTGGATTTTGGTAAATGAAAGTTGGTGATTATCATATCTATTATTTTAAACTTATATCCGGGGGTGATGAATATATCTGTTTCTCCGGCAAAAGGGTGCAGAATGCCTTTATCATCTGCGGCAGACTCTAACAAGCGTAAAGATGTTGTGCCTACGGCAATAATGCGGCGGCCTTCTTTTTTTGCCTGATTTATTTTGTCACAGCTTTCTTTGCTGATGATGCCGTATTCGGCGTGCATGTGGTGGTCTTTGGTATCTGCGGTTTTGACCGGTAAAAAAGTGCCTGCGCCGACATGCAGTGTTAAAAAGACTTTTTCAACGCCTTTTTCTTCAAGGGCTTTAAAAACTCTGTCCGTGAAATGCAAACCGGCGGTCGGAGCTGCAACTGCTCCTTCGTGTTTCGCATAAATGGTTTGGTAGTCTTCTTTATCGTTATATTTGTTCCACAAACCTTGGGTGGGTTTTTCTCTTTTGATATAAGGCGGAAGCGGCATTGAACCATATTTTTCAAGCATATGCCCCAAATCATCTGCCTTGCAGTTGAAACGGAGTTCTACGCCTTCTTCTCCTTGTTTGCTGATGACTTGTGCGCTGAAGTCAGAATCTTCGGGTGTGATGGTGTCTGTATAAAAGTAAACCGTGTCGCCTTCGTGTAAACGTTTGGCGTTTTTGATAAATGACATCCAGCTTAGTCCATCTATCGGATGGTACAAAGTAACTTCTACTTTTGCTTCGCCATGGCTGCCGTATAATCTGGCAGGAATAACTTTGGTGTCATTAAAAACCAAAACATCTCCGGCTTGCAAAATATCAGGCAAGTCATAAAAATGGCGGTCTTTGATGTGTTCTCCATCCGACAAGTCAAGCAATCGTGATGTATCTCTCGGGTTGGCAGGCTTATCTGCGATTAATGAACGATCTAAATCAAAATCAAAAATTTCTACTTGCATTGTTTTTTTTATCCTTTATTTTTAAGTCGTTATAGTATATACACTTAAATCTCGCAAGTGTTTTTTTTGAGGTTAATGATGAAACTTAAAATTGCTTATCAAGGTGTGGCCGGTGCCTATTCTAACATTGCTGCTCAAAAAATTTATCCTGACAGTGAATATGTGGCTTGTGATACTTTTGCCGAGGCGTTTGCCAAAGTGCAGGATGGTCAAGTGGATTTTGCCGTTATTCCGGTGGAAAATTCTACGGCAGGGCGTGTTTCCGATGTGCATTTTTTGTTGCCGAAAACGGGGCTTTTTATTGGGGGAGAATTTTTGCTGCCCATTCATCATCAGCTTATTGGGCTTAAGGGAGCCAAGCTTTCGGACATCAAAATTGCTATGTCTCATCCGCAAGCTTTGGCGCAATCAGCCGTTTTTTTACAAAATCATAATATTACGCCTGAGGCGCGCATTGATACTGCCAAGTCTTGTGAGTTTGTTTTGGAGTATGGTGATAAGTCAAGAGCGGCTATTGCCTCTTCTTTGGCGGCAGAAATTTATGGGTTGGAAATTTTGGCTTCTAACATTGAAACTATGCAAAACAACACAACCCGTTTTTTGATTATGTCGCGGGAAAACATTGTGCCGGAAGATGACGGGGGTGATTTTGTGACATCTTTTATTTTCAAAGCACGCAATATTCCGGCGGCTCTTTACAAGGCTTTGGGCGGATTTGCCACCAATGGTATTAATATGATTAAAATTGAGAGCTATCTTGAAAGCGGGACTTTTGTTTCGGCGCAATTTTATGTGGAAGTTGAATCTCATCCGTCACGAAAGTCTTTTCAGAATGCGTTTGATGAGTTGAAGTTTTTTTCCGAAAGTGTGCATGTGTTGGGGACGTATGTCAAAAAATAAAAGTTTGTATAATGGTCGATTAGTGAGTTGTCTACGGGTCTCGAAAAATTCACCTACTCCTATGTAGGCTAAAATTTTTCTCGCCCTTGACGCCTACTACTCGACTCATTCTCCAAACTTTTGGAAAAGTTTGTATAACGGGCAACTCATACAGATTTTGCGGAATAAAAAAGAGATTGTTAAACAATCTCTTTTTTTAGTTTAAGAAGTTTTGATGAGTTCAAAACACAATTCGTGTTCATATAGGGCGGAGAGAATGGCAACTTGATATAATGAAAAAGATTTGCCGCTCTCAATTAACTTGATATTTTTTTTCGACACGCCGCTTTTGTTTGCCGCTTCCGAAAGAGACATCTTTTTTTGGGTTCTTAACAAGCAGAGTTCAAGGCCGATTATGCGCCGCCTTAAAAAGAGTTTGTCTGCCGTATTTTTGGTTGGGTTCATTTTTAGCTCCTTTTTCTACAATTATTTATAAAAAAATACCTGCCTTTAAATTAGGCAGGCGGAGCTCAAAAACTGTAACATCGCAGTCGCCGTTATTCAATATATTAGCGGCACTCCGCCTTTTCAGACGGAGGATTTTATTGATGTTAGGTGTTTTTGAGACACCGTCGGCTACCTCTAACCGACAAAAGGAATTATAAATAATGGAGATAGAGATTGCAAGGTAAAAGTTCATATAACGGGCAACTCATACAGATTTAGCGGATAGAAAAAATGCTTACCTACTTCTATGTAGCTATATTTTGATGGTGAATAAAAAAACACCCAAGTTTTTGTCTTGGGTGTTTATCTGTTCTATCTTTTTAGATTACCGATGATCTTTATGGAATCATCTATTAATTTTGATTGTGTTTTACTTGATAAGTTGTCGTTAATGGCCTGTCTTACCAATTTTATTGTCAATTCTGAGGTGAGTGTTGTTAACTCTTGTGAAGCACTCTCTTGGGTGGCTTTTATTCTGTCAGAGGCTTCTTTTTCTTTATTCTTAACTTCTTGTTCCAAAGCACTCATCTTTTCGGTTTTGATGTAATTGATTTGTTTTTCTGCCTTTTCTGTAATTGCGTTGGCTTCTTTCTTGGCGTTGCGATATTTGCGCTCATAATCTGATAAGAGTTTCTGTGCGTCCGTTAATAAATTTTCGGAATCGGCTATGCGCTGCTTGATGCCTTCTATTCTTTTGTGAATCATTCCTGAGCCGGCTTTGACAATTGGACGGAATAAGGCTATGACCACAAAAACAAATGCACATGCTACCCAAAATTCTGCATCCATATATAAAGGTGTTTCTTCATGCGCAATGGCTTCATTATTTAAAATATTGCCGACGTTGGCTGCGGCACCCATCATTGCATTTTGGGTGGCATCTATTAATTCTCTGCCGCTGGCTAAAGTTATTTCTGATATACTCATTTATTTGTCCTCTATTTTTTTCATGGCAGCTTTGATTTCGGCTCCGCTTATTTCTTTTAAGCCGATTTTTTGCACAACGTTCAAGGCCAGCTTTTCTGACATTGATTTTACTTCTTTTATCGCGGCCGCTTTGCTCTTATTTATTTCTTCTTCTCCGGCTTTGATTTTGGTTTTTAATTCTGCTTCTAATTCTGCTTGTTTTTCTGATATGAGTTTGTTTAGGTCTTCTTGCGTTTTGTTTAAGGATTTTTCGGCCTCGTTCGTGGCTGCCGCCAGCGCTTTTTGATATTTATCCAATGCGGCTTCCGCTTTCTTTTGCATGCTCTGGGCTTTTTCTATGGCGTCGTCTATCTTTTTGCGGCGCTGCTCTATGATGTCGGCTATTCTCGGAATGATGATTTGCGACATGATGATGTATAAGCTGAAAAAGCATACGATTAACCAAAACAATTGTGATGGATAACTGCTGATTTCTAACTGAGGCATGAATTTTTCCTTAAAAATGTTTTTTCTAAAGTTGGCGGGACAGGGCTTTATGTCTTGATGTTTTCTGCCCCGCTTTCTTTATCAATCTGTTCCGGTTCTTTTATTTACCGGTCAACATTACCAATGCGATAACCAATGCATACAAAGCAATAGCTTCAACGGCAGCAAAACCTGCCCAGCCGTAGATATCAACATCTTTTTTGACTTGCGGATTGCGTCCGACTGTTGAAATAATTGTGGTCCATACTTGTGACACACCCCAGGCGGCTGCCATCATTGACAAGGCGCACATACCTGCTCCGATAAATGCCATAGATTCCATGTTCTTTTCCTTTTGTTTAGTTTATACCTATTTGTTTTTGTTTATAATAATTTTTGCCTTTGGGGCTATATCTAAGCTTGTTATATTTAATGTTCGTGTATTGCGTCTCCTAAATATATGCAGCTTAAAACTGTGTATATGAATGCTTGCAACATGGCGATAAATATTTCAAAAACGATGATGCAGGCATCAAATAAAAATGGTATTACGCCCAAAATACCTAATGCCGCTATAAATCCGGCTATGATTTTGAGCATTATGTGTCCGACCGTCATATTGGCTACAAGACGAACCGTCAGACTGAATGGTTTTGATAAATATGATATTGTTTCTATCGGGATAATCAGCGGGGCCAAGGCTAAGGGTATCCCTTTGGGTAAAAATGTTCTTAAAAATTTAATCTTTTTCTTCTTGATGCCAACGCATATGTTAAACAACAATGCTATTACTGACAAGCCTCCGACTGCCGCTAAATGTGAGGTGTATGTAAAGGCATACGGAAACAGGCCGATTAAATTTCCGAACAGGACAAACAGAAATACCGTGAATATAAATGAGAAGTATTTTAATCCTTCCGGACCGACATTTTCCTCCAACAGGTTGTGTATGAACAAATATATCGACTCCGGTATCGATTGGGCAACTCCCGGAACTATGCTCCTCTTTCTTAAACATAATAAAAATATGGCGCTTGAAACCAATACGGCTATGACCATACATAAGGATGAGTTGGTGAAGGAAATATCAACACCGCCCAGTTCTATGTTAAACAGCGGTTTGATTTCAAATTGTTCCATAGGATTTGACACGCGTTTACTCCTTTGTGTGCTTGCGTTCCAGCTGTTTGGTAAAACGATATACGTTCAGAAAACCCGCGGCGCCGCCGAATAGTAAAAATATTATCAATAGGTGTGGCTTGGTGGAAAATATGTCATCTAAAAACCAGCCTATTCCTCCACCGATGATTACCCCTGATAATAATTCCGTGGCTATTCTAAAACCAATTGAGGCTGCCGTGCCGTATTCTGTTTGCGGTTTTACGCCGCGTGCTTTTTGCTCCTTGGTTTGGAGCTTTGATATTTTTTCTTCCAGTTTGGCTATGTCTTTTGGTTTTTGAATCATTTCCACCCTTTGTTCAAATATAGTATTATGACTTATTAATTTTTCGTTTATATTTTATTGTAGTTTATCAATTTTTTCTTTTAATTCTTCATAGCTGATGTAGCCATATATAATTTCTCGAGAATTTTTGGCGGCCAAAACAAAGGTTGGCGTGCCTTCTATATTTATCGTACGGATGGCTTCTTGTCTTTGATTCAAAATCTCTTGTGCCGTGGTTAAATCTTTCATGCAGCTCTCGGCTCTTTGTTCGCTTAAACCATATTTTTGGGCAATTTTGCTCAAGGCTTTTTCAGAGTTGAAAGATAAGCCCCATGAGCGTTGCGAATCGAATAGCTCGTTTACAAAGTCAAAATATTTGGAGCTTGGCATACACTCAGCCAAAACGGCGGCTTTTAATGATGTCTTATCTAAGGGAAAAGGCGTAAAAGCCAATTTCACCAAGCCTTTGTCTATGTAATTTTCTTTAAGTTTGGGAAGTGTGCTCTCGTGAAAATCTGCGCAATGTGAACAGCCAAAAGAAGAATATTCATAAATTGTTATGGGGGCTGAGGCGCGGCCTAACGTGTGTCCATATGGAAGAGATAAGGCGGTTGAGAGCATATTGCGTTTGGTTTCTGAGGCCTGAACTTCGCTCCCTTGCAAAACTATGTTGCCTTGCTCATCTATTTGAAATCCTTTAATGCCTAAATAAAAACTTAATGCGACAATATATATTATTAAAAATGCCAATGTGGAGCTGATTGAACGTATCCATTTTTCAAGTTTCATTTTTCCCTCTGTTTTTTTCTTCTTTGTTTTTGGTGTTTTTTTCTGAAAAGATATTTTCACCTAATTTGATTAAAATATTCTTTAAATCTTCATTATTAATTTCGTTTGTCAGCGCGGTTATTTGTTCTTTTTGCTCTTTTGTTACGGATATTTTTTGTGCTGTTTTTTGCGGTTGTTGCAATGGAACCATACCCGAATTTTGAATGATTTTTATATTTGAAACGGCATTGTAGCCAAAATAGGTGTTGATTTTATCTATAATATATTTACTGCGTTGCTGTAACTCAAGGGCATAAGCGCCGCTCGGAACGGCCAAATATAAGGTGCCGTTGTTTTTTTCTTTGCCAAAGTTGATTTTTTGCGGAAAACTGTATTGCGCAAGTTCCGGACCGACTATCTTGTCCCATTCGGTTAGTATATCTACCTCAACAAAACCTCGGGCTCCCAAAATTTTGCGCGAGAAAGAATCCAATGTGCGTGACAGGCTGTTGAGCCCATTGGCTTGGCGCGGCGTTTCTATGTTGTCAACTTTATTCATAGGGGTGTTTATAGCATATTGAAAAATAAATGGCAACATGTTACAACATTTGTGGATGTCTTTGAAAATGATTTTTTTAGGCGTATGGTTAATATGGATTTTTTTGTTATTTTGAAAGCGGTTTTGGCTTTTGTTTTTGTTTTGGGGCTTTTGTTTGTCACGTTGTGGGGGCTGAAGTTTTTGCAAACAAAAATTCCTAGCTGCAAGTCATTCAAAAAACTCTCTCAAAAACAGAGAATTGAGGTACTCGAAATTAAAAAAATCAGTGCAAAAAATACTCTTTTCTTACTACGCAAAGATGATAAGGAATATTTTGTGTTATCCGGCGGAGAACAGAATCTGCTCCTTGATGTGGAAAAAATTAAGCTTGAGGCGGTTAATCGTGATGAAATGTAAAAGTTGGTGGTGGTTCGGTGTTGTATTCCTGGTTCTGACATGTTGTTGGGCTGAGCCTTCGTGGGCGCAAAGTGTGACGCTTAATGTGCAAGATGAACCAACGGGCTCTGCCGTGGCCAGAATTTTTAATGTGATTTTGCTTATTACTTTATTGTCCTTGGCACCGAGCATCTTGGTTATGATGACTTCTTTTACCAGAATCATCGTTGTTCTTTCTATTACCCGCAGTGCTTTGGCGATACAATCTACCCCGCCGAATATGGTGCTGATTTCTTTGGCCTTGTTTATGACGCTCTTTATTATGTCGCCCGTGTTGGAAAAGTCTTGGGAGCAGGGTATTGAGCCTATGTATGAAGAAAAAATCGAAATTTCAGAAGGGCTTGAAAAAGCTGCTCAGCCGATTAAAGAATTTATGGTTAAAAATACGCGGGAAAAAGATTTGCTTCTCTTTACGGATTTGGCTAAAGAAAAACCGGCTGAAAAAATTGAGGATACGCCTTTGAAAATTGCTATTCCCGCGTTTATGATCAGCGAGTTGCGGCGCGCGTTTGAAATCGGTTTCCTTATCTTTATTCCGTTTTTGATTATTGATATGGTGATTGCTTCCGTGTTGATGTCAATGGGTATGATGATGTTACCGCCAACGGTTTTGGCACTGCCGTTTAAGGTGATTTTCTTTGTGTTGATTGATGGATGGTATATGCTTGCGGGGTCTTTGGTGCGCTCGTTTGCTTCATAAAATTTGTTTAATTTTCTTCTGTTAAGGACATTTTAACAATTATTTGTTAGCTTAAAAGCAAATTTTAAGAAAATTATGCTTGATTTTTGTTGTATAATATTGTATAAAATTTGACAAAACGGATTCTTTTCTTAAATTGTTGAGTTTTTCAGAAGGAGACTTTTGTTATGAAGAAGTTGTTAACTGTTGTGTCTGCTGCCGCTTTGACCTTGGGTATGGCCGGTTCCGCTCAAGCAGGCTGCGATGGCTTGTATATGGCCGTTAGAGGCGGTGTGATTAATCACAATATTGGTGATAATGAAGAAACTTTGGGCAAACGTTTTGATGTGGATGATAACAGTTTGATTGCAGGTATTGCCCTTGGTTATCGTTATGGATATTTTCGTACAGAATTAGAATATACTTGGCGTGATAAGTCTTCTAATAAAGAAGCACTTGGTACTAAAGCTGATTTTGAGTCTGATTCTTATATGTGGAACGTTTATGTTGACTTGTCTCCTTATACTATGTTTACGCCGTATTTGATGGCTGGTATCGGTATCAGCAATTTGGAAGCTTCAACCACAAGCAAATGGGCTTCAAGTTATCGTACAACTTCATATGATGAGTCTAACTTTACTTGGGCTGTCGGTGGTGGTGTTTCTGCTCAGGTTACCACACGTATCAATGCTGATATTGGTTATAGATTCTTGCATATGGGTGATATTATGAACGCATCCGTGAGAGCGCATGAATTTTATATTGGTGCTCGTTACGTGTTCTAAATTTATAACAAAAGTTCTGAAATTAAAAAAAACGTTGCTTTTTAGCAGCGTTTTTTTTGTGCGTATTGAGATTGATAATGAGTGTTGAAAAGTTGCGTGCTTGAATAGGGTTAGAAGAATGGTTGAATGTATTTCTTTTGGTTAATTTTGTCCAATTGATTAAAGGAAAGGATGAGTGGATAAATGGAGGAGGGGGAGAGGGAGAGAGGATAACGAGGAAAGGGGAGAGTGAATAAAGGGGAAAGGGGAGAGAGAATAAAGAGAGAGAATAGAGCGGAGAGAAGGAGAAGATGGTAAAGGGAAGGGAGAGAGAAGAGGATAAAAAAGATAAGATGAGGAGTTTGCAATAAACTTTACGGTTTGATTATTTTTGTTATTTGTGGGTGTTGTTCTTCAAGCTTGGTATTAAGCTTTGGTCTTTCTGTAAACAAATTATCGAAAAAACGAAGGCTTGGCGTGTTTGGTCTGGTTTGTTTGTGATTTATATAGGGGTAATTTTAATCTGGCTAATTTTGTCTATGCGTGATGGCTGAGGATGTGGCTGCTGAGAATTAAAAAGGGTAAAGTGTAATGTGCAAAAGAATAAAGAGATAGAGTGTCATACAAAAGAGAAGAGAATGGATAACGAGGGGAAAAAGAGAGGATAACTATCGCAAGATAGCGAGGGAAGAATGTTGATAAAGAGCTAGGAGTGTGTAAGGCAGAGGAAAAACGAGTGAGTAAAAAAAGAAGAGGAAGGTGTAAATGTAAAAAAAGAGGAATAATAAAGTTGGAAATTAAAAACAAGAAAACGGAGGCTTGGGGAGTTTGGGCTGGTTTGTTTGTTATATATATAGGGATAAATTTAATCTGGCAAATTTTGTCTAGAGTAAATATTAATAATAAGTGTGCTGAGAATTAAAAAGGGTAAAGTGTAATGTGCAAAAGAATAAAGAGATAGAGTGTCATACAAAAGAGAAGAGAATGGATAACGAGGGAGGAGAGGAAAGACAAAGAAAAATGAGGGAAATTAAAAAAGAAGAGGAAGGTGCAAGTGTAAAGAAGATGATGGATGACGGTAAAAGAAAAATGGTCATTAAGACAACAAGAAAAAGAGATGAAAAAAGAATAGGAGGTATTGGAAATAAACTTTATTGTTTGATTATTTTTGTTGTGTGGGATGCCGTTCTTCAAGCTTGGTAATTAGCTTCGATTAAACTTTGGCTTTTTGTAAAGAAATTAAAAAAAGAAAACGGAGGCTTGGGACCTCCGTTTCTTGTTAAAATAATATTTTTTTTTAAGGCTTAACCAAGCGGCCGAGGCCGAAGGTTAGTCTTAGCCCCACTTCGCACACAACGGGGTTAAATTCTGCTTCCCCCGCGTTGTATTTGTAAGTGAAACATCTACCATATATACCAATAGTGTTGGTGTAATGGAATGTTTTCGTAATACCCAGCTCGCCTCCGTAGCGGAATGAATTCCCCTTGTAGGGGATATTGGTTGTAACAGTCCCCATATTCTCTATGCATTCCGTTACATCGTAACGGAACTTAATATGCTGGTAGCCAGCAAAGGCACCAACATAAATGTTCCAATTCTTTGTAACAGGCAAGAAATCATAGTATATCCCTAAATCGCAGTGCATACCTAATTTCTTTTCATCTAAATATGTGAACTGGCGCATTCCCACTCTAGCTTCAGCGTGCCAGTGTCTCCACTGGTATCCAACAAGGGCATTTACAGTTGGCTCGATTGCGGTTTCGCCATTCTGTGTCAGAATGTCGGCACCACCGTTCACGCCTGCATACCATTTAGTGCGGATGTAGTACTTGGGCACTCCATTCTTTATAACTTCCGTAAACGGCTCATTGCCGATTTGGGAAGCTATGTTCAAATAGTATGCGGTTTGACACGGGTCAAACTGCATATTTTTCTTGTTCTGGGCATTTATTTTTGCTGTGCTTGCAAAGCAAGCGATCACTGCTATTAATGCAGCGATGAAGATATTTTTTTTCATATTAGTAGCAAATTAATGAGAGCGGGGGAGAGATGATTTTTTAATAATCCCCCGTTCTCGTTCAAAAAAACTTTTTTCCTATCTTATCTTCATATGTGGCAGAGCGTAGGATGCTCTGTCTGAAGTTGTTATTTTGCTCTCTTCGGGAAGGTGTAGGATACGTTACCTCTGTTAGATGTAACAGTATAAGTTCCATCACCATTGTCGGTCGGAGTGCAACCAATATACGGGCTATCGTAACCATTGTAGATGAAGTCCTGCATTGGAACGGCTACATAGCCACCATTCCATGAATAGACGTTACCTACAGTCTCAAGGGTTCCAATCTGGCCGTTAACCAAGGTGTTACCCCAAGTTGTGGAAGTTGCACCATTGCTGGCAACATGAGTGCCGTCAGCATAATGTGCAACGATTACTATACCTGAGTAGCTAGAGTCATTAACTCCAACAGTGCAGTCGAAGCTTAATGCTTCGATGTAATCCTTTACCACCGGTTCTTCTTTCTTTTCGATCACTTCAGTAGCAGAATCGCTATCGCTAGCGATTTCTACACCATCAGCAAGCAACTTACCTGTAAACACGTAAGTATTGCTGTTGGTTGCTGTTGAAGCAGCCTTGTTTACCATACCGGTAACAGTTCCCGCAATGGTCAATGTATAAGTATTGCCCATATAAGAAACAGGGTAGCTGGTCTGCAAATTTGCAGTAGCTACGTTGTCACCACGGTTGCTGCCAAAAACATAGTTCTTAGCAGATGTATAGTTGAAAGAAGATGCATTCAGGGTTAAGCCTGTGGCTTCACCTTCCATAACAGTCCAGTCGCCGCAAGCGGCTACGCTGAAGCTATAAACAAGATTTACACTCTTTTCTACTGACTTGTTCAGTTCAGTATTAACAGAGTGATTTTCAATCTCGTTATAGTACAGCTTGTTACCGCGAACGCCTACCTTTTCAACGTTGTATGAAACAACGTCTTCTTCAGGTTTTTCTTCTTCTTCAATTGTCTCAATAGCGGTGTCGCTATCGCTAGCGATTTCTACACCATCAGCATACAGCTTAGCCGTAAAGGTATAAGTGTTTGCTGTTGAGGTTGAAGAAGTAAGATTTACAGATGCGTTTACAGTTCCTGATACAGACAAAGTATAAGTATTGCCCATATAAGTTACTGTATATTCAGTCTGTAAATTGGCTTTCGCCGTGTTGTTTCCACGGTTGCTACCAAAGATGTAATCTTTGGCAGTGGTATAGTTCTGAGCATAAGATGTCAGAGCGATACCTGTGGAACCGGCTTTGGCTGTCCAGTCAGCAGTTGCAATCGCTGTTAACGAATATGAGAGATTCATACTTTTCTCAACGGTCTTATTTAATTCCGTATTGATTGTATGAATTTCAATCTCGTTATAGTATAGTTTGCCATTTTCAACTTTCACCTTCTGAACGTTGTAAGTTACAACGTCTTCATCAGGTTTCTGTTCAATTGACTTGCTATACTCTACTTCCTGACTTCCGTTGGATACAGATGCATTTCCTGCAAAGAGAATGTAGTTGATATTGTCAAGATATGTCTCTTTGTCGCTTGAAGATGAGATGTTGCTTGTGCCTAAAGTGACACCGTTTCTCTCAATACTCAAAGCTGCATCCCAAACGGGAACATCAAATTCACCGTCATGATAAACGATGTTTCTTCTTCCCTCAGCATTAGCAGTATGAGAGAAGTCGAAATATTTCCATGTAGAAGTGTAGCTACAGAAGTCAAAACTGTAATTACCTTCTGATGAAGACATTTTTGATGTTTCGTTCAGAGCAGGGGTTCCTGCATTGTATATACGGTTTTCAGTTGCTTTGCGAGAATCCAGAGACATTGCGTATCTGTGAGCAATGCTCATAGATGTTTCGGTATCTGCCTTTTTGTTAAATGTACGAACAAGCGTCCATTTAATAACAGAACCTTCAATTCTCTGATCCTTTGCATAAGCACCTGTCTGGAAGTCGTCATCTTCACCACCTTCACCACCATCATCAACTTTTACAAGTGTGATAGTAGATGATAAGTTTTTGCTGTTTGAGCCATATTTACCAGTTGCGGTTAAGTTGATAACCAACTGGTTACCAGAGATTCCATTATCGCTAATAGAACCTTCGGTCATCTCTGCAACATTGTGGAGCAACTCGATTTCTTTGCCGTTAGGCATGGTTATAATCGGATATTCCCAGTAACCTGAGAACATACGAGAACCACGATTTGTCACCATTGATACGGTATTTTTCATACCGATCAAATTGATTGTACAACCTAACTGTTCGAAATTGCGGTTTTCTCCTGTACGGATATTTTCTCCGTAAGAAGCAGATTTTTTCGTATAGCTCAATTCAGATACATTGACTGTTTTATTGCCCTCAGCTTCGAAGCTGTAGATGTAAGAGAACGTAATCGTCCCCTCAATCTCAGAGCTACCGTCGCTGTAGATGATTTCCTTGTCACCGGAATAGTTGCCGTTGTCGTCAAGTTTCTCGTTGGTTATTTCATAATCAACGATTTCCTTGTCGTCTTCTACCGGAGGAGTTACGCTACCACCTTTAGCTTCCTTAATCGGAAGAACAAAGTAGAAGTTGTCTGTATCAGCTTTGCCGTCATAATCTACGGTTGCGTCACCATAGATTGTCAGGTTATAGCTGATATAGTCTGCGTCTTCTCCAGTTTTTTCCAGAGTTGAGTTTGTATAAGCAAACTCTACTTCAGGAAGACACAAGTCAGTCATCGTTTTGCCGCCGATAGATAATGACTTAACGTCATTAACTGTGTTGGCTAAAACAGCGATAGTCTTTTTCTCCCAGCCGAGGAAAGTCACCACACCATTGCTGGTGTTTTGAGTTGTAATCTCGGGAGCATTCTCAAATGTGGCAGCTTCACCAGCAGCTACATAAAGAGTATTTTTGTAGCCGAAGCCCACGAAGGAGCTGCGGTTGTTATACTCTTCATTTGCTTTCTGGCGAGAATCATCTGTATAGACGATATCTGCCAAATATCTGAATGCCGAGTTGCAGAAAGCACCACCATCCGCCAATTCTACTGAATATTCTTCAGCTCTGGTTTCAGCTGCGTTCTTGTAGCTCCAATCGAAGCTCATAAGCTCGCAGCCATAGTGGTCAACTTTCTCAACTTTTTTCTCCGGATCTGGGTCCGGATTGTTGTCACCGCAGTCGGTACATGGAGTACCTCCTGAGACAACATCGTCGATACCAGTTTCGCAACCTGTTAAACTTAATACGCTAAGCATCACGAAGATGCTCATAACCAATGCAGTCGCGTAACCTGCAAGGGTGTTCATCATTTTTTTCATATTACTTTTTATTTATTGTTATTATTTTTGTTTTAGAAATATGTTGTGTCCCAAGTTTCAGGCGGTTTAGGCGTTGAAGCTTGAGATGAGTGAAAAATTTTGAACTCCGCTGGAAGCACGTGTGCCGCAGAGATATATGTCGTATTTCGTATGCCGATTAACGAACCTTCCGATAGAACCGAAAAGCTGTTTGCAACTTCAATATAAAGATAGAATTTAAGCTTTTTGAATTTTATAATCTGTTGATATAAAAT
This sequence comes from uncultured Alphaproteobacteria bacterium, assembly GCA_944391615.1. Taxonomy (GTDB): domain Bacteria; phylum Pseudomonadota; class Alphaproteobacteria; order RF32; family CAG-239; genus HGM16780. The sequence continues at coordinate 52,954 of CALXUE010000007.1, forward strand.
GAAAACTTAAAATATCTTGGTTGCTAATAATAATCTATTTAATAGATGAGACATACTAATTTTTTGTCAATTTTAGAGTATCATAATTTTGTTAAAAAAGCAATAAAAATCTTATTTCTTAACGGATTGTTTAAATTCTCTGGACGATAAAAATATTTTTGTTTGTCAAGTTTGCGGCAATATCTTGCCCCGCAAAGTGACGGTATCCGCGCTTTTGGTGATGTTTGAACAGAAAGGTTTGGACTCTTAGTTGAATGTTGAATTTGAAAATGTCCGAAATATGGCAGAATCTTGGACTCAAATTTGGTGCCCGCCATCGGCTCAGACGAATCGGAGTCGATGAAATTTTTTTATTTCGGATTCGTTTTTTTTTAGCATCTTGCCCCCGATATCGCCCGCGCAGCCTTGTGTATAAATCGTTGAAATTAAAATTTTTCTTGAAGAATCTTGAATCTTGTTATAAATTCGTGCCAGTTTGATAACTAATCGGCTGCAGAATCAAACTCAATTGCGCGTGTCCTCCGGATGAAGTTTTGGACCGGTATGCGCTCGCAAAAGTCTGCAAAAGCAGCCTCGTTTTAACATTTTATGCTAATAGGAGCTATGTTGACCATGAGTAAATGGGTTTATACATTTGGTAACGGCAAAGCCGAAGGCGATGCCTCAATGCGCAATCTCCTTGGCGGTAAAGGTGCTAACTTGGCCGAAATGAATAAGGTCGGGTTGCCTGTGCCTCCTGGATTTACGGTTACAACTGAAGTTTGTACTTATTATTACAACAATAATCACACCTATCCGGCTGACCTCAAAGAACAGGTTAAAGAAGCTGTTGCCGGCGTGGAAAAAATTATGGGCAAAAAGTTTGCTGATGCCGAAAACCCGTTGCTCTTCTCCGTTCGTTCTGGCGCTAGAGTTTCTATGCCTGGTATGATGGATACCGTGCTTAACCTCGGTTTGAATGACGAAACTGTTAAAGCTCTTGCTAAAGCTTCCGGCTCTGAAAGATTTGCTTATGACTCTTATCGTCGTTTCTTGCAGATGTTCTCTGATGTGGTGCTCGGTGCCGATCTCGAACTCTATGAAGAAGCTCTCGAAAATATGAAAAAATCTAAGGGCTATAAATCTGATACTGATTTGACCGCCGAAGATTTGAAAGAACTCGTTAAACAATATAAAGAAATCGGCCAAAAAATCGGTAAGGTCGTTCCTCAAGATCCTTGGGAACAACTTTGGGCCGGTATCGGCGCTGTGTTCGGTTCTTGGATGGTCGACCGCGCTATTACTTATCGTAAATTAAACAATATTCCTGGTGACTGGGGTACTGCCGTTAACGTTCAAACCATGGTGTTCGGTAATGCAGGCGATGACTGCGCTACAGGCGTTTGCTTCTCTCGTGACCCGGCTACCGGTGAAAATGTTTATTATGGTGAATACCTCGTTAATGCTCAAGGTGAAGATGTGGTGGCCGGTATTCGTACGCCGCAACCGATGGGCTCTAAAGGCGATGGTACTTCTTTGGAAGAAAGATGGCCAAACCTCTATAAAGAGTTGGTTGATGTTCGTAATAAACTTGAAGCTCACTACAAAGATATGCAAGATATGGAATTCACCATTCAACATGGTAAACTCTGGATGTTGCAATGCCGTAACGGTAAACGTACTGCTCAGGCTGCCGTTCGTATGGCTGTTGAAATGGTTGAAGAAGGTTTGCTCACCAAAGAAGAAGCTATTATGCGCGTTGGTGCTGACCAATTAGACCAACTCTTGCACCCAATGCTTGATCCGAAAGCTAAGAGAGATGTTATTGCTACCGGTTTGCCGGCTTCTCCTGGTGCCGCTGTGGGTCGTGCCGTGTTTAATGCTGCCGATGCTGAAGCTTGGGCCGCTAAAGGTGAAAAAGTTATCCTTATCCGTAACGAAACTTCTCCGGAAGATATTGGCGGTATGCATGCTTCTCAAGGTGTTATTACCGCTCGCGGCGGTATGACCTCTCACGCTGCCGTGGTTGCTCGCGGTATGGGTACGCCTTGCGTTTCCGGTTCTCATGAAATTCATATCGACTATTCTAAAAAGACTATGACAACCGATAAAGGTGTTGTTATTCATGAAGGCGATTGGGTTTCTTTGGATGGTGCTAAAGGTCAAATCATTAATGGTAAAATGCCGACCGTTGAAGCTGATACAAACTCCGGTAACTTTGGTAAATTGATGAGCTGGGTTGATGAAATCCGCACGATGGAAGTTCGCGCTAATGCCGAAACTCCGAAAGATGCTCAGCAAGCTCGTGATTTTGGTGCTCAAGGTATCGGTTTGGCTCGTACCGAACATATGTTCTTTGATGCTGACAGAATTCCGAATATGCGTGCTATGATTTTGTCTGACACCGAAAAAGGCCGTCGTGAAGCTTTGGCTCGTTTGTTGCCTTATCAAAAACAAGACTTTAAGGCTTTGTTCAAAATTATGGATGGCCTGCCGGTTAATATTCGTTTGCTCGACCCGCCTCTTCACGAGTTCTTGCCGCACACTGATGCTGAAATGCAGGAATTGGCTGATAAAATGGGTATGACTCTCGAAAAAGTTAAACAACGTGCTGCTTCTTTGCATGAAGCTAACCCGATGCTTGGTCACCGTGGTTGCCGTTTGCCGATTACTTATCCGGAAATCTGCGAAATGCAAACCCGCGCTATCTTGGAAGCCGCTTTGGAATGCCAAGATGAAGGCGTTAAAGTTATGCCTGAAATCGAAGTTCCTTTGACTGGTTCTAAGAAAGAGCTTGATATCGTTAAAAACATTATCGATACAACCGCTGAGAAGATTTTTGCCGAAAAAGGCAAGAAGATTAAGTATGAAGTCGGTTCAATGATTGAGTTGCCGCGTGCCGCTCTCTTGGCTGATGAATTGGCTAAATCTGCTGAATTCTTCGGATTTGGTACAAACGACTTGACTCAAACAACTTTGGGTATGAGCCGTGATGATACCGGTGCTATTCTTGATGAATATCGCGCTCGCGGTGTTTATGTTGCTGATCCGTTTGCATCTATTGATGTTGATGGTGTTGGTATGTTGGTTAAGATGGCTTGCGAAAAAGCTCGCAGCACTAACCCGACCATTACACTCGGTGTTTGTGGTGAACATGGTGGTGATCCGGCATCTATCAACTTCTTCCAGACTTGCGACATGAACTATGTTTCTTGTTCTCCGTTCCGTGTACCTGTTGCTCGTTTGGCAGCAGCTCAAGCAGCGGTGAAGTATGGAAAGAGTAAGGCGTCTAAGAAGGCCGCATAATTAAAAAATACGTATAATGGCCGATTAGTGCGTTGTCTGCGGGTTTCGAAAAATTCACGTACTGTTTTGTACGCTAAAATTTTTCTCACCCTTGACGCCTACTACTCGGCTCATTCTCCGTATTTTTGAAAACTTGTTTAGGGGCATTTCTCGCAGCTAGAAATGCCTCTATCTGTAACTGTTCTCCCCAGTTTAAGTCGTAGGAAATTTATCTAGCGGTTATTTAGAAATCACTCTATCTGGCGCGCTATCTGAATTTTTTGAAAAATACGTATAATGGTCTTTTCGGCTCATTCTCCGTATTTTTGAAAAATTTGTATAACTAATACAGATTTTGTAGTGAGAAAGATATTTATGCCAATAAAAAAGAGATTGTTTTGCAATCTCTTTTTTTTAGTTTAAGAAGTTTTGATGAGTTCAAAACACAATTCGTGTTCATATAGGGCGGAGAGAATGGCAACTTGATATAATGAAAAAGATTTGCCGCTCTCAATTAACTTGATATTTTTTTTCGATACGCCGCTTTTGCTCGCCGCTTCCGAAAGAGACATCTTTTTTTGGGTTCTTAACAGGCATAGTTCAAGGCCGATTATGCGCCGCCTTAAAAAAAGTTTGTCTGCCGTATTTTTGGTTGGGTTCATTTTCAGCTCCTTTTGTTCTTTTATTTTTTTAGTTACAAAAATACCTGCCCTTAAATTGTGTATAATGGTCAACTAGGGTGTTGTCTGTGGGTCTTGAAAAATTCACCTACTCCTATGTAGGCTAAAATTTTTCTCGCCCTTGACGTCTACTATTTGACGCATTCTCCCCAATTTAATAAATTAGGCAGGCGGAGCTCAAAAACTGTCAAAGCGCAGTCACCGTTATTCAATATATTACCGGCACTCCGCCTTTTCAGACGGATTTTTTGCTTTGAAGGTGTTTTTGAGGCACCGTCGGCTACCTCTAACCGACAGAGAGAGTATAAGAAAAAATGTGGTTGTTTGTCAATTAAAAGTTCGTATAATGGTCATCTAATACAGATTTAGCGGGTCTCCGCTATCCTCACCTACTACTATGTAGGCTCCGGTGTCGTTGCCCTAAAATCTTATTATATGACTCATTCTCCAAACTTTTGGAAAAGTTCGTGTAACGGACAATTAATACAGATTTTGCGGATAGGAAAATGCTCACTTACTCTTATGTAAGCTAAAATTTTTGTTTGTATGAGGTTGGGGAAGTAGTATTTTTTTTTGTTTTTTTAAAGTAAAAATTAAGGGCTTTGTTTTATACTCTTATATTATTTTTCTTGGGAGATTTTGAAATGAAAAAAGTTTGTTGTTTGGGGTTTATGATGCTGGTTTTGTTATCTGCCTGCGGTGATGAGGTTAACAAAATGGTGCAGACTGAAAATGTGGTGTATCATCTGGATGATAAATATGCTACGGTTGATTTTTTTGTGGAATATCCCATCAAGGCGCAAAACAAAGAACTTTTGCTGCAATTGCAACAGGCGGTTAATGCCCCATTTGCACAAGAAAATAAAAATCAGTCTTCAAAGATTGATATGCAACAGACTTTGGAAAATGCGGCAGCGGCTTTTTCTGAGATGGCGCAACAGAATCTCGAAAGCCTTAGAAAAATGGGGCTTAATCCCTCTTATAAAGAAGTGTTGAAACGCGATATGCGCAAAATTGCCGATACGGACAAGTTTGTGACATTTAGCTTGTTTAGTTTTGTGTTTACCGGTGGGGCGCACGGAAATTCGTATTGGTGGGCAACTACGGTTGATAAGTCTGATGGAAAAAATATCTCTGCTGAAATTCTTAATCAAGATGTTCAGAAGCCTGAATTTAAATCGTTGTTAAAACAAGGGGTTTTTGCCTCTCTTTCCACAAATAAAAATCATGATAATTTGAGTTTGGATAATTTGCAAGATGAGCTGCTTGATGTGGTTAAGGTTGATAATTTGCCATTGCCCGAAGCTGAGCCCTTTTTGCTGAATGACGGTGTGGGCTTTGTTTATGGCGCTTATGAAATTTCGTATTATGCTAACGGTAATATCTCTTTTGTTATTCCGTATCATTTGATGAAGCCTTATCTTTCTCAAAAAGCTTGGAAAATGGTGAAAGATTTGGCTTTTGACAAGGCGCAAATCAGGCCTTATGATTTAGAGTGATATTTTTATTGACTTTGGGGTGATTGGCGTTAAACTCCTGCTCAATTGATTATATTTATGTTTTACTTTAATTATTGTGCCTATGACATATTTTGAATTACATTCCAAGCTTTTGATGTGTGAGAATGATTTGCAGAGTTTTTCTGATATTTTGAAAATGCCTACTTATCAGAATTTGCCCGAAGGTGAGTTTAAGCAAAAAATGCGCAGCTTTATGCAAAATCTTTATCATCGCCGGAAACAAACTGAAGAAATGTGGATGAAGAGCTTTCCTAAAGATTATGACGAGTTTGTGATGATGACTCGGTTAGAGGCTGATGATCTTTTGCATATTGTGGCGGTTTGTCCGAAGCGTATGAATGGGTTTGAACTCAACTTGTTTGATATTTTTCAAGTCGCTAAAGAAAAGGGCAAAAACAATTTTCATCTGGAAGGTTTTGCCCGTATTTTTAAGGGAGAGGCTTTTGTGGCAGCTTTGCTTAAAGACGACACCGTTAATTTTGACAGAGTGGTGTGGTTGATTGAGGTGCTTCGGCATGAGGCTGTTAATTCTTCATTCTATCGTGAGCTGGTCGGTGTGTTGAAAGTTTGGAAAAAAGCCTTTGATGCCGATGTGCGGGAAAATGCAAAAAAATTGTCGGAGCAGATTGAGAACCTTTGGCCATGATTTGCTTTATGTCTTTTTATAACAGCCGTTTTTTATACGGCTGTTTTTTTTGTTTTGACTTTTGTCTAATTTGTGATATATTGCGCTCTATGTTAGTTATTTTTATGTTTAATTTAATTTATATATTTTTATGGAATATATTGATTTTCATGATTTTCAGGACGAATATGTGTCGTTAAAAAAAGAGTTAAAATCTCTGCGGCAAAGTTTGTTTGAAGTGGATGATTGTGAAAAGCGTGCCGAAATTTTGAGCCGGATTGATTCGGCTGACTGGCAGCTTCGCGGTTTGCACTTGAAGTTTGGACGATGTTTTCCTGATATTGCTCAGGCTTTGGATAATGGCGCGACGTTGGAAAATTTTGAAACGATGCTGAATGTTTTGGTGGAAAATTCGGAATTGGCCGAAGGAATTGAACCGAATATTATGCGTATGATTCAAGATATCGAACGTTATCCGCAAATGTTAAGAAGAAATTTTTATCCTTTTTTTTATAGGCAATTTTTACAACTAGTAAAGGTTTTGTCTTGTTCGAAATTGGTTGAATTTTGTTTTGAGAAAGCGGATGTTGACAAGTTTGCTATTGTGGATTTTGTCAGATGGCTTAACTCGGAAATGTTTTCTTGCGAGGTGGAAGCGGAGATTAAAAAGTTTTTTGCGGCTATTTGCGCTTATGCTGATGGCAGAGTTTGTTCCGCGCAACAAAAATCTTTGCTCAATATTTGTGCTGATTAATAATTAATATATTGTTTTATTTTTAATTTTATTACTATGACTATAAAAAATTTTAGAGATGAGTATGCTGATTGTGCTTGCTCGTATGAGAATTTGAACGCTATTGGTGAAGGTTTGAAACATTCTCCTTTGAAAAAAAGGTATAATTCTTTGTTGGAAAGTGTATTGCGCAGCATGAAGTTTATGCAATGTGCTTTTTTGAGAAATTTTCCTAAAAAAGAGGCTGATTTCAAAAAAACAATTCAAATGCTGCAAGTTAATAATGATTTTGCCGCAACTGTTGACTTGATGCGCGAGTTTCCGGAAATTTGCAAAGGGAGTGAAGTTCATTTGTTGAACTTTATCAGCTATCTTTGGAAAAATAATAACAAAATATTTGTGCAGAATTCGGCAGATATTTTGTCCTGCTTTACGATTAAATCGGTGTGCCGGTTTTTGTTTGTGAATTTGGAACAGTTTCCGGAGATGTCTTTGATCGTCGGAGATTTGCGGCATTATACGGATGCTCAAAAAATGAAAGACGAAATATGCTTGTTGATGTGGGCTGTTAGTTCCGAAGTTAAGAACCCTTCATTGCGGCAGGCTGATTTTTTGAAGCTCTTTGAATGAGAGAAAAAATTTTTTTAGAGGTCGACTTGTCGGCCTCTTTTTTTTGGTGAAATTTATTGACAAAAAAATATTATTGCTATACTTTGGCTGCGATATTTTATTTTTATTCATTATAATTTTTTATATATTATGGAAATACATAAAGGACGTAGTCGAATTGTTGGACACTCTTATGTGAGCTTATCTGATAAGGTTGGAAAAGGTATCAAAAAAGAAAAAGAAGTTTATTTGACTGCACGTGAATTGGTGGCCGATTTTGCAAATGTTTATCTTGATGATTATTGTATTTTTCACAACGTTAAGGATGGAACAATTTTGCAAATTTGTGTTCCTGATAGAAGAAGCCAAGCTTATACCGAAGTTTGTGCCGGAAAAGGATGTGCCGGAATTGAAATTTTGGACTGTGCCAAAATGTCTAAGCTCTTTTTTCATTATGTTGCCAATGATGCCAGACATGTCGAATCAAAATATGCTCGATATGCGAAACGTTTTAAATATGCTGAGACTTATTTGGTGACGTGTTCTGCCGCGGGAGAATATGCTTTTGAAAAGCTTCTGGGCTATGATGATTGGCTCGACTCGGATAAAGTGGCTGAAGCGTTCAAGATTTGGAGCTTGTTGCTGCAGAGAAAGCTTTATGGCAACCTTTTTCGGGCGAAGGTAACCTTGCTTAAACATTACAAAACGGTGATTTTTGCTTTTTGTCAGGAAGTTGACGAGGGGGACAAATTGCTGGTGTGTGACTTGAGCTTGGGGGCTATTCGTGTGTTGGATATGGCGGATGTTGCCTTTGAGCCTGCGCAAGGTTATGCTACCGTGCGAACCGGTTTTGTTTGTTTGCAGGCAGAAAATACCGTTGCCGGACATTATGTTTACCAACGCATTTGATTTAAAAATTATGTTTTTGAGGCTGGGCAGGTTGCTCAGCCTTTTTTTGTTTTTTATTGTTGACAAAATTTTGGCTATATGGTATATCTTTTGTTCGTAAAAACTATTAATTTATATATATTATGGACAACGGAATTTATACAGCAAATCTGCATTATTCAACAGATTTGGGCTGTGGAAAAATTGTAAAGAAGCATTCTTATTGCAACCTCTCACAGAAAATTGAAAAATTCGTCAAGTCAGAGGATTTTCAACGCTTCTGTGAAGTGCAGGGGGTTAAGAGTTCTACCATTTTGCGCATTTGTTGTGGCAAAGATTCTCCGGTGTACAAGCTGGATAATTTTGATGCGTACCTTGATGGGTATCGTATTACCCAAGAGGGAGAAGAAAGGTACTACCAAGCAAAGACGGCAAAGTTTATTAATAAGCCGGCTTTGAAAGAGCGCATTGTTACGCATAGCGATGTGTTCTTTGTTTGGAAGCAAGATGGCAAGTGGCAGGCTGAAAAGCTATTGGCTGATGAAACTCAGCTCAATAGAGCCAAAGTGCTTGAAGGCTTTAAGGCTTTATCCAAGCTGCGCGGCTATCAAGTCAGCAAGCTTTCTTTGGCGGCATCGGGCGAAAGACTCTATTGGGTGTGCGCGGTGTTTGACAAGGAAGGCAATGCAAGGGAATTGCTGACCTCTTTGGATGCGGCAGATATCAAGGATTTACCCAAAGGTGAGGTGCCTTTGGTGACAATTAACCTTGAAGAAACCTACCTTTTGCGCACAAAGTTCAACTACTTTCGCCATATCGGTGGAGGAATGTTTGAGCGCATTAAAAGCTGAAAAAATTATTCTTAACTTGAAAAGGTGTCTTTGGACACCTTTTTTTGTGTTTAAAAATTCTATGTGTAAGGTGCAAAAGGTTTATGCGTGTGAGGTATTTTTTTGTAAAAAAATGTTTGACAAAAATGTACAAACGTGCTATTTTGCTTAGCGATAATGATATTATTAATTCTAATTATATTGTATATGGAAGCTTTTTATTCTAAAAACGGAACGTATCGCTCTATTGCAACAGAAGAAATCGGTGGCCGTTCATCAAGAGCAAGTTATTTCAGAGTGGAAAAAGAGCCTTATTCGAAAAAAATAGAACGTTTTCTAAATGATTATACGCAGGTAAATTATGTCTGCGCGGAAAACGGTATTAGAAATGGTGATACTGTCCAGTTGCAACGCCCGTCTCAGATTGGTGTGTATGCGCTTGAGGTGGGTGTTAAAGGTAATGGTGAACGCCAGTATCTGCAAGATGTTATTCTTGTAGCTGGAAACACCAAGGGATTGCACCATTATGTGGCCAATCTTGACCAGAGCAAAAACTCCGGACGGTACCAAAACTTGGCGGTGCGCGTCAAAGAATCCGATACCTATTTGGTGTCGCAAGATGCGCTTGGGCGGTTCAGATTAGAGTTACTCTTGAAAAACCAAGATTGGCTCAAAGAAGACCGGTCTAAAAAGGCTTTTGACAATCTGCGGAAAAAATTGTTTGGGCGATCCGTTTCGGGGCTTCGCGTGCTGGCTACCTCCAATAAGTTTCTGACAGAGGTTGGAGATTTGGAACTCAAAAATGTACAGCTTCTATTGGGAGGCGGACGTTCTCTGGAACTGAAAATTGCCCGAATCCAGAAACTGACTTTTGGAAATGGTATGGTGAAGTATATCATCCTTTCCATGAACTCAGGAAAATTCTGGGTGCTGGATGAAGAAAATGTCATTATTCGGGCGGATATGTCCGAAAGAATGACCGTGATGACAAACTTCGTTTATCTCAAACGGACATCTACATCTGTGGCGGATTTTGTTATCGGAATTTAATTATTAAATCTATTCAAAGAGAGTGCCTTGGTGCTCTCTTTTTTTTGTTTTTTAAAGGACTTTTTGAAAAAAAATGACGTCTATTAGCTTTTTATGGTTGAAAATTATTTTTTTGTTGCTAATTTAGAGACTGTATTAGTTGTTTAACAATTAAGATTTTTACTAAAAAACCATATGGAGAATTTATTATGAAAAAACTTTTAAGTTTGTTCTGCGCTTTCGCTTTCTTAGCCGGATGCTCTTCTTTTGATTCTAACGGTGGATTGTTCGGTGGTGCTGAATGCGAATCTATTGAAGCTCAAGATTTTATGGCTAATGCTGAAGACAGAGTTTTCTTTGCTTTTGATAGCTCTGCTTTGTCTGACAATGCTGTTGAAATTTTGAATACTCAAGTTGAGTGGCTCAAAAACCATGAAAATATTGATGTCATCGTTCAAGGTTATTGCGATGAAAGAGGTACTAGAGAGTACAACTTAGCTTTGGGTGAACGTCGTGCTAACGCTGTTAAACAATATCTCGTTTCTCAAGGTATTGCTGCTGACAGAATCTCTACAATCTCTTATGGTAAAGAAAGACCAGCTGTTCTTGGCAACAATGAAACTGCATGGGCTCAAAACCGTCGTGCTATAACTGTTGTTAAGGTTGCTGAATAATTCAGTCTTGATAATTGTTTAAAACACAAAAAACGCTCTCTTGATTTTAGAGGGCGTTTTTCTTGTGTGTGAAGTTATTCCCTTCTTGATAAAATGTGCTTGTTATTCTATGTAAAATAGGATAACCTTTGGCTTAAATATTTGTATTTTGTTGTTTTGTGAGGTCGCGTTATGAAAAATTGGAAAATTTCTCTTGCTGTCTTGGGTGTGGTTTTGGCGGCAACGCCTGCTTGGGCTCAGTCTACTGCCGCTTTGAGCCAAGAAATTGATGAACTGCGTGAGGATTTGAAAATTTTACAACGCCAAATGTACCGTGGGCAAATGTCTGATGATGTTTTGGCCGACAGCGGCTCTGTTCAACAGCGCTTGAGCCAAATGGAAGAGACCGTGCGCCAAATCTCCGGTCGTATGGATGAAATTGATTATAAATTCAAACAAATTGATGAACGTTTTGATACGATTAATCGTGATTTTGACGTGCGTTTCAAAATGCTTGAGGGCAAACCTATCAGCGGTAGCGGTGTGGGTACAAATGTTTCAACCAAACAATATGATGCGCCGGTTGCCGCTAATCCGGCAAAGTCTGTGACCGGTGATGCCGTTGAGGGTGGTGACTTGGCTCCAATAAATTTGCCGAAAAAAGAATCTGCTCCTAAAGCTGAAGCTAAACCCAAAAATGCTCAGGAAATTTATAAGCAAGCTATGGATGCCTATTATGCTCAAAAATATGCTGAGGCTGAGTTGGGCTTTAATCAAATTTTGAAAAATTATCCTAAAGATAAGTTAGCAAGCAATGCGCAATATTGGTTGGGCGAGGTTTCTTTTAACCGCAAAGATTATAAAAAAGCGGCCGTGGCTTTTGGCAAAGGATATAAAAACTACAAAGACGGCAATAAGGGGGCCGATAGTTTGTATAAACTTGGTGTTTCCATGCAACAACTTGGTAAAAAAGCTGAAGCCTGTGCCGCGTTTAAGTCTTTACCGACTGAATTTCCTAAAGCTGACAAAGAACTTCTTGCCAAAGCTAAAAAAGCTTATGATACAAACTGCAAATAGTCGGTATGTGGGATTTTTTTGAAAAATATCATCTTTCTCCGCATAAAATTGCCGCCGGTGTTTCCGGTGGTGCGGACTCTTTGGCTCTTGTCTTAAAACTTTTTGAGTGGGGTAAAAATCATAACTGCCAGATTGTGGCTTTGAGTGTTGACCACGGGTTGCGTCCCGAATCGAGAGATGAGGCTTTGTATGTGGGCAAATTTATGCAAAAGTTGGGAATCGAGCATCATATTTTAACGTGGAAAGGCGACAAACCTTCAACCGGAATTGAAGAAGCCGCTCGAGAGGCAAGATATCGCCTCGTGCTTTCGTGGTGTTTGGAAAATAATGTGAAGTTTTATGCAACCGGACATCATATGCGTGATCAGGCGGAAACTTTTTGGCTTAGGCTTATTCGTGGTAGCGGCGTCTTTGGGTTAAGTGGAATTGCGCCTGTTAGCCAGATGAAAGGTGTGACGATTATTCGCCCGCTCCTTGAATATTCTCCCGAGGAACTTAAAGATTATCTCAAAGCACACAATATTGTTTGGGTGGAAGATCCGTCTAACCAAAATGAGGATTTTTTGAGGGTTAAAATCCGCAAATTTTTGCCGACGCTTGAAAAAGAATTGGGGCTTTCGGTTAAGCGTGTGGCTGATACTTGTGCAGTTTTGCACCAGACGAAAAGTTTTATGGATGATGTTTTGGCTCATTTGTGGGAAAATGATGTTTGCTCTTTTGATAATGTCGGTACCAAGATTTTTTATTATCAATTCTTAAGTTTGCATGATGAAATCAAGTTTTATTTGCTCTCATCAATGATTAAATATGCCGGTGGTTTGGGTTATGCACCGGAGGCTGATGAGGTGTTGCGCTTGGTTGATATGCTTAAACACTCTGATTTTAGCGGGGCAACGCTTGGCGGATGCGAAATCTTTTTAGCGCAAAACAGCCTTTGGGTTGTGCGTGAAATTAAAAATAAATTTGTTCTTTCTAAATCTCAATGGGCTGAATTTGTGCTCAAACATCAAGAATATCGTCGTTTGGAACTGCCTTATAAGTTGCGTTTGGCTTTGGTGAATGAGTGGATGAATCAAAATCGCTCTTGAGTTTTGAGTTGATACAACCTATATTAATCTTTGATGTGAAATTTGATAAGGATTTGTGATGAAACAGTTTAAGTCAATGGCTCTTTGGCTTGTTATTCTCTTGATTTTATCCATGATGATGAATGGTGTTGGCGGAAGCTCTCGAATGAGCGGACAGTCAATTGCTTTTTCTGATTTTATGAATATGGCGGAGAATAAAAAAGTTGCTTCCGTAACAATCGAAGGGCCCGAAATTTATGGTGTTATGAACGATGGGTCTAAGTTTAGTTCTTATTCGCCTTATGACCCTTCCATGGTTGAAACCTTGCGCAAAAGCGGCGTGAAGGTTGAGGCTAAGCCGATGGACACTTCTTCTTCCACATTTTGGAATGTGTTTGTTTCTTGGTTCCCGATGATTTTGCTCGTCGGCGTTTGGGTGTATTTTATGCGGCAGGCAAATTCCGGCAACAACAAAGCCATGAGTTTTGGAAAATCTCGTGCCCGCTTGATTGAAAATAACAAAAAAGTAACTTTTGCCGATGTGGCCGGTTGTGACGAATCCAAACAAGAATTGGAAGAGATTATTGACTTTTTGAAAGATCCGGCAAAGTTCCAACGTTTGGGCGGAAAAATTCCAAAGGGTGTTTTGCTGGTTGGACCTCCGGGAACAGGTAAAACCTTGTTGGCTAAAGCTGTGGCAGGTGAGGCTAATGTGCCGTTTTTCTCAATATCTGGTTCAGACTTTGTGGAAATGTTTGTCGGTGTGGGTGCATCACGCGTGCGTGATATGTTTGCTCAGGCCAAGAAAAACGCGCCTTGCTTGTTGTTTATTGATGAAATTGATGCCGTTGGTCGTCATCGTGGCGCAGGACTTGGCGGTGGTAATGATGAGCGCGAACAAACCCTTAACCAGCTCCTTGTGGAAATGGATGGTTTTGATGCCAATGAAAATGTTATTTTGATTGCGGCAACGAACCGTCCTGATGTTTTGGATCCCGCTTTGTTGCGTCCGGGGCGTTTTGACCGTCAGGTTACGGTAGCGAATCCAGACATTAAAGGGCGTGAGGAAATCCTCAAAGTTCATGTCAAAAAAGTGCCTTTGGCCAAAGATGTTGACTTGTCGGTTATTGCGCGCGGTACTCCAGGGTTCTCCGGTGCCGATTTGGCAAACCTTGTGAATGAAGCTGCCCTTTTGGCTGCACGTAAAAACAAACGCAAAGTTACCTCTAAAGACTTTGATGATGCAAAAGACAAAGTCCTTATGGGAAATGAGCGCAAGTCTATGGCTATGGATGAAAAAGAGAAAAAGCTTACCGCTTATCATGAGGCCGGACACGCTATTTGCGGGTTGTTTACCCCTGGGGCAGACCCTATTCACAAAGCAACGATTATTCCGCGTGGACGTGCCTTGGGTATGGTGCAATATCTGCCGGAAAAAGACCGCTATTCTTTCACCCGTCAGCAAATGTTGGCTCGTTTGATTTCGGTTATGGGTGGTCGTGCCGCAGAGGAGCTTAAATTTGGGCATGATGAAGTGACTTCCGGTGCATCTTCAGATATTGCAGCAGCGACAAACCTTGCTCGTTCTATGGTGACGGAATGGGGCATGAGTGACAAGCTCGGGCCTGTTTTGTATGCTGAAAATTCCGGTGAAGTCTTTTTAGGCAAATCCGTAACGCAAAATAAAAACATGAGTGAAGACACGGCTCGTCTTGTGGATGCTGAAATTAAAGCTCTCGTGACCGAAGGTCATGAAAAAGCTCTTAAGCTTTTGCAAGAGAAAAATGAAGAGTGGGAACGTTTGGCGCAAGCCCTCATGGAATATGAAACCCTTACCGGTGAAGATATTGACAAAGTTATCAAAGGTGAGCCGATTGATATTCATCATGATGCGCCGGTGCCGGAAGAGAAGAGGACGCAGGCTTCTGTTCCCGAGCTATAAAAAAAAGTTCGTATAACGGGCAACTAATACAGAAATTGCGAATAAATTGTTCAGTCATGTACTATTATGTACACTCCTTCACAATTTTTCTTATTTCTTATTATTTGCCTCGTTCTCCGAACTTTTTGAAAAAGTTCGCTCTGTGGTCGACTAATACAGATTTTACGGATAGAAAAAATGCTCATGTACTTCTGTGTACACTGCGCTTTTTTCTTCCTTAAATCTTATTATTCGACTCACATATCGAACTTTTTGTAAAACTCGTATACTAATACAGATTTTGCGGATAGAAAAATATTTATGCCAATAAAAAAGAGATTGTTTTGCAATCTCTTTTTTTTTAGTTTAAGAAGTTTTGATGAGTTCAAAACACAATTCGTGTCCATATAGGGCGGAGAGAATGGCAACTTGATATAATGAAAAAGATTTGCCGCTCTCAATTAATTTGATATTTTTTTTCGACACACCGCTTTTGTTCGCTGCTTCCGAAAGCGACATCTTTTTTTGGGTTCTTAACAAGCAGAGTTCAAGGCCGATTATGCGCCGCCTTAAAAAGAGTTTGTCTGCCGTATTTTTGGTTGGGTTCATTTTTCAGCTCCTTTTTCTACAATTATTTATAAAAAAATACCTGCCTTTAAATTGTGTATAATGGTCGATTAGTGCGTTGTCTGCGGGTCTCGAAAAATTCACGTACTGTTTTGTACGCTAAAATTTTTCTCGCCCTTGACGTCTACTATTTGACTCATTCTCCCCAATTTAATAAATAAGGCAGGCGGAGCTAAACAACTGTCAACATACAGTCGCCGTTATTCAATATATTACCGGCACTCCGCCTTTTTCAGACGGAGGATTTATTTATGTTGAAGGTGTTGTTTAGGCACCGTCGGCTACCTCTAACCGACAGAGAAATTATAGAAAGAATCAAATAAATTGCAAGGTAAAAGTTCGTATAACGAGCAACTAATACAGATTTTGCTGTGTATATCAACATAGTAATTGACTTTTATAACCCACATTATAACATGTTTTATATCTATAAATTTTGGGAGGTTTGTATTATGCAGGTTAATGATTTGGAAAAGTTATATGAACTTAAAGAAAAAGGGGCTATTTCTCAAGAGGAATATGAAACACAAAAGGAAGCTTTCTTAAAACAAAGCGTGGTCGATAGCGCATCTGCTCCGATGGTTTCCGCCTCCGAGGCTTATAAGTCCTATTGGAAAAAATATTTTACTTGGAAAGGGCGGTCTACCAGAGCTGAATATTGGTGGCCGGTGTTGGTTAATTTTTTGATTGCTATCATTTTGTCTGTTGTTGAAATATTGACTCTTTCCGGCTCATATTTGACAGGTATTTTTCAGTTGCTAATCTTTATTCCGGGGTTGAGCGTTTTGGTGCGTCGTATTCATGATGTTGGGCATAGTGCTTGGTTCGCGCTTTCTCCTTTGGTTTTGATGTTGGCTTTGGCTGTTTTGGCCGTCATTAGTGCCGCTTTGACCTATGCCGGTGTTGTGTCGCCTGCGATTAATTCGGTTAAATCCTTCATCTTTATTTTGGGTGGAATTGCTATGGTTGTTCTTTCCTTGGTGGTTATGGTCTTTTGTTGCTTTGAGGGCACAAGAGGAGCCAACAAATACGGCGAGGCAAGATAAAACTATTATTTTTCGCTTATAAAAAAATACGGTGTGAAAACTTCGCACCGTATTTTTTTGTTGGTATGAAATCTAGCTTTGCGGAAACAGGTTTGTTTGGCGTAGAGCCTCACCAATAACCATTGCTGCCGAAACCGCCATATTGATTGAGCGGGCATTTGGGTTCATCGGAATTAATAGCCTTGCATCTGCCGTGTGATGAACTTCTTCCGGTACACCGGCACTTTCTCTTCCCATCAAGATAATATCATTTTTTTCAAAATGAAAATCAGTGTATGGGTAAGATGCATGTGTGGTCATTAAAACAATACGACCATATTCATCAGGGTGCATCTGACGAAAGGCCAAAAATTCTTGCCAAGAATTATGCCGCCGATATGATACCTGCTCCAGATAATCCATTCCGGCCCGGCGCATGGCCTTTTCATTAAAAATAAAACCGCAGGGTTCTATGATATCCAACGCTAAATCCAAACATGCTCCCAGCCGCAATAATGTACCGGTATTTTGTGGAATGTCGGGTTGAAATAATGCTAAGCGCATCTGTGTTCTCTACTTGTTATACATTAAACAAAAACAGCAAAACATCGCCGTCTTGGACAACATAGTCCTTGCCCTCTGAGCGAACTTTGCCAGCTTCTTTGCAGCCTTGTTCGCCACCGAATTTGATGAAATCATCAAAGGCGATGGTTTCAGCGCGGATGAAGCCTTTTTCAAAATCGGAATGGATAATTCCGGCGCATTGCGGTGCTTTGGAGCCCTTGATAAAGGTCCATGCACGTACTTCCTTCGGTCCACACGTGAAGTATGTTTGCAAGCCCAACAGCTTATAACCGGCGCGGATAATTTTTGCTAAACCTGTTTCTGACAAGCCAAGAGAAGCCAAAAACTCTTTTTTCTCTTCTTCATTGTCAAGCTGTGCAACTTCAGATTCAATTTCTGCGGAAATAACCACGGCTTCTGTTCCTTCAGCCTTGGCACGTGCCATAACTTTGTCTGAATAGGCATTGCCTGTGGCGGCAGAAGCTTCATCCACATTGCAGACGTATAAAACCGGTTTTGAAGTCAAAAGCTGCAGCATTTCATATTGCTTATATGCTTCTTTGTCTGATTTATCCGGTGCGGCGGAACGTGCCGGTTTTCCGGCGCGCAAGGCATCAATAATCGGCCCCATAACTTGGGCGCGAATTTTGGCCTCTTTATCACCGCCGGTTTGCGCTTTCTTTTGGGTTTGTTCAAAGCGTTTTTCCAAAGATTCCAGGTCGGCAATCATCAACTCGGTTTCGACAATGTCGGCGTCTCGAATGGGGTCAACTGAGCCTTCGACGTGGGTGATATTGTCATCTTCAAAACAACGCAAAACATGGATTATTGCGTCAACCTCGCGGATGTTGGCTAAAAACTGATTGCCCAAACCTTCGCCTTTTGATGCACCTTTAACTAACCCTGCAATGTCAACAAACTCAAGTTGTGTCGGGGTGACCATACGCGGCTTAACAATCTCGGTAAGCTGCTTTAATCTTTCATCCGGAACGGCAACACGGCCGGTGTTTGGCTCAATCGTGCAAAAAGGAAAGTTTGCCGCTTGTGCCGCAATTGTTTGTGTTAAAGCGTTAAACAAAGTCGATTTTCCCACGTTTGGCAAACCGACAATTCCGCAATTAAAACCCATTCAAAAACTCCTTAAAAACAAAATCTTAAAAATTGATTTGGTTATAGCGGAAATCTCCTAATATTGCAACCGCTTTTTTTTGCAAAAAAAAATTAGATTATGAGTGTTATATTGTTTTTTTTCTTTTAAATTTGTCTAATATAAGATTGACAAGTGTAACAATAGTTGCTAACTTCATTTTACCAGATTTATTATTAACTTTTTAATTTATATGTTTATGGAAAAAAACTATTATTTTGTTATTGGGCAAAAAAATCTCATGGTAGCAGAAGCTGTTAAATTTTTGCAGGAAAAAAATGCTCCTTTTCGATGTTTGGAAGAACCTTATATCTTTAATAAAGATGAAGAAGATGCGCTGATAAATCAGGGGTATGTGCCTTATTATGTTAATGTGGCTTATCGTTCATCCTATGATGGGTATTATCAGATTAATGATTCATTTTTGTATAAGCTGTACCAGATGTTTGGAGTAAGTAGTGCAACAACTGATTGGCATTATGATGTGATGATGTTTTGCTTAGGTACGCTTACGTGGAATTGGTCTGCAAATTTACAAAGATTTGTTCAACTTGGTTATGATAAAGGTTATGTTCAAAAGATGCAAACTGAAAATCGTCTGGCTTTGGGTATTGACGAGCAAGCAGAACAAACAGCTGAGCAAGCGGTGAATGAGGCCTTGAAAAATGCGGTAAAACCTTATGATTATTTGGTTGTGCGGTGGAATTATCCTGCTAAAAATTGCGATTTGGAAACTTTTTTGCCGATATTGGACCGTGTGTTTTGGGTACAACATTTTGTTAATGTGTTAATTATAACACCTGACAACGCATTTTATTATGGTTATAAAAATGTGGCTTTGGATATTTTTCAGAATGCAAATTGTTCGACATTTTATTTTGGAATTACGTCTGGGGCTTTTTATCCTTTGAATGAGGATAGCATAGGCAGAGCTGTACAATTTATACGGCAAAAAACTGCTGAACTCAAAAAAACTGGCCTTTTGTGGTAAAATTTAAGGAGAAAGAAAACATCTTTCTCCTTTTTTTGTTACATTTGTTAACATCTTGTTATTGATAAACTGCATTGTGGGGGTTGCTTGCTTTTGGATTTGTGCTTATCATAGGGCATCTATTTATTCTTAAAGGAGTTTGTTTATGACTAATAAATTGTTTGGTACCGACGGGGTGCGCGGTGTGGCTAACCAATATCCGATGACGGCTGAGTTTGCCCTTAAACTGGCTAAGGCTGCCGGTGTGTTGGTTTGTGTCGACAAGAAAAAAGTGGCAATTGCCCGCGATACCAGAATCTCTGGCCAAATGTTAGAATCGGCTTTGGCAGCTGGATTTATGGCTGCCGGTGTTGAGGTCTTAAAACTCGGCGTTATTCCGACACCTGCCTTGACAACAATTACCCCAATGCTCGGCGTGGATATGGCGGTGATGATTACGGCCTCTCATAATCCTTATCACGACAACGGTATTAAACTGATTAATAAAGACGGCAACAAGTTTTCTGATGATGACACAAGTCGAATCGAACAAGCTGTTTTGGGTGATGATTTGCCGATGGATAAAGACAGAATCGGAACTGAGCGTGATGTGCCGGACGCTATTAGTCTTTATTTGGACTCTGTTCTTAAAATGGTGGATTTAGACAGCCGGCCGCTTGCCGGTTTGCGCGTGGTGTTGGATTGTGCCAACGGGGCGTTTTATAAAATTATGCCTGAAATTTTCAAGTCATTGGGGGCCGGCGTTATTGTCTTGGCGAATGAACCGGATGGTACAAATATCAACAAAGAATGCGGTTCTGAACACACTGAAAATATGCTTAAAACAGTTAAAGAATCTCACGCGCATCTGGGCATTGCCTGTGATGGGGACGGTGACCGCATTATTATTGCCGATGACAAGGGGCAAAAGGTGCCTTGTGAGCAAATTATTGCTTATTTGGCGCAGGTTATGAAAGAAAACGGTACACTTAACGGACGTCCCGTGGTTTCAACCATTGTTTCAAACACGGGGCTTGATAATTTTGTAAAATCTCTCGGCGTTTCTTACTTTGCAACCAAAGTCGGTGAACGCTATGTTATTGAAAAAATGCTGGCTGAAAACGGTGCTGTCGGCGGCGAATCATCCGGCCATGTGGTTTTGGGCGATTATTCAAAAACGGGTGATGCTTTGATTGTGGGGCTCTTTTTGTGTCAGGCGCTGGTTAAATCCGGTAAAAAGTTAAGCGAAATCTTTCCGATTTTTGAGATGGCGCCGAGTGTGGGATATAACATTCGATTTGACAACAAAGACAAAGTTAAATCTATTATGGATAATGCTTTGGTTTTGGAGGCGGCTGATGAAGCATCTCGTATGATGGATGGTTGCGGCCGTGTGGTATTTAGAGCCTCGGGCACTGAACCTGTGGTTAAAATTTGGGTGTGCGGTGCAGATGAAGAAAAAATTAATCAAGCCGCTTTAGTGCTCAAAAAAGCTGTTGAAGATGCTGCTTAGGTTTTGTAATTTTTTGTTAATTTATTTTACTGGAATTTATTTTTATTTGGCTCTAGTATCAAGATAGTTATTTTTGTAGGAGTTATTTGACATGCATATTAAATTTCCAAAAACGGTCGATAACACGTTGCGGTATTTGCGTTTAAAGTTCTTGCCTAAAACGTTGTTCTTTCGGACGATGCTCTTAATTTTTATTCCGCTGATTGTGGTTCAAGTGGTTTCAATTGTGGCCTTTTTTAACGGAAACTGGTCCAGAATGGGTAAAAAACTTTCTGACAATTTGACTTCCGATATGGCTATGGTTATTGATTATTCACAAGGAAATCCTAAAAAAGTTCAAGCTTTTGATAAATTGGCCGAAGCTAACTGGGATTTGAATGTGACGTTTTATGACAATAACACTAAACATCAATTTATGACAAAGGCCAGCAAACATCACAAGTTTATTACCGGATTTTTGGAAGAATCTTTGAAAAACAAATTTCCTGACTTTGATACCAATATTTATTTGACCGAAGACAGAGATATTTTGTGGGTGCTGATTGATACGCCTAAAGGATTATATCGCTTCGAGACATCGTCTAAAAATATTTTTACTACCGCTGTATTTGGGTTTGTGGCTTGGATGATTGGTACATCTTTGCTGCTCTTCTTGGTTGCTGTGCTCTTCCTGAGAATTCAAGTGCGGTCTATTGCTGATTTGGCTCAGTTTTCTGAAGATTTTGGTAAAGGTATTGATAATAAGGCGTTCAAACCTTATGGCTCGGCTGAGGTACGCAAAGCCGGTTTGGCCTTTATCAAAATGAAAGAACGTATTCAGCGGCAGATTAGCGAACGTACACGCATGTTGGCCGGCGTTTCTCATGATTTGCGCACGCCGTTAACGCGTATGCGTCTGCAGGCCGAAATGATGCCTAAAGGACAAGACAGAGATGACCTCATGCAAGATATTTCTGAGATGGAAAAAATGCTTGATGGATATTTGGACTTTGTCAGTGGTGAGGCCGGTGAAAAGTCTACATTTGTGGATATGAATGAATTGATTTTGAGTATTTTGAACAAGTTCAGAAACCGTAATGCGCTTATTCGTTATGCGACAAATGACCAGGTCAGTGCTATTCAGGGGCGTGAGCAAGGTTTGAAACGAGCCTTAACAAACATTATTTCCAATGCGTTTGATTATGCTAAAACCGTGGCTGTTCGTCTGGAAAGCAACAATAATCGTTTGGAAATTACGGTGGATGATGATGGTCCTGGAATTCCTGCGGACAAGCGTGAAGATGTTTTTAAGGCATTTTATCGAATCGAAGGTTCTCGTAACAAAGAAACCGGCGGTGTGGGCTTGGGCTTATCCATTGCTAAAGATGTTATTACTTCTCATGGTGGTACTATCACTTTGGGAGACAGCGATATGGGAGGCTTGAGGGTTCTCATTAGTATTCCCTTATAACAAGCCGTATCGGTATTTCTTTTCTTAAAAAATATAAAAAAATCCTGATTTGGTTTTATCAGGATTTTTTTGTTAAAGGCATTTTAATATTATTGATGTATGATAAGGCAAAATTGATGAGCTTTTGTGCTTTTGAGAGGCAAGAATGGATAGTTTAGACAATAACACGGAAATAAATTCTTCCTATGCGGATGCATTGGGAAATGTTGATCCTGTTGCTGTGGAAAATTTTGAAGAGGGCAAGGTGGAACTTTCTGTTCCGATGAAGTATAGGCCTAAGCCCAAAACGCCAAAGCATAAAGTGGATAAAAAGCCTGATCCCTTGCCTAAGGGCAAAGCTGTGCCGGTGTTTAGTCATCAAACTTATGTCGATGAGGATGGAATTGAACATATGGTGCCGCCGACTTATGATAAATCTAAAATGAATTTGCCTAAACCCAAATTCCAAAAACCAGCTGATATGCCGGAAGTTGTTGATGCGGCGGATAATGTTGCAGAAACGGAGGAAACACCCAGCTTTTTGCAAAATTGGCAAAATGATGCCGAAGCCGATAAGATAGATAATCAAATTAATCAGATTTTGGATAATGATGATCCGATTGATTTGGTTCAGTCGGAAGAGGCAGAAAAACCTCAGATGTCTGTGGTGCAAAACAGAAGTGATACATCTGATAAGAATATGCCGCCTTTGGCTAATGCTGTTAACAAAAAGACACAGGGAAAGGGAACTTTTTCTTCAGCAGATTTATTGAAAAACTATGCATCTCAAACCCCGGTTAAAAAAGAAAATGATGGTCTTGAGGGTGATATAGATGTGGAGAATTTGGATGCTATTATAGCGGCGCATACACCGGTGGTTGAAGAGGAAAAAGTTGAAGATTTGGGCGCGGATGAAGTGATGTCCGGTGAACGTCAAAACAGAGCTAAGGTGGCAGAAAGAGCGGCTATTCCCGCGTTGTCAGATGAAGAGATATCTGCGGATTTGGAAAAAAAGCCGGAATCTGAAGTGTTTGGTGTAAAAGATGCTTCAAATAATCAAGATGATGTCAAAACAGATGTGGTAGACGAACCACAATCTTCTGCTATGGTTGATGGACCAGAGATGGGCGAGGCGGATGATTTGTCTATTGATGATTTGTTGTCTGCTGACATTGATGTTAAACCCGAAATTGAGCCTCAGACAAATGTTGCGCCCGTGGCGGAAGAAGAAGGTGTTTTTGCGGTGGAAGAGCCGGTGTTTACGCCAGAGCCGGAAGTTGAAATTAAACCTCAAACAGAGCCGGAAACAATTGTTCCGGCAGAGGTTCAAGCTGTTTCGAATGACGGGGTGCCGTCTCCCATGGTAGAAGAAATTAAAACCCCGCAATTTGTGCCGGAAGTTGATAATACGCCACAGGTTGAAGATACAAAACCCGAGGTCTTGAAACCGGTGGTGGAAGAGCCTTTATCTTCAAAAGAGAAAATAGAAAATCTGTTTGGTGAAAATAAGTTTGCTCAGGAATATAGTTTGGGGTTAGCTGAAAATTATAAAGTGATTTCTGCCCGAGATATGCCCAAATTTTTGACCGGTGATGAGAAGGTAAATGCTATTCAGATTAATGTTGGGGAAAGCGACTATGGTTGGTCGGTGATTTTTGATAACGGAATTGTTATGGGAATAAGTGATGTGCGGCGTTATCAGCTGCAGTTTGGCGCCTTGCCCTCCATGAATGGTGTTGTTGCTTATGGTCAGCAAAAAATGGGGTTTAACAAAATTAAAAAAATTGTGCTTTATCAAACGCCGAAGTATTTCCGATATACATTGTAAAACAAAGCCCGTACTTATGAAAAAGTGCGGGCTTTGAGTGTTGGGGTGAAGATATGAACCTAAAAAGCTAGGACTGGGCGAACGTAATGGTTATTGCGGCCCTTATCGTAGTTGTACACGTTACCGTCACTGAAACTCAAATCCCACGCGTAGCTGTCTGAACTCTCGGAAGAAGACCAATGATAATAATCTGTCGGGATATCCTTTTTACCCACCAATGACAACGCATAGTTCATATAGTCCTTATTACTATATACTGTATTCAACTCACCCAAAGCCGGCAAATACCACTCTCCCGCATTCGTGCCGGTGGTTTTATATTCATACGCATATCCTGCTGCCGGATACCCCGTCAAACTACTTCTATAAGCTTTTATCGCCGCTGTATTCGCCTTACCGTTAAAGTCTTGTTTAGCTTTTGCTACATTTTCGATATTCGTTAGCCCTGGGATATCACCATTCCACCCCCAAAACATTCCTGACTTTGAACTTTCCAAGGCTATCGCTGTACGTCTGTTTGCATCAAACACTATACCTATCGGTGTTTTTCCTGATTGTGCATCAGCAGAATAACATTTTTTATCAGAATACAAAATAGAACCAACTAAACAAGGAGAAGCTCCATTGTTATAAGCCACATCAACCTTATTCTTGCTACCAAAGTTTATCACCGGTTTCGCTTTGTTTTTAGCAACCTTTCTTCCTGTACTACTACTATTGTTTCCTATGCCGATATAATAGCTGCTGCCACTGTTTTGTTCCGATGATGACCAATAATTACCCGACATCTGTGTTCCGCCAATTTTAGCTAACGTTGTATTCAAAGTATCTTTGTTGGTCGAGATTGCCTGTAATTCTCCCGCCGCCGGCAAATACCATTGTCCCTGTTCTGTTCCAGTTGTTGAATATGTCAAAACCTTTTTAATCGCCGGATAATTCACTCCTGATTTATCTGCCTCATACATTGCTTTGGTGTTTTTAAACCCTTGCCAATCCGCCGTTGAGGTTGAAACACTGCTTGAGTTTTGTACCCCAGACACATCTTCCACGACAGCTCCCCAAACCAAATTTGCAAACTCGTCTTTCGCAATTGCCAAACCATTGGTTACATCAAAGATAACGCCAATTGGCGTTTTAGAAGCCACCATATTGGTATTGCAAGTCATATCATGATACAAAATATCACCGATTTTGCAATTGGCCAAAGCCTCTTCTTTTTGAATGTTTTCGATAACTTTTTCCAACTCGGTAATTTTGTTGATGAATGTACAGTTCCAAGCATTACCAAACGGGCATTTCAAGCCACCGGTGCAAGAAGTTGTGCTTTCATAACCCAAAGATGAACACGTCGGTGTTTTAATACAGGCCGCATTCGCCACCCCACTGTTCAACAAACCACTAGCAACCAAAGCCGATGTTAAAAGTAAATATTGTTTCATTTTCTAAATCTCCTCAATAATAATTAAACTTTTCTCTCTCACCCTTATTCAGAAGCGCAATAGTTGCAATAATCGGTGCAATTTGTTTTACAGCCCGAAACAACATATAAATTTGAACATTCTTCAAACGTGCAGACCGTGCATGGCGGACATTCGCTTTCCGAGCCCAAATTCGGGCAAGGTTTGCATTTTGAACACTTGACCTGATTTCCGCTTTGGCAGGTTGAAGCCCCATCCTCACAGCCTAAAGTCCCGCAATCCAAAAATCCGGAACAGTCTTTTTCTTTGATTTTATATTTTGCTTTATAAGATGTTCCGTCACACTGAATACAAGGCTCACCATCCGCCTCATATCCTGCCGGAATATCATCTAAAGTATATTGATATTCTGTCCCACAGGTGTCTTGACAACATTCTTGATACAAATCATCACCGCAGACTTTACCCACACCTTTATAAGGAGATGTACAGGTTTTATAAGAACTCGGACAATCCAACACACATTCGGCAAAATAGCGGCTATCATACAAACAATATTTGTTAGGTTTATAATCCTCAGGACAAGAGGTTAACTTATAGCCTTCTTTAATACAGTCTTGCCCGTCCTTTGGAGCATAATCTTCGGGATTTCCGTTTGGCCCGTTTATATCCGACCCCACAAAGTCCAAACCGGCACAATCTCCCGTGTCCATAATCCAGCAGACTTGGGCTACCTTAACCAAAGATTTTTGATTTTTTGAAACTTGTTGTGGAGATAAACCTAGCTCAAGTGATAA
>CALXUE010000008.1 GCA_944391615.1 uncultured Alphaproteobacteria bacterium
ATTGAATAAGCTTCCGTTCAGGGAGCTTTTTTTATGCGAACGATAAGCCTCGAACTCAGTGAGTTCGGCTCTCGCCTTGAGGCCTTATAGGCCTCTCGCTCGGTCACCGGAAATCTAACCCGATTGCGCCGCGCTGTCGCTTAGCTTATGCGGGTAATATTTCCGTCTCTGTCGGCGATAAACAGCCGTTTGGGGCTGTTTATCTACTCCAGCATCGTTCGCCCCAGTATTGAATAAGCTTCCGTTCAGGGAGCTTTTTTTATGCGAACGATAAGCCTCGAACTCAGTGAGTTCGGCTCTCGCCTGCACGGCAGGTGCGCGGCACTTCGAGGCAATTAGCCTCTCGTTCGGTCACCGGAAATTTTTATTGTTGACAAAATTGTCAAAAAGTATATATTACTTGTCAGTTAAATTATAATTATTTTTATTATGGAAAATTTTTCAAATAATGCTACCAGAAACATTTTGTTTTTGCTGCAAAAACAAAACCAGACCGTTGCTATGCTGGCCAATTTTATGCGAGATAACAATATGTGTCCAATTGTTGTTCAGATGGTCGAAAATAAAATTTCGATTGATGAACTGAAGGCTCTGGACGCACAGTTGCAACTGCCTCTGTCTGTTGTGTATGCAAATGGGGTGAAAAGCTCCTATTTTATTCAAGAAGTAAAACCCCTAAAAATTGAGGTGACGGAGGATATTTATATTCCTTTAGATTTGCCGCAAAACGAAATGTCTCTTACGGAAGCAGAGGATTATTGCAAGTCGATTAAGGCGCATGTTCTTAATCAATATGAATGTTCTCCGATTTTGAATGATAAACGCGAGGATATCAACAAAGTATTGGCGCGCTTTGGCAAGCCTGTTTTGCCTTATGAACGTTCTTATTGGGTGAATGAATATGATATTCATACTTTTTCAGCACAGTCCCAAGGTGATGTTCATATGCCGCAGACTTGTCATCTCTTGCCTGTATATTGCTTCTGATTACAAAAAAAAGACCAAAGTTCAAACAAACTTTGGTCTTTTTTTGTGCTTGTTGCCTTTAAGCTTTGTTCTCTTTGGATGGTTTTATCAAGGACAAAACCATGGCCGCAAACAATAAGCCAAAGGTGACGCTTAGCGAATGCCACGGTTGAAGCTCTAAGCCAAAGTAGGGCGCAAATATCTTCAAACCGATAAATATCAATATTATTGACAAGGCCGGTTTTAGGTATGTAAACTTGTTGACCGCCGCTTCAAGCAAGAAATATAATGCTCTTAAGCCTAATATGGCAAAGATGTTACTTGTATATACGATAAACAGGTGATCCGTGATTAAGAAAATAGCGGGAATGCTGTCTAGCGCAAAAATAACATCCATCGTTTCTATCATTATCAGGGCGAAAAACAGCGGTGTGATGTAATGTTTGCCGTTTTCTTTTACAAAAAAGTGTTCGCCGTGCAATTTCGAGGTGACATGAAAGTATTTACTGACAAATTTTGCCATTCTGGTGTTTTCAAATGATACTTCTTCTTCCTTTTTCTTTTCTATCAGCATTTTGAGGCCGGTGTAGATTAAAAAGGCGGAGAATATGTATAATACCCAGTGGAAATTTGAAATTAAGGCGCCGCCTAAGGCTATCAACACACCTCTCATGACCAAGGCACCTAAAATACCCCAGAATAAAACGCGGTGTTGATACATTCTCGGAATGCCTAAATTGGCAAAGATAACCGATATGATGAATATGTTGTCTAATGACAAACTTTTTTCAACCAAAAAGCCTGTGAAAAACAGCATGCCTTGGTCAAAGCCCTCTTCATACATCACAAAGACGCCAAAAATACAGGCCGCTAAAATGTAAACGATACATAATACCAAGGTGTGGGTGAAATTGGGAACCTCGTTTTTGCGATTAAAGAAAAACAAGTCCCACGCCAGCAATATGATGACAACTATGCCGAAAATAACCCAGAGCCAACTCTCCGGTATAACGTAATGATTGGTAAATAAGGTGTTTAATTTTTCCATAGATTTTCCTGCTTTTTTGTTATTTTTCTCGCATTAATAGATAATCTATGTTGGGATTTTAGTCAATCTGAGATAAAAAACTATACCCAAGGTATGTTCTTTGGAAAAAGGCCTGCAAATCGGTTTTCTTGTTATTATACAAGTTCGTTAAACTCTTCAGGCGGCTCGTTGTTTTCGTATAAATGTTTGACATACTGTTTCGAGTAACGGCGGTCTAGCTCTGCATTTTCTTCACTGTCGTAGATGTTTTGATTGTTGGTATAGACATTGACTTTTTGATTGCGGGAATCGTTGGTGCTCTCTTCTATTATGCCGGTCGCACTCAAAGCCTCTACCGCGCCTCTGACAAATGTGGGGTCTGAGGTTAGCTCTTGGGGATTGGGTTGCTGTTGTTTGGGCTGATTTTGCTCACGCTCTTGGGAACGATCCATGTCGCCATTGACCGAAACTTTATTTGATACATCTATTTTTTCAACATTCTGTTCATTGGCTGTGAAAGCGGTGCTTCCATTTGTGCTGTTAACACGAGACGGGGCATTCTTTCTGGTGCCTGATGAACCGGATACTCTTCTGGTAGCGGATATATTCATAGCACACTCTCCGTGTCTTTTTTCTTTTTGCTCTTTTATATTAGCACAAATTTACTAACAAAGCTATAATAAAATGGTTTAAATCTTTGATTTTTTATTATTATTGTTCGTTTTTGGAGAGTTGTTTCATTCGCTCAAGAACGGTGGTGGAGTCATAGGTGTCTTTATAGGCCTCAATTTGGCCGATAAGTGATTGATAATCTTGGTAATTTGCTGAAAACTGCGGCGTGTTTTGCAGAATGCGCTTTGCCTCGTCTAAACGATGTTGTGTTTGTGGGGATAGCTCTTGAGGAAATGAAGCAAGAATTTTTAAGTCTGAGAGTTCTCCGTCGCAATAGCAGTATGCATCACAACCGGCGGAAAGCGTGGCTTGTGCTCGCTCTATAAGGCTGCCGTGAAGAGCATTCATCGTGATGGAATCACTGATTAAAAATCCGTTGAAACCGATTAAATCTCTTATGATCTTTTGGATGCCTTCGGAACTTTGCGTTAGGGGGTGTTGCGGGTCTATTTGTTCGATTATGATATGCGCGCTCATGCCAAAAGGGGTAAAAGGTGCAAGTTTTTGAAATGGATAAAAATCTTGTGTCAGATCTTTTAGGGAGGCTGTTATTTTCGGGGTGGTTAAATGCGGGTCGGATTGAATGCGGCCGTGTCCGGGGAGGTGTTTGATGCAGGGAATTATGCCTTGATTGATGTATTCTTCAACCATTATTTTGCCTAATTCGGCCGTTATTGCCTTGGAGGATGAAAAACAACGGCTTTTTAGCACAGGTGCCGTGTATGGATATTGAATATCTAAAACAGGGGCAAAATTTAAGTTTAAGCCACATTCTCTTAAGTCGTGGGCAATGAGCGATGCATGAAGTTTGGTGGCGGTTTGAGCCGCTTGGGGCGAAACCTCCTCATATAATCTTCCAAGAGTTTCTTGTGAGGCGTAAGATGGAAATTCCGGCTCGGTTAATCTGCGGACACGCCCGCCTTCTTGATCCGTGCCAAATAATATGTCTTCTCTTTCAAGCGTGTTTTTGATGTCTTCCGTTAGGCGTTTTAATTGGATTTTATTCTCTATGTTGCGTTTGAAAAGCGTGAAGCCTATGGGGGATATGTCCTTGATAACGGCTTTTTCCTCGGGGGTTAAAACCGCTCCTTGAATTGAGACAAATGCAGCGCTTTGTTGGCGGGACATCGGGGCTCTTCCTTAAAGCAAAATTGAGCTGATGGCTCGGGTGGTGTTTTTGATGTACCAACCGAAAAAGTCAAAGTCTATACCGAAACTTTGCAAAAATACCGGTATAACAAAGGCGATGGCTATGATGGCTATCAAGCCTTTTTGTTCAGCGTTGACGTATTTTATGGCCCAAGGTTTGTCGCTCCAACCAAAAAAGATTTTGGAACCATCCAGAGGCGGTATGGGCAAAATATTAAATACGGCCAAGATGATGTTGAATATCATAAAGTTGATGAAAAATGCCACGCATACAAGCTGTACTGTCGGTGAAGGAATAAATGAGCTTAAGTATGTTAACAATGCTCCTATCAAAGCCAAATAAATGTTCATAATTATTCCGGCTGAGGCAACGAGCACAATATCTCTTTTGGGCTTTTTGAAATTATGATAGTTGATGGGAACCGGTTTGGCCCAGCCAAATATAAAACCTGTTTTGGACATGATTAATAAGGCCGGAATTATGATGGTGCCGATTAAGTCTATGTGATGCAACGGATTTAGAGATAACCTATGGGCTCTTTTGGCCGTGTCGTCTCCTAAGCGTGCTGCGACCCAGCCATGCGCCAATTCATGGGCGATAATCGCAATTATCGCCGGAATGAATGTGACGAATATTTTGATTATAAAGTCCATATTATTTCTTCTTTACAATGCAGCTGCCGCCTTGTGACTTGATGGTGCTGCATAATTTGTCGGCTTCAGCACGTGTGGCGTATGCACCGGCTTTTAAGCGATAATAGGTGCCTTTTGCGCCTAGGTCTGCCGTTTCAATTTCGTGGGAAACTCCTTTTAGGGCCGGATGTTTTTTTACTAACCCTGTCCAAGCTGAGGTAACGGCTTTTTGATTGGGGGAAGACATTAATTGTACTTGCCAATCTCCTGTTGCGGCCTGTGTGGCGGCAATCTTTGGTTCCGGTTTTGGTTCTGCTTTAGCTACCGGTTGAGGTTTGGGCTCTGCCTTTGCTTGAACGGCTTCTTTTTGTGAGGCCTCTTTAATGGTTGGTAAGGTTATTTCTTTGGTTTCATTCACAACAGCTTTGGGAGCGGCGACGGTCTTAACCTCAGAAGTTTTGACTTCCGTTGTGGTTTCGATTGGTTTTAATTTTGGTGTTTGCTCCGGTGCAGCTTCCGGTGCGGGGGGTGTTGTCTCTGCTTTTATTTCCGGTAGAATCGGTTGCTCCGGTGGAGGCAAAATGCTCTCAACCTCTTTTCTTTCAGGCTCTTTTTCTATAATGTTATAAACGGATTTGTCCTGATTTAAAATTTCCATTCCTCCGGGATTTTCCGGCTTGACTTTTACGGAAGCTTGCGGACGTTTGATAACGGGAATTTCTGCAACATTGTCAACGGAATATCGTGGAGACAATGCAAACCATCCGACTACGGCCGCTAATGCTAATCCTGATACCGCTCCTATAAGCACGCTTCTGGAACGAGACATATCATTCTTGTGCTCTTCAAAATTCATAAGGTTTTCATCGGCTATCTTTTGGCGACGTTCGCTCAGATAGTTCTCATTCATGTTGTCTTCCGGAAATTCTTGAAACATTGTTCTATATCCCAATCGTTGTTAATTTTGTTTTACTATACCTTCTAAAGATTTATAATCAATTAACGGCAGTATAATTTATCTGTTGAAAAGGTGGTTTATTTGATAACGCTTTTATTCTCTTCATATTATCATTTGCTTATTGTTTAACTTTTTTTTGTGAGGAATGGACTGATGAAAAAGAATTATTTGTTTGTGCTGGCGGTTATTTTGATTGCATTGATTGCGGGATATGTTTTGCATATCCATGAAATTACGGCTTTTGCTTCCAAAATTTTTCATCATATACAGAACTATTGGATTTTGATTCCGGCTTTGATTGCTCCATTTGTTGTCAAATCTAAATATTATTGGTTTGTGTTGGCGGCTGTCGGAATCGTTTTTGCTCTCCTAATTCAGATGTTGATTTGGCATAGAGCTGATATTAACATAAATTTGACGTTGATGATGACTTGTGCCTTTTTGTTTGTGAATTATGTGGTTAATTTAATTAGGGTTCTGTTGAAGTAAACTAGAATCTCGTTAGCGGATTAAACAGCTTGTTATGCTCCTCTAGAGCCATCATATCGGTCATATTGGCAATGTAGTCGCACACGGTTTCGGCAATGTCTTGGTCGGAGGCGTTGCTTGGAATCTGGGTTCGGATGTTCATTGGCAATAGTTTGGGGTTGTCCATAAACAAGGAGAATAATTCTTCTACAACGCGTTGTGACTTCATGTCCATGCGGGCGATGGGTGTTGTTGTATAAAAATTTTCTTTCAAAAATTGGCGCAGCAGTTTGATGTCCTTTTTCATGGCTTCCGAAAAGTCTATTGTGAAATCTTTTTGTGCGCGCGCATCTTGTGGGTGCACTATTTTTTGCTTTTTTATATTGCGGGCGGCGTTTTCGGTAACATCATAAATCATACGGGCTATCATATTACGTGTGATGGCGTATATAATCATATCCGGATGGTGTTGATGCTCGGGGTATTTTTGTAAAAAGGTGTCGGCAATGTTGTTGATAAATGGTAATTCTCTTAATTGTTCAATGCTGAAAAATCCGGCACGAAAACCATCATCTATATCGTGGTTGTTGTAGGCTATGT
Source organism: uncultured Alphaproteobacteria bacterium (assembly GCA_944391615.1). Taxonomy (GTDB): domain Bacteria; phylum Pseudomonadota; class Alphaproteobacteria; order RF32; family CAG-239; genus HGM16780. The sequence continues at coordinate 6,474 of CALXUE010000008.1, forward strand.
CATCAGCTATGGCACCGACCTGGCCTTCCAAGGAGGGATATTGTTTTAGGTCAAGATCAAATTTTTTATTGAAATTTTTAAGATAATCCGAGGTGATTTTTTTTATCGGACCGTTGTGCTTGACTGTGGCTTCGATGGTTTCCCAGGTTAGGTTTAAGCCGCAAAACTCAGGATAATGGACTTCTAATTTAGTCATTATTTTGAGTGAATTTATGTTGTGGTCAAAACCGCCGTATTTTTTCATGGAATTTTGCAAGGCTCTTTCTCCGGCGTGGCCGAAAGGGGAATGCCCCAAATCGTGTGCCAAAGCTATGGCTTCGCCCAATTCTTCATTCAGCTTTAGGCTTTTACACAAGGTGCGGGTGATTTGTGAAACCTCAATGCTATGCGTTAGTCTTGTGCGATAGTTCTTGCCCTCATGGTAGGCAAAAACTTGCGTCTTTCCATCCAAACGACGAAAAGATTCTGAATGTATTAATCTATCCCTATCTCTTTGAAACGGTGAACGGTTGATGTTGGGATAATCAGGGTACATCCTGCCTTTTGAATCTTCGGCCTTGGTGGCATAACTTGCTAATTCCATTTTATTTTTCCTTTGTTTTATGTTTTACTTAATTTAATTCAATAAAATTGATTAAAGGTTAAAATATGAAAATTGCTACGTTTAATATTAATTCTATCAACGCCAGAGTGCCTATTCTAACCAAGTGGCTGGGGCAATCTCAGCCTGATGTGGTGTTGTTGCAGGAAATTAAATGCGAATTTAATGCGTTTCCGTTTTTTGAAATTTCTTCTCTCGGCTATGATGTGCGTATGTTGGGGCAGAAAAGTTATAACGGTGTGGCGATTTTAAGCAAATCCAAAATTAAAAATGTGGTGGAAAATTTGCCCCAATTTCCTGACACGCAGGCCAGATATTTGCAAGCTGATGTGACTGTTGATGGAAAAGATGTAACTGTTGCCTCCATTTATTTACCAAACGGAAATCCACCCTTGAATGCGCCGGATGATACGCAAAAATTTCTTTATAAACTGCAATGGATGGATGCACTTTATCAGCAGGCTCAGGCTTTATTGCAAAGCGGAAAACGTATTGTGCTCGGTGGCGATTTTAACACGATTTTGACCGATAATGATGTGTATGATCCTGAGGAATTTCGCAATAATGCCTTATTTCGTCCCGAAGTCAGATGCAGGTTTGAGGCTTTGAAATTTTTGGGGTATACGGATGCTTTTCGGGCTCTCTATCCTTTGAAAAACGGTTATAGTTTTTGGGATTATACAAGTGCGGCTTTGCAACTTGATAAGGGTATGCGAATCGATTATTTTTTGCTCTCTCCTTTGGCGGCTGATGAACTGACGGACTGTTTTGTGGATAAAGAGCCGCGCAAAATGGATAAACCTTCAGACCACACACCGTTGGTGGCGCAATTTAAATGATAGTGGATTGTTTGTGATATATCCTTGATATCTTGGGGGCTTTTAGATACATATTTTATTATGTGATGCAAAATGACGGAGTGTTTTATGCAGTGGCGTAGAGTTTGGCAACATTTGTTTTTTTGTACTTGTCTCCTTTATGGGGGACGGGTGTATGCTGTCGATAATACTCAGTTGCTGGAAGCGGCTTTACGCACAGTGCATGATGAATTTTTGGCTCCAGTCAGTTATGATATTTATTCTTCTTGGGCGGTGCAAGGACTTAATCAATATGATAAAAATCTGCAGATCGTAGATGATGAGTCCAGAATTACCCTTTATTATAATTCACAGGTTTTTCGCAGCTATTTGAAACCTCAGGGAAAAAAGTCCGAAAACCCCAAAGCTTGGGCAAGGTTTATGCTCAAAGTTTTGGATGCTGCCAAAGAAATTTCGCCGGCCGTTAAGCAAAAAGATTTTGAAGCCCCAGATAAAATGCTGCAATTTGCAACGCAAAATTTAGACCCTTATTCCAAATATATATCTGTTCTCGTACCCGAAAAAAAACAAGATTTGCGTCCGGTTAGTGATTTTGGCGTCAATCTGACGACAGATGATATTTTGTATATTAAATTAACAGATATTACAAAATTTACACCGCATAATTTTGAGGCCGCTTTCGCGCAATATGCCAATCAGGCAAAAGCTTTGATTATTGATTTGCGCGGGTGTCATGGCGGGGCTTTGCAAGGGGCAATCGATGTGGCGGATTTGTTCTTGCCTAACGGAATTATTACCTCGACCCAAGGCCGTAAAGATGACAGTGTGGTGTTTTATGAGGCGCACCCTGATGTTTTGTTTGCGGGTAAACCTATTGTGGTTTTGGTTGATGGCGAGACGGCTTCTTCGGCTGAGATTTTGGCTGCCGCTTTACAAGAGCAAGGCGCCGCTCTTATTATGGGAACGGGTACTTTGGGCAAGGGTAGTGTGCAAAATGTTGTGAATTTGCCTGATAATAATAAAATGATTTTGACAAATGCTTACGCTTTTACACCTGCCGGCAATCCAATTCATCAAAACGGAGTTAAGCCTGATGTTTGCTTGTATCGTGTCAAGGATAATGCCAAGCTTGATGATGTTTTGAACCAAAATACGAATGTGGAAAAATGTTTGTCTGAAAAACGTGACGATCGTCGGATTGATTATGCTTTGGCAATAGAACTCCTTAAGGCCAGATTGAACCTAAAATAATCACTTTGTTGAAAAATGTTGTTGACATTTGCTCAAAAATATGTATATTACGCCTAAATGTTTAATTTCGTAATCTTTAAGAAGAGTAGAAGAAAATGGCTAAAGCAGTTAAAGTTAAAGTTAAAATGGAAAGTACAGCTGGTACCGGAACTTTTTTCCTCGCTGAGAAAAATCCTAGAACTCATCCGGAAAAATTGACTTTGAAAAAATATGACAAGAAGTCTAAAAAACACGAAGAGTTCGTTGAGAAAAAGTTGAAGTAATTATACTTTTTTAGCAATTGTTGGAAAATCGGTGGTAGCTTGGCTTTCACCGATTTTTTTTGTTGTTTAAGTTTCACCGCTTAGGGTGCTGTGTTTGAAACATTATAAAAAAACGGTTTTGTTTAATTGGCTTAGTTATATTTTGAAAAAATAATTTAAGTATGGCCGCTTAGGCTTTGGGTTTTGAAATTTATTTTTCTTCCAATAAATGGGCTTTTTGATATTCTTTTTGCAAGGTTTCAATTTGAACATCGGTGTAGCGTTGGGTCGTGGTGAGGGACGCATGACCCAAAAGCTCTTGTATCGCGCGTAAATCTGCGCCTTCTGCCAACAGGTGTGTGGCATATGAATGGCGCAAGGCGTGGGGCGTTAGGCTATCAGGCAGGCCTAAATATAACCTTATTTTTTGCATTTGACGTTGGATGATACGAGGGCTTAAACGCTCACCTCTTGCGCCTAAAAATAAGGCGTCGCCCTGCCTTAGCTGATAAGGGCAGGCATCAACGTATTTTTGGATGTTTTCTATGACTTCACTTAAAACGGGCACAAGACGGGTTTTGTTGCCTTTACCGGTGATTCTTAATAGTTCGGTATTTTTTTCAATATCTCCATAGTTGATGGACAATGCTTCAGAGATACGGAGGCCGCAACCGTATAATAAGGTGAAAATTGCCTTGTCTCTTAAACCTTCCCATGATTTTGCGGCAAAATTTGAACTCTCATCAAGCACGTTAAATGTGTCGGAAATATCCAATGCTTTGGGAATAATTTTGCCATGCTTGGGGGCGGAGATAACATCTATGGCGGCATTTTTGCACAAATCTTTGTCATCTAACCATTTGAAAAAATTTTTAAGCGTTGATATCTCTCTGGCTAAAGATGTTTTGGCAATGTTTTTGCCGGCTCTTTGGCTGATGTATGCGCGAAATTCTCGAACATCGATTTCGGATAAGCGTTGTAAGCTCAGTGGATCTTGGAAAAAATCGGTAAACGCGGCTAAATCCCTGCTATAAGCATCAAGGGTATGTGTAGAGTAGCGGCGTTCATCTTTTAAGAAAAGTTGCCACTTTTTTATTTGCGCGGTCAGCTCGCTGTCGGCATTGTATTTAATTTCTTGTTTCATAGCTTTATTATTGCTTGAAATGATTAATAAATGGTTGACAAAAAAATATTTTAGTCTATAAAAGAAATATGTCGTTTATTAAAAATATATTATTATGGATATCAAAGGAACAGTTCTTCAAAGAAAACAGTTGGAAAATGCAAGTTGCGTGTTAGTAACACTCGTAATTCAGACAACGCAGCTTGAAAATTTTGTTATTACAGCTCGTATCACTTCGAGTAGTCTTCGAAATATTTCTTATTTGCAGATGTATTTGGCTAATGAGAAAGATGAGGTGTCTTTTAATGATTGTAATATCGTTAACACTTTTAGACTTACGCGGTTGAATTTAGCTGAAGATAGCAACGTACATCTTGTATAATGATACAAAAATGCAGCAATAAAATTAAAATTGCTGCATTTTTTTTGTTAAGCCGCTGTTTTGTTAAACAATCGGTCACGCTCGGTTAACATCTCGGGGTTTTGTTGATAAACGTTTTCTTCTCCGAGTTTTTCCGCTAATTCGTAATATTTGATTTTGAAATTGAGTTTTTGCAGGTTTTGTTTGAGGGCTTTTATTTCTTGTTCAACCTGTGCTTTTTGCTTCAGCATAATTTGTTTGCGCTCGGATATAGTTTGATTGCCGCGTTCTGCCAAATCAAGATAATGTTTGATGCCTTTAAGGGTGAGGCCGGTGGCTTTGAGGCACTCAATAATGCCAAGCCAGCTTAAATCTTCCTCTGAAAAGCGGCGCAGGCCTGAGGAGGATTTGCCAACCTTGGGGAATAAGCCTAGCTTATCATAATATCTCAAGGTATGGGGGCTGAGGTTGAACTTTTTTGATACTTGTCCGATGCTGTAAAACATTTGTTTTGTCCTTGTCTTTGTCTTAGTCATTCTGTATTGAAGTTAGAGCAAACTCTAAACTAAGTCAAGGGTAGAAATTAGGAAAGTTTTTGTTGAGTTGGGGTGTGTTTATAAAAATGGGTGGTGAAGAGGTGATGTTTGTGTAATATTTTTTAGTTGGAGGAAAGAAATGTTATGTTCGAGTTAGAGCTAACTCTAATAGCTATCTAATTAAGTAGAGGGTAATAAGTTTTTGTTTTTTTATTTAGAGTTAGAGCTAACTCCAAGTAGAAAAAGTAAAATTAGGTGTGCGAAAGAGATGTAAGAGAGAAAAAGAAGGGAGATATATATAAGTTTATTGGAGTTAGAGCTAACTCTAAGCATGTAATCGCAAGGAAAGAATAAGGGGAGCGCATCTTGTCTTATTTAGAATTAGGGCTAACTCTAATTCTAGTAGGAAGAAACAGATGTTTGAGGAGAAGGAAAAAGAGGTTGTGTTAAAAAGTACTCTGAGTAAAAGCGGCGTACAATATAAAGAGGAGAATATATCTTGTTTATATTAGAGTTGGAGCTAACTCTATATTTGTGAGCGTGAAGCTGTTGATTTGGATTGCAGAGGCAAATCTGAGGATGTTTGATGCAAAGTTTAAGTTAACTCTAATTATTATCCAATCAAATCGGGGGTAATAAGTTTTTGTTTTTTTATTATTAGAGTTAGAGCTAACTCTAAATAAAATAGATAAAAGAAAGCAGACAGATTGAACAAATAAGAATAAAACAAGAATATAGCTAAGTATATAGTTTGTAAAGATGTTTGTTAGTGTTAGAGAAAGCAAATGGATTAAAAATATAAGTGTAGATGTGTTGGAGATTGCGGAAAGTGTTTTGTTTTGGGAGAGAAGTAAGTTAGTTTGTCGATTTTATTTTATAAAATTCTTTACTTTTTGTCGAAAAGCATTATAATGCGCAATAAATTTGTATTATGATGTTTAACTATTAACTTATTGATTATGGAAATAATTAAAATTTGTAATTTGGATGTTACTTATGATTTCAGCAATTCATTTGTTATTGCCAGTGTGTCTGAAAATTTTCAAAGTTGGGAGAAATTTCTGCTTTTTGCTTCAGATGTTGTAACCGTTGTTGTCAGGAGATTGAATGTAGACCACTGTGATGTGGAAGTTATTGTGATTAGTCAAGATAACAAAGTTATGGTTCATTCTTCTCATTATGATTTTCGGAAAAAACTTTGTGATTTTGCGGCTGAAAAATATTGTAATTGTTTCTATTCAGCATTTGAAAATGCAAATCCAGAGCTGATTATAGAAAAAATGAAGGAAATGCACAAACAAGCTCGTACGTTTAGCTGCTTTTATGAAGTCGTTATTGAGCCCTCGGCAGGGGCTGATATTTCCGATGTGGTTAAAGAAATGAAATCTTTGAGTGAAATTATCAAAATGCCGGTATGTGCTAAGTTTAACGGAAAAAATCTTCGCATTACGCAGACTACCGATGTTGATGATACAGTGAATTGCTTTTGGCGGAATATTGATACAGGCAGCGTGTATCAATAATTCTTGATTGATATTAGGTATAATTTAAGCGGCAGATGTAAAATTGCCGCTTTTTTTATAATAAAAAAACCTTCTGCTATTAAAACAGAAGTTTTTTTTGTCAAAAAATATGTAAAATTCTTAAAATATTAATTGACAGCTATGTAAAATTATGATATAAAACTCGTGTTTAATTATTATTATGGAGGTTATTCTTTTAGAAAATTTCCGCCATAATTTGTTTTTTATTAAAAAAATATATATGGAAAAGAAAAGAAAAAAGAAAAATTCTTGGCTGAAAAAGCAAGTCACTAAGGTTCAGATTTTGCCTTGGTATTGGAAGCTGGTTTTTAGTGTGCTTATATTCTTTTTATGCGGCGCACTTGGTATGCAGCTGTTTACCGCTCCTGATGATATTTCAATGATTTTGGGCGTGGTTGTCATCATTATTGCTCTGTGGTTTTTGCTGCAGATGTGGTGGCGCAGCGAAGAGTGATTTTTTTATTTTATTTATTTTTTTATTTACTTTAATTTTTTTTATATGAAAACATTTTATTGTTTGTTAGCGGTTATTTGTTTGGCTTTTGCCACAGTATCTTGTACTTCAGTTGAACCGGGGGAGGCGGCTCTTAAAGTCCACAAGTTGGGCGATAAAAAAGGGCAAATCGAAATCCTTGGTATCGGACGACACGCCAATAGCTGGTTTGGGCGATATTCTATCAAGGTTTATCCGACCAATATTCAGCAGTGGAGCTGGACTTTGTCCGATGATGAGGGAAGTTTGAATGATGAATCAATTCATTTTCAGTCCGAAGGGCAGGATTTGAGTTGTGATGTCGGCATTTCCTTCACCTTTATTACCGAAGGTAATAATTTGGCTAAGATGTATGAATACTTCAAGGCTACGCCTGATGAAATTGTTGAACGCTTTATGCGCAAGGATATTCGTAACTTTTTTAATGAGGTTTCTTCAACTATGAAAGTTGATGAAGTTTATGCTCAGAAAAAAGAAGATTTGCGCAAGGCCGTTTTGAAAAAAATGCAGGACAAGTATGAGCCTTTGGGAATCGATGTGCAAGAAGTTTCTTATCTCTCTCTGATTCGTCTGCCTAAAGAAGTGCAGGCTGCCGTTAATTTGAAGATTACGGCCAAGCAGCGTGCAGAACAGAGAGAAAATGAAATTGCCGAGAAAGAGGCTGAGGCTAAGAAGAAAGCGGCAGAAGCTCAAGGTGAGGCTGACCGTTTGCGTATTGAAGCCGAAGGCCGTGCCAAAGCGATTGAAGTTGAAGGTCGTGCGTTAGCCCAAAATCCGCAGATTTTGCGTCTTAAGGAAATTGAGATGCAGATGAAACTCGCTGAATCAGCTAAAAGCTGGAATACTGTTGTGATGAGCAGCGGACAAGCTGGACAGTTGCTGAATATCGGTGGTAGCGGAAAATAAAAAAATAAAAAATTTGTTTTTAACCTCCGTGAAAGCGGAGGTTTTTTGTAACAAGAAAAAACCTTCTGTTTTGATAGCAGAAGGTTTTGTGTTGTAATTTTATGATTCAAAGGTCTGCATGGACAATTTTGGGATATCGGCGTTGATTAGGAGCATCTCCCCATAAAATGACCGTTACAATTCCTGCTACAAATGTAATACATACAAGCCAAAATGACCCATATCTAAAATAATTGGATAGAAATTCAGAATTGCATTCTCCTGAAACAAACTCAACGTGCGGATTGCCATTTTTGCGAAAAACAGTTACGTGCATACCTTCAGCGGCTTTAATAATCTCTTTGTCTTTTGGAGTATATATGTCTTCGATTGGATATTTAACAGCGTTTATATCAACAAAGAGCTTGTCTTCATTACTTTGAACATATCCGCTACCGATAATTTCAATTTCCGAAGGATATCTGACCTTAAAGCACAAAGTGATTAAAACTAAAAGAATTAATGTGAAAAAAATTCTTGTTTTCATAATTGTAGTTTATTTTAATAGTTTGACATAATTGTTATTTTTTCAAAGGATTATAGACTTTTTTTTATGTGGAACGCAAGATTTTTTTTACGATTCGCATTAAATTCTTGAAAAAGTAAATACTATCTGCTAAGACATATTCAATTAAATTATCATTATGTCAAACATTCTAAAAATGAATTACTATGGAGAAATTATCAGACGAAAAAATGTTGCAAATTAGAACTGCAATTCAAAAAGCTGAACTTGATGAATTCTTAAACTCCCTTAAAAGAGAAGATTACAAACTAGAAATTAACGTCAATTCTCCAACATTGGAGCAAGATTTGATTTCAGCAGTTGAGAGCGGACAACAACTGAGATATGGTGAACAACAATGGATTATCCGAGCTGTCGCAAGCAAATTAATATCCGATTTTATCATTGAACGTATGCTTAAACACGGGTATGATGGTTTTTGGTGGCCGCTTGATGAACTTGTTTTCGCGCTTGATTCAGGTGCGATGTCGCAGGACACTTTAAAATGTATCCTTGAAAATCAAAATTTTCACTTAAAAGATGATTTTGTAATTGCCCTTGTTCATAGGATGATTGAGCATAAACTTCCCGAAGACTTTATCCTCAAATTAATACATCATCATTATTGTTGCCTTCCTTCACCTATGGTACAAATGATTCTTGAAGCGGTCGCCGCTAAAAAAGTCAATCCTATTTATCTGCAAGAGTTAATTCAACGTCAACATCAATTTGGAGATATTTTGGATTTACAAATTATCCAATACACTATTAACGGCAATTTACATCCATGTTTTCTAGAGCTAATGATAAAATTGCATTATCATTTCAGTGCCTTTAATGAAAAAATCTTGCTAACAAGTGGAATTGACTTTGGTGTTAAGAAGTATCTGGTAAAATATCACCCAGAGCTTTTTGATATGGTGTAATGGTAGAAAAATGCCTGTAATTGATAAAATTACAGGCATTTTTTTTATGTGCTGACTATATGCTTTTTTTGTTAAAAGCAATAGGTATTTGTGGAAAGAAAAGCCTCTGAGAAGGAGAGATGCTTATGTGTTTTATCCTTGACTTTCGATAGCCTATACTGTAACCTACCATTCACTTAGTTATTATTATGTTTAATTTAGAGGAACCGGTCATATAAGCCTCAATAAATATTCCGGTATAATTATGGATGAAAAAACTATAATTTTTATTTTGCTTGGAATTTGTGCCTTTTTGTTCTGTTTTGTTCTTGTGGTCGCGATACTTCAAGGTAACCAAACAAAACGCGAGTTATCCGGACAAGCCGGTGTGTATAAAGGTCCTGCCGGTGAACCCAAATGGAACGGACAATTGCCGGCAAAAGTGGATGATTTTGTTTGTCCTCGCTATGTTTATGAAAACCTGGTGGAAAGTACCGATTATTTACCTGAAAACGGCAGAATTATTGGTTATCGTATCTCTCCTGATTTAGTTATTCATAGCCGAGTACAATATGGTGTTAATTCTCCCACTCTCAAGAGTTATATTCGTCGATTGGGCGGAAAGTTATTAACTCCTGACGAAGTGTTAACACTATTGGGTAAATGGAGTGCTGTTTCTGCCTTACGCGTTAAAGCCGGAGATGAAACTTTAGGCAAATTTCAATTTTGGTGCAGTTCTAAAGAAGGGTTTCCTGTTTGTGCAAGACTTCGTGGTGGGTATATTTTTTTTGAAGATATGGTTGGGTTTGCAAAATTTTCTGCTCCTCTTATCTTAAAAAGATAAATATTCGTGTAAAAAATTGCGCCTCGTGATGAGGCGCGTTTTTTTTGCTCAAATTTGTGAAGTGAAAAAATAAAACTTTTATGCTTATGGAAAAATGTGTGGGAAAATGGGGGCGTGTGCTTGGCTTATCGGCTTTTGTGATGTATTATGCTTGGTAATTTGAGTTTTTTTGTGGTTCGAGTTTAGATAAAATGATTGTCGGCGTTTTGTTGCCATTGCCGTTTAATGACGTGTTTGATTATAAAGTGGATGATGCCGAAGGTATCAGCCTTGGGGATATGGTTCGCGTTTCATTCGGGCGCGAAGTGCTGGTCGGTGTGGTGTGGAAGCTTGGCAAAAACTCTAAACTCGATGATGCTAAAATTAAACCTATTCTTGAAAAAATCGACTTTCCGCCTTTGTCGGCCGAACTTATGCGCTTTGTGAGTTTTGTGGCCTCTTATAATATGGCGTTTCTGGGCTTGGTGCTTAAAATGGTGTTGAGTGTTAAAGGGGTGTTTGACAATCTTAAAACCTCTACAATGTATAAACTCTCCGGTAAAACTTTGGCTGAAGCCAAGCTCAAAAATTCTGATGCGCGCTGGCGGGTGATGGATTTGCTCAAGCATTATCCTTATACAAGGGCCGAAATTGCCAAAGGTGCCGGTGTCGGGCAGGCCGTTATCAAAACTTTGATTGATGCCGGTGTGATTGTGCCGGAAGTGGTTTTGGCGCGTAGAGATTTTGGCGTGCCTGACGGAAATTTTTCAAAAGTTAAACTGACAGATGAACAACAATCGGCAGCAGATTATTTGTGCTCTAAAGTCGGGCAGGGGTTTTCGGTTACGCTTTTGGACGGGGTGACCGGCTCGGGCAAAACCGAGGTGTATTTTGAGGCGGTGGCCGAAGCTTTGTCCAAGAGCAAACAAGTGTTAATCATGGTGCCGGAAATTTCTTTGACAACACAATGGCTCTCTAGATTTGAAAAACGTTTTGGTGTTAAACCGGCTTGTTGGCACTCGGGGTTGGGCAATCGTGAAAGAATCGATACATGGCAGGCGGTGATTGAAAATCGGGCTAAAGTCGTGGTTGGGGCGCGGTCCGCTCTCTTCTTGCCATACGCCGATTTGGGACTCATGGTGATTGATGAAAGTCATGACTCTTCCTTCAAACAAGAGGACAATGTTAATTATCAGGGGCGTGATATGGCGGTAGTGCGTGCCAAAATGGAGCAGTTCCCCCTTATCTTGTCAACAGCTACACCTGATTTGGAAACAATTTGTAATGTCGAATCGGGCAAATATGACTGCGTTAAGCTCACCAGCCGTTTTGCCGCTGCCGAATTACCGGAAATTCGTATCATCGACCTTAAAAAAGACAAGCCTCAGAAATATGCCAAAGAAAACGGGCAGCTCTCCGTGGCATGGCTCTCTCCAACCTTGGTGAAAGCTCTTCATGACAATTTGGAAAAAGGAGAGCAGTCTATGCTCTTTCTCAACCGCAGAGGATATGCTCCTTTGACAATTTGTCGGGATTGCGGACACCGTATTCAATGTCCAAACTGTACGGCTTGGCTCACAGAACACCGTAAAAGCAAATCTTTGGTATGTCATCATTGCGGGTACACCACCTCTATTCCCCCAAGGTGTCCGGAATGTGGGTCTGAAGATGGCTTAACCGCTTGCGGCCCCGGGGTGGAGCGTGTGGCTGAAGAAGTTTCTAAACGTTTTCCTTTGGCGCGAATCGGAATTCTTTCCAGCGATATTACCTCAACTTTGGCGGAGGTTTCGGCACAAATTCAAAAAATGGAAAATCATGAAATCGACATTATTATCGGTACGCAGATTTTGGCCAAAGGACACCACTTTCCCTCACTGACATTGGTGGGAATCGTTGATGCTGATTTGGGACTGATGGGAAGCGATTTACGCGCCTCAGAACGTACTTTTCAACTCCTGTCTCAAGTCGCGGGACGTGCCGGTCGTGCCGAGAAAAAAGGTGTGGTTTATTTGCAGACGCTCTATCCCGAAAATGCCGTGCTTAAGGCTTTGGTTGATAATAATCGCGAACAATTTGTGGAACTTGAAAAACAAAGCCGCCGCATCCTTAAACTGCCGCCTTTTGGCAAGCTTGCCGCCATTATCGTTACCGGCGATAATCAAAATATGACTGAAAGTGTGGCGGCTCATCTGGGCTCTGCGGCCCCTAATACCGATATGATTACAACCCTTGGTCCGGCTCCGGCTCCTATCTTTATGCTGCGTGGAAAATTTCGCTATCGCTTGCTCTTGAAAACGGCTCGTAGCATTAATATTCAAAATGTTATCCAGCAGTGGCTCTCCAGAGTGCAGGTGCCAAATCGTGTGCGCGTCGAGGTTGATATCGATCCTTATAACTTTATGTAAAAAACTGTTCAAAAGTCGTAAGAAAAACTGTTAAGTCGGTCGATTATTAATAAAATAGAAATAAATTTCGTTGTATATATATGTCAGTTTAAATTTTCAAATCGTTTTTTTAGAGTGTATTCGTGAAAAAAGAATCTAAAATTAAAATCGCTTCAACTTATGCTCAGGCTCTTTATGATGCCGCTGAGGAGAAAAAATGTTTGGATGCGGTGCTGCATAATGTGGACGAACTCTTAAACTCTTATCCTGATTATAAAGACAGCGTGGCCTTCTTGGCTAACCCTTTATGGGCGCTTGACGATAAAATTGCTGCTCTTAAAGCTGTTGCAAAAAAAATTAAACTTCATTCCGAGGTGCTTAATTGCTTGGAAATCGTGGCTCAAAATAATCGGTTCGGCGAATATAAACTCATTTTAGAAATATTCCGCCAAATATATTTTGAAAAACACAATATTGCTCAAGTCGACGTTGAAACTGTTATGCCTTTAACCGAGACACAGGATAAAAACCTTAAAACTAATTTGAAAAATTTTTTGAAAAAAGACGTTTTGATTAATTATCATATCAATCCGGATATTATGGGAGGCTTGGTTGTCTCTTATAATTCGGAAATGATTGATGATTCTCTCAAAGGTAAATTAAACCGTTTGGAAACAATAATGAAAGGTGGACAATAATGTCTGTAATTGCCAGCGAAATATCTTCCATTATTAAAGACAAAATCGCTAATTCCGATGTCGATGTCGATGTCGCTGAGGTTGGTAAGGTCTTGTCTATCGGTGACGGTATCGCCCATGTCTATGGTTTGAATAATGTTCAATCCAATGAAATGGTCGAGTTCGAATCCGGTGTTAAGGGTATGGCCCTTAATTTGGAAGAAGATAATGTCGGTGTCGTTATCTTTGGTTCTGACTCTGAAATTAAAGAAGGCGACACGGTCAGACGTACCGATAAAATCGTGAGCGTTCCCGTCGGTAAGGAACTCCTCGGGCGCGTTGTGGATGCGTTGGGTGAGCCTATCGATGGTAAGGGCGCTATTAAAGCTAAACAATTTTCTAACTCGGAAATTAAAGCCCCAGGTATTATTGCTCGTAAAAGTGTGCATGAACCTGTGCAGACCGGCTTGAAAATGATTGACTCCCTTATTCCTATCGGAAGAGGCCAGCGTGAGCTGATTATCGGCGATAGACAGACCGGTAAAACATCTATTATCTTGGATACGATCATTAACCAAAAACGCGTTAATGATGCAGCTAAGTCAGATAAAGAAAAAATGTTTTGCATTTATGTGGCTGTCGGGCAAAAACGCTCAACCGTGGCTCAGTTCGTGCAAACGTTGAAAGATTATGGTGCTTTGGATTACACCATCGTGGTCGCAGCTACCGCTTCTGATCCTGCTCCGATGCAGTATATTGCTCCGTATTCCGGATGTGCTATGGGTGAGTTTTTCCGCGATAACGGTATGCATGCAACCATCTTTTATGATGATTTATCTAAACAAGCAACGGCTTATCGTCAGATGTCTTTGTTGTTGCGTCGTCCGCCAGGGCGTGAAGCTTATCCGGGTGATGTGTTCTATTTGCATTCTCGTTTGTTGGAACGCGCCGCTAAAATGAGTGATGAACTCGGTGCCGGTTCGTTGACCGCTTTGCCGGTGATTGAAACACAAGCTGGTGATGTGTCTGCTTATATTCCGACAAACGTCATCTCTATTACTGATGGGCAAATCTTCCTTGAAAACTCGTTGTTCTATCAAGGCATCAGACCTGCCGTGAACGTTGGTATTTCTGTTTCGCGTGTGGGATCTGCCGCTCAGATTAAGGCAATGAAGCAAGTTGCCGGTAAAATTAAACTTGATCTGGCTCAATATCGAGAGATGGCTGCCTTTGCTCAGTTTGCTTCCGATCTTGATCCTGCGACCAAACAGCTCCTCAATCGTGGTGAAAGACTGACCGAACTTTTGAAACAGCCGGTCTATCATCCAATGCCAATTGAAGATCAGGTGGTGTCAATTTATGCCGGCGTCAGAGGATTCTTGGATCAGATTAAGGTTAGTGAAGTTAAAGACTTTGAAACTAAGGCTTTGGCTGATATTAAATCTAATCATCCAGAGTTCTTGGAAGAAATCAGAAACACAAAGGTTATTTCTGATGAACTGGATAAAAAGCTTACGGATTATTTTACTCAGTTTACCGGAAGTTTTGTGGTTAGTCAAAATCAGGCAGCGTAAGGATTAAGTTATGGCCGGGTTGAAAGAGTTAAAAACGCGTATTGAGGCAATTAAGTCTACCAAAAAAATTACTTCTGCTATGAAGATGGTGGCCGCTGCCAGTTTGCGTCGCGCTCAAGGCTTAATCGGAAAAAGTGCCGCGTACTATGATAATTTGCTTCATAGTGCGCAGCGCGCTGCTTATGATTTGAAACTTGAAGAAAAAATTTCGGGTAAAGCTTTTTCGTATCCCGAAGTTATGCAGCCTAAAGCAAGTGATAATTCTTATCTATTGCTGGTTATTTCTTCTGACAAAGGGTTGTGCGGAAGCTATAATACCCATGTTGCAAGAGCTGCTGCCCAGCGTATTGCCGAACTGCAGGCTCAATCTAAAAAAATTGAGGTCATTTGCATCGGTAAAAAAGCGCGTGATATTCTAAATCGTAAGTTTTCGACTTTGATTGTTAAAACTTATGAAGGTATTTCTCGCAAAGGGGCTGATTTTGACGAAGCTATTGAAATTTTTCATCCGATTTTGCAGGCTTTTGAAAAAGGCGTGTATGATAAAGTGGAAATTGTCAGTAGTTTCTTTAAATCTGCCATTAGTCGTGAAACAAAGTCCAGGGCGTTTTTGCCGATTAATTTTGATGATAGCCAAGTTGTTTCCGATCATCCGATTAACATCGCCGGCAATGCTTTTTATGACTATGAACCTGATAAAGAAGAGATGCTTTCTTCTTTGTTGATTATGATGCTGAAAGCTCAACTCTTTAATGCTTTGGTGCAGGCTCAAGCCTCGGAGCAGGGGTCTCGCATGGCTTCTATGGATAATGCTACGCGCAATGCCAGCGATATGATTTCTAAGTTGACTTTGCGTTATAATGGTATTCGTCAATCTGCCATTACGACGGAATTGACTGAGATTATTTCAGGGGCAGAGGCTATTTAAAGTTCGTTCTAAACTTGAATTGGTGAAATTATTATATTGTTTTTGAAGAATTTTATTGGAGAATGTTATGACAGAGAGAAAAACCAAAGACGCGGCTCCTAAAGCGGCTAAAAAAGCAGCTCCTAAATCCGCTAAGTCTGTGGCTGATGTCGACAATAGCGCCTTGGGACATATTTCTCAGGTTACCGGTGCCGTTGTTGATGTTAAGTTTGAAAATGTGGATGAGTTGCCTACCATTTTGACTGCTTTGGAATGTGATAACCACGGGCAAAAGTTGGTTTTGGAAGTGGCTCAACACTTGGGGGAAGCCACAGTTCGTTGTATCGCTATGGATACGACCGATGGTTTGGTGCGCGGTATGCCGGTTGTTAATACCGGTAAACCGATTGAGGTTCCAGTCGGTCCGGAAATGCTCGGTCGAATTATTAATGTTATTGGTGAACCAGTGGATGAAAGAGGTCCGCTGAAGGCTAAATTGAAATTGCCTATTCACCGTGAAGCTCCATCCTTTACGGATCAATCTACCGAAACACAGATTTTGACAACCGGTATTAAAGTTATTGACCTTTTGGAACCTTATGCCAAAGGTGGTAAAATCGGTTTGTTTGGTGGTGCCGGTGTCGGTAAAACAGTTTTGATTCAGGAGCTTATTACCAATATTGGTTTGGGACACGGCGGTTATTCTGTTTTTGCCGGTGTGGGCGAACGTACACGTGAGGGTAATGATCTTTATCATGAAATGATTGAATCCGGTGTTATTGATTTGAAAAGCGACAAGTCTAAAACCGTGTTGGTGTATGGGCAGATGAATGAACCTCCTGGGGCTCGTGCTCGTGTGGCTTTGACCGGTTTGACACAAGCTGAATATTTTCGTGATTATGAACATCAGGATGTGTTGCTCTTTATTGATAACATTTTCCGTTTTACTCAAGCAGGGTCTGAGGTGTCTGCTTTGCTCGGACGTATTCCTTCCGCCGTGGGGTATCAACCAACACTCGGTACGGATATGGGGGCTATGCAGGAACGTATTACTTCTACCAAAAACGGTTCTATTACCTCTGTGCAAGCTGTGTATGTGCCTGCCGATGACTTGACCGATCCGGCTCCGGCAACTACATTTGCTCACTTGGATGCGACGACTGTGCTTTCACGTCAGATTGCTGAATTAGGTATTTATCCGGCGGTTGATCCGCTTGATTCTACCAGCCGCGTTCTTTCTCCGGATGTGGTGGGTGAAGAACACTATCAGGTGGCGCGTCAGGTGCAGGAAGTGTTGCAGAAATATAAATCTTTGCAAGATATTATTGCTATTTTGGGTATGGATGAACTTTCGGAAGAAGATAAGCTCACCGTGGCCAGAGCACGTAAAATTCAAAAGTTCCTTTCTCAGCCATTCCATGTGGCGGAGGTCTTTACCGGAACACCGGGTGTGTTTGTGAAGCTTGAGGATACCGTTAAAGGGTTCAAAGGAATTTTGGAAGGAAAATATGATGATATTCCGGAACAAGCTTTCTATATGGTTGGTACCATTGAAGATGTTTTGGAAAAAGCCAAAAAAATGAAAGATGCAGAGAAAGCTGCTTAAGCAAATGGTTGAAAGCAGGCAGTTATTTGATGATTGCCTGCTCTCTTTTTATTGGGGTTGAAAATGAGTTTTGTTTTGAAAATTATTCGTCCGGGGACAGAATTTTCCGATATTAAAGCTGCAAAGGTGGTATTGCCGGCTATGAACGGACCTTTAACCGTGTTGGAAGACAGAGCGCCGACTTCTTTGTTGTTGCGTAACGGGCAAATCTTGGCTTTGGACGAGAACAACAATCTTATTCGGCGTTTCTTTGTGCAAGGCGGTATGGCTGATGTTGCTTTGAACGTTTGTGCGGTTTCTACGGAAGTTGTGCATGCCTATGAAGATATGACGCTTGCTTTGGCTCAAGAGTATTTGGAAAAGTCTAATACGCCTGAGGTGAGAGATTTTTATCAGTTGATTATTGATGAGCTCAAAACCGGTCAGAAAGTCAAGTAAGCTTTATTCTTTTTTTATTAAATTGAAAGGGGCGTAAAATTTCGCTCCTTTTTTTATTCTTTTTAAGGGAATATTTCTTTATTGTGTCATTTCATAGCTTAAATCTACCAGTTTGATGATATCTTCAAGCTTGACCGTGCCATCCAGTAATATACTCATCCAAGTGTTTTTGTTCATATGATAAGCCGGCAGAAAGCCTTTGTTTTGGTGTAAAGTGCTGATTAGATAAGCATCACATTTAAGGTTAATTATGTTTTGTAACTGATTGTTTTTGAGTCCCAATTTATTCCCTTCAACCTGCATGATGATGGCAAACCATTTTTTGTTGGAGGTATGTCTGAAGATGCAGTGTGTTGGGTATTTGGACCATAGATATTCGGGCAAGGCGCCGTATTGATTTTGGATAATATCGGTTATTTGTTTCCTTAAGTCTTGTTTTACGCTCAAAGTATTTCTCCGTTTCATCTTGCTTTATTTTATCTTATTACAAATTCTTGAAGGAGACAAGAATATGTGTTTTTTATGCAAAATTTTATTTTTTTCCTCTTGATTTATTATGTGTGAAATTCCTATATCTTGCTTGTAATGGACTAACGCTATTTTATGAGGTTATGAAAATGAAATACAAATGCTTGGTTTGTGGTCAAATTTTTGAAGTTGCTGATGGCGGAAAACCGGTTTGTCCGGTTTGTAAGGCTTATGGGGATAAAGTTGTTCCTTATAAGGAAGAGGCTATGACCTGGCCGGCTGAACATGTTGTCGGTATTGCCAAAGGGGTTGATGCCGAGGTTTTGGAAGGCTTGCGTAATCATTTTAATGGTGAGTGCAGCGAAGTTGGAATGTATTTGGCTATGGCTCGTCAGGCCTTTCGTGAAGGATATCCTGAGGTGGCGGTTGTTTTGGAACAAATCGCTAAGGAAGAGGCTGAGCACGCATCTCGTTTTGGTGAGATGTTAGGTGAATTGGTCGGCAATTCTACTAAAGCTAATTTGGAAAAAATGCTGGCCGGTGAAAATGGTGCTTGTCATGGTAAAATGGCTATTGCTAAAAAGGCTAAAGAGCTTAATTTGGATGCTATTCATGATTCCGTGCATGAAATGGCTCGAGATGAGGCTCGTCATGGCAAAGCTTTGGAAGCCTTACTTAAAAGATACTTTTAATTTGTATCTATAAAAATTTGGAGGGCTGTTATGATGCAACATTACGGCCCTCTTTTTTTGTGCTTTTATTAGTTATTTGTTAGCTTCATTATGCTATGCTTCTTTTCATAGTGAGGGATGATGAAAATTCTTTTTTTGAACTGTAACAAACGCACAAAGCGTTTTTTGGCTCCGCTTGAAAAATGGGTTAAGCGGCATCATGTCGATATTGTGATATTAGCGGAGGCTTGCTATTTTGATTGTGTATTTGATGCTTATCCTTATACCTTTGTTGTTGAAGATAAATCTTATAAAAACGCTTTAAAAGTGTTTGCTAAATATCCGTTTAATATAGAAGAAATTAACTATACGGTGGACAATGACATTGTTAAGCAGAAGTTTGCCGAAAATATGCAGCGGTATCGTTTGTTGAATCTGGATTTTCATGATTTTCGTGTGACGGCGGTTTATGTGACAGCCGGATGGTATAACTATTTGGCTATGCGCGCTTTGGAAGATAATTTGCCGTTTTTTAAGCCGGATTTGATTTTGGGGGATTTTAACTCCGGTTATGTGGATGATGATTTGCACGCACCCAGCAGCCTTATTTTTATGAACGGGTTTTTGTTTTTTAATCGGTTTGAAAAAATGGGCTATGTTGACAGGCAAAAAGGTCTCGGTCTTTATTCCTACAAAAGCAAGGTGCGCGATAATGCTTTTCGGATTGATCATTGTTTTATGAAGGCTGATAAAAATTATAAAGTTTCTTATGTTTTAGAGTTTTTGGAAAAAAATATTTCCGATCATGCTGGGGTTTTGGTTGAACTTTAAGCTCTTTCTTATTAATTTTAAACACTATTTTTATCTTTGTCGTTTATAATCGTTTCATTCAAAAATGGGGATTATAAAATGCAGAGTATTAATTCTAAAAAAATTACAGAAATTGTTCATTCTCCTTCCGCTGTGGTGGATGTGGATATTCAAAACATTGTCACAGACAGCAGGCAGGCGCACAAAACTTCTATGTTTGTGGCCTTAAAAGGTGAGAAGTTTGACGGACATAATTTTGCAAAATCCGTTATTGAACAAGGTTGTCCGTTGGTTATGGTGGAAAGATTGCTGCCGGATGTGCCGGCCATGCGGCAAATCGTAGTGCCTAATTGTTTGGAGGCTTATGGCAGAATCGGCCGTTTTGTTCGGCAAGGCTTTACCGGAAAAGTTATAGGCTTGACCGGAAGCTCGGGCAAAACGACTACGAAAGAAGAAATTAAGTTTTTGCTTTCTAAGTTTTGTGATGTTTATGCGACGCAAGGTAATCATAACAATTTTATCGGTGTGCCGGAAACGCTTTGCAATATGAGTTATTCTGCGCAATATGCTATTTTGGAAATGGGGATGAGTGCGAAAGGCGAAATCTCAAAACTCACTTCTTATGTGCAGCCTGATATAGCCATTGTGACCAATGTTTTTCCGATGCATATTGAGTTTTTTGAAAACTTTAAGGGAATTGCAGAGGCTAAGGCCGAAATTTTTGAAGGTTTGAGAAAAGGTGGAACAGCCATTATCAATGCGGATACTAACTTTGCCGATTTATTGGTGCGCCGTGCTGATGAAAAAGGTGCAAATGTGGTTTTGTTTGGCTCTAATAATATACCAAAAGTTACGCCTCAAGGTGAGGGATGTGTGGTACAAGCCAAATTTGGGCGCAAAAAGGTTGAGTTCTTTTTGCCTGAAAATGGTGAACATCATGTTTATAATGCTTTATGTGCGTTGACGGTGGTTGATGTTTTGGGGCTTGATGTTGAAAAGGCTGCCACTTATCTCAAAGATTTTGGTGCTTTGGCAGGGCGCGGCAAAAAACATACACTCAGACTGCCCAAAGGCGGAACCTATACCTTGATTGATGATAGTTATTCCGGACAGCCTGAAGCAATGAAACTGGCTATTGAAAACCTCAAAAAAATGGATGCCAAAGGCGGGCGCAAAATTGCGGTGCTTGGAAAAATGGCAGAACTTGGGGATTCTTCTCTTTCTCAACACATCGAAATCGGGCAGTTGGTGAAGACGGCCGGTTTCGATGTGGTTATCGGGGTTTGTCCGGAAATGAAAGATATGCTAAACCAGCTTGATTCTCGGCAAAAATCATATTATTTTGAAAATAAAGATGGTTTGGATGAATTTTTGTTAAATAAGTTGTTGCAAAATAACGATATTGTCCTTATAAAAGGAGCAAGATATTCTTCAAAATTGTATCAGGTGGCTGAAAGCTTAATTCGTTTGGGCGAGGGAGCTTGATTGTTTATGAAGCTTTTTTAGGTCAGAGGAGTTTGATGTTATGAAATGTCCTTTTTGCGGCTGTGATGACACTCAGGTTAAAGATTCTCGCAATGCCGATGATAATACGGCTATTCGGCGGCGGCGTGAATGTCCCGAATGCGGCTCTCGGTTTACGACCTATGAGCGGGTGCAGCTCAGAGATTTGACCGTTATTAAAAAAAATGGCGAGAAAGTTCCGTTTGACCGTGATAAGCTTGCGCGCTCTATCTATTTAGCGGTTCGTAAACGTCCGATTGATGATGAGCGGGTAGAAAAAATTGTTTCTTCCATTCAGCGCCGCTTGGAGGTCTCCGGTGAAGGCGAGATTCCTTCCGTTGTTATCGGGCAATATGTTATGGAGGCTTTGGCAACCCTAGACCATATTGCTTATATTCGTTTTGCTTCCGTTTATAAAGATTTTCGTGAGGTGAAGGATTTTGAAGACTTTGTGGAAACAATCGACCGTATGGCTAAACCTGAACTCTTTAATGATGATAAAAAAATCAATGACTAATAAAGGAATTTATCATGGCTAAGTTTATTTCTGAAAAAATTAAAATGAAAAGTGAAGCACGTTTGGCGGCCGTGCAAGCAACCTATATGATTGAATATGGTCAATTGCCGGTGGATGAAGTGATTAAAGACTTTGTTAACGGTGAAGTCGGTCGTTATGTGATTGAAGAAGATGCCCAAACGCAACGTGAAGAAATGGTTGAAGTTAACGAACTTGACAAACCTTATTTTTCTGAAATTGTTAAAAATGTTCAACAAAATAAAGAGGCTTTGGAAAAAACGATTTGTTCTTATTTGGCTGAAGGTTATTCTTTTGAGCGGATGGATGGCACAATGCGTGCGCTTTTGCTTTGCGCTACTTATGAACTTACACATAATCATGATGTGGATGCTGCCGTTTTGGTTAAGGAATATGTCGATTTGGCTTATGCCTTTTTTGCTAAAAAAGAGCCTAAAATGGTTAACGCTCTTTTGGATAAAATAGCCAAGGACAGATAATATGGCCGTTATGAAAGTTTTGGAATATCCTAATCCGATTTTGCACCAAAAATCTGAAAAGGTTTCTGAGGTTACGGCTGAAACACGTCGTCTGCTTGATGATATGCTTGAAACAATGTATGATGATGATGGGGTTGGTTTGGCCGCGCCGCAGGTTGGTGTTTTGCAACGAATGCTTGTTATTGATTATGAACGAGATGAAAACACCAAAGGTAAACCGATGTATTTTATTAATCCCGAAATTCTTTGGGTCAGTGAAGAAAAAGTTTGTGGCAAAGAAGGGTGTTTGTCTGTTCCGGGGCAGAGTGCTGAGGTGGAGCGTTTTGCGCAAATTCGGGTGCGCTATTTGGATTATCATGGCAAAGAGCAAGAAATTTTGGCTGATGGGTTTTTAGCAATTGTTCTTCAACATGAGATGGACCATCTGGATGGTATTCTGTATATCGACCGTCTTAGTCGTCTCAAGCGGAATATGGTGGTGAAGAAGTTGGAGAAAGACCGCAGAGAAAAATCTGTATAACAGCACATTTAGAGGCATTTTACGCTGTCTCGAAAAATTCACCTACTATTTTGTAGGCTAAAATTTTTCTCGCAACTAGAAATACCTCTATCTGCACTGTTCTCCAGATTTTTCTGAAAAATCTGTATAACAGCACATTTAGAGGCATTTTACTTTAAAGCTCGTATAACGGGCAACTAATACAGATTTTGCGCATAGATTGTTTGATTATTTAATATGGTTGATAATGTAAGTGTTTGAAAAATATAATTTGAATTTTTTGTGCTGGGAAAACAAATATAGTTTTAAGGGAAGATATGCAAACATATCTTCCCTTATTTTTTTACCAGTGACTTGCTGTACAGAAGTGTGCTCGTGCCGGTCCAATACCTGAGTGGGTTCCTCCGCAAGAGCAAGGGCTTCCCGGTGCTCCTCCTGGGCAAGAGTCTGTTGGACGAGTTAGTTCGGTTTTACAAGCCGTACATTCTCCACAAGATCCGTAAGATGAACAGGTTTGATTTCGTCCACATGAAACACCTGTAACGCCGGCACATGGATTTGATTTACAAGAAGTACAAACACTTGAACAACAGCTGGTTGAGCTAGAGAAAGAGGCGCATCCGTAATCGCAAGTTTTTGCAACCGGACAACTGACTCCTGCGCAAGGGTCAACCGATTTACAAGCAAGACACTCACCGCATGATCCGTAGGTTGAACAGGTTTCATTGCTGCCACATCTCACGCTTGTAACACTTTCACACGGGTCTGATTTACATGATGTACAAACACTTGAGCAGCAACTTGTTGCGCTGGAGTAAGATGCGCAGCCGTAAGAACAAGTTTTTGCTGTTGGGCAGCTAACCCCCGCACATGGGTCTTCAATTATATCCTTAGAACATCCGGTGCATTGTCCGCATGATCCATAAGATGAACAATGATAGCCTGAACTGCAGCTAATGCCGCTTACACCTTCACAGGGGTCATAAGGTTTGGAATTACAAGAAGTACAAACACTTGAACAGCAACTTGTTGAGCTGGAATAAGAGGCACACCCATAAGCACAAGATTTAGCTGTCGGGCAGCTTACGCCTTCACAAGGATCTTTTGGGGCATCATTACATTTATACCAAGTTTTGCCGTAACAGCTGTCATAACAACTGGTGGCACCATAAGTGCAGCCGGAAGACGATGATTTTGTGTAACTTGGGCATTCATCGGTACAACAAGCTTCATAAGGATAATAACAGGTTTTATCCCCGCATTCGTTGGTGGTTGAACCGCCACATCCTCCAGGGTTGCTTTCGGTCGTTCCTGCCGGACACTCTGAATCGCAGTCATTACAGTCAGAATACAAGAGCTTGTCACCAGATAAACAGGTTGTGGCATTTTTAGCCGGTTCTCGCTCACATTCCATATATCCGTCACATGGGTTAGGTTTAATTTTGTATCTTGGACCATTGCAAGAACTGCAAGGCTCTCCATCCGCTACATAACCGTTCGGAATATCTTCTTCTTTGTAATCATAACCAACACAATAATCGCATTGGCATTCTTTATATTTGCCATTGCATTCTTCTCCAATTCCGTAATAAGGCTCTTCACAGATTTTATAATCATCAGGACATGATGGTACACATCCAGCAAAATACCGATCATCATACATGCAGACTTTGGTCGGTTCTTGTCCCTCAGGGCATTGGGTCATGGTGTAGCCTTCGTTGATACAATCTTCAGGACCCTTTGGTGTATATTCGTCTGGTTTTGTGCCATCTGGTCCGCCTATATCTGTTCCAACAAAATCCAACCCTAAACAATCACCGGTATCCATAATCCAGCAAACTTGTGCTACTTTGGTTAAAGGTTTTTGGGAAATTTGTTGTGGAGATAACTTTAACTCAGGCAATTGATGTGTGTGAAGTATGTTGAAAGGTATAACATTGTCTGCGCTATATAATTTTATAGAATTACTCGCGAGTGCATTATTTGCCATGCATAGGCAAATAACTGCAATTGAACTTTTTAATAAAAATGTTTTCATGATAATAATCCTCAAAAATTATTTTATCTCCACGACTCGCATTATAACACATAAATTTCAAGCATTCAATAGGTAATTTCACAGGGTGACGGGATTTTGTGCAATCAGTTGTGGGGAAGTAGGTGTTATAAAATTTTTTTGTAAAAATAGACATAAACTCTTGACAAATTTTTTGTTGCGTTTATCCTATATATAGTTTTATTGTTTTTACTGAGGATAAAATTATGGATATGGATGAGGACAAAAAAGCTAAGAGAAGAAAAACTTCAACAACCAAAAAAGCAACTCCCTATGAGATAGCACCGCTTTCTCCGGAAACTTTTAGAACCGGCGTTTTGGCTGTTTTGGCTACTAATGTGCCGGATTATGCTAAGCAGGCCGCTGAATTGTTGAATTGTGATCCCGTTAAAGACCGTGCTATGATTGATGAAGTTTGCTATCATAATCAGGTTATTCAACTCGGGGCCGATGTGGTTGAAAAAGCTTTGGATGAAGAGCTTAACGAGGCTTATACGACTCTTCAAAACGTTTGTTTCTTTTCTGATAAAGATTATGCCTACATTAAGCAAGTTCATGGTGAAGAGGCCGGAAGTGAAATGCCGGCGTATATCCATTTGCGCTTGTCCCAAGTGGAAGATTTGGCACCATCTATTGATTTCTTGGGTGCAATTTATTCCGCAGAGGTTTATGCTCAGAGTGACCCAACCGCTTTTAGTTCTTATGATGCTGACGAGGTTAAGCACAAAATCAATACTTATGAGGATATGCTAACGCCAGAGCAAAAAGCCAAGGCAAACTATATTGCCTCTAAAATGTTTTATTTGAGAAATGCTACAACCAAAACTTCTGCCGACGGTTCGGAAGAGGAATGTTTGGACAAAGTTTTGCAGTTTACTTCAGATTATAAGTTGATTGCTTATGCCGACTCGCGTTTGGATAAAAAAGCTGCTAAAAATGTGCGCCGTGCTTATCAACGTGCTTTAAAAACGGCTAAAGATAAAACTGCCAAATATCATATTAACTTGGCTTTGGGTAATATTTATTCCAAAGATACGGCTCAAGTTGGTTTTACTTATCCGCAGAGTGATAAAGTCAAAGCCGGTGAAAAGTCCGTTAAGTTCTTTTTACATGCTTATCGTTATGCGCCGAAAGAAGAGCGTTTGGCTGTTATGAAAAAAATGGCTGAGGTGCAAATGAATATTGGGCATTTGGCAGATTGGAAAGAGACAAAAATTAATATTGCCTTGAAGTTTTTGAAAAATGAGGACAGATTTGATTCTCTTAACGCCGTTGCTGCCAAGCTTGATGATGCGGAGTTGTTTCATAAATCTGCAGAGTTGTGCAAGCAGTCTAAAATGCCTGAAAACCGCAAATTGGCAATGTTGGAAAAAACTTATACTCAAATGGCGCGCTTCTTGAAAAACCCTGAACAGAAAAAAGAAGCTTTGGCTCATTTGGGTGAAGTGAAAAAGCAAAAGCAGGTTGCTATGGCCAAAATGGTGGCACAAAAAAACAAAGGTCATGCGAAATAATTATTAAAGCAAAATTTTGAAAAGAAACTTGAAAAAATGTAAAAAATTTCAGGTTTCTTTTTTTTATATTTTTTTATTGACAATTCATCTGCGCTCGGTTATAAAAGTTTTCGTTGAGGCCGACATAGCTCAGTTGGTAGAGCTACTGATTTGTAATCGTTGCAAGTCATGTTTATAAAAGGTTGATTTTAAATGATTTTCTTTTATAAACAATATGATGTACTAAATTTGAGCTGTATGTTGGAGTCATTAAATGGTGCTAACAGTAATGAGCGTGGTAGCTCGGTGGTAGCTCGATTTAAGAATTATTGTATTTATTTGTATGAAGTTGATTTGAAAAATTTTAGTTTTTTTATGCCGACATAGCTCAGTTGGTAGAGCTACTGATTTGTAATCAGTGGGTCCGCGGTTCGAGTCCGTGTGTCGGCACCAGTTTCCAAGCCCTTGAAATTCAAGGGCTTTTTCTTTTATTTAGCCTATTAAATTCAACTCAAAAATAGCGTTTTTATCCCCTTTTTATGGCTCAAGCTACCACCGAGCTACCACCAACCCAAAATTATCATTAAAATTCAATATATTAGGCATTGAATATTTTACGCAATTTTTATTTGCGCTGGGATTTTTTTATTGAAATTTTTGATAAAAATGATAAGTTAAAGGCAATTAATTATCATTATGTCAAATTTAAAAATTTTTATTATGGAAAGAATAGATTTTATAAAAGAGGCTGTCTTTTTATCCGGATTGTCTATTGAAGAAGTCATACAGGCTTTTGCATCAGATGTTTCAATCGAATTTTTGCAGGAGCTGGTTCAATCTCAAAAAGAGAAATTAGCAACATATCAACAAACAACTGCTCTATCAGAATCAGAAAGACTTGTCGAAAGCCCTCAAGTTTTAGATGATAAAACAGAAAAACAATATGAACTGTTTACTGCAGAGAGCGGAAAAGTTCAAATTGGAATGTTTTATTACAATGAAGACAAGACTTTTTCCAGAGAATTAATTGATGGCAAACAAGTTTCCGGTGTGGTTGGTTATGTTGATGAAAGCAAAAAGCATGGATTAATTATAACCCTACGCCAAAAGAAGTTGTATTGGTCACACTGTTTTTTGTATGTCAATATGCCAAACAATTTAAGTGGAAAAGAAAATACTCGCTTAATTTTAAAAGCGGCTAAAAAGCAAGGTAAAATAGCAGATGCGGCTGAGTATTGCGCTAATTATGCTTATGACGGAATCAAAGCTGGAGAAGCCTTTCTCCCTAGCAAAGCTGAATTTGTTAAGATTATGGATAATTTAGAAGATATTAAATCTTCTTTGGAAAAAATTAAAGACACACAAATAAAGAGAGAGTATTATTGGACATCTTCCGAGTATAATAGTCATAAGGCTTACCCTATAAATTGCTTTGACAATAGCGATTTAACCAGATCTCTCGATGGAATCGACGACAAGGATATACAAAGAAATTATGTTCGCCCGATGATGTCATTTTGATTTATTTTACAATCCGGTTGGTTTATTACCACCGGATTTTTTTTGCGTCCGACGAAAATTTTTATTTCTTGACTTTTTGATATAAAAATATAATCTTTTTTCAATTAATTATCATTATGTTTAACTTAGAGGAACCGGTCAAATAAGCCTCAATAAATATTCCGGTATAATTATGAATGGTGTTGATACAAACTTTTTGTTGATAGCTCTTATTATTGCAGGTGTTATTTTTGTTACTTTATTTGTTTTTCTGCTTATTAAAGTTTCAAAAATGAGACAGCGTATTCAAGATGAACTTAGCGGTAAAGAAGGTGTTTATGACGGGCCGGCGGGCGAACCTTGGTGGAATGGAAAACTTCCTGAATATGTGGATGATTATACCAAGCCGCGCTATGTTTATGAAAACTTAGTTGAAACAACTGAGTTTCGACCTGAGAATGGACGTATTATCGGTTACAGAATTTCTCCAAGTTTGGTTATTCATTCGCGCGTACAAAAAGTTAAGCCATCTGCGGTTGTACTCTATCGCGATCGCTTTGGCGGAAATTTTTTGGAATTTTCTGATGTTAAGACGTTGGTTCCTGTGTGGCAAAAAGTTTCTGATTTACGCGTTGCTGCAGGAGACATTCCTCTTGAAGGCAAGTTCCTTTATGCAACAAATTGCGGTTCCGTGGTCATATGTAACATTCATGATATGACATGGGAATATCCAAATTTTACCTCACTTGAAGGACATTTATTGATTTTGAAACGCTCATGAATTGAAAGCCTTGTACGGGAATGTACAAGGCTTTTTTTATAAGCAATGCTGAATGAGAGTTTGTTTCTAGTTATTTGTTTTTGAGAGAGGGTGCTTACTTTATGGTAAGTATATTTCTGCAAGGTTAGTATTGATTTTTTCTATAACAAAAAATAGCATTAAAAGCTGAGATAATTATTTTAGAAAGGTGCGAAAATGGGTAAAAAAATTGTTATTCTAAACGGTAGCCCAAGAGCTAACGGTAATACAAAAGGGTTGATAGATGCCTTTATGCAAGGTGCTCAAGAAAAAGGTCATGAAGTGGTGTGTTTTGATTTGGGACGCCTTAATATTCATGGATGTTTGGGATGCTTTGGCGGTGGCAAAGATAGGCTGAGCCCTTGTGTGCAAAAAGATGATATGTTGAAAATTTATCCTGAGTATATGGCGGCTGATGTTGTGGTATTGGCTTCACCTATGTATTATTGGGGAATTTCGGGGCAATTGAAATGTGCTTTTGATAGGCTGTTTGCTGTGGCTGAATGTGATGAAAATTATGAAAATCCTAAAAAAGATTGTATTCTGCTTATGGCTTCCGAAGGTGATGGAATTGATAATAGTAAACCGGTTTTGGATTATTATCAGGCTTTGTTGGCTCATTTAAATTGGAAAAATCTTGGATATATTATTGCCGGTGGGGTGTTAAAAATCGGTGATATAAAAGGACATAAGGCCTTGAAGGATGCTTTTAATTTAGGAAAGAATTTGTAAAATACACAAGTTATTTGGGGCGGTGTTTGTCGCCCCATTCGCATAAGGCAAAAAGCATGGGAATGAGGGATGCGCCTTTTTCTGTTAGGCTGTATTCTACCTTGGGTGGAAGTTCTGGATAGACATGGCGATTAATAAGGCCGTCTTTTTCTAATTCTTTAAGTGTTGTGCTGAGCATTTTGAACGATATTTTGCCTATGAGCCGATGCAAGGCGTTATGTCTTAAGGTTCCGAATTCTCCCAGCCAATAGAGTACAATCATTTTGTATTTGCCGCCGATGATGGATAAGGTGTAGCCAAAGCCGGTGTCTTCTATTTTGGTGTCGGGGGAGATACATTGTGTCATTTTACACTCTCTTTTGGGTTAGTATGTGATTTATTTATCAGTATTGTTTTTCTATTATTATATATAGTCATATTATTTAGTCTGCAACTGATTTTTATTTGTGATTTTTGAAAAGGTTAATTTTTGTGAAAGGATTTTGCTATGAAAGAAATTACTTTACCTAAAGCTTCTCAACTCAGTTCACCGAATCCGGTGACATTGGTTTGTACTCAAAAAAGCGATGGCTCACCTAATTTGGCTACGGTTTCTTGGTGGACTTATCTTTCTTATAATCCTTATATGATTGCTTTTGCTATGGCTAAAACATCTTATAGCGGGGAAATGGTACGCCAGAATAAAAAGGTTATTTTGACTATTCCGGGGGCAGAACTCGCCGATGTTGTTTTAGGTTGTGGCAGTACAACGGGACGTCAGACGGATAAAGTGGCCAAGTTTGATATTAAACTTATGGATGTTGCAGGGAGTGACATCAAAATACCTTGTCATAGTAAGGTTGCTATTGTTTGTCATTTGAAAGAATATCATGAAGTGGGGGATCATTATTTGTATATCTGTGATGTGGAAAAAGTTTTTGCAGATGAAACAGAAAATGCTTTGTTTGCGTGGAACGGGTATGCTCAAATTCGGCCGGTAAAGTAGGCGTTTGATAAAGCAAGTCGACGATTTGAGATTACTGCCGGCTTGTTTTTTTTGAGGGGAGTATAATTTTGTTGGGCAACTCAAAAAATATATTAATTATACTTGACAACTTTGATATATTACAATTATAATACATATATATTTTGAAATATATTGGAGGCGCGACATGAAAAAAATTGAAAGTGTTAAAGAGTTTGTGGAAAAAATTGACAGCTCTAAAAAAGTTAATCCAAAAGATTTGTCTTCTGATCAGGATTTGACCATTGCCATCATGAACCTTATCAGCATTGAAGAGCATTTGGTCTTTTCCGGTGCGAAAACCGGCAAAAATTCTTTTTATGATTTGATTCAAAACATTAGAGAAATGCGCAAAAATTTGATGCAGAAAGTTATTCCTTCTTATGAAGGGGAAGTTTGGTGCATCTCAAAGCATTTGTTGGCTTCATCGATGCGTTTGATGGAGGTTGGAACCAAGCAGCAGTCTTTGGGGCATAAAGAAGATGCCTACAAGCTCTTTAATCAAGCCTATGAACTTTATTGTTTGTTTTGGGGTTTGAATATGAATATGCTTAATATTCGTGATGTTAAGTGGATTGAAGATAAAACGGAAGATGTGCAAAAAATATCTCAAAAACTGGAAGAAAAATCTCAAAATTCCGAGATAGAATCCAAGCCAGAAGAAAGTGCCGGAACTTTGGCTAAAATGAAAGCCTTTGTGCGCAAGGCGGTTGATTGCTGTATTGAATAATCTGTATGGGGGAGGGAAGATGAAAAGTTTTTTTGCTTTATTTTTTGTTTTTGCAGTTTTTATTTTGAGTGGTTGTGATAGTTCACAAAAATCTGAGGCGCGTGAAGATGTGTTTTCGGATAAAAAAGTGTATTTCTTTTATTCAAACTTTTGTCCGCACTGTCATGATGCCTTGGCGTATATCAATAAAAAATATCCTAATTTGCAGTTGACCATGGTTAATGTGCAAAATCCAGATGGATATAATCTGTTGTTGCGGGCTGCCAAAGAATATAATCTTGGCAATCAAATCGGCACACCGCTTCTGCTGATGGGGAAAAATCATTTGATGGGCTGGGCTGATGAATATGAACCGCAATTTGATGCTTGGGTGAAGCCGTATCTTAAATAAAAAAAATTCCTCGATTTTGTTGGTCGGGGAATTTTTTTTATGTTTGCAAATTGCGCGGCTTTGATATAATCTGAAAGAAAAAAGTGCCGGAGAAATTTTATGGTTGAACAACTGCCGCCCGAGATTATGAAAAAAGCCGTGAAGGGTATTAGCTACATCGCACACCCGTTGCGTCTTAGAATTTTGGAGTTTATGGATGTTAACGGGCCGTCTTCCGTGTCGACGATTGCTAAGGGTGTAGGCGAGGAGCAAATGATTGTGTCGCAGAGTTTGAAAAAATTCAGAGAGGCGCATTTGGTTAAAACGCAGCGAAAAGGCATTTTTGTTTATTATGATATTTATGAAGAATATCCTGCTAGCATTTTTGAATGTATTCGTAAGCTTTTTGCTTATATGACCGATAGTTTTTATTATTTAACGAGCAAGCAGGTTTTACCTAAAGATTATACGACAATGGTGGCTAACCGGATTAAGCTGTTTGCCAATTATGATAAAATGCGTATTTTGGAATATTTGATTTTGTTTGGTGAATCTAAAGTTTCTGACATTATTCAAGGTATTGACAGTGAACAAATGAAAGTTTCGCAGTATCTTAAACGCCTTAAAGATGATGGGTTTGTGTCATCTCGACGCGAGGGGCGGTTTATTTATTACTCTATAACGCAAGGGGTGCATAAAACCGCACTTTTGTGTATTCGGAAGCGTTATGATGCTTTAGCTGATAAAAACGAGTTTTAAGCTGATTTTTGGTATTTTCTTTTTTCTATGAAATTTGGGCTTGCTTAAAATTTTTTCTTTTGTAAACTAAATGCAGGTTTAATTTTGATGGATTGAATTGATGGCAGAATATTCTGTTTCTGAATTGTTATTGTTTCAAGCGATTTTAATTTTGTTTAATGCGGTTTTTGCTTGTGCTGAAATTGCGGTTATTTCCATGAATGATTCTAAGTTGGCCAAGTTGGCTGAGGCGGGAGATAAACGTGCTATGCGCTTGGCTTCTTTAACCAAACAGCCGGCAAAATTTTTGGCAACCATTCAGGTGGGAATTACGTTGGCCGGATTTTTGGGTAGTGCTTTTGCCGCAGATAATTTTTCGGATAGAATTGTTGATTGGCTGATTGCTCAAGGTGTTACTATTGCTCCGGCCAAGCTGGATGTTTTAGCCGTGATTTTTATTACGCTTGTGTTGTCTTATGTGACTTTGATTTTTGGTGAGTTGGTGCCTAAGCGTATTGCGATGCAATATGCTGAAAAAATTGCTTTATTTATTTCTTCAAGCATCTATTTGATTGCAAAGATTTTTTCGCCGATTGTGTGGCTTTTGACTGCTTCAACCAATATTTCTTTGCGCCTGCTGGGAATTAATCCCGAGCAGAAAAGCGAAAATGTGACCGAAGAGGAAATTCGGATTATGGTGGATGTCGGTAGTGAAAACGGTACTATTGATGACGCTGAAAAAAAGATGATCCATAATGTGTTTGAATTTGATGACAAGTTGGTCAATGAGGTGATGACGCATCGTACGGATGTTGAGTTTTTGGATGCGGATGATGATTTGCTCGATTGGGAAAAAATTATGATTGAGACTCGGTATTCGGTTTATCCGGTGTTTCAGGATAATTATGATAATGTTTTGGGTGTTCTGAATATTAAAGATTATTTTAAATATAAGGAACAAGGCAAAGCTGTGATTTTGAATAAAGCGGTTCAAAAAGCCTTATTTGTACCGGAAAATCTGCACATAGACGACTTGTTTCAGCATATGCAAAAAACGCGAATCCATTTTGCCTTGGTGGTTGATGAATATGGCGGTATATCCGGTATTGCCACGATGAATGACTTGTTGGAAGAAATTGTTGGTGAGTTGGAAGATGATGCCAGTGCTCCTCCGACAGAGCCATCTATTGTGCAAGTGAACAAAAATTCTTGGGTTATTCAGGGGGCGGCACCGATTGATGAGGTGGAAAAGGTTTTGGGCGTGGATTTGTCTGAGTTTGACTGTGAAACTTTTGCCGGGTTTGTTTTGGCGTTGATGAATGAAATTCCCGTTAATAAAAAAAATATTAAGTTGTCCTATCAAAACATACGCATAAAATTGGCGAAAACTAACGGACATAAGATAGAAAAAGCTGTCGTACAACGGCTGAAAAATGATGAAATTTAGGTGAAGAAAGTTCTTGAATATGGAACATAATAAAACAAATATTTTGGTGTGGATTTTGGGCTTTTATTATTTTAAGAATAAAATAGTTCGCTATATTTGTGTTGCGTTAGGTGCTATTTTCGCTCTTGTTTACCTTTTGAAAATAGGCAATGTTATCCAGGCTTTTTTTATGTATTTTGTACCGTTTTGCATTATGTATGTGTTTTATTACACAGGAGCTTTACTGCGAGATATTACAAGATTTTTTATTAAATGCGTTAAAAATAAAGAGTTTAATATTGATAAATTTGACATTGTTATTTTTGGGAAAAAGCCTGTACCTCAAAAAGATGGTTTAAATGGAAGCCTTAATTGGTTGTGTTATTTAGGGCTTTTAGCGGTGATTATTTGGGTGGCATATTTTATAAAACATTTTTTTGATGGTAACGCTTTTGCTTTGTTGATTTATGCTTTTGCTGCCATTGGTTTTTTGTTTCAATATCTTTTTTATCGGGCACGCAGACTGAAAGCCGATGTTTGGGCTTATGATTTTGTTTTGGCAAGTTTGCTTCTTATTACTGGTAGTTTGCAGTTGGGGCTTTATCCTATTGATGAATTTGTTGGTGGTGTTTTACTTAAAACGGTTATATTCTTTTTCTTGTTTAACGTAATTTGGATTTGGGTTTTGAGAGTGAATCTAAAGTTTAGAACGGTGATTGTTGCAAAACTTATGGCAAAGCCGTATCCTCTTGCTCTTTTTATTTATTTTCTTTCTTGGGTGTTAGCTTTGAATTTACAGCTTGCGGATTAGAGAAAGGGATATCTCAGTGTTTGTAAAATTCGGTAAACAGGGCACGGATGACTTCGGTCACATCTGAGCGTAGTTTGGTGTCGTGTACAAACTCATCAAAATAGCCGCTGTTGTCGGTAAGCAAGCTTTCTTTAGCGTTTTGCAAGCGTTCTTCGTCGGAGAGCTTTATTAAACGTTTGTGTTTGCCCTCAAAGATAATTTGTTTTGGTTCCGGCATAAAATGTTCTATGTAAAAATTATCTGCGGTGAAATTTTCTTTATACGCTTGTTTGAGATTATTTATGGCCGGAAAATCTTCCAGTATAGTGAATTTTGGGGTCATATGCTTTGCTCCAAATTAGTTTTATTCGAATTATGAATATTTAGTATAAAAAATATTGTTATTAAAAAGCAAGCAATTTTTTTTATACAACTTTTTGGATATGATAAATGACTTTGCCAAAGACTTTGACCTGATTATAATCATCGGTGGTAAAATTTTCATATTCGGGGTTATCTGACTTTATGATGGCGCTATGTTTGATAGGATTTATTAATATTCTTTTGGGAACAATCATATTACCAAGGTTAAGTAAATATATTCCGTCATTGTCGGGATGAGAAACCGATGTGTCTACCCATACCATGTCGCCGGCATTGATTGTGGGTTTCATGGATTCATTTTCTATTCTTATTATTTTGATGTCTGTGGGGGCAGCATTGGTAAATTCTCGAAGCATTGATATTGGCATGAGTTGATGTCCGAGGGTGATGGTTTGCAGGGTTTGTGTGCTTGAATTTTTATGTGTGCCGATGATTTCAATAGCGACCATATTGTCAGTTTGTTCGGTTTTTTTTTCAGTGTAATCACCGCTGACAGCGGAAATTGGAACCTTAAAATAATCAGCTATTAGTTTTAGGTATTCATAACGAAGTTTTTGATTTCTTTCCCATTTAGAGATAGTGGCTTGGGACTTGCCAATCGCTTTGCCAAGTTCTTGTCCGGATAGTCGATGTTCTTTACGCAAGTGTTTTATGTTGTTCATTTTATTATCCTCTAAATATATGTTTAACTTATTGTGACAACGTATAATTGTCAAATATTTGTTATTAATTTTATAATATTTCTTTGTATAACTTTTGATTGTTGCTTGACTCTTTATTCGTTTTTCGAATAAATTTTATTCGTTTTATGAATAATATATTATTCGTTTATCAAAAATCATCACCGGTTATTAGATTTTTTTTGAAATTTCAAATTTTGGACTATGGACTTCGGACTACGGACTTTGGACTACGGACTTATGTTTTGTGGCTATTTTTTTCGTGGGAGATTGCTATGGGTCAAAAAAAAGTCAAAAATTCTGCCCTCAGACAGCAGGAAGTTGAGTTTTCTAAGATAAATATTTTTCCTTGCCCGTATTTGAATTTGGTTCATGCTATTTTGCAGCGCGAGTTGGATGATTTGGTTTTGGATATTCCTTATAATTCTTCATCTTGGAATAGGGCGCGACGCAGTCGATATTTGTATCTTCAATTGGCGAGAGGAAGGGCTTTTTCTTTTTTCTTTAGTGAGCATTCTCAGCATTTTCGGGATTTTCTTTTTTGGTGTGATATGGGCGGTTTCGATTATAAACAATGGCAAAATAAAGCTTTGTTGGTGGTGGCTCAGCGCATTTTGGACGATCCGTTGTATTTTGAAAAAGTGGTGCAGCGTTTGGTTTCAAAAAATACTGTGTTAAGACTCAAAGAAGTTGTTTCTTTGCTCTTGAAGAATGTTACCATTCATTAGGATGTGTGATTGATGCGTCGAAATATTAATCTTATTAAACGAGATTTGGAGTTTGCTGCGGATGTTATGCGGCGACTCCCTCCGATTAAAATGCAGCAGGTTCGATCCTCTTGGCCAAGACTTGTGTATACGGCTGACGAGCTCGAGGCTCAGAAGCCTTTGCCGGTTTATTTCCATCCTACGGCTCAAGAAATTGATAAAATGTATAAAATTTTGGATTGGTATAAATGTTTGGATGCCTTTGAAACCAAGCTTGTGTGGAAACGTTCTTGCCATGTGCCGTGGAAAATTATGCAACTTAAACTCCGCCAACATCGCTCAACCTTGTATGCAAAATATATGCAGTCGTTAATTAAAATTCAGTTATATTTGGATATGTCCCAAAGCTTCGCTGTGGATTAATGCATTTTGCAAATTGCTATCATGAATGGATTGTGGCAACGTTATAGACGGTATATGTTAATTATGTTTTTTTATTACTACACAATTCGGACTTTTAGCTTTGTGTTGATGAATTGAGGGATATATGGCTAAGAAAACTCAGACTTTTCCGGTGTTGCCGTTGCGTGACATCGTGGTCTATCCGAAAATGATTGTTCCTTTGTTTGTGGGGCGCTCTAAGTCTATTCGCGCTTTGCAAAAGGTGGTCGACAGCGACTCTGCCGTGGTCTTGTTGACGCAAAAAGATGCTGCCGTGGAGGATCCTGATTTTGATGATATTTATCATGTCGGTACGTTAGGGTCGGTTTTGCAGATGCTAAAACTGCCTGATGGAACCATGAAGGTTTTGATTGAGGGAATCCGCCGCGTTAAGGTTGAAAAGTTTTTGCCTAATGAGGACTTTATTGAAGCTGATGTGAGCGACCTTAAGGAAAGCGAACATAAAAGTATGGAACAAGAGGCTCTGGCTCGCGCCGTGGTTTCTCAGTTTGAAGAATATGTTAAACTTTCTAAAAAAACGCCGCCTGAGGTGTTGGCCTCGGTTAACCAGATTGAGGATTATAGCAAACTTGCTGATACCATTGCCTCGCATCTGTCTCTTAAGGTGGCTGAAAAGCAAGAACTTTTGGAAGCTTCAACCCTTAAAACCAGATTTGAAAAAATCTTGAACTTTATGAACGCGGAAATGACCTTGCTTGAGGTGGAAAACAAAATTAAAACCCGCGTTAAAAAGCAGATGGAAAAAAGCCAGAAAGAATATTATTTGAATGAGCAAATGAAAGCTATTCAAAAAGAGCTGGGTGATGATGAGCAGGAAGAGTTTTCTCAGTATATGAAAAAAATTGAGAAAACCAAACTTAGTCCGGAAGCAAAAGAAAAAGCTACTGCCGAACTTAAAAAGCTCAAAACGATGGGGCCAATGTCCAGTGAAGCCACGGTGGTACGTAATTATTTGGACTGGTTGTTGGATATTCCTTGGCAGAATCCATCAAAAGTTAACAAAGATTTGGAGCGCGCTAAAGAAATTTTGGACCGTGACCACTACGGTTTGGACAAAGTTAAAGAACGCATTTTGGAATATTTGGCCGTGCAAGCCAGAGCTGACAAAGTAAAAGGGCCGATTTTGTGTTTGGTGGGGCCTCCGGGGGTGGGTAAAACCTCATTGGGGCGTTCTATTGCGGAAGCAACCGGCAGAAAGTTCGTCAGAACTTCTTTGGGCGGTATGCGTGATGAGGCTGAAATCAGAGGGCATCGAAGGACGTATATTGGTTCTATGCCCGGAAAAATTATTAAAGGTATGAAAAAAGCCGGAACTTCTAATCCGCTGTTTTTGCTCGATGAAATTGATAAATTGGGTAATGACTGGAGAGGAGATCCTAGTTCGGCCTTGTTGGAGGTTTTGGATCCGGAGCAGAACTCTGCTTTTAATGACCATTATCTTGAGGTCGATTATGATTTGTCGGATGTGATGTTTATTACAACGGCTAACTCTTTGGATATGCCAAGGCCTTTGTTGGATAGAATGGAAATCATTCGTTTGTCAGGGTATACCGAAGAGGAAAAAATTCAGATTGCAAAGCAGCATTTGGTGCCGAAGATTTTGGCTGAAAATACCTTGAAACCCAAAGAACTTGAAATTTCTGATGATGCCATTCGCGATATTATTCGCTATTATACCAGAGAAGCCGGTGTGCGTAATCTGGAGCGTGAGTTGGCTAAAATTGCCCGCAAGGCCGTTAAGGAAATTATTATGGCTGAAGAGGCTAAGAGGTCATCGAAATCCAAGTCTAAAAAGACTGCAGTCAAAACCATAAAAGTTATGGCGAAAAACCTTAAAGATTATTTGGGGGTTATTCGTTATCGTTATGGTGAGGCTGAAGAAAGCGACCATATCGGCGTGACGACCGGTTTGGCTTGGACTGAAGTTGGCGGTGATATTCTCTTTATTGAAGCGGTGGATATGCCGGGGAAAGGAAAGGTTATTCAAACCGGTAAGCTTGGCGATGTGATGAAAGAGTCCATTGAAACTGCCTTTTCGGTGGTGCGTGCGCATTCAAAGTCTTTAGGAATAGACCCTGAGGTTTTTGAAAAAACGGATGTTCACGTTCATGTTCCGGAAGGAGCCACGCCAAAAGACGGACCTTCGGCCGGTATTGCCATGTATACGACTTTGGTTTCGGTGTTTACAAAAACGCCGGTGCGCAAAGATGTGGCTATGACCGGAGAAATCACGCTGCAAGGGCGTGTTTTGCCAATCGGCGGGTTGAAAGAAAAGCTCTTGTCAGCTTTGCGTGCCGGAATCAAAACAGTAATTATTCCGAAAGACAATGAAAAGGATTTAGCAGAAATCCCCGAGATTGTTACCAAGGAGATGAAAATCATTCCGGTTGAGGAGGTGAGTGAGGTTTTGAAAATCGCCTTACGTAAAAAGAAATAATTATGTTGTGATATATTCAAAGCCCGTTCTTAAATGAACGGGCTTTGTCGTTGGGGTGAATAGATAAACCTAAAAAGCTAGGACTGGGCGAACGTAATAGTTAAAGTAGTAATCGTCCTTCTTGTGATAACGTGCACTGCCATCGTAAATGTACCATGCTTCGCCGTCCGAATACTCTGAAGAAGACCACATTGAACCCATCCAGCTTACTCCGCCGACTTTCCTTAATGTTATAATCAAAACATCCACATTGTCATATATGGCATTCAACTCTCCAAAAGCCGGCAAGTACCAATCTCCGGCGGATGTTCCTTCTGTCTTATAGCTATTCACATACTCAAATGCCGGACAGCTCTTGCCGTTTGCTTTGCAATATTCCAACACAATTTGCGTATTTTTCTTACCTTGCCAATCCGCTGTTACCGCCGATGACGATGTTATATTACTCAACCCCGGAACATCAAACTCTGTTGTTGACCAATATAGGCTAGTGGGTGATTGCTCCAACCCTATTGCCAGTTTATTAGTGATGTCAAAAATAACGCCAATAGGCGTTTTAGACGCAACAACGTTGGTGTTACAGCTCATATCTGAGTACAAAATATCACCGATTTTGCAGTTTACCGTTGCAGTGTCTTTTGATAACTCATTAACTTTTGTTTCCAAGGTGGTTATCTTGTTGGTAAGACTGGTTATCTGCGTATTGAGTGAATTTATTTTGTTTATTGCATCGCAGTTCCAATAATTCCCCCACGGACACTTTGTTCCCCCTGAACAAGATGAGCTTGATGAATAGCCCAAAGATGAACAGCTTGGAGTTTGAATACAGGCAGCCTCCGCCACGCCACTTAGCAAAGCCAAAGCTGATGAATATAATAAAAATTTTCTCATAATCTTTCTCCCGTAGGCGGGGCCTACCGCCATCAATTTTGCATTGTGCCCAGACCACCGCTTTGTTAATAATTATTGTTTTTTTCCCTTTCTCTCTCGCCCTTATTCAAAAGCGCAGTAGTTGCAGTAATCGGTGCAATTTGTTTTGCAGCCCGAAACGACATATAAATTTGAACATTCTTCATACGTGCAGACCGTACACGGCGGACATTCACTTTCCGTTCCCAAGTTCGGGCAAGGTTTGCACTTGGAACACTTGACCTGATTTCCGCTTTGGCAGGTTGAAGCCCCATTATCACAACCTAAAGTTCCGCAATCCAAAAATCCGGAACAGTCTTTTTCTTTCACTCTGTATTTTTTGATTGCCGTGGTATTGTTGCCATCACATTGCACACAAGGCTCGCCTACCGCCTCATATCCGTCAGGAATTGAACCTAATGTATATTTGTAATCAGCTCCGCAAGTGTCGATACAACATTCTGGGTATAAACCATTGCCGCAAACTTGCCCCGCACCTTTGTATGGGGATTTACACGTTTTATAATCACTTGGACAATCGGGAATACATTTGGCATAGTAGCCATCCGCATACATACATTCTCCATCACCTTTATATCCATCTGGACAGTTGGTGACGGTATAACCCTCTTTAATACAATCTTCCGGCCCTTTCTTGTCATATTCGTCCCCACCTCCCGAACCACCGGTTCCACCATTATTGCCGATATCCGAGTTTACAAAGTCCAAACCGGCGCAATCGCCCGTGTCCATAATCCAGCAGACTTGGGCAACCTTAACCAAAGATTTTTGATTTTTTGAAACTTGCTGTGGAGATAAACCTAGCTCAAGCGATAAATGTGTGTGAAGTGTGTTGAAAGGTATAACATCACTCAAGCCATATAACCTCAAAGAACTATCTGCACTTGCCGAACTTATGCCACTGCACAAACCGACAAAAGTCACTGACACCAACAAAAAACGAGTCTTCATGATAATAATCCTCAAAAATTACTTTATCTCCACGACTCGTATTATACATCAAAAATAAAAAGCTGTAAATAGAAATTTTCAAGGTTTGACATGGGTTTCAGCGAATACTTTGCGCAAAAAAACTGCCCTTTCGGACAGTTTGTATCTTCTTCTTTTTTGGGGAGAATCCATTTTATAATGATGGGGTGAAGTTAATTGTCGGATATAAATCTTGGGGGCAATAACTCTCTCCTCGGCAGTTTATGTTTTGAAAATCTTTTTCCCATTCTTGTATCTTTTTAGGTGTTTCCATTATTTTTTTGCCTTTGGGTGCGTAAAGAAAAATTTCTTCATATCCGCTTGCGCCTTTGCCTATATATCCTATCCATATTTCATTATCTTTCAGATAAAATGCGGCACGCTCTTCGTCCTTGTGGTTTTGCGGTATATAGGTGATGAATATATTTTCTTTATTAGATCTGTCCACTCGTTCGCCCATTAGGCTTTCGTATTCTTCTAATCCTTGTTCTTCCATCCCGTTTTGCATTTTTTCAAAAGTTAAAAAACTTTCAAACGGAGAGCCGTATCTTCCTTGCGTTTGTTGATAATAAGCTTGTAAGTTGAAGTCTTTTCCTGATATTTTTTGGCTTAAAGCTTCGATAAAATCATGGTATTTTTGTTTGAGGCATTGTGTTTCTGTTTGGCAAAAATTGCGCCCTTTTTCCCATTCTTTGATTAATTCTTTATTGAATTTGGCTTCAGCTTGCAGTTTTTGCGCCTCTCTATGCCCTAAACTTAGCAAGCGATTGCTGCATATTGCCGCTTCAGCATAAGTGTTTCTCTCATTATAGCAATCATAGCCTGTTTCATAGTATCCTTTTATATTTTGATTTTTGTATGCTCCGTCAACCATTGCACCTTGGGGGCATAACGTGCTGCAATTTTGCCCTCTGACTTGTATGGAGGTGTCTCCTTTTTGATTTATATCTATGATGCAATAAGATTGAGATATGAGTGGTGCTTCTAGAAAAATTTGTCCGCTGTTTTTATTAAGTTGTTTTAATTGGCCGCTAAATTCGCAAAAATCCAATCCTTTTCCTTGTTGAAAATGAAAATCGCAGGTGTTCTTGTGACAGTTCTTTATGGTGATATCTCTGCGAAATTCTCCTGCCATTCTTCCGGCTATCCAGTCTCCTTCAAAGCTAAACGGCCTCTTGGCCTGTGCTATATTTATATTACCCAGACTTATAACCGCTGCCAATGTTAGGCCGATTAGCTTCATTTGTGTCCTTTCTTTATCTTTAGAGTTCCCATGTGCGGGAGAATTCTTCGTTTTTGAATAATGCTGCCAAACCGGTGATTTGTTTTAATCTTAAAATTTCATCCGCAGACATGCCTATATTGCGTGCTATCCACGCATCACTCTTTTCTAACTCTAATAACTCTTTTACGATGTTGCTCATAAGGTCAACGTTATGTGAACCTCTGGCGCGGTTGTGGCGAATCGTTGAGGCTATTCTCTCGCCTAAGTCTTTATCTATCACAACAACCGGAATTTTGCCGTTTTCGCGGTTGCGAATCCGGTCTGATATCAGCATCGTGGTATAACGGTGGAAGCCATCCACGATAATGTATTCATCCTTGGCCTTGTCGTGATAGCAGACTATGGGTTGGGTGAAT
Source organism: uncultured Alphaproteobacteria bacterium (assembly GCA_944391615.1). Classification (GTDB taxonomy): domain Bacteria; phylum Pseudomonadota; class Alphaproteobacteria; order RF32; family CAG-239; genus HGM16780. Next base: position 49,019 of record CALXUE010000008.1, read on the forward strand.
CCATCTTCCCAGATGGATGTTTCAAGCAACTTCATCTCCGGTGGGGCAACCCTATTGGGGTTGTAGTCATTGGCTTTGACTTTTTCCAAAGGTACGGCTATGACATTATATACCGGACTGACAAACGGTTTTTCCTCCTTGGGTGCTTGAGGTTCTTCAAATAAATTTCCTTGTTTGTTGTCACTCATTTTTATTTTCCTTTTACAGATTTCTGTATTTGTTCAAAAGTTCTTTTTCTCTTTCGGCCTGTTTCTTGGTTTGGGCAAATCCCATATATTTACATAAATGGTCGTTTTTTAATATGCAAACCGCCATCCTCTTCCATGAGGGAATGTCTATGGTCGATTTGATGTCATCGGTGTTGTCCGGTGTGCCCAAAAATCGAACTTGTTCTTTGACGCTGTGATAGGGGCTTGGGCCGTTCCTTTTGATTTTGTAGTTGCAAGCCTCAAGTTCTTCAATGGCTTTTTCATCAACAACACCGCCTCTGCGCCACCAAAATTTGATGGAGGTTTTGAATTTTTCGATATAATTCCTACGCATCTCATCGGGTAAGGTTGCCAACAAAAACTTCACGTATGAACGCCATGTGTGTCCTTTCGGTAAGGTAATTCTGCGCGAACCAAGCAATTTGGTGTTACCATACATGGCGCCAAAGTTGGCCCCTTGAACTCGACCGACAACTCTTACCCATGTGTCTGGTTCCAAAACGCGGTATAAGTTTAAGCTTTCTTTGGCCGACTCGTGATATGGACTGGCAACTCTCATTTGGTTGATGGATAAGCCGGCTTTGTAAAAAAGATCATATATTTTATTGTAGTCAAATCCGAATTTGCCGTTGGCTATCCAGATATCTTTACAGGTCCAGTCGTACAAAAGATAGGCATTGTACCAATTCTTTCCCATCTTGGTGGTCCATTGCTTGTGATCAAGCAAATCTTTGCGCGCATTGGCATAGGCGCGGTAACGGTTTAACGATTCGTCTGCGCGAATCCCCAGCAAGCATACGGTTTTGCCTTTATGGGTTCTCGAGTACCAGTCTCCGAACTCGGCATATAAATCTTCCTGAACCATTTTGTATTCGTAAAAGTCAAACGGGTTGTTTTCTAAATTAATTATATAAGGCATTTTGGGCATTTCTCTTACCCATTTGTCTTTTTCATCCGGATCCCATGTGTACCAATACATTTGGTAATTGCTGACCGCACAGCGCGAACCCATCGGCAGGCAAACCCAATAGGGCTCGATGTCGGCCAAATTGTTTTCAAACATGCGGGTGACAAACTCGGTGGTTTGTTTGTATTGTGCCTCAAAGTCTTGATGAAATACGCCTATCTTTTTATCTATGTTGTATTTGCGTTTATAGTCTAACACCAAGTTTAGCAAAAGTCCGCTGTCTTTGCCGCCCGAAAATGATACATATATATTGTCAAAGTTCTCAAATATATATTTTATGCGTTCTTGCGTTGCCTCATATACACTCTTATCGAGGTATTTTTTCATAGCCGTAGGGCCTCCTCTTTGGATATTTTTTGACATACTCTCTTAATTACCTTTTGCTTCATGAGCAAATTTTGCTGAACCATTTCCTCAAGTCCGGTGTTTACCCACAAGTCATACACGTTTATTCTTTTGTTTTTATTCTCTTGGTTGGTGTTTCCTCTCAGGGCTTGTTTAATGGCCTGAAGCTTAAACTGGTAACTAAACGTTTGACTAAAGAATATCACATTATTATAACTTGGCACATTTATCCCTAAATTATCCACACCATATGAGCAAAACATTGTGTCTATGGCGGTGCTGAAATCTGAAAATGCTCTTTTTTTGTTGCATTGCCCGTTTAATATCACGTATTTTTGGCTGTCAAACAGTCCGCTCTCTTGAAAAAAACGAATCTCGTCTAAGTATTTGACGTATATTATCACTTTTTCTTTCTTTAATCTGATTTTGCTTAAGATTTCGCACAAGAGTTTTACTTTGTTTTGGCTGATGGTGTATATGTGTTGGAATTTGTGAAATATTTCCATGAAATGCACATAATCTCTGCCTTCAAGCAATCTTTCTTTTTCTTCATCGTAGCTTTGTTTTTCTTTGGTGGTTAAATTTGCATAAAGATTGTAGCGGTTTATCGGGTAATCAAAATCTAAATCGGCGTCCAAAATATAGGGGCTGATTTTTTGGATGAGCATATTTTCTTGATGCTTGGTTGACCACATTTTTTGATTGTCAAAGCGATTGGTTATCGGGGTTAAGTAAATGTTGGAAAACTGTATATAGCTCATCTTTAAGAGTTGCGGTGACATAAATTGGAGCTGTGAATATAAATCTATTAACCCTAAAGTTATGGGGGCTGAACTTAAAATCAACCGATATGAAAATTTGGGCCCTAACTGAAACAGCCTTTGTGAACAGCCTGATTGTGCGTTTTTGATGATGCTGCTGTCATCTATGATGCAAAAGCACTTTTTGTTTCGCGCTAAATCGTTTAACTTCAAAAAATTGGTGTCAGAGGCGGAGATACTCTCTAGGGGAAAAACATAAAGTTTGCTGCGAAAGCCTTCGCTGTATTTTGAAATGAGTGTTTTGTAGTTTTTGGATAAAATGCAGGTTTGCTTGCAAAGCCAGATGATGAAGTCAACATTGTCTTTTTGGCTCGCGGCCAGTTCAAAGGCGCGTTTTATTCTCTCTTCGGTGTCTTGGATGAAAATGGCTCCGGATTTGAGGCGGGCTAATTTTTGTTCTGCGGTGGTGGCTATGGAAGATGTGGTTTGTGTGATTTGCATAGTGGGTTTCCTTTCTCTCAAACTTTTTTTGTTTATAAGTAATTCCTTATATTAGCTTTTCAAGATAAGGCTGGGTGATATGTTTTTATCAAATATCGGGTTCTTGTTTTTTTGTGGCTGGATAATTATATCTTTGATGTTTTTTTTATTGCTTATTTTAGGAGATGATTATGAAAAAGATTTTATTACTTTCTGCGACGGTTCTTTTGTGTGGGGCATTGGTTCAAACAGCCGATGCCAAAAAAGATTACCGTGGCGGATTTGTCGGCCCTCAGGCTAATGTTGAGGTCGTTACCGTGGCGCAAGTTAAAAAAATGTCTGATGATTCTAAGGTCGTTTTGAAAGGTAATATTGTCAGCAGTCTTGGGGATGAGCATTATATTTTTAAGGATGCAACCGGCTCTATTGACGTTGAAATTGAAAAAAACAGGTGGCATGGCTTGACTGTTACGCCGAATGATGAGGTGCGCTTGATGGGCGAATTGGATAAACATTGGTTTGAAGAGCCCAGCGTTGATGTTAGTGACATTAATATTGTTCAACCTATGACGGAGTAAAATTTTTAATCCTTCATACAAAAAGCTCTCTGTTATGAGAGCTTTTTGTTTAATCTTTTATTCTTTTATGAGCAACCGTGTTTCGATGGGGGTGTATTCTTTTGCATCGGCCGGAGCTGTTATGCGTCCAAACGGCATTTGTGCATATAGTTTCCACGTTGTTGGCAGGTCATAATCTTTATATATAAAGTTTTCAACTAGAGGAGAGTAGTGTTGCAGGGAGGCTCCGATTTGATTTTGGGCAAATAGGCTCCATATGGCAAACTGGAGCATACCATTGGCTTGTTGTGACCAATCGGGGAATTTGTCTTTATATAAAGGGTAGGTTGTTTGCAATTCTGTTACGACCGATTCGTCTTCGAAAAAAAGAATCGTGCCATAGGCTTTGGCAAAGGAGGATATTTTTTCTTCCAGAGAGGCATGTGTGTTTTGTGGTGCGACGGCTTTTAGCTCATGCAAAGTCTTGGTCCAAAAGCGTTTGTGGGCGTTTTGAAGTAGGACAACCAAGCGTCCGGACTGCGAATTGAAGGCGGATGGGGCTTCTTTTAAGGCATGGGTAATCAAAGATTCTATTTCGGCTTTTGAGAGGTTGATTTGCGAATCAAGATGGTAAATCGAGCGGCGCAAACCTATGAAATCATTATGGTTTTCGGGCATTGTTTTCTCCTTAAAGATTTTATCCCTACATAATTAGTCTTATTTGTCGGATTTTCAAGGGTTATTTTTTTGTCTTTTTTCAATGACTTATAAAATAGTTTGTGTCGGGACAATTTTTTGCACGACATTTTTGCAACTTTTGTGCTATATTTTAGGTATGATGGGAAGAAGTTTACAAGGAAGGTTGAGCCTTCCTTTTTTTTGTGTGTTTATGAGTTTTGAAAAAATGGGGAATTTAACTTTAAAACAAGTTCGCTTTATTGAGGAATATGCTAAATGCGGTGTTGGGGTGGAAGCCGCCAGACGTGCGGGGTATGCTCAACCGGAAAATGCCGCTTCAAAAGTGATGCAATCTTCTGCCGTTAAGGCTGAGTTGGATAAAATCAGAAAAAAGGCTATGTCTAAGGCGCAAATTTCTTTAGAAAAGCTTTTAGCCGAACTGGAAGAGGCCAGGCAGTTGGCTCTCTCTAAAGAAGCAGCCGCGGCTATGGTTTCCGCCTCTATGGGAAAAGCAAAGCTTTTGGGTTTGGATAAGCCTAAGTCTGAAGACGAAACAGATGCTGCAGCTGCTGAAGTTCCTCAAGTTTTGGTGAAATTTGTTGAATGATACAGGAGGAGATTTTGGTTAAACAGGTTAAGGCGGAGATTCCTAAAATTTTTGCGCCTTTATTGTGTGGGCAATACCGAAACAAGTTTTTTTATGGCGGGAGGGCCGGCGGTAAGTCTTATGCCTTTGCGGATTCTTTGCTCTTGCTCGGGCGGCAGAAAAAACTTTTTATTGCTTGTTTGCGCGAAATTCAAGACAGCATTAAAGATTCTGTTTACAAGCTTTTGTGTGACAGAATTTCTTTTTATGCTTTGGATGATTATCGGATTTTGGAATCTAAAATTGAAAATAAGGTTACCGGTACAAGGTTTATTTTTAAAGGACTACGTGATCAGGACAGTCAAAAAATCAAGTCGCTGGAAGGCGTGGATATTGCTTGGATTGAAGAGGCGCAAACCATTACGCGTAAAAGCTGGGAAATCTTGGAGCCAACTATTCGTAAAGACGGATCTGAAATTTGGATTTCTATGAACAGAGAAGAGGAAAACGATCCCTTATGGGTGTTGCTCGCGGCTCATCCGGATGAAAGAACTTTGGTGGTGAAGGTTAATTATTATGATAATCCGTTTTGCCCTAAAGAAATTAAATTGCAGGCGCAAAAATGCAAAGAAAATAATCCGGATGATTATGAACATATTTGGCTTGGTGAACCGGTTAGGCAAGGTAACACTAAGCTGATTTCAACGGCTTGTGTGCGAAAGGCTTTTGAACTTAAAATGTCTTCATCGGCATCGCCTTTGGTGATTGGGGTTGATGTGGCGCGATTTGGTGATGACAAAACGATTTTTTGCTTTAGGCGCGGGCGATGGTGTCAGCGTTTTGAAGCGTTTGCTAAAATGTCGGTGGTTGAAGTGGCTAATCAGGCCACTTTTTTTATTCAAAAATTTAAACCTCGGCGGTTGTTTATTGATATCGGCGGAGTGGGGGCCGGCGTTTATGATATTTTGAAAGACAGAGGTTTGGCGGAAGTGGTTAAGGGCGTTAATTTTGGTGAAAAAGCGCATCAATTTGACCGTTATGCCAATCGCAGAGCTGAAATGTGGGATGCTATTAACCTTTGGCTTAATGATGTTTTGACCCCGGAGCTTCCTCAGGATGATGAGCTCTTTGGCGATTTGTGCTCCGTTAACAAAAAATATGATAGGCGGGGACGTTTGATGTTGGAGGAAAAAGACGAGGTTAAAAAACGGCTGGGGCGTTCGCCCGATAAGGCGGATGCTCTGGCTCTTACTTTTGCTGAGCCGGTTTTTGAGGCTGTGCCGACCGCTCTTTATCAAAAAGGGCAAATTTCTTGGGAAGATATGTTTACTAAACAAAACGGAGATGCTGAAAAATGGTAGATGTTGCTTGTCATTACCAACCTGTGACTGACAGGGTGTTGATTAAACTTGATCCGGTGCAAAATAAATCTGAGGGCGGAATCTTGCTTACAGATGATTTTGAACCTGTTCGAAACAGCGGTACTGTCTTGGCTTTGGGGCCAAAAGTGAAAGCTGATGTGGCGGTCGGTGATAGGGTTTTGTTTCATTGTTTTGATGAAATTAAGGTTTTAGACGATGATTGTGCGGTCGTCAGAGATAATAGTTTGTTGCTTAAGTTTTAGGAGGTGTAATGCTTAAAAATAAATCTAATTCAGCCAAATTTTGGCTCGAAAAAATTAATACGGCCGAGCATAATTATCAGCCGTATTTTGATTTGATTGATGAAACAAGAGAATGTTATAAATTGCAGAGAGGTGGAATTTTCAGAGCGGCTAAATTGAGCTCGGCTTGTAATATCTTTTGGTCGAGTATTGAAACGCTTAAACCTTTTCTTTATTTCAAACAACCTAAGCCTTGTATCGCGTTGATGCATCAAAATCCGACCGATGCCGAGGCTTTGGCTTGTAAAATTTTGGAGCGTGCTTTGCAATGGAATTTGGACCATTTTGATTTTGATTCCGTGGCAAAATATGCACGCAATGATTTTTTGATTTCAGGGTGTGGTATTTTGTGGGAAGTTTATAAACCTAAATTTGCTACAATTTTGGATGAAAACGGGCAAGAAATTTTGCTTAAAACCGATGAAAAGGTGGTTTCTGAGTATGTTGATCCTAAATGCTTTTTGGCGGATAGCGACCATGTGGGTATTTGGGAAGATGTGACTTGGGTGGCGCGTAAGCATTATTTGAGCAGGCAAAATATTTTTGATGTCTTTGGTGATAAAAAAGCTCTTGCGCTACTCGGACCGGCTCAAGAGGATGATGCCTATAAACAAGAATGTGTGTATGAAATTTGGGATAAAAACTCCAGAAAAGTTTTTTGGCTTTTGAAAAATAATGCCGATGATTTTTTGAAGGTGATTGATAAGCCATTGGATTTGGATGCTTTTTTTCCTTGTCCTAAGCCGATTTTTGCTACAATGGCGGCTAATTCGATTATTCCGGTTCCTGATTATACTATGATAAAAGCTGATATTGAGGAATTAAGCGGTGTTATTGACCGTATGAGCTTGACGATGAAAGCTCTTAAGGTGACTGGGGCTTTTGATAGTTCTTTTCCGAATTTGGCTGATATTTTGAACAAAGATGTTGCTTTGGTGGCCGTGGCTGATTTTGACAAGCTCAAAAATGCCGGCGGTTTGAAGGGTATTGTCGATTTTATGCCAATTGAACAATATATTACCGCTTTGCAGGCTTTGGCAACCAGAAGAGATGACATTATTCAAAATATTTATCAAGTTACCGGTGTTTCCGATATTATGCGGGGTTCTTCCAATCCGACGGAAACTGCAACGGCCGTTAAACAAAAGACAAATTTTGGTACGCTTCGCAATCAAGACAGACAAAACGATATGCAGCGTTTTATTTGCGATTTATACCGACTGAAAGCGGAAATTATTTGCGAGCAATTTTCTTTTGATTCTTTAACGTCTTTTTTGACGCTTGATGAAAAGGAAAATATTAAACTTGTTGAAGAGGCCGTCAAGCTTCTTAAAACCGATAAGGTGCGCAATATGGTGCTTTCGGTTGAAACGGATATGGTGTTTGACCAAGAGGCGGAGGCGCTTAAAGTGACTTCAGCTGTGCAAACTATTGCCAAGCTTATTCAAGATGCTTTCCAATTAGTTTCGTTGCAGCCGAAGTTGTTGAAGCTTTATCAAAAAATGGTGGAATCTGTTGTGGCAACCATGCCTAAAGGGCGGGCCTTTTCTGCTGTGATTGGTCAATGTTTTGATGATATTGCCAAAGAATTGGCAAATGAAGGTGATAAAACTGATTCTTCTGTTGCCAACACAAGCAATTCTACTTCGTCCTTGGCATCACCCTCAAATCAAGCGCAAATCAGTTTTTCTGACCAGCTCAAAATGATGCAGATGAAAAATGATTTTGAGATTGAAAAGGAGAAAAACGCACTTAAAGCGCGTGAGCTCGCACTTAAAGAAAGCACCGAAAACGCCAAACTCAAACTCTCAGACAAGGAGCTTGATTTGGAAGCCAAAAAGCAGGCTGCTCAATAGTCAGTCGGAGAGCTGTCTTATACATTTATGTATTTGCGGCTTAAGACAAACTCGTAGAGTTTGAGTAATTGTCTGTTCCATTCCGTTGGAGCTGATATGTATTGGGCAAAAGAGCCGCAGTCATATATTTCGGGATGATCCCTGTTCTTGCAATATTTGTTGTAATTTACGCCCGTTTGGTAAAACTGAAGCGTATTTTTTTCAAGATTATTGACAAGTTCAAGCATTTTTTCCTGATCTTCGGGACGGTCAAATGTTTCTTTGATTAAAATGATAAGTTCGTTTTTGAGGCAGGCATTTTCTTTTTGTGAAGCTTTGCCGTAAAGCGAATCCAACATATTGCGGTCTTGAATGTCGGGTAATGTGGTCCAGATGCTGCTGCGGCATTTGTTGGTGACCGAGAGCATTTCTTTTTGGATGTCGTTGATTTGGGCCAGTGCGATGTTTTCCGGTTTGGTATTTTCGTAATAACTAAAATATCCGCCTAGTCCTATGAGAATGACTGCTGATGTGATGATAATGCTTTTTTTCATGTTTGTTATCCTCGCTAAGTTGTCTTTATTGTGAATGGAAAAGCTTAATTTCTATTTAACGTTTGAAAAAAATCTGAAAGGGGGAGAAATGCTGTGACTTTTTTTTCTAAACAATGGGTGGATGAAGTTGTGTTGCCGGATGGTACTACGGCTTCTTGTGCTCAGGATATTGATCGCTTTCTGAGGCAAAACGATTTGGCTTTGGCCGGCGATTATACCGATGCGTTTCGTCAACGCGTTCGTTATCAACAACAAAAAACTCAGCAACAAGCTGATTGGACTGAGTTTTTGAAAAATTATAAGAGGTTAATTTGGAATGAGTAAAAGTGAAACAAGAAAAATTCTTGAGGAAAAGCTTGGCACAAATGCAAATACCGAGCTGCGTCCTCAAAATGAAATTTCTGCTTCGGAAAATGCAAAACCGGAACAAGCCAAAAATTTGCCTGAAGGGGATTTTTTGGCTGCTCCGGCTTCTTTTGAAGGAGAAATTGTGCAAACTTTTGGTTTGTTGCCGCCAGATTGGCGCAAATATCTATCTGAACATGAGGCTCAGGCTGAACAAAAATACAAAGATATTTTTGATAAGCTGGAGGCTTTGTCTTGGGTAGGGGAGATGTTTGCTCCACGCCAGAAAAGGCTTGAAAAATATGGCATTACTGATGCTAAAAAGTGGCTCGAAACTTTGGCTAAGGTGGATGATTTGTTTGAGATTTCGCCCAGTGAAGGTGTGCGCTTTTTGGCTGAGGCTTATGGGGTGAAGCTAAATGCTTTGCCCGAAGTGCCGGCTGCGCAGAATGATGCGGCTATTCAATCTTTGGAGCAAAAAATTCAGATGCTGGAAAATGAATGTCAGCAGCTTAAATCTTTGGTGGAACAAAGAGAAAGCCAGCAAACAAACTTTTTGTTGATGAATTTTTTACAAGCCAAAGATGAAAACGGCGAACCGAAACACAAGTATTTTGCTCAGGTGAAGCCAATTATGTTTGCGCTTTTGAATAATAATTTGGCATATGATTTTGAAGATGCTTATCAGCAGGCTTTGTGGTTGGTGCCGGATTTGCGTAAACAAATGCTTGATGAGCAAATGGCTTTTAATCTTAAAGCTAAAGCCGATGAAGCACAAAAGGCTCAGTTGGCTTCCTTTGAGGCTAAAGGCAAAGCGTTGAATGATGATAACGAGCAACTCTCTACTCGTCAGATTCTTGAACGTGTTATTAATCAATAATATTTTTTTATTTTTTATTGGAAGGATTGTATATTATGGCTAATGAAAATTATAATGACGCTCTTACGACCACTTTGGCTTACAGAAGCAGACAGTTGACTGATAATGTCAGCAAAAACAATGCTCTGTTGCGTAGACTTAAAGAAAAAAGCAAAATTCGCGAAATTTCCGGTGGTTCTAAAATTTTGGAAGAGCTTGAATATGGTGAAGGTGATATGATTTGGTATAATGGTTATGATACCATTGATTATACGCCAAAACAACTTTTTACCGCTGCTGAATTTGCCTTGAAACTTTGTGCCGTGCCGGTGGCTATTTCCGGTGAGGATTTGCTTAAAAACTCCGGTCCCGAAAAAATTGTCGATTTGTTTGAAAAAAGAGTGGAAAATGCCATGAAGACTATGAGCAACCAGATGTCTAAGGCTATTTACAGCGATGGTACGGGCTCTTCAGGTAAAGAAATCGGCGGTTTACAGTTTTTGGTGGCTGATGCTCCGGAGACAGGTGTTGTCGGTGGTATTAACCGTGAAACTTCAGGCAATGAATTTTGGCGCAATAAGTCTACAACTGCTACGGCTGCCCTCGATAAGGACACCATTGGCAAAGAAATGCACAAAATGTATCATTCTTTGTGTCGTGGTACTGACAAGCCGGATTTGATTGTGACAAGTGATGATTTGTATTCTGTTTATGAAGACAGTTTGACGGCTTTGCAGCGTTTTTCTGATCCGAAAGTGGCTGAAAGCGGATTTGTTACCCTGAAGTTCAAGGGTGCTGATGTGGTTTGTGACGGTGGCCAAGGTGGATATTGTCCTGAAAAGCACATGTATTTCTTGAACACTGATTATATTTATTTACGTCCGCATAAAGACCGTAATATGAAAGTTATCGGTGGTGATAGAATGGCCGTTAACCAAGATGCTTTATATAAAATTGTCGGTTGGGCTGGTAACTTGACTATGTCTAACGCGGCTTTACAAGGTGTTTTGATTGATGCCTAGGGCTTTGTGAGCTTGGTATATCTCTTATTTTTTGTGGTGCGGTGAAGTTTGTTCTCCGCTTTTTTTTGTGCCGGTGAAGTGTTTTTATTTCACCGGCATTTGTTTCAGGGAGGATTTTATGGATTGGGATTTTGATATGTTTCAGAATATGATTGATGTGACGAATGCTAAATCAGACAAGGAAGTGTCGGCCAGATTTTATGATCGGGCAGTTAAAACAACTGAACTTGACGATAACGGTTTGCCTAAATTTAAAAACGTGTGCTTTGTCGAGATTAGAATGCGTGACTGCTATGATGTGTATAATCAACCGGCAACGCCTGATAAAATTAAACGTTTTCCTCTTGAGTATAATCGTTACCTCTTATCGAAAAAACAAGTCCAGAATGGTTCTCCCTTGGAACAATTTGCTTTTTTGTCTGCGGCTCAAATTGAGGCGCTTAAGTTTAGGGGAATTTTTACGGTCGAGGCTTTGGCGCAACTCTCTGATGAAAAAGCTCTTGAATTGGGTGTTGTGCGTGAGCGTGATTTGGCCGTTAAATTTTTGAAAAATGCCCAGTCTAACGCCAAACTTGACGCTTGGCAAAAACAAGAAGAAGCCTATTTGAACCAAATTGATAAACTTAAGGTGGAAATTGAACGCCTTAAAAAGGTTAATATGGCTTCTTCCAGACGTCATAAAAAATAGTCTTTTTGTCAGGTAAAACCGTCGGACGGTTTGGGTTGCGGGGCGGGTGTTGTTGTTGTTTTATCTTTTATTGAAAGGAATGTTATGGCTGGTATTTTAGAAATTTGTCAGGATGCGGCGGCGTTGGTGGCAACGCAAAAACCTCAGAGCTTGTTTGATACTTCTTCTCAGCATAATGCCATTTTTTTGAGTATTGCTCGGTCGACACTCAATAGTTTGCGCCGCTTTGGCGATTGGCAGGAGCTTACAAAAGAAGGTGTGTTGAAGACGCATGCTAATAAGTCGGTTTATTATATTAAGGATTTTTGTTCGGACTTTTTTTGTTTGGTGCACAACACGATTTATGTCAAAGACAAAACGGAAAAAGTTATTGGGGCTCTTAGTCCGCAGCAGTATATGCGTGAGCGTTACTTCGATCTAAGCCATGTCGGGGTGAAATTTAAAATTCAAAACGGGCGGTTTGTTTTTTTATCCCAACCGGAAGAAGGGCTTAAAATTGTGTTTAATTATCGATCGGCCAATGTTTGTTATGATCCGACTTGTGAGTTTTGTGAAAATCCCGAAAAAGATGAAATCACTAAGGACACGGATGTGCCCTTATTTGATGAATATTTGGTTAAACTCGGAATTATTTGGCGTTGGTATAAGCGCAACGGAATGCCCTATGACGAAGAGTATAATGAATATCAGACTGAGGTGAAAAAGCAATTTGCCTTAGGGCTTGGGGTTGGTGATATTGACTTGGGTAGAGGTTATGATAACCGCGTGTTAGAGGGGGTGATTGTTCGTGGCAATACGGAAAATAGTTAATCGGGCTAATAAATCTTTGAATTATACGCTGCCTAGTCCTATCGGGGGACTCAATGCCCGTGATAGTATGGATGCCATGCAGGAAAATGAAGCTATTACGATGGATAATTATATTCCTTCCGAAAACAAGGTCGTTTTGCGAAATGGTTTTGTGACTTATGTTTCAACCGAATCTGAAATTAAAACTTTGGTTGAATTTAAGGCTGAAAGCGGCCAAAACCGCTTTTTTGCTTTTGGCGGCGGTAAGCTGTGGGATATTACTTCAGCGCAGAGTCCTAAAAAATTTGATTTGACACTTAATAATGATATGTGGCAAACAGCGCAATTTAAAAATCGTTTGTTTGCCGTTAACGGGCAAGATGAGCCTTTGACTTTTTATTTGGATGAACATGGTAGTGGTGTGTGGGAAACTGCATCTTTTAGCGGTTCAAATTTGGTGCCTGCCAGCTTGGTTAATGTTGCATCTTCAAAACAGAGGCTTTGGTTTGTGGAAAAAAATTCACTCAAAGTTTGGTATTCGGAAAATGCTGCGGAAGTTCAAGGTAACTTGTTGTGTTTTGATTTGACAACCATTGCTCGCTATGGCGGTTATTTAGTTGCTGTGGCAAACTGGACGCAAGATGGCGGTCAGGGGATGGATGATTTGACGGTCTTTTTGACTTCTGAAGGCGAGGCTTTGGTTTATAGCGGCAAAAATCCAAATTCTGCCGATGATTGGACACTTAAGGGAAGCTATCTTATCAGCAAACCTTTGGGGTATCGCTGTTTGATGTCTTATCATGGTGATATTGTGGTTATAACGGAAGACGGGTATTTACCTTTATCTAAGGCTTTGCCTTTGTCTTCGGCCAATAATTCGCAAATTGCGTTTTCGGATAAAATTCGCGGATTGGTCTTGTCTCGGACGGCGGTCGGTAAAGATAAATTCGGATGGCAAAGTATTTTGTATGCGCGCGGCGGGTATGCCATTTTTAATGTTCCTGTCAATCAGATTTTTGAGCAGCATGTCGTGAATCTTAATACCGGTGCTTGGTGTCGGTTTACGAATCTCAATGCTTTTTGTTGGGGAATCTTTAACGGGCGTGCTTATTTCGGTACGACAAACGGGGTGATGCTGTTTGATGAAAGTCATGCGGATAATCGTAATCCGATTGAGGGAAAAGTTGAACAAGCTTTTTCGGATTTTTGTACGGCAACGCTTAAGAAACTTCAACTCCTTAATCCGCATACTAAATCTCTTAATCCTTATGCCCTGACGATTTTTGCTAATGCGGATTTTGCATCTGAGCAAAAACCTTATACGGAGCAGATTGGCGAAACTTATCAGCAACAATCCCTTTGGGGAAGTGTGCTATGGAGTTCTTTGGAACAACCTGTAGGTACAAAGTGGGCTGTGCTGCAGACTTCTATTCGTAGTCAATGGATTGGAACCGCTGCTACCGGATTTAAGTTTAGTTTGGTCTTTCAGACATGTACCAGAGGTAATTCTATTGAATGGTATGATACGGGGCTGCGTTTTGAAACAGGTGTCGGATTGCTTTAATTGTGTGGTTAGGGAGGGAAAAGTGCAAATTATTCAAGATGAGAACAATGTTTTGGCAAAGTGGGTTTGTCAGGGATTGGGAGAAAATTTTGATTGGGTCGGAGATAACTACACAATCGGCTTTGTTCAAAATAATCGTTTATTGGGAGCGCTGATTTTTCATAATTTGCGTTCCAAATGCGAGGTGTGGTGGACAATTTATACCGTCGATAAGCATTGGTGCACGTTGAGTGTTTTGAAATATATTTTTATGGTGGCTTTTGATGTTTTGAAATGCCGGCGAATCAGTTTGTTGGTTAGTCGGTCTAATGTGAAATGTTTGAGTCTTGTCAAAAGGCTCGGCTTTAAAATCGAGGGATGTTTGCGTCAATACCGTGACAATGGTGAAGACGCTTTTATCCTTTCTATGTTAAACAATGAATGTAAATGGAGTTTATAAAATGAGTAAATCTATTGGAAAACTTTTGGGTGGCGGTGGTGCTTCAACTTCTTATACGCCGGCTGAAACTCAATATTTGTCTTATTTGAAAAATTATGATACTTCTTTGGCGGATAATGCCTCTCAGAATATGGCGCAATCTGCTTATGATTTATCTCAGACGCTTTCTTCTCGACCGAATTATGTTTATTCGGTGGATGGTTCAGATGCCGCACGGCAGCAAGCGATTGATGCTACTTATAATTCTTATGTCGATTTGCTGACCCCGCAATTTTCGCAACAGACTTCGGATTTGCAAACCAGACTGGCTAATCAGGGCTTATCGGTTGGCAGTGAGGCTTATCAACGCGCTATGAATGATTTGCAGTCAAAGCAAAACGAATCTTTGAATCAAGCGGCTTATGCTTCTGTTTTGAATGGTCAAAATGCCTTTTCTCAATCTTTGAAAGACAGTATTGATGCAGCTCAATTTTCTAATTCGGCCAGACAATTACCTATTAATGAGATTTATGCTTTGTTGCAAAATACACCGACGGCTTATCAAAATAACCAACAAATTTATCAGGTACAAAGCGGTGCGGATAACCGAATTATGGCTAATAAGCAAGCTAATGAACAAGCGCAAAATGCTTTGGGATTACAGGTGATTAAAAATGGTATTCAAGGTGCGGCAACGGCTTTGGCCGGTCCGGTCGGCGGTGTGGCCAGCGGGTTGTTGTTGTCTTAATGTAAGGAGTGTTTGAAAATGCCTTTTGATAGTGATGGCAATTTTTCCAGAATTCATAACTGGGAAGATGATCGGCGCAACGGGATTGAAATTGTGACTGATCATCATGACGAGGAAGATGATAATTTTGCAAATGGGTTAAGCCAATGTTTGTTGCGTGACGGAAGAGCTCCGCTCAAAGATAATTTTGATGCCGGTAATTTTCAGATTAAAAATTTGCGTCAAGCTAATTTGGATGATGATGCGGTTAATTTTGCTCAGCTTAAATCTCAGATATCGGAATTAAAAACGGCTTTGTTGGCGAATGTTAATTCCAGTGCTAAAATCGGTGATATTAAGATGAGTGTTTTGTCTTCAAATCATGATAACTGGTTGTTGTGTAATGGGCAAGAAGTGAATCGTGCTGATTATCCGGATTTGTTCAAAGTTATCGGTATTTCTTTTGGGTCAGGAAACGGAACAACAACTTTTAATGTGCCGGATTATCGCGGAAAATTTATTCGTGGTTTGGGTGGAGATTCTGCTTCTGATATTTATACAACGCAAGCTGAAGGGTTGCCTAATATTACAGGTAGTTTCCAAGTTAAAGCAGGTGCGTCTGCCAGTGATTGGACTGGTTCTTTTTTTGCCGGTGAGAGTATAACCGCAGACCAATATGGCGGGACTTTTGGAAGAACAAATGTCACCCAATTTTCTGCTCAAAAATCTAGTGCTATTTATGGGGCTTCAAGTCACGTGACACCGATAAACCAAGCTGTTAACTACTTTATTAAGGTAAAAGAGGAGGTTTAAATTATGACTTCAAAAATGACTTCAGCCGGTATTGTGATTACTCAGGGGGATACGCTTAATATCCCCCTTCATTTTTCTTATTCACAAGAAGGTAAAAAAATTCCTGTCGATATTAAAAATGCCGTTATCAGAATGCATGTGCGCGAAAATGAAAATGCTCAGCCGCTTATTAAAAAAGAATCTTCGAATCATGTGGATGCGGCTAATGGAAAAACAATCTTGCAACTCTCTCCTGAAGATACCGATATTCCTGTCGGTACTTATTATACGGATATTGAAATTCAGTTTATTGATGGGCAAAAATTTACGTTCTATCCGCCGAACCCTAATTGCAAAGCCTTTTTTAAGGTCGTTGCACAATATACGAAAGGAAACTAAAACATGAGTGATGTTATTTACGTGGAAAATGATAATGGGCTTAATGTCTCTATTAATGAGATGGAGACCGAAATTAATCCTGAAGGGTATATTTTTGTTCGAAACGGTGAAAAAGAAATTGGGGCTTATGTGCAAGATATTGTTAAACCCGATTTAGCTCTTTATTCTCAAAACAAGCAAAATGATATTGAAAATACTCTAAATTCGCAGGTCGATGCTGCTCGTGTACAACTGAACAATTTTACAAATTCGGAGTGTCAGACTTATATTTCTCAGACTTGTCAGGATAAAAAAAATGAAATTGCGCAATTTGCTGAGCAGTCTCAAAATGCCTATGCTTCCTTTGTTGATGAAAAAAATCTGGAAGTTGAAAATATTGTTGCTCGGGCTAATGCGGCTGCAGAATCTGCAACAAGCTCTAAAAATGCGGCAGCAAGCTCGGCAACCTCATCTTCAAATTATTCCAATAATTCTAAAGTTTGGGCCGAGGGAAGTGATTCCCAAGTTCAAGCTTTGGGTGGTGTTCATTCTGCAAAGGGGTGGGCGAATCTTGTTAATGATTCTGTGTTGGTGCACAAAACAGGTAATGAAACAATTGCCGGTGATAAGACTTTTACGGGTAATATTATACCTAGCAGTGTATTATTCAAAAGTAAAACCGGTGGGGCTAATCAGGGGTTTCTTTATCAAAACTCAAGCGGAAATTTGTATTTTGGATTAAGAAACTCCGGAAATACTGAATTTATGAATAATTTTTCTTTTGCGCCCGATGGTTCTATTACCGTTAGAATTGGAAACTCTGCAACCAATAAGGCTTTTATTGTGCCAAATCCTGCTACTTCTGATAACTCGGCCAAAGCGGCAACAACAAATTGGGTTCGGTCTTTGCTGAATACTCTCTACCCTGTGGGAAGTTTGTTTTTTAGTACGGCTGGCACTTGTCCACTACAAAGTTTAGGTATTGGAACTTGGAATAAGGTTGGTACGTCATTAACATTAAGTGTTAATACAAGTGTACCTGTTAAAGGTAACGGATTAACACTTGGCCTCACAAATGGGTCTCAATATACCGCTCCATTCTGCGCCTCTGGTCTGTATTACGGCGGATTTGGTACTGAGAACTATGGACAGTCTGTTGGAACTAATTTTGGAACAGGTTTGTTACAAGGTAGATTAGGTGTTACAACAGATTCTTCAAAATCTGGTATCGTCGGTACCCTTACAAGAACTCAAATTACTGTTAACGTATTCCAAAGAACAGCTTAGAGGTGAAAAAATGACTACAATATATAATTACGATGATGATGGATACTTTATAAATTCTCAAGTTGCTTTAGTCGATGACCTGGGAAATGAAATTTTGCCTGATGGTGCAACGTATTTAAAACCCTTAGAAGAAAAAGAAGGGTTCAAGGTTAGATTTAACGGTACTGAGTGGTCTTATGAAGAAATTCCTCAACAGCCCGTACCGACAATTGATGAGCTTAAAGTTTTAAAGCGTGCTGAAATTAATCAAGCTCGTGATAACGCTGAGCAAGGCGGCTTTGAGTATATGGGGAAAGTTTTTGATTCTGATCAAGTGTCTTGCATTCGGATATCTACGGCGGCTCAAGCTATGCAATATGCTGATGACACGGCAACAATAACGTGGACAACTCAAGACAACAGCACAATAGACTTAAATAAATCTCAGCTTATGGGGCTTGTTGTCGCCTTAGCTCAATGGTCTAACCAGTGCCACCAAAAAGCAACATCATTAAAAGCGCAGATTGACGCGTGTGCAAGCAAAGAAGAGCTTGATAAGATTGTGTGGTGATTTTATGGTTATTTGAAAGTGAGGGGAGAGGTATATCTCTCCTCTTTTTTTTGAGGTATAAAAATGGATTTTGAAACATTTGGCGGAGGGTGCGGCCTTACAGCACTTCTGGGCGTGTTTTTTAACAGCCTTAGAATTGGACAATGGCAAGGTAAATTTGAAAACCGTGTCAGTAATTTGGAACAGCTTTTAGCTAAGCAAGATTTGTCAATTTCAAAAATGAATGACTCTATGAATCAGGTGAATCAGACTTTGGCGGAAATTAAAACTAAACTCGAATATTTTATCGAAAGGCAAGAAAATGCAACCAAGAGGCATAAGAAACAATAATCCCGGAAATATTCGGCATGGCGACAAGTGGTTGGGGCTGTCTGAGAAACAATCGGATGGCTCTTTTTGTACTTTTAAATCTCCGGTCTATGGTATTCGCGCTATGGCTAAAATTTTGCTTAATTATCAAAGAGTTTATGGCTTGAAGACTTTGGCCGGAATTATTCATCGGTGGGCTCCGCCCAATGAAAATGATACATGTTCTTATATCAACTCGGTGGCGGAAGTCTTAGATGTGGCTCCTAAAGCCGAGATTGATGTGGGTAACCCTATTATTATGGCAAAATTGATTAAGGCAATCATTCGGCATGAAAACGGAATCCAGCCTTATGCCGATGATACGATTTTTAAGGCAATGCGTTTGGTGGGGGTACAGTAAAATGTTGATGGATATTTTGGTGACTTTTATTTTAACGGTTTTGGGTTCTTTTTTGTGGCGCGTGCGTGGTGGATTAGATATTTATAAAGGAGAAAATGTCCCTTTTAATAAAATTTGGTTCGCGGTGTTTTTTGCTGTTTATTCCGGCTTTTATTATGGTTGGGGAATCGAAGAACAAATTGTGGCTTTTGTGGCTTGTTATACTTCTTATCAGCTTTATGGGTGGGGATTGTATATCGGAACTTTGGTCGGCGAGGGTTTTACGCTTCATCCCGAATCCGATAAAGAGTGCGAGCTCATAGATGATATTTTGTATCCGTTGCATGTTAGTTTTCATGGAATGAAAATTTATCTTTATCAATATCCAAGGTGTTTCGGGTTTGTGGGAACTTCTCTGACTGGTGTCATCATTACTTTTATCTTGGGTCTTTATTTGATTAATTTTTGGGTGATGATTTCAGGCTTGGCAATGGGAATCTGTTATTTTATCGGAGAAATGTTTGATAGAATCGTGCCTGATAACAAATCCGGTTGGAACTGGGGTGAATGGATTTTTGGGGCTTATTTGGGAGGAGTGTTTGCATGCGCTTTGATGTAAGTGTCAGAAAAATGCGCTTGGTTTTGATTATGGCTGCGGCAGTGATTACGGCTGTCGTGGCTTTTTTTAAGCCGGAATATGCCGAGGTGGTGGCTAAGGCTTTTATGCTTTTGATTACGGGGGTGTCATGAAATTTTTGGTGTGGGGCGGAATGATGATGGGGCTTTTATTGGCGGCTTATTTCTTGGGAAAAGCCCATGCGAATCAAAAAATTGCTTATCAACAAGTGGAGGTTATGCGTGATGCAAAACAGAAGAAAAATCAAATTTATTCTCAGCCTAATATCAGCAGGAATCGTGCTTTGCAGTTGTTCGAGCGCGGCGTGCTCTGATAAGCCCGTTTATCCTGTCGGCGGGCCAAAAGTCGCTGAAGAACTGCAAAATATTCCTTATCAGGGCTATGAGGATTTTTGGGAATGGATTGGGCGTGTTGATAAATTACGACAGGAGCTAGAAATTTGATTTTTCTAGCATTTCTAAAAAATATTTTAAATTGTGCATTTTTTTGAAAAATTTTACTTGACGTTTCAAAAAAAATTTGTATATATAGTCTGTGTTGAGTGCGATTGGTACTTACAAATTGGCCGGTTGGCAGAATGGTTATGCAGAGGACTGCAAATCCTTTGATATCGGTTCAATTCCGGTACCGGCCTCCAGTTATTATTCCGACTTAGCTCAGTGGTAGAGCAATCGGCTGTTAACCGATTGGTCGCTGGTTCGAGCCCAGCAGTCGGAGCCATCTTAAAAGGGGCTTCTTTTGAAGTTCCTTTTTTTTTATTTATAAGCTTGGGTTCATCGGGTTCATCGTCAAAGTATGGGGCAGAGAGTAAAAATTAAAAAAAAATATCATAATCAAAACACCAAAGTAGAAAT
>CALXUE010000009.1 GCA_944391615.1 uncultured Alphaproteobacteria bacterium
AAATTTGAACATTCCTCAAACGTGCAGACTGTGCACGGCGGACATTCACTCTCTGTGCCCAAGTTCGGGCATTTTTTGCATTCCGAACACTTGACCTGATTTCCGCTTTGACAGGTTGAAGCCCCATCCTCACAACCTAAAGTTCCGCAATCCAAAAATCCGGAACAGTCTTTTTCTTTCACTCTGTATTTTTTGATTGCCGTGGTATTGTTGCCATCACATTGCACACAAGGCTCGCCTACCGCCTCATATCCGTCAGGAATTGAACCTAATGTATATTTGTAATCAGCTCCGCAAGTGTCGATACAACATTCTGGGTATAAACCATTGCCGCAAACTTGCCCCGCACCTTTGTATGGGGATTTACACGTTTTATAATCACTTGGACAATCGGGAATACATTTGGCATAGTACCCATCCGCATACATACATTCGCCTTCTCCTTTATATCCATCCGGACAGTTGGTGACGGTATAACCTTCTTTGATGCAATCTTCAGGTCCTTTCTTGTCATATTCGTCCCCACCTCCCGAACCACCGGTTCCACCATTATTGCCGATATCCGAGTTTACAAAGTCCAAACCGGCGCAATCACCCGTGTCCATAATCCAACAGACTTGGGCAACCTTAACCAAAGATTTTTGATTTTTTGAAACTTGTTGTGGAGATAAAGCTCCATTCAAAGATAAATGTGTGTGAAGTGTGTTGAAAAGTGTAACATCTTTGAATATATAATTCATTGAAGAAGAAATATCGGCTTGCGCCGTCTCCGCAACAAACGCGCATACAGACAACGAAGCCAACAAGATAAACTTCCGCTTACTCATGATAATTTCCTTTCAATTACTTTATCTCCACGACTCGTATTATACCACAAGGAAAAAAGTCTGTAAATAGAAATTTTCAAGGATTGACAAGGGTTTAGGCAATCTTTTTTTGCAAAAAAAAAGACGGGGAATATTTCCCCGTCTTGGCAATGTCTGATAAAATAATTTTATTTATCTTGTGGCAACATTGAAATGTTTTCGATATTAAACTGCCCATCTGAATAACTAATCGGCAAAGAAAATGTTCCTTCCTTATTGCCTTGAGCTTCCCATTCTTTTTGTTTGGTAGAGAGCAAAATTTTAGCTACAAACACATTTTTTGAATCAAAAATTTGTGCATTTCCCAAGTTGTCAAGAGTTTGCTCTGCACCTTTAGACGTTGTCATTAATGAAATACTTGGCTCCAACTGTCCATTGAATGCAATTTTTCCTTTTCCGACCAAAACCAACGGAGCCCAGTTAACAATTGTTCGTTGAACTTCAAACCTACCACCGTCTTTTTGCCAGGTCAGTAAAGAATCATAAAAAGAACCGTTGCTGCTGAATTTTTTGGTTGTTGACATTTCCACATAAATTTCTTCAAGAGCCGTGCTCATATTCCAACTTTTGCCTTCCAACAGTTCCACATGGCGAATATCTATTTTGGCATCATAGGTTTCATCATCATTTTGTTGCATGGCAGCTTTAATGTTTTTAATTTTAATACCATTTTCAAAATCAATATTTCCGGCATTAAACAACAAGCTGTAAAGCCCATCTTTCCTGAAATAAGTACTAAGGTTAATTTCTCCGACCTTAAAATTAAGTTTATCTTGATTGAAAACCAAAGATTGCTCCGGTGAAAAATACACTGAAATACCCTTATAATTAAGTAAATTAGCATTCAACGTAACTTCGGGCACATTCCATTCCCAACGTTTGCCTTTATCATCCACATGATAAAGCTTAAAGTTTTGAATTTGCATCATATGAAATGGAGAAATGGATGAAAAATCAATATCATCATAAGCAATATCATATCCTTTTTGGTTAAGGGCATTAACAAGCTGGCTAAAGTTATTTTTGATGAGTTTTAAGCCATAAGCTCTGGCCATAAGCATCCAAATAATAACAATCATCACCAAAAAAACGGCGCCAAAAGTCACCAAAGGAAGAATAAATGCTTTTTTCTTTTCGCTATTTAAAGGATTATCATTATCAGTCACGTTTAATCAGCTCCTGTTTTTTTTACAACGAATTTTCAAAAAATTTTTTTGCCTCAGGATAGTTTTTGAGCGTTTCGGCATTTAGCTCGGCGCATTTATCTTCAATGCGTTTTTGCAAACAAACCATAAACTCCTTTTTATCTAAACCTTTAGGCATAGGTTCCAAAAATTCAAAAATAATTTTTCCCGGATATCTTAAAAAAGAATTTTTCCGCCAAAAGAAACCGGAGTTAATGGCAACCGGAATAATGTCAACATCCGTATTTTGGTATAAGAAAGCCACACCGGATTTATATTCTGTTTTGGCTCCGGGTTTTGTGCGTGTTCCTTCCGGAAAAATAATAATAGAACAACCGATTTTTAACAACCTTTTGGCATGAGAAAGCATCTCTTTCATAGCCGCGCTTCCGCCTTTGCGATTAACGGGAACAGAGCCATAAAACCAAATAGCCCATCCAAAAAACGGAATATGCGTAAGCTCTTTTTTGAAAATGTAGGTTGCTTTTTTGATATAAGACGTCAAATAATAAGTTTCCATGGCGGATTGATGCTTAGAGGCATAAATAGCCACTCTGTTTTCAATATGCTCTTTGCCTCTGATTTCAATCTCCAGCCCGCAGATAAACTTTAACAATTTGCGAGAAATAACCAACAATCCGTCATTCCACCACGCCCAAATCCATTTTTTAGGCACAAAAAAGCCGACAAGACAAGTAACAATACAACCAAACAAAATAATGGAGTAAGCCAAAATATTAAAAATCAGCGAACGCACAAAGATCATACTTCTCTCCATACCAAGTCAATAATTTTCATTTTAAGATAAACGAGTAAAAATTTTGTATATTCAGAGGCAACCAAACAAAAAGTCCCGCTTGAAGCCCACCAGTGAGAGGCCACATTTTTAGAAAACACCGGCGTCAACACCAGATGAAGCCCTTTGTTTTGAATCTTAAATTCAAGTGCACTGCGCGGCAAATGGTAATGAGAAGTCACCAAACGAATGGATTTTATATTATTTTTTTTAATCCAGTCATTAACTTCAATAGCGTTTTCGACGGTGTTTTGAGAGGCGTTTTCTAAAATAATTTTTTTGTTAGCAGCCGGATAAACGCCTTGCGCTTTCAGCAAGGATTTAAGGGAAGTTCTTTTTTCCACGCCGGAAATAAACAGCGTGTCGCTCAAATCATTGTTCAGTAAATCAAAAGCCACCTTAATTCTGTTTGCTCCACCGGTCAAAACGACGATAGCATCAGTTTTAGTTGTGTTATCGATAGGGTAACTCCGAATATAGAGATTGAACAATCCCAATCCCACAAACCACAAAATGACAAGAAGCAACAAAACTTTACAAATAAACTTCATTTTACATCATCTTTTCGAGAGTTCGTTTAACCGTATAATAAGCAGTAATCATGGCGGTTACGGCTGAAAACAACGGCAGCAAAAGAATCATCAACCATGAGATGGAGCTCAATCTGGCTTCATTAATAATTCCGCCCTCGATTTGCGCTGCCAAATGAGCAATCATAAAGATGGTCGGGATAGCAAACACCAAGCCGATGATACCGCCGAACAGTCCGATAAAAAAGTCCTGTCTGGCATATTGTTGAGCGACATAAGTATCTTTGGCGCCCATAATGTGTAAAATTTCAATAATATTTTTGTGCAAGCCGAGATTTGTTTGCGTCGTATAAAAGATAGCGCCGGCAGAAATAGCCACGACCAACACCAAAATGCTCATGGCCAAAATTTTAAGCCCATCGGCAAAGGATATAAGTTTATTAAGCCATAATTTGTGGTTATCAAGAGAGGCATAAGGAGAAACTTCAGCCAACTTTTCCGCAAGTTTAGGATAGTCGATAGAAGCCCCGTGTTTAATCCGAACATCAATCAAACGAGGTGTTGGCAGCTCTAAAATATCGATTCCGTCGCCGAGCCACGGCTGCAAAAGCATCAACAGCTGTTCATCACTCAAAGGGGTAGCGCTATCCACTTCAGGCAAAGACTTCAAAAACTCTAAAGTTTTTTCTTGATTGAGGAGAGTTTCCTCGCGAGCTTTTTGCTGGTCAATATCATTAACCGGCATAATCTGCACGGTTAAAGACCCCAAAATACTATTGTTCCAAGCGGCAAGCATTGCATTGATGGAGAGCACGCCGGCAAGTGTGACGGCAAACAAAAACACGGCAATAGAAATCATCACCTTCAAAAAAAGACCGGTTGTGTCATTATGTAAAGGTAGTTCCTGTTTGCGAAGAATAAGGTTAGATGTTCTGTTTGACATTAGGGTTAAACTCCTCTGACATAACCCTCGCGGGCATCATAGATTCGCAAGGCACCGTTGTTAAGATGCAGTCTCGGATAAGGAAAGTCCGTAATAAGTTTGTCACTATGTGTGGCAATAACAACGGTTGTGCCAAGTTTGTTGAGTTCAATAAAAAGCTTCATAAGTTTTTTAGCAATATCATTATCGACGTTTCCGGTCGGCTCATCGGCAAGTAAAATATCAGGACGATTAATAACGGCTCTGGCAATAGCGATTCGTTGTTTTTCACCACCGGAAAGAGTGCTTGTTTTATCAAACATATGGCGGTCCAGTTCGACCCAAGACAAAAGTTCTTTCACTCTTTTTTTGATTTCTTTTTCGTTCATACCACACACGCGCAAAGGCAAAGCAACGTTGTCAAACGCGCTGAGATGTTCAATAAGTCTAAAATCCTGAAACACAACGCCGATTCTTCTACGCAACACGGCCATACTGTCGCGGTCGGTAAAATTAACATTATGCCCAAACACGTTAAGCACGCCGCGACTGGGCTTTTGAGCCAAATACATCAAACTTAAGAGGGAGGTTTTACCTGCACCGCTTTTACCGGTCAAAAAATGAAAAGACCCGCGTTTAAGGGACAAATTAATATCGCTCAAAATTTCAGGTCCGTTATCATAGCGGATACTCACGGATTTCATATCAATAATCGCCGGTTCGCCGATATTAGAATTTCCAAACAAGCCCAATTTTTTTCTCCCCAAACAAGGCCAACAAGATGAAATGAAAATAGCACAGAAAAATATTATACTCAATAAAATAATTTTTTCTTTGCTTAAAAGATAAATGTGCATATTATGGAATGGAAGAGGGGAGAAAAAATGCTGATACGTTGTCCGGAATGCTCAATTTGTTACCGAATAGATACAAGTTTTATGCCCAAAAACGGCATGAAATTTCGCTGTGCCAAATGCGGCAGAGTCTGGCTTTGTCATCCGGAAGATGCCTTTGAAGAAAGTGAAGAAGATGTTGAAATATATAAAGTAAAGGCACAAAACGCCGCCCAAAATATCTTAGATTCACAAGAACCGGAAAACAAACCTGATGTAGGTGAATCATCAAATCAAGAGCAACTCTCTCATCAAGAAGAATCAACCGCTTCAGAAAATACATTAGCGGAAGTAGACGGACAATTATCCGCCGACATCGATTCGATTCCGCCATCCGTAAATGAAACATCCACAGATGAAAATCAAACCACCCCAGCAGAAAATTCGGCTCAAACGTCAAACCAACCCTCGGACCAATCGCAAACGGATACATCTGATAAAATAGATGAAAAAGATTTAGCCATGAGTTCGGATATGGCGCAAATTTTTTCGAGATTAAACAAACAGGTTGAATTGATAGATGATGAAAACGCCAAAACCTCGCTAAAAGAAAAACTCCTAACACGGATTCTCTATAACATAAGAGAGAACCGCCTGCTAAAATGGCTGATAATCGGTGTTGCCGTAATTTTAGGCATATTGATAATTCTCTCCTACCGCTATGAAATCACGCGCCATTTTTCGTGGATGGAAGGATTCTATAATATGATTGGATTGGAATCAAAAATCATCGGAGAGGGGCTTGAGTTTCATAATATCAGCCACCGTGAATATGAGGAAGATTATGTTCGCAAAATGGAGATTAGGGGCTATATTTATAATGGTACGGATACCGAACAAACAATACCGACAATAAGTATAAGTGTGATGGATAAGGACGGCAATCTCATTCAAAGCCAAACGGAACAAGCACCAAAACCATCAATCAAACCACGGGAGAGGGCAGCATTTCGGGCCATAATCACACAGCCATCAACATTAAGCAAATATGTTTTGGTAACCTTTGAGCAAAAGCCCTAGCGTTTGGATTTAAAAAAAGTTTTAAGCAGAATAGATGATTCTTCAGCCAAAATTCCGGAATGAACTTGGGGGCGATGATGGCATGTTGGAGCCTCAAAAAACTTCACGCCGTTGAGAACGGCACCGCCTTTTTCATCTTCTGCCCCAAAATAAAGATTTTCAATTCTAGCAAAAGAGATAGCGGCCGCGCACATCGTACAAGGTTCCAGCGTAACATACAAATCCAAGCCGCGCAGACGATTCTGTTTAAGCTTGGTGCAGGCTTTACGAATAACCTCAATTTCAGCATGAGCGGTAGCATCCAAAACATGCTGAGATTGGTTGTAAGCCTCTGCCACAATTTCATTGGTTTTCGGGTCAACAATCACCGCTCCGATGGGAACTTCATCTTCAAGGGCGGCTTTTTTTGCAAGCTCCAACGCGCGTAACATAAATTTATTTTGCATGAAATAGCCTTTGCGAAATTAAAAATTATCTGTTATATAATATAAAAAAATAAAGAATGAAAGTAAAAAAAATATGGCAGAAAGATTGGCAAAATACATTGCACGCTCCGGTGTGTGCTCCAGACGTGCGGCAGAAGAGTTAATCCGCCAAAAGCGCGTGAGCGTAAACGGCGAAATAATAGATACACCGGCATTTAATGTGAATGGCAATGAAAAAATCTTAATTGATGGCGAAAAACTTCCCGCAATTGATAAAACACGTGTTTGGATATATTATAAACCCGTTGGTTTGATAACCTCGCACAAGGACGAAAAAGAACGCGCCACGGTGTTTGACAATTTACCGGAGGGAATGCCTCGGGTCATATCGGTTGGTAGATTGGATTTAAATTCAGAAGGTTTGCTGCTTTTGACCAACAGCGGCGAGTTATCTCGTAAATTGGAACTTCCAAGCAACGGTTGGTCGCGCCGCTACAGGGTAAAAGTCCACGGCCGCATCAGTCAGGAAAAGTTTAAAGAGCTGGAAAAGGGCATAACCATAGACGGCATCACCTATGGCTCAATAAAAGTAGAGATAGATTCGGAGCAGGGAACAAACGCTTGGCTGACCGTAACCTTGCAGGAAGGTAAAAATCGTGAAATAAGAAAAGTGATGAAGTTTTTAGGCCTAGATGTCGCAAGACTTATCCGCGTATCATACGGACCATTTCAGCTCGGCAGCTTAAAAAGAGGCGAGGTAAGAGAGGTTTCGCAAAAAGTTTTGAAAGAACAACTGGGAGGCAAACTTGCCTAATATGCGGATAATCGGCGGAAAATACCGAGGCAAAAAACTAATCTCTCCAACAACAGAAGGTGTACGCCCCACCTCAGACAGAGCCCGAGAAGCCGTGTTTAATATCTTGTATTCTAGGTTGCCCGAAGATTGGTCGGCCTATAGGTTGCTGGAGCTGTTTGGCGGCAGCGGCGCATTTGGGCTGGAGGCCATGTCCCGTGGGGTTTCAAAAATATGTATGGTGGATAAAGACTTAAGTACCATAAACAAAAATGTGGCTTTGTTTCCGCAAGAAAAAGACAGAATTAAATTGATAAAAGCAGATGCTTGCAACCTGCCCACGGCAAAAGAAAAATATAATCTTTATTTTTCGGATGCGCCGTACAGTCAGGGCTTGTCTGAAAAAGCATTGTCTGAGGCGCAAAGCAAAGGCTGGCTGGAAAAAGGAGCTGTGTGTGTTGTTGAAGTTAAAAAAGATGAAACATTTACCCCGCCCCTTGGTTTTGAACTAAAAGATGAACGCATATATGGTATCGCTAAGATACTGATATTAGAAAATAATAATTCATAAAGAATTGAATCTGTTGATAAAACGGGCGGTTAAAATTTTGTTCTTGAAAAATCTGTATTTGGTGATAGATTACAAACGGATTAGAAAAGCCGGTGCGGGGTAACCGCACATAAAACTATAACAAAAAGGAAGGAAAAAAGACATGACAATTCGCGTTGGTATCAACGGCTTTGGTCGTATTGGTCGTTTGGTATTTCGTGCCGCACAGCACAGAAATGATATCGAAATCGTCGGCATCAATGACTTGATTGATGTTGAGTACATGGCATATATGTTGAAATATGACACCATGCACGGCAGATTTGATGGTACGGTAGAAGTTAAAGATGGCAAATTGGTTGTAAACGGCAAAGCCATCCGCGTAACCGCAGAAAAGAACCCTGCAGACTTGAAGTGGAATGAAATCGGAGCAGAATATGTTGTAGAATCAACAGGTTTGTTCTTGACCAAAGAAAAGGCACAAGGCCACATTGACGCAGGTGCAAAATACGTTGTAATGTCCGCACCTTCAAAAGATGACACACCGATGTTTGTTTGCGGTGTTAACACCGATTCTTACGTAAAAGGCACACAGTTTGTATCAAATGCATCATGCACCACAAACTGCTTGGCCCCTATTGCTAAAGTTTTGAACGATACCTTTGGCATTAAAGATGGTTTGATGACCACAGTTCACTCAACCACAGCAACCCAAAAGACAGTTGATGGCCCATCCATGAAAGATTGGCGTGGTGGTCGTGCCGCATCCGGCAACATCATTCCGTCATCAACCGGTGCAGCAAAAGCTGTTGGCAAAGTTATTCCATCATTGAACGGCAAATTGACAGGTATGTCAATGCGCGTTCCGACATTGGATGTTTCAGTTGTTGACTTGACAGCAAACTTGGTTAAACCAGCCACTTATGAAGAAATCTGCGCCGCTATGAAGAAAGCTTCAGAAGGTGAGTTGAAAGGCATTTTGGGTTATACCGAAGATGCAGTTGTTTCATCAGATTTCTTGGGTGATTCACACACCTCAATCTTTGACGCCAAAGCAGGTATTCAGTTGACCGATACTTTTGTAAAAGTTATCAGCTGGTACGACAACGAATGGGGTTATTCTAACAAGGTATTAGACCTCATTGCCCATATGGCTAAAGTAAACGGCTAATAAGTAGAAAAACAAATCCCGCCAAACAGACATATCGCAAGAAAAACAAAAATTTTGCGTTATGTCGGGCGGGATTAAATATTATAAGGAAAAGAAAATGGAATATAAAACAATAGAAGATTTAGGCGATATGCAGGGCAAAGTGGTCATGCTGAGAGCCGACTTAAATGTTCCGATGGATGAAAACTTTCATGTTACGAATGATGCCCGCATTGTCCGCACGGTTCCAACGATTAAATTGTTGAAGAAAAAAGGCGCAAAAGTTGTTGTTGTTTCACACTTCGGCCGTCCGGAAGGCAAAGGCGATATGAAAAATTCATTGAGCCATATAGTCAAAGATTTGGAAAAAGCATCTGGCTACAAAGTTGTATTTGTAGATGACTGCATTGGCGAAAAGGTCAAGACCGCGATTGAACATTTAAGAGATGATGAAATCATTTTGCTTGAAAATCTTCGTTTTTATGATGAAGAAAAGAAAGGTGATGAGAATTTTGCCAAAGCATTGGTTGCACCGGTTGATATGTATGTATCAGATGCGTTTTCAACAGCACACCGTGCCCATGCTTCAATGGTAGCAGCGGTTAAAGAACGTCCGTCAGCCATGGGTTTGTTGATGGCAGAAGAAGTTAATGCTTTGTCACAAGGTTTGAACAATCCGAAACGTCCGTTAATGGCAATAGTCGGCGGCTCTAAAGTTTCCACCAAATTAGATTTGTTGAATAACCTGGTTAAAAAAGTTGATATGCTGGTTATATCTGGCGGTATGGCCCATACCTTTATGAAAGCAAGCGGCATTGATACGGTTAACGAGGCCAATTCTTTGGTCCAAATGGATATGATTGACACTGCAAAAGAGATTATGAAAACCGCTAAAGACAATCATTGCGAAATCATTTTGCCAAAAGACGTTGTTGTTTCTAAGGAATTCAAGGCAGAAGCCGAACACAAAACGGTTGATTTGGAGCATATTCCGGCTGAAGGTTGGAGCTTGATGGATGTTGGTGAAAAGACCATTGCCGCCATTAATGCCAAGATGAATGAATGCAAAACCTTGGTCTGGAACGGCCCGTTAGGCGTGTTTGAGTTAAAACCGTTTGACAATGCCACCAACAAAGTTGCAGCTCATGCGGCTGAGTTAACTTTGGAAGGCAAGTTGATGACGGTTGCCGGCGGTGGTGATACCGTTTCAGCTTTGGCCAATGCAGGTGTTGAATCTAAATTTACATATATTTCAACAGCCGGCGGCGCATTCCTTGAATGGATGGAAGGCAAAGAGCTTCCGGGCGTTGTCGTTTTGAAAAAATAATGCTTTTTTCAAAGCAAGATAAGGGGTAGCGTAAAGGCTGCCCCGTTTTTTTTAGAAAAAATATATTTTTTGTCAAAAATTAGTTGTTTTTTAAGCAAATTATGCTATGATAAAAATAATAAATGACTTTTGAAAGGCAATAACTATGGCGCAAAACCAAACCGGCTTAAAAACATTTACCTTTAGCGATATGGACAAGACAAAAATTTCCACGGATGAAACCGCGGAACAATTAAAAAAACGTATGGACAAGCGCTTGAGCGAATTAACCGCCATTGTGGAAGAGAATAATCAACAAATTCAAACAAAAGTTGCCAAGCTAAGCACGGCAGATGAAAAAACAAAAACCGAGCTGATGAAAGAGATTGCAGACTTAAAAAAACAAAATGTAATTATCGGCAAGGTCAGCAAGGACGAACAAGAAAAATTCAACACCAATCCTGAATTGTTCACCCAATTAAGCAACATCAAAAACCGCTTGGATTCAAGGTATAACGAAAACGGCAAAGATGTTAATATGCTGATAAGTATGACGCCGGACAAAGAATTAATGCTTGTTGTGGAAAAGATGACGCCGTCGCATTTTTCCTTTGCCTTAAGGGATGGCAAAGTCACTTTTTCCGATTATGATGTGAACGTGGCGCAGGCCAAAGAACTATTAAATATGCTTGCGGAATTAGGGATAAAAAACATTGCCCTTCCGGACGGTATGGAAGAAAGATTGAAAGGCACGCTGGAGCAGGCAAGATCAGAGATTGCGCAAGAAGAAAATAACGAATACTCGCCATTAACCGGAGAGAATGATTATCCGAGAGAAGAGAACATTCTGCATGGTGAGTTAAAGCATGATGAAGTCGGCACGACCAAAGTTATGGCGCAGGCCAATGCGCCTAAGTATAAGCTGACATACGGCGAGGTCAAAGAGCGCATAGAAAATATTTTAACCGATGGTCTTAATAAAAAGAGAGGCTTGAGCTATTTTCCGGTGAGCAAAGGCGGCTGGGACGCATGGTATTTGTACGACAATGAGTCGCCGGACAATTATGACACGGATGGCAAGTTTAACAACAAAGGTAATCTTGAAAAAGTCAAACATAGCGTGATTTACTGGACCCGCCCGAGAGATGACGGAGGCATAGATTTCGCCTTTTCGCTTCCGGGAAATAAGAAGATAGATGATGATACGGCAGATAGATTAATCGGTTTGAACAAATCAATGGGTTGCACGCACATTGAGTTTAGCGGCTTAAAAGATGGCGATAAAGGTGTTTTAAGAAACTTCTGTGCAGCCCACGGAGTAGTTCCGATTGGAATTGGAATAAATGCATCACAAGCAATGCAAATGGTGGAAAAAGCCAAATCCTTACCGGAATCTCAGCAACAGATGTTTAAGTGGCGTCTGGCGCAACAGTTAAGAGAAAATGCGCAAAAAGCAGGCAATATGGCTGATATGGCAGATACAATCGGCGCCTTGGAGGCAGAATATAATTACACACCGTTTAAGAAGGCTTATGAGGGTAGCTTAAAGAAATTAATGGAACAAGAGATAAAGAAGGCGAGTGCTGAAAACATCATTGGCGCTGGCCGCACGATAGCTAAGTTGTATGAAGCTTATCGCGGTGGAGAAGAAGATAACCCGCAAGTTAGCTTAGGCAAAGTATTATCTCCGGAAAGAGGCATTTTCACGGCGGAGGAAATCGAGCTGATAAAAGGCAAATTTGCAGCTATGGGGCTTGGCTTGAATATGGAAAGCACCATGAGGGAATTACCGCCGGAATATATGACCTATATGTATCAGGCTTTGCAGCCGCATGAGGCAAAATTGGCCGGAGAAGAATTAAAAGAAACATTGAACAGTCCGGATATGAACACCAAGGAACGCAAAGATAGCATCAAAGAGGCTGTCGGAGTTGCCTTTGAGTTAGTCCGTAACGTAACCGGAGATATGGAAGCCAAAGGCATCAGAGGGCTGAGAGCACCAAACCGCGGGAGCATAACCCCGACCTTAAGCGCGCAATATCTGCCGGATATAATGAAACAACCAAGACAACAGCGCCCGAGCAATAATTATGAGCGTGGCGGCCGAGAATAGCCAAAAGAAACAACAAAAAAAGGCTGAGGAACATCCCCAGCCTTTTTTGTATACAATGCGAAATGTCAACGCTTTGCAAAATACACACGTTTACCAAATTTAAGCGCAAGGTTAACCGCCTCATAAGCCCCGCCATATTCTCTTGCGATATAAGCAATAATAAAATCGGCATTGCGAGCCATAAAGCGGTTACGGGCAGAAATGGCAAATTTATAAGGTGCGGCTTCGACCTCGGGCGGATAATCAAAAGTATCAAAAACAAAATTTTCGCCATATTGATGCAGTTGCCGCGGGTAGGCGAGGATTAAAACAATGGCAATATGAGGAAATTCATTTTTGAGTTTATGAACAACGCGTGCGGCAATAGCATCAAACTTTCCGTATCCGCCGACCCAAAAAGTGTCAACATTTTCTTGGGTGATTAGGTTTCTGACAAGTTTTTCGATTGAAACATCAACATCGGAGGGCGTATCCCGATGTCAAAAAAAGGCGCATATATTTCCATAAGATTTCCCGAACTAAAAAAACGACCACCTTAAGCGCAAAGGTGGCCGGAGAGTTCGTAAATCGTATACCAAGCAATGATTCTCTTGGTCTTTGGGGAACAAAAAAATCTCCCTGAACATACGCCAAGAGCTCCCCGACCTACATAACATAAAGCACATATAAAAGAATTTTGTTAAATTTCAACTAAAAT
Organism: uncultured Alphaproteobacteria bacterium; assembly: GCA_944391615.1. Taxonomy (GTDB): domain Bacteria; phylum Pseudomonadota; class Alphaproteobacteria; order RF32; family CAG-239; genus HGM16780. Next base: position 13,246 of record CALXUE010000009.1, read on the forward strand.
CCCCCCCCCGCATTTTCTAATATTAATCAATCCATCATCAAAAATTCGCTCATGCCGTCAAACCGCCATTTTAAAACACAAAAAAAGGAACCCAATATTTGGATTCCTTTCATTTTTGTAAAAGCAGAGGCAAAAACCTCAACTTTAATCCTTGTCAATACGGTCACCACCCCAAATATAACGAGTTTTGTAATCCTCAACACCAAGACCGTGTTCACGTTCTTCTTTCTGCCAAGAATACTCTTTACCGTCACCATGATAAGAAGGTTCCGGATAGTTAGGATTTGAAGTGTAACCTTTGTCGCTACTTGAGCAATTTGAGCTGCTCTGATAATCTTTTGCCATAAGTTTAAAGTTTTAAGTGTTAGTAAATAAAGTAAACAATTAGCGGTCGAAGAAGCTTGTCTTCGGCGTGTTCTTCAAGTAGGTTAAGAAATCCCCACCATCATAAACACCGGCAAACTTCTGATATTCAGCCACGTCCTGACGAATTTCGTCATCATAGCTGTCTTCCGTAAAGGAAGCGCGGGCGTATAAGTCCGCCACCAGAACATTTGTCACTGCGTCTTCATGGTTAGACCCGAATAGAATTTCTTCATAGTTCGGCCAACCCATGTTGGCGTAGTTTTTAATGAGCTCTTCCAACTGTCCCCAGTCGAATTCTTTCACCCCAGGCATTAAGAAACGCTCAGGATGAGCAGATTCTGTCGTGCCGTCAAAGCCGATTGTGTCTTTGCACAACGGCCCAACTGACGCTTGCGCATAACCAAGTGAAAGTTCAGACGGACGCCCGTCAATAACGTGGAAGTTGAGATACAGAGGACAGTGGATGAGCACGAAGTTCATTTTCACATCTTTGTACTTTTCTTCCCGTGCGTGCCAAGCAAACTCGGCAACCACACGTTTGTCGTACCACGGCTGTCCGGTGCAGAGAATGAATGTTACTTCTTTCTCCTGAGCCCGAGCAAAAGCGGCTAACTCATCGAGGTTTCCTGCGGTGTCGGTATCCTGACAAATTCGAGCATTTTCCCGAACCCAAGCAGATGGTGCCATAAGTTCCAAAATGTTCATATATGTCTTGTTTTCGGCTTCTATCATCAGCCCTTCGGTGCGGTCAAAAACCTTTCCGAACAAGCCTTTGTTGCCTTCTTTCCCGACCAGCAACAGCGGCAACAGTTTGCCTGTTTGTTTTGCATAGAAGCGGACGGCTTCCATCAAATACGTTGGCAAAGCCATCGTACCTGAAAATCCGACCAACACTGGGTTAGTTAAATTCTTCGGAATATTGTTTAATTCGCAAACACGGAAAACGGACTTTCCACCCTGCGCATTAATATATTCGAATTCCTCCCCAGCCTTGCATCCGCCGACTTCTTCAGCTAACTGCAATGTTTTCAAAATATCTCCGCTGAACGCGCGCGGTTCTGTTAACTGAATTTTATCAGCAATGAACTTTCGCCCTGCAGCGTTACATTTGAAACCATTCTGTGCTGCTAACTCTTTTACTTCTGCAAAAATTTTTGTCTCCATAATTATAAAAAAATTAATTTATTTATTTAACATAAAAATATTCATATCAATTATTACTTATACCACACTTTGCCGTGCAATACAAGTGTTATTTTTGTCAATTTTCAAAAAAATTAAATTTTCTTGAGTTGCTTTATTCTTTTTTCCAAATCATCAAGCTTTTGTTTGAGCTGGGCGGTGTTGCGCGCACGTGCTGCATTTTTCCCGTTAAGCATTTCGCCTTGTGGCTTAAGAGCCTCCCGCGCGGCCTTAATTTGCTTTTCCGCCGTGCCAAGTTCGCCAATACGCAGGCTAAACTCCGCCGAGGCATAATTGGCATAAGCCATGTCATCATCCATTCCATAAGCCTGCGCCAACAACATCCACGCAAAAGTGTTGTTTTCTTTTATCAAAGCTTTGTTTAACAAGTTGATAATTGTTTTAACTTCTTGCGGGGAGGGGGTGTTTTCGAGCATTGCCTGCGCCAAACTGATTTGAATGGTTGCCGCATTGGGCAAAATTTTGTTGGCAATTTTATATTCCGCCACAGCCTGCGCCACATTTCCGCTCTCAAAATAAATTTGCCCCTTTAGCTCGTGGAAAAATGGGTTTTGCGGCTCCTCTTGAATTAAAGAATTAATATTTCTAAGCGCACCGTTAATATCTGTTTGCCGAAACAGAGCAACCGTGTGCGCATACCGAGCCGGCGCTGAGGTATCATTTCGCGGATAAATTTGCCATACGCGCCGTGGCGCCGCCAAAAATCCAATCAACTTGGCCTTAACCATCTCAAACCTGTGTTGCAAATTTTTGTCAGGTATAAACGGCTTGTTTTGCGCCGCTTTGTTCAAAAAGCTGACTCTCTCGCTGCTCATTGGGTGTGTTCTAAAATAATCGCTTTCTTCAATACCGGAGAGCATATTTTGTTGCTGGAGTTTTTTCATAAAATCACGCAAACCAACGGCTGACTTGTTGAGTTTGCCTAAAGTTTCAACTGCCGATTCATCGGCACTTCTTTCTTCTTGGAGCTGATGCGCCACCATAGAGTGCAAGGCCGACGTTTGCGAACCAAGCATAATCGCCATCCCGACATCGGGACGCCCGCTGGCCGCACCCACCACGCCGGCCGCAATCATTGACGCCAGACTCACCGATTGCATATCTTGAATTTTAAGCTTTTGGCGCAAAATGTGCCCACCTTGAATATGTCCGGCCTCGTGCGCCAAAACTCCCTCAATTTGGTTGTAGTTGTCAGCCTGTATCAAAGTTCCCGTATGCACAAACATATCATTTCTGTCCGCCACAAAGGCATTAAGCGAATTATCTTCCACAATAAACACTTTGTTGCGATTAAACGGAATATTCACGGCTTTATAAATTGGCCGGAGAATATCCGCCAAAAAAAGCTCTGTTTCTTCATCCGAAATCAACCGAATAGATTGAGCCTGAGCGTTGCTTGAACCAAAAAAGACCAATAGCAGGAAAATTCCTGCCATTAGTCCCTTAAAAATATGTTGCACCTTCCGATACATTAGCTGATTAACTTTCTCCACCAAGCCGATTTTTTCTCTTCCTTAGGAGAGGCATCATCATTTGTCCCCTCAGAAGAAGGAATATCTTCGTGACTGTTATAGAGCATAATCGGTTCCGAATGTTCAACCACCGAGTTATCTCCGTTATTTTCTTCATTATTCCGATAGCGTGAGTCACGGCGGCCTCTGCGGCGTCCGCGCTTGTCAAAACGATTATTGCGCATTCTGCGAGAGCGTTTGTCAAAGCGTCGGTTGTCTGTTTGCTCAGCCTTATCATCTTCCAAACCTGTCGTCTCATCGGATGCCGCCGTTTCCTCATCAGAAGCAAAGGATTCGCCATTTTCTTCGTCAGCATTGTTATCATCGTCGTCATCATCAATTTCTTCAAAAATTTCTTCAGACACGGGTTTTTCTTGTTTTTGTGGAACAGCCTTTGATGCTTTAATGCGTTCGATTCTAAAATCATCCACACATTTCATTTCATTATCCGCGCTGATGATAATTTGAATTTTATAGCGTTTTTCCAAATCAATCAAAGCATCGCGCTTGTTGTTCAAAATATAGATAGCCACATCGCTTGGCACAAAAACATTCACCACAGCGGCTCTGTTTTTAATACCTTCTTCTTCAATACTGCGCAAAATCAACACACAGCTTGACTCAATCGTGCGGATTAAGCCTTTTCCGTGGCAGAACGGACAAACTTTGTAGTTGCTTTCAAAGAAAGACGAGTGCGTTCTCTGTCTTGAAATTTCAAGCAAGCCGAAACAGCTCATCTTTGCAATCTGCACACGGGAGCGATCGTTTTTCATAGCCTCTTTCATACGCTTTTCGATAGCGGCATTATTTTTGGGGTCTTCCATATCAATAAAGTCGACCACGATAAGACCGGCCAAATCGCGCATTCTGAGTTGGCGTGCAATTTCATCAGCCGCTTCAAGGTTTGTTTTGAGGGCAGTTTCTTCCAAATCTTTTTCTTTGGTGGCGCGTCCAGAGTTCACATCAATTGAAACAAGAGCCTCAGTCGGGTTAATCACCAAATATCCGCCGGATTCGAGCTGAACATTGGTGTCATGCAGTTTATCAAGCTGAGCCTCAACCTGAAATCTCTGGAACAAAGGCAAATCATTTTTGCGGTTGCTCTTAATTTTTTTGAGGTTTTGCGGAGCCAACATTTTAATAAACTCACGAGCAGTTTTATACGCACTGTCACCATCGACAATAACCTCGGTCATATCCCGTGTAAACATATCTCGAAGTGCGCGTTTAATCAAATTTCCTTCTTCGTGAATAAGAGCCGGTGCTTTTGTTTTAAGAGCAGATAAACGAATATTATTCCACGTGCGAATAAGATAATTATAATCTCTGACAATATCAGCCTTAGTCTTGTCTTCACCGGCGGTACGCACAATCATAGACATATCCATGGTCAAAGGCAGTTCTTTGACAATACCTTTGAGGCGTTTTCTGTCCGCCACACTGGTAATTTTGCGGGAAACGCCGCCGCTTTTAATTCTGTTTGGCATCAAAACGCAATATCTTCCGGCCAAAGACAGATAAGTTGTTAAGGCAGCGCCTTTGTTGCCGCGCTCTTCTTTAACTACTTGCACGAGCAAAACTTGCCCTTCTTTAATAACATCTTGAATGGTGCAACGATGATATAACTTGCGTACGCGTAACAATTTGCGTTGCAGTTCAAAATCATTTTCCATGTCATCGTCATCATCGTCGGCATCTGAGTCGTTATTTTGAACACCTTTTGCAGATACTTCGTCATCATCACCGGCGCCGGAAGAAATAACTTCGCTTTCAACTGAGGCTGTTTCATCGTTGTAAGATTCTTTTTCCTCAGAAGCAACTTCTTGTACAACCGCTTCGTCATTAGATTCAAACTCTGGCTCGCCGGAAACTGTTTCATCTTTTTTTGAAGCTTCCGCCAAAACTTTGAGCTCTTCTTTGGGGGCAGAGAATTTTTTGCGGCGAAAACGTCTTTTAGGTTTGGTAGGTGTTTCTTGCGCAACAACAACGTCTTCCTCAACTAAAGCAGATGATTCCTCGTTATCATTTTCCCGAACACTTTCGTTGACTCCCTCATCGGAATGAGCAGCTTGAGCCCCGCTTTCCCCGCTTTCCCCGTTTTCTCCGTTTTCCCCGCTTTCCCCGCTTTGGGTCGCATCTTCAACAGAAACGGCAGCATCACTTTGTTCTTCAAAAGCCGGAGCTTGAGTATCTTGTTCATTTTGTGCTGTAGTGTCGCCCTCAGAAACAACATTTTCAGGCAAAGCCTTTTCATTTTCATTATTTTCCGCGTTAACAGCCTCAACCTTTTCCGCCGTTTCCACATCATTTTGCTCATTGTTCAAAGTTTCAGCAGATTCGGCATTTTTCAAGGCTTCAGCCTCGGCCATAGCTTTCAGTCGTTCTTCCCGACGTCTGGCTTTTTCAGCACGAATACGCTCTCTTTCGGCTTCCTTTTCTTTGAGGTATTGCTTTTTAGCTTCAATAATATCATCAACTTCCTTGTCTACTTCGGCTATCAACGCATCCGAAACATTATAATAATCGGGATGAATTTCGCCAAAGGCCAAAAAACCGTGCCTATTTCCGCCATAATCCACAAACGCTGCTTGCAAAGAAGGTTCAATTCTCATAACCTTAGCAAGATAAATATTACCTTTAATCTGTTTGCGGCTGGTTGATTCAAATTCAACATCTTCAATTTTATTACCATCAACGATAACCACGCGTGTTTCTTCCGGTTGCGTGTCGTCGATAAGCATTCTTTTAACCATAATAAACTCCAAATCAGCCGATAAAAATCGGCAAAGACAAATACTTTGGAGCAGATTGCATAAAATACGGTCACAATCCCACCAATCACTTCTTGGTGGAAAGTTTCATTAAAACCCATAAAAGCCTATAACCCAAAAACAAGTAAAAGACTTAAACATAAATCATAAACCCTATATTTTTTTTCAAATCCCGTTGGCTTAATTATTCTTGCTTAGTTAGTGCCGCAAAGGACTTGGTTAGCAAAACTGCTCAAAAAAACTTTTCCTTTTGTTATATGAATTTTTATGTGTAACGTTAAGACCGATAGCCAATCAACTTAAAGTGCAAGGTCAAAAAAATTCTAAAAAAGACATATAACATCTTTAGCATATACATTTTCTCTAAAAAAACAACACAAATTTTTTCAACAACCCACATTTTTTTCTTAACATAAAAGTAAGAAGTCTTTTATATAATAACAAAAGCGGGGAAAAATGAAAAACAGCGAACTAAAAACAACAATCAAAAACAAACCAAAGGGAAAGTTAGGCATAATTTTCTCGGTGTTTTTGTTTGTCTGGAGCTTATTGATTTCAACATTTTCATATGCTGATGAAATATCATCACTCAGAATAGGGCAGGGTATCGGCACAGTCCGCATTGTGTTGGAATCAGATTCTGAGTTTGAATACAAGGCTTTTTTGCTGTCATCGCCGTCTCGCTTGGTTGTTGACACATACGGCATAGATGTCAGCCCCAAAATAGAAAATCAAATTACCAAGAATAACATTATCGCATCGGGTCGTCTCGGCACGATAGAGAGTAACGGCCGTCGCATTGTTTTTGATTTGGCCAAACCTGCAATTATCAAAAAAGCATTTGTCCTAAAGCCTCAAAGCAATTTTGGTTGGCGCTTTGTAATTGATATGTCGGTCGCAACAGAACGAGAGTTTAACAAAAAAGTAGGCACATCTTATGCCTTTACCAGCACGGATTCCCCGAAAAGTTATGTTAGCCGCAATGCCTCAAAATCATCAAGCAAAGCCAAAAGCAAAGAAAGCGGAAAAAAGATTATTGTGCTTGACCCGGGGCATGGTGGTAAAGACCCCGGAGCGATAGGCTATTCCGGCATGTATGAAAAAAATATTACGTTGGCCATGGGCAAGGAGCTGAAAAAAATGCTTGAAGATACAGGGCGTTATAAGGTTTATTTAACCCGTAGCACAGACATTTTTATTCCTCTGCGAGATAGAGTAAAAATCTCGCGTAAACATAAGGCAGATTTATTTATATCACTGCACGCAGATAGCACAAAGAACCGCTCAGCCAAGGGGTTGTCAGTTTATACCTTGTCAGAAAAAGCTTCCGATAAAGAGGCCGAGGCTTTGGCAGAAAGAGAAAATAAAGCCGACGTGATTGATGGGCTAAACTTGGTTGAACATTCGAAAGAGGTGTCAGATATATTGATAAATCTGGCGCAAAGAGAAACGATGAATCGCTCTTCAGAGTTTGCAACCTTTATGGTTCAGGAAATGCGTTCAGCCGCCAAGTTGGTGAATGACACGCACCGTTTTGCCGGATTTGCGGTTTTGAAGGCGCCGGATGTTCCCTCGGTTTTGCTTGAGATGGGATATTTGTCAAACCGCACGGAAGAACGCTTGTTAAAGCAGCAAAGCTACCGCCGCAAATTAGCCAAAGCCACCACCCGCGCGGTAAACCGCTATTTTGATAATATGAAACACGCCTCATTATTCTAGAAGAGAGAATAATAAAAAAACAGGAGCTAAAGCCCCTGTTTTTTTGTGAACAATGAGCGTTCTAAAAAGCTAGGACTGGGAGAACGTAATTGCTGTAACCCTTAAGGTCGTAGTCCACACTACCACTATAGAAGGACAATGTCCAAACATAGCCATTATCATACTCGGAAGAAGACCAATGATAATTTGTCGAAATATCCTTCTTACCCAACAACGACAACGCATAGTTCATATAGTCCTTATTACTATACACTGTATTCAACTCACCCAAAGCCGGCAAATACCACTCTCCCGCATTCGTGCCGGTGGTTTTATAATTATATGCATAGTATGCCGCTGCATAATTCGACAGATTACTATTATACGCCTTTATCGCCGCCGTATTCGCCTTACCGTTAAAGTCTTGTTTGGCTTTACTTGAATCTCTAATATTCGTTATCCCAGGAATATCACCGTACCCCCATACCATTGTTGAAGGCAAACTTTCCAAGGCTATCGCCGTACGCCGACTTGCATCAAACACAATTCCTATCGGCGTCTTCCCACTTGGCGTACTTCCCGCATAACATTTTTTATCTGAATATAAAATAGAACCCAAACCGCAAGCGGTTTCATTACTGCTAACGTAAGCAAAATTTGTCTTATTCTTGCTACCAAAGTTTATCACCGGTTTTGCTTTATTTTTAGCAATCTTTCTTCCTGTAGTGCTACTATTGTTTCCTATGCCGATATAATAGCTGCTGCCACTGTTTTGTTCCGATGATGACCAATAATTACCCGACATCTGTGTTCCGCCAATTTTAGCTAACGTTGTATTCAAAGTATCTTTGTTGGTCGAGATTGCCTGTAATTCTCCCGCCGCCGGCAAATACCATTGTCCCTGTTCTGTTCCAGTTGTTGAATATGTCAAAACCTTTTTAATCGCCGGATAATTATACCCTGATTTATCTGCCTCATACATTGCTTTGGTATTGTTAAACCCTTGCCAGTCTGCAGTTGAGGTTGATACACTGCTTGAGTTTTGTACCCCAGACACATCTTCTCCAACATAGCCCCATGGCATATTTGCAAACTCATCTTTAGCTATGGCCAAACCATTGGTAGTATCAAACACCACACCGATTGGCGTTTTAGATGCAATCATATTTGCATTACAGCTCATATCTGAGTACAATATATCACCGATTTTGCAATTTTTGAGGGCTTCTTCGGCTTGATTTTTTTCAATAATTTTTTCAAGTTCTGTAATTTTATTGACTAAAGTACAGTTCCACGCATTGCCAAACGGACATTTCAAGCCACCGGAACAAGAAGTTGTGCTTTCATAACCCAAAGATGAACACGTCGGTGTTTTAATACAGGCCGCATTCGCCACCCCACTGTTCAACAAACCACTAGCAACCAAAGCCGATGTTAAAAGTAAATATTGTTTCATTTTCTAAATCTCCTCAATAATAATTAAACTTTTCTCTCTCACCCTTATTCAAAAGCGCAGTAGTCACAGTAATCTTGGCACCCCGTGGCACAACCTGTCACAATGTACAAGTTGGAGCATTCTTCATAAGAGCAAACCGAACACGGCGGACATTCTGATTCTGTGCCCAAGTTCGGGCATTTTTTGCATTCCGAACACTTGACCTGATTTCCGCTTTGGCAGGTTGAAGCCCCATCCTCACAGCCTAAAGTTCCGCAATCCAAAAATCCGGAACAGTCTTTTTCTTTCACTCTGTATTTTTTGATTGCCGTGGTGTTATTACCGTTGCATTGCGCACAAGGCTCGCCTACCGCCTCATATCCGTCAGGAATTGAACCTAAGGTGTATTTGTAATCTGCCGGACAAGTGTCTTGACAACATTCCGCATACAAGCCATCCCCACAAACTTGCCCCACCCCTTTATAAGGCGACGTGCAGGTGGTATAAGATGACGGGCAGTCGGGAATACATTTGGCATAGTAGCCATTGGCATACATACATTCTCCGTCACCTTTTTGCCCATCCGGACAGTTGGTGATGGTGTAACCCTCTTTGATACAATCTTCAGGGCCTTTCTTGTCATATTCGCTCGGTGGTTTATTGCCCGAACCATTAATATCCGAACTCACAAAGTCCAAACCGGCACAATCTCCCGTGTCCATAATCCAGCAGACTTGGGCAACCTTAACCAAAGATTTTTGATTTTTTGAAACTTGTTGTGGAGATAAAGCTCCATTCAAAGATAAATGTGTGTGAAGTGTGTTGAAAAGTGTAACATCTTTGAATATATAATTCATTGAAGAAGAAATATCGGCTTGCGCCGTCTCCGCAACAAACGCGCATACAGACAACGAAGCCAACAAGATAAACTTCCGCTTACTCATGATAATTTCCTTTCAATTACTTTATCTCCACGACTCGTATTATAACACAAGGAAAAAAGTCTGTAAATAGAAATTTTCAAGGATTGACAAGGGTTTAGGCAATCTTTTTTTGCAAAAAAAACTCTCTGAAATTTCAGAGAGTTTTATGCTAAAGCAAAAAATACTTTTATTTTTTATCTGCTTTTTTGCAGTTGCAAGATTTGTCTTTTTTCTTGCTGGCTTCAGTATGCCAAATATATTTATCATATTCAAGCACAGCTCTGTCAGAAGAAAACTTGCCCATATGAGCCACATTTTTAATAGCCTTTTGAGCCCATTTTTTATGGTCTTGAAAGTCTTCGCTCACTTGTTTAATAGTATTATCAAAGGCTTCCAAATCAGCCAATACAAAGAAGTAATCTTTGTTGACCAGCTCTTCAAAAATCGGCTTAAACAGCAAAACATAATCTTTTTCGCAAAACATATTGGAATTAAGAGCATTCAAAATGCGTTTGATATAATCGTTATTTTCATAAATTTCGCGCGGATTATAAGTGCTGCGGCGTTTCAAAATTTCATCAGAAGTCAAGCCAAAGAGATAAAAGTTTTCTTCGCCGACTTCTTCTCTGATTTCGATATTAGCACCATCAAGAGTTCCAACAGTCAGTGCGCCGTTTAGGGCAAATTTCATATTACCGGTACCGCTGGCTTCAAACCCTGCAGTTGAAATTTGCAAGCTGACATCGGCAGCCGGAATCATAACTTCAGCCAAAGAAACCTTATAGTCAGGAACAAAAACCACCTTAATCATATCATTAACACGCGGATCATTGTTAACCACATCGGCCACATTATTAATGAGCTTGATGATAAGTTTTGCAAAATTATAAGACGGAGCAGCTTTACCGGCAAAAATATACGAACGCGGTGTCGTAAACTTTTTGTTGTCTTTAATAATGGCCAAATAATCTCCAATAACTTGTAAAATAGTCATCAATTGGCGTTTGTATTCATGAATACGTTTGGCATGAACAATAAACATGCTGTCCGGATCAATAAGAACACCGGTTGTTTTGGAAACAACCTTAATAAGGCGTTTTTTGTTGTCTCTTTTAATTTTAATAAACTCTTTGATAAATTCGTCGTCATTAACAAATTTTTCAATTTTACGCAATTCATCAAGATTAGTAATCCAACTATCACCGATTTTAGATGTAATAAGGGCAGCCAGTTCAGAGTTTGCATGAAGCAACCATCTTCTGGGTGTAACCCCGTTGGTAATGTTGATGAATTTTTCGGGCCAAAGTTCATAAAAGTCAGGAACCAAATTTGTTTTAATCAGTTCAGAGTGTAGCCTAGCCACACCGTTGACCGAGAAGGAGCCGACGATAGAGAGGTTTGCCATACGAATAATCTGGTTGTCTCCATCACCGACAACAATGGACATCCTGCCGAGTTTTGCATTATCACCACCGAATTTGGTGCGTGCAAAATCCATAAAACGACGGTTAATTTCATAAATAATTTGGACGTGTCTCGGCAAAATCTTTTGCATAATGCGCGTTGGCCAAGTTTCCAAAGCTTCCGGCAACAAAGTATGGTTGGTATAAGCAAAAATATGCGTTACAATATCCCAAGAAGTATCCCATTCTTGACCATAGACATCCATCAACAAGCGCATCATTTCAACAATGGCAAGGGCCGGGTGCGTATCATTAAGCTGAATACAAGCATAGTCCGGCAATTTGTGAAAGTCGTTGCATTTTTCCAAAAAGCGACGGATAATATCTTGAACGGCGCAAGATACAAAAAAATATTGCTGAACCAAACGCAAAGCCTTGCCTGATTCGACAGAGTCGGAAGGATAAAGCACACGAGAGATTGTTTCTGTCCCGATTTTTTCTTTAACAGCTTCAATATACCCACCTTCGTTAAAGATATTAATATCAAGCTCATCATCGGTTTTTGCAGAGAACAAGCGCAAATAGTTAACAGATTTTCCGTCATATCCTACAACCGGAAAATCAAACGGCACGCCATAAAAATGCTGCGTATTCATCCACACAAAAGTATCCTTACCATCGGCATTTTTGACAACTTCCACATTACCGTGAATAGGAATAAGAACTTTTCTGTCATTACGAGCAAATTGCCAAGGAGAGTCTTCGCCTAGCCAACTATCAGCCTGTTCTACTTGGTAACCGTTTTCAAATTTTTGTTTGAACAAACCGAATTGATAGTTAATACCATAACCAAAACCAGGGATTCCAAGAGAAGCCATAGAGTCCAAATAGCAGGCTGCCAATCTTCCCAAGCCGCCGTTCCCCAAGGCAGGATCATATTCGGTATCAAAAATTTCCTGCAAGGTGATATCGGGCATACCCTCGATTTTAATATCTTTTAAAATGTCAAACAGCCCCAAATTATGTAAGTTATTTTCCAAGGAGCGTCCGATAAGATATTCAATAGAGAGATAATAAACACGTTTAGCGTTTTCTTGATTATATCTGGCAATTGTTTCATACATTTTATCCATAGCAAATTCTCTGACAGCCATGGCAATAGCATCCAAAGCCTCATCCTTGGTAATTTCACAGGTGCGCTTACCAATAAAGTATTTAATGTAATGCTCAATGGATAATTTAAGTCTGGCCTTATCAATTTCATTCAAAATTGCAGTGGCATTTTCTTTCTTTTTCACGAAACGACCTCCTCATAAATAAACCTACAACTTTATCCCAAGATAAACATAATTGTTTGAAATATAGTTAATACGGATTATTTTTAAGACAAGTTAAAAAATGTTATTATTTTATTTAGAAATTTCATTGCATAATGCAAAAAGTTTAATATACTAGGTTAAAAAAATAAGTTTTTTTTGAGGTGTAAAGAATGAAAAAAAGTTTTTTGAGCGCATTGTTAATTGCAACAGCCATAACAAGTAATGCCGGAGCAGAGACTATATTTGAAGCTATGGGAGCCGCTTATGAAAATAACCCGACGCTTCAAGCCCAGCGTGCATATTTGCGCTCAATAGATGAAAATGCCGCCATAGCGCGTTCAGGTTTTCGTCCGACAATTTCGTTAAACGGCACATATAACGAAACAAATTCAAATGATGATTTAAATATTAATAATGACGGGTCAAGTGGAACAACATTGTCGGCCAATGTGTCACAACCGATTTTTTCAGGCCTGTCAACGGTAAATACAGTCAAGTCAACGGATAGCGCCATCAGAGCCGAACAGAATAATTTGATGAATGTTGAGCAGGAAATATTGCTTGCAGCGTCAACAGCTTATTTTGATGTCGTGCAAAATAAAGCAATCGTTGAACTCCAAAAAAATAACGAAAATTTGTTGAAAAAGAGATTGGATGAAACTTTAGAGCGCTTTAAGGTCGGTGAAGTGACCAGAACCGATGTCTCACAGGCTAAGGCAAGATATTCAAGTGCAAAGGCAGACAGAATTAGCTCCGAAGGAACATTGGAAGCCTCAATGGCAGAATATGCGCGTATTATCGGTAATGAGCCCAAGGATTTGACCGAACCTGGAGATATTAACAAATATTTGCCGTCAGATTTTAGAGCAGCGTATATGTATGCCAAGGAACATAACTATTCCATTCAACAAGCCAAGCACAATCTCGATTCTAAAACATATAATGTATCAGCCCAAACCGGCGGCTTGTTTCCGGTTGTGAGCTTGGAAGGCGGTGTTTCAAAGGTTGATGCTAATCCGGCCGGAATTTATGGAGAACACACGACAGATGATGTAGAGTGGGGTTTAAACGTAAATGTGCCATTGTATAACGGTGGTGAAACCAGAGCCAAGATTCGCCAAAGCAAATATCAAAAATGGCAAGCCCAAGAACAAGTAATGGAAGCCGAGCGTCAATTGCGTTCTGATTTGAAATCTGCATGGGAGTATATGAGCACCAACAAGGCAAGAATATCATCCATCAAAGATCAGGTCAAAGCCAATGAAATAGCCTTGGACGGCGTCCAAAAAGAAGAAGCTTTGGGAAACAGAACAATTTTGGATGTGTTAAATGCATATCAAGAGTTGTTAAATTCAAATGTTGAAGAGGTCAAGGCCAGAAGGGATTACTATGTTTCATCCATGCAAATGTTAATGGCCATGGGCAAATTAACAGCCAAAGATTTGGATTTGAAAGTCAATATTTATGATGCCAAAAAGTATTATAAAGATACCAGAGGCAAATGGTTATCCATCTCAGTTGATAAATAAGATTAAGAAAACAACATAAATAGGGGTTAAGGATTATGGATAAAGCAGAAAGTCAAGATAACAATATGTCGATGGAGGATATTCTTTCATCCATCAAAGGAATACTTTCAGAAAATGAAAAGCAGTCACCTGAGCAAACCGTACAAACTCAGGCACCGCAAGAAAAGCCTGAAGATAAAGTCTATGACTTGTCTGCATCCATGATTGTAGAAGAACATCAGCCAACCCCAAAAACGCCGACAACTGAAATAAAAGATGCGGATTTTTCCATAGACGATTTACCGATGCCGTCAGCGGATAAACCTGAAGATACGGCAGAGCTGCCAGAATTCAAGCTGGATTCTCCGCATACGGAGATAGATGTGGATTCGGAACCGATATTTGATGCGGAAGAAGATTCACGTCATTTGGATGAAATATCAGCCTTAACGCCCAAACAGCCAGAAGATTCGGAGGAAAATTCTATTTCGGATGAAGCTTTAGATGAATTAATTCATTCAATAGATGAAAATAATAGTGATGAAATTTTAGAAAAAGAATTGCCGAGCAAAGAACCCGCGTCGGTAGATGAAATTTTATCACAAATAGATAATGAAGGCACAATACAGCCGCAAGAGGTTAAACCAGAAGAAAATACTCAAACAGAAAAAGGAGCGGTTGCAACAAAAGAAGACAATATAGAAGAACCTAAATCTGAAGAAAAGGCAGAGCCCTCTGCAGAAAAAACGGAGCCCAAAGCCGAGAAACAAGCCGATGTACCGGATGAAATCATTGATAACTTTGCCGCAATGTTTAATTCAAACAACGGCGGAGCAGGTGCAGTTGCGCCGATAGATTCCGGCAAAAAAATCGGTGATGGCGCACAAACGGTTGAAGACTTGATAAAAGCCGTGTTAAGAGAGAGCTTAAAACCAAGCATAGAGGATGCGCTGACAAAAATAGATGAGAATATGTTAGCCGAAGCAAGAGCCGCCGTTGAGGTAGAGGCCAAAGTTTGGGTTGATAAAAATTTAACAAGAGTCGTTGAAGAAGTAGTCAGAGAAGAAGTTAGACGAGTTATGGCAAAGGTTGGTTCATAGGCGCAAGCTGAATCGACCTTAATCAAAAATGCTCTCAAAGAAGACAATTGGGAGCATTTTTTTAGTTTACATCTCCAATAAAAGATGTTAAAAAAATGTAAATTTTTGAAAAATTGTGAAAATGGATAAAACAATGTTAGAGAAAAATTATAATCCAAAAGAATTTGAAGAAAAAATATATCAAGACTGGGAAACCAGTGGAGATTTTAAGCCGGATATGCGTTCGGATAAGGATGCTTTTTCAATTGTGATACCGCCGCCGAATGTGACGGGCATTTTACATATGGGACACGCACTGGACGACACACTGCAAGATATTTTGATAAGATATAATCGAATGCTTGGCAAAAAAGTTTTGTGGCAACCGGGTACGGACCATGCCGGCATAGCAACCCAAATGGTAGTTGAAAGAAACTTGGCCAAAGAGGGCATAAGCAAACACGATTTGGGGCGAGAAAAATTTATTGAAACAGTCTGGAAGTGGAAAGCCCAGTCCGGTGGAACAATCACCAAGCAGTTGAGAAGATTAGGCGCGTCATGCGATTGGTCAAGAGAGCGCTTTACGATGGACGAGGGATTAAGCCGCGCCGTCAGAAAGATATTTGTAAGTTTGTATAAAGACGGATTGATATACAAAGCCAAAAAGCTAGTCAACTGGGATACCAAGTTAGGCACGGCAGTTTCGGATTTGGAAGTTGTCCAAAAAGAGGCCAACGGCAAAATGTATTATTATAAATACCCGATAGAAGGAGAAACAGGGGAATATGTTCATATTGCCACCACCCGTCCGGAAACAATGTTTGGTGATACAGCCGTAGCCATTTCAAAAGACAATGAAAAATTAAAACACTTGATTGGTAAAAATTGTATTATCCCGATAATTAATAAAGTTATACCGATTATTGCCGATGAGCATGCCGATCCTGAAAAAGGAACAGGGGCTGTTAAGATAACGCCGGCACATGACTTTAACGACTTTGAAGTCGGAAAACGCCACAATCTTCCGCTGGTAAATATTTTGAATAAAGACGGTACATTGAACGAAAATACACCGTTTAATGGGTTGAACACGCAGGAGGCCAGAAAGAAAACCATAGAAAAATTGACCGAATTGGGGCTCATGGACAAGATAGAGGATCACCCGATGGTTATTCCTTATGGCGACCGTTCCGGCGTGGTGATAGAGCCTTTGATGACGGATCAGTGGTTTGTGGACGCTCCGACATTAGCCAAAGAGGCAATTAGAGTGGTTGAAGACGGCGAAATGGAGTTTGTTCCAAAGTCTTATGAAAAGACATACTTTGAGTGGATGAGAAACATTCAGCCGTGGTGTATTTCCCGTCAGTTGTGGTGGGGACACCAAATGCCGATATGGTACGGTCCGGATGGGCATATTTTCTGTGAAGAGGACGAAGAAACAGCCCAAAAAGCCGCGGATGAGTTTTATGGCAAGAGAGAAGAGCTCACCCGAGAGACAGATGTATTGGATACATGGTTTTCATCAGGAATATGGGCTTTTTCAACATTAGGTTGGCCGGATAAGAGCGAATATTTAGACACATTTTACCCGACATCTGTTTTGGTAACAGGCTTTGACATCATCTTTTTCTGGGTAGCAAGAATGATGATGATGAGTATGTATAAGATGAAGCAAGTTCCGTTCAGAAAATGCTATATTCATGGTTTGGTAAGGGACGAACAAGGCCGCAAAATGTCCAAATCAAAGGGCAACACGGTGGACCCGATGGAAACCATTGAAAAATATGGAGCGGATGCATTGCGCTTTTTCATGGCGGCAATGGAAACTCAAGGCCGAGACATTAATTTGAGTGAGGCACGCATAGCCGGCTACCGCAATTTTGCAACAAAATTGTGGAATGCAGCGCGTTTTGGGCAGATGAACGAATGTGTAATGCAAAATGGATATTCTGCAGACAAAGTCGAGTTGGCGGTTAATAAATGGATTATCGCCAAAGCGCAAGAAGCCACCCAAGAAGTGACCCAAAATTTGAATGATTTTCGTTTTTCGGATGCGGCCAATGCGGTTTACCAGTTTGTCTGGGGTTCTTTCTGCGATTGGTATATCGAGATGATAAAGCCGATTCTCTATGGAGAGAACGAAAAGGATAAGTCCGAAACCAGAAGCACATTTGCATGGGTTTTGGATAGAATATTGGTAATTTTGCATCCGTTTATGCCTTTTATTACGACCGAATTGTGGAACAATACGGCGCAAAGGTCAGTCAAACTGATTCATGCCCCGTGGCCTAAGGATGAAAGCATTGATGTTGAGGCAATGAATGACATTGACTGGGCGGTTGAATTGATTAGCAATATCCGTTCATTAAGGGCTGAGATGAATATACCGGCAGGTGCTAAACCGATAGTTTATCTGAAAGATGCCAACGCAGAAAGTATCAAGCACATCGAACAGTTTAATCCGATAATCTGCACATTGGCAAGATTGGAAAAATTATCCGCCTATGATGGCGATATAACACCGGATATGGTTCAAAGCGTGTTCAGAGAAAGCACAATGCTGATGCCGTTAAAGGGTGTGGTTGATTTTGCAGCGGAAAAAGAGCGTTTAAACAAAGAGCTTGCAAACGTGAATAAGTTTTTGGAAGGCTATAAGAAAAAATTGAGCAATCCAAGCTTTGTTGAACGTGCGCCGGCGGCCGTTGTGGCAGAAGAAAGAAGACGCCAAAGCGAGGCCGAAGCCAACAAAGCCAAATTAGAGGCAGCCTTGGAACGCATCGCAAATTTCTAGAGCTAAAAAAATAAAAAGAAAAAAATCCTCAAGAAAAACTTGAGGATTTTTTTAGATGATGGGTGCGGATAAGTGAAATGAAGATGTTTATTATTATAATAAAAAGAGTATACTCCAAACAGAAGGGAAGTAGGAAAAAACAAAAAGAATGAATAAATTTTGGGGAATAAGCATTTTAATCGGAATAACAGCCTTCTTTGGCAAAGCGGCAGCCAAAGAAGAAAAGGCCGTATTATATGCCCCGCAAGTTTATCAGGAAGAAGAAACGTTAGCTTCCGCCAAATACATAGATGAAAACAATCTAAACTTTGATGATTTAACTTTTGAAGAAGATTCGCCTTCGACAGCAGTTCCACCTCCGGCCAAAGATGTTAAACGTCAGGCAGATATGCCGACACCCTTGCCGGAAGAAACGCCCAAGCAAAACATTCCGGAGCGCCCATTAGAGCAAAGCAATATACCAATCACCATGAAGTCAGAAAGCTTAACGGACGTATTGCAGCAAAAAGAAAATTCGCAAGCAGAAACAACAACAGAAGAAAACAAAAGTTCAGAAACACAAGAACAAGCCACCAAACCGGAAAAAAGAGCCAATTGGTCCCAAAACATAAAGGAAACCCTAAAAGACATTGGCAGTAGCATAGGTGGGGGGCAGGATTCCACCAGTGTTCTTGAAAATTTGGTTGATGATCCCAAAAATGCGCAAGCACGGTCGAATGCGGCTGTTTTTGATATATCAGGCGTTATGCTGAGAATGGATAAAACGCAAGTGGAAGAAAATATGAAAAAGAGGGGCTATCAAAAAGTAAAAGACAAATACGATATCCCGAATTTTATCCGTTGGCGTAATGAGGAGACATGCCGCAACAGCGGAGTTATAGGCTATGAAAGGCTTCAAAACTGTGTGGTGGAAATGGCCAAAAAAAATAATTACCAGTATTTGTCCACGAGCCAATACGCCAAATATAAAACCAAAGAAGAAATTATAGTAAGATATACCAGTAATTTTAGCGGCAACAAGGTTTATAAAATAAGTTATAAGAGTATGGCCGCTCAAGATTATGGCACCAGCCCCAAAGCTACCTATTTGAGAAACATCAAGATATATGACTTTTGGAAACAGGTGAATCGCAAATATGGCGTACCGGATAACAAAGATGATGCCACCTGGGGACTAGGCAATCAAAAGCCTTACTTGCAGGCCGCCACAGGGATGTTGGTTTTGGAAGACCCAATGTTACGGGAGCTTGACTTTGCCCGCATGGCCCAAGAAGACCAAAAATTTATGAACACGGGAATATATAGTTTTTAGGAAAGCAAAATGGAAGCAACACAATTAAGCGCAATAATCAGCACCAGAATGAGCCACGACTTAATCGGCAACATTGGAGCCGTCTGCAATGCGGTTGAGTTAATGGAAGAAGGTGACACGGATTTTATGTCAGATATCAGCAACATACTCAAAGTAAGTTCGCGAGTGTTAAGCAGCCGGCTCAAGTTTTTCCGAATGGCATTTGGATTAGATAACAGTAATTTAACGGATGCAGAAACAGTTATTAAAACCAGTGAAGAATATATTAAAACATTGGGCAATCCGGACAACAACGGCATAAGCATAAAGTTAAAATTAGCCGATATAACAATGTCGCGCATAGCGATGTTGACACTCATGGCTTTAACGGATACGATAGTAAAAGGAGGAGTTATAGAGATAGAGGCGGCTGCGGGCTGTGTTGCAGGAGAGGTAACATCACCAGCCAAATTATCGCAAGAAAAATATGAAAAGATGAAAGAAATAGAAGAAGGAAATTATCCAGAAAATTTAGCGTTATATGCGCCGATAATAGCCTTGAAGGCCTATGCCGAAAGTCAACACAAAACAATATCAGTAAAAGCAACGAGCGGAATAGCAATCATCGTCAGATAGGGGAAAAGATCATGAGAAAATGTATAATAGCAGATCCATCACCGATAATAAGATTGTTGCTGACCAAAATAATGGAAAATCTGCAGTATGAAATCCATGAGGCAGAAGACGGAGAAGAGGTCGTAGAATTATGTGAGCGTCTGGAACCCGATTTAATTTTAATGGATACGAAACTTCCGATATTAGATGGTCTGGATGCGATGTATAAGATAAGAGATATGTTAAAGATAAGCCAGCCGCGCATAATATTTTGCTCAGGAATGACGGATGTTGATCATATCAAAGAGGCCTTAGACGGAGAAGCAGATGATTATATCATGAAACCGTTTGATGAAGAAATCATCATATCCAAGCTTGAAATATTAGATTTGGTGTAGGAGAGAAGAATGAGAAAAGATGATTTTGACTTTCTGATTGAATTACTGAAAAAGAATGTCGGCTGGAATCTGGGCGAGGATAAATACTTTATCATAGACCGCAAGATGTATAATTTTGTGAGAGAGAAGAATTATGCCTCAGTAGAAGATTTAATAACGGAATTACATTTAGGGCAAAAGACATTGCTTTGGCAGGTTATAGAGGCTTTAGCCCTATCGGATACGAGCTTTTATAGAGATTATAAAGTTTTTACAGGTTTCGAAGATAGGATATTGCCGCATTTAAGAGAAGCCAACAGAGATGTAAAGAAATTGCGGATATGGAGTTTGGGCTGTTCATCAGGGCAAGAGACCTATTCCATAGCCATATCAGTCAAGAACAGAATGTTTGCGGCCTCAGACTGGGACATAAAGATAATCGGCACAGATTTATCAACCGCATCAATCAGCAAAGCGCAAAGAGGCGTTTATAATAACTTTGAAATACAAATGGGTTTAAATGCGCGTACGATAATAGAAAATTTTCATCAAGACGGAGATGTATGGCAAGTTAATAATGACATAAAAAAGCTGATAGAGTTTCGTCGCCACAATCTGTTGGATGATGTTACGTTTTATGACCCGTTTGATGTTGTGTTTTGCCGCAATGTATTGAGATTTTTCACTCCGGAAAAGCAGGAGGAAGCCATAGCAAGAATACACAAGAACCAAATTCCGGGAGGTTTTTTGTATTTAGGTTTAGGAGAAAGCATACAAGGCATAGAAAAATATTATAATCAACTGAAGGGAATGAAGTGCCTGTATCAAGCAAAAGTATTGAGCAAAGAAGAGCTAGAGCCCAAGGCGCAAGAGACGACGCAAGAAAAGCCGCAGGTAGTAGAAGCACCGAGCCTGCCTAAGTTTGTGCGCCCTGAAGGACTAACCCCATTAAGTTCCGGCCCCATCCATAAGGTAACATTTGATAAATAAAAAATATATAAAAATAGATTAGAAAAAAATTATATATATATCAAAGATATTCAAAATACCGATCATCATACATACAAACTTTGTTTGGACCTTTGCCTTCAGGGCAAGAGGTTAAGGTATAGCCTTCTTTGATGCAATCTTCAGGGCCTTTTTCATCAAACTCATCTGTTGGTCCGGCACCACCCCCAGGGGTGTCGTCACTCCAGCCAAATTCATTACCCAAGCAATCACCGGTGTCCATAATCCAGCAAAATCTGTAAATAAAATTTTATGAAATAAACAAGCCTGAAAAAGAGAGCGTGAAAAAAAAAACCGCCATAAACGGCGGCAAGTCAAAGCAGAAAAACTAAATTTCTTCGCGGCTGAACGGCTCATTCTGTAACTTTCGTTGTGGCTTATAAATATAGATGTTTGTCGTGGTCGGAATATCATACTGCCGGTTCCAATATCCGCGGCGTTCCATACATTCACGATAATCACTTGGGTCAATATTAGCGTCATCACGCAAAGAATTAACAATAATGGGCTGCGCCCCCGGATAGGGAATATAAGAAGCCCAAATACCCTTTTCACTATGCCAGTCAGCGCGAATATCTAGCTTAACCTCTTCAGAATAAAACCAATTTTCAATATCCGGAATAAGCGTAAAATATTCAGCTTTACGTAAACATTCGGAGTGGTCGCGCGCAAATTTTTCCACTCCTGTATTCTCTCTTTCCCAATGAAAAATAACCTGTCCATGCCCTTGGGTTAGCCAAGAACAACCACCCAGAACCAAAAGGGCCAAAGACAAGAAAGAGAGTTTTTTCATGACAGCCTCATAAAATTATCAAAAATCAAGATTGGCATAATGTTTAGCGGGCAAAATCCCTTTAATGGAATCTTTAAGCAAATCCTGAAAAGAGGGTCTGGATTTGATTTTAGAATACCAAATTTTAGCGTTTTTATAGCCCTCCCAAGGCACATCACCAAGATAGTCTATAATAGAAATCTGGGCAGCCGCAGCGATATCGGCCAAAGAAAAAGCCTCACCGGATAAATAATTGCGTCTTTCAGCCAGCCAATCCACATATTCCATGTGGAAAGCCAAATTGTTTAAGCCTGAATTAATAATTCTTGCATTAGGAGATTCGCCCAAAGAAAAACGCTTATAAATTTTTTCGGCCACGATAGGTGTAAAAACCTCGCGATAAAATTTATCGTCGAACCACTCGACCAAACGTCTGGTTTCGGCCCTATCCTGAATTTTTTTTGGCAGCAAAGGCTCATCGGGGTTAGCTTCTTCCAAGAACTCCGAAATAGCATAATTACCGGCCACAACTTTTCCGTCGAACACAAAAATCGGCAAACTTCCGGCCGGGTTTAGTTTAAGGGCGTCATCAGACAAAGCCCAAGGCAGTTCTTCCTTAAGAACAAAAAGCATTTTTTTCTCACTTAAAATCAACCTAATTTTGCGAGAAAAAGGCGAAGCCGGATGATGCACCAATAAAACCATAATATCTCCTTTGCAACAAACAAGATAATACTACCAACATCAAATCATCAGGTCAAGTATGCATAAGATAATATGCATAAGATGTTGAAAACCTAATTTTCAGCAAAAAAGTTAGGAGCCACCACACCTTGATACTGATTTTCGTAGTTGTGAATAATTTTAGAAATATTATCAAGCACCGATTGATTGGTTTCTTTTTTCTCCGCTAATTGAGAAAGACCGCGCCTGATTTGGTCGCGATATCCGGATAATTTAGAAATACCAATAAACAAAGGCATATTCCAAATAGCGTTATTGGAAATAGAGAGTTGGCCGGTCAGCCCCAATTTAGCCAAGACGATTCTCCCGTTGTAGGCTGAAGCCAAAACATAATCAAATTCACCGGTATACAAGCCCTTGTATAGATGATAAGGCGTAGAAATTTGTTGAATGTTATATTGTTTAATTTGTGATTTAACAAATTCGCTGAGGTATTCATAAGCACCGATAGCCCCTTTAAGATTTTTCAGGTCATCAATCGTTTGAATAGAGGCTTTTTTATCAGGCATCGTAACAACAACAATCGGGTTAGAAATAATGGACGGATACACAAGTTCCAATTCATTATGAGGGTCGCTGTCGGCATAAATTCCGAGCACAACATCAATTTTACCGGCTTGCACTTGTTGTAAGTTTTTTTGATAGGGCTGATTATAAATATAAGTGATGTTAAAATTAAATTTTTTAGCATAATCTTCAATAAAAGGGATGAGAGCGCTGTCAAAATAGGTTAAGTTATAATTAGGCTGCGTATCGCCAAAGGGAGGATAATCGGTAAAACCGGTCACAAACAAGGGTTTGTTTGAAACGGCATCATCTTTTGTAAAGTCAATTTGAGCGGTAGCATTCAAAGGGAAGCTCAAAAACGCAAGAGCCAAAAATAAAAACAAATGACGCATAATCTAAACCTTATAAAAGAAAATTTATATAATTTTAACAAAAATAGGATATAATAAGATTGTTAAGAAACATTTTAGATTATAAAAAAATAGGAAAAAACATGGATTCTACTCAAGCATACGCGGAAGTGCAAATGTCAGGCTTAAGCGAAAACGAGCTGGAGACAAGAGCCTTAATTCGTACGGCATCAGCCCTTAACGCGATAAAAGAAAATTGGGAAGAGAAGAAATCTGAATTACCGCAGGCGCTAGAAAAGAACCGCCGATTATGGACAATATTGGCCACAGCGATGGGCGAGCCGGATTGTCCGCAAGACAAAAGCGTAAAAATCAATATCATCAATTTGTCGATATTTATCTTTAAGCGAACCAATATGTTGCTGGCGGCCACAGACCCTAAGCCGGAGCAACTCAATATATTGATAGATATAAATATGAACATTGCGCGGGGTTTGGCAGAAAATATAAATGCTGCCGAACAAGCGCCAAACCATCCGGCCTCGACGCAAGAAGTTCTGTAATATAATTTTTATAAAACAAATCCCAAGCCTTTCGAAAGACAAAACATTCGCAAGGCTTTTTTATTATATAATCAAATTTGGCACGCTATTTGCATATCATACTTCAGGATAATTGAACAATGAGGATTCAATCATGGAAGTTAAAGATATAAATAGCATAGCGGCAATGTTGGTTTCAAACCGTTCTCAAAAGACTGAAGGTCAAAACGGCGGGCAAACGGCATTGCAAAATTTCAGAGAGCTGTTTACCCAAGGGAGCTTGTTTGATTTTCAAACGGCGGAAAAAACTTCCACCACCTCAAACACCTCAGCATTGAACATTGTTAAGAAGGCCGATGCAGCTGATAAAGCAAACAAAAAAGCCACCAAGTCCAGCGTCGTATCAGATAAAAAAGATTCCGTATCGATTAAAGAAAATAAAACAGATAAGGCCGAAAGCAAACCAGCAGCAAAAGAAACCTCGAATTCTGCCACAACAGAACAAAAGAAAGAGACCGTTCAAGATAAAGATACGGAAAAAACAGATACCGCACCGGCTCAAACAGAAGACAAAACAGATACCGCAAAAGCTGATAATTCTCAGCCGGCAGATGAAGGCAACCAACCGCAAGCCGAAAATTCTGAAGATGTTGCAGAAATACCCGCTCCGACAGAGCCAACAACACAAATCCAAGAAACGATGGATGATGATTCTGCCACGGCTATCATGCCCGATGTATTAAATATTCTTTTGCCGGATACACTTCAGACAATGGGCGCCGTAACCGTATATAACAGTATGGACAATACATATAGTGTGATGACCGGAGAAGAAATTTCTGATTTATTGGCTTCTTCATCCATAGACATGAGCGCGTATTTGAGCACCGACGGACACTCCGACGTTACCCTTATGCAAACGGTTCAACCCGCGGAGCCACAAAATCAAGCACCGCAAATTGCATTGGATGGATTTGAACAAATTATGCCGGAGGTTGCAGAAAATGTTTTACCGACAGAAAAAACATCAGAGACAAGCAAACCGCACCCCACCACACAAACAGCAGAAACTTTTGTGCAAACACAGGATATAACCGAAAATTTGGTAGATGAAAACATAGTTAAACAGTCAGATAAATTGGCAGAAATGATATCTTCAGATAAAAAACTAAAAGTAGATGTTAAAGTCGAAGAGGAAAATTTTTCCTACCAAACAGCAAAAGTATCTGTCAAAGAAGTTTTAGCCTCAGCCGATACAAAACAATTTTCAGGTGAAGGAAAAGGCTTATTGAATGCCAACGCGGAAGATGCTCAGCCACAACCAATTCAAGCACAAAATAATACAGTTACTGCCAATGTTTTGAATGGCACAGTATCTCCGCAAGCCATGCCGGACCAAGATATGGCAGCAACAACCAAAATAAATGTGCAAAACACGCAAACAACCGCAATTAAAGCAATGGGCGAGGTAAGCAGCACAAATATGAGCCAATTAGCCGGAGTAGATGGAGCGGCGCAGGGCCTAAAATCGGAAAACGGTGTTGCGGCAGAAAACAAAACGTCATTTAGAGATATTTACAAAGGAATGAGCCGCGAAGTAGCAGAGCAAGTTAAAGTAAATATAACCAAATCAGCAGTGAAGGGCGTAGATAGTATAGAAATAAAACTAAAGCCGGAAGAACTTGGGCATATAGAAATCAAAATGCAGTTATCCAAAGACGGCAAGTTGCAGGCGCATATCATAGCCAGCCGAGCCGAAACCGGAGAAATGTTGCAAAAAGAATTACCCACATTGGAAAAAGCTTTTAGCGATGCCGGCTTTAATTTGGATGAAGGCAGCTTGAGCTTTAGTTACAGAGAAGAGAACTCCGCTCAAGAGCAAAACAACGAATTAAGAAACTTTATCGGCCGTGTTTTGGAACAAGATGCCGAGAATGAAAACACACCGGAATACGGCAGCCATATCTCTGAAGTCTGGGACGGCACTTCCGCCTTGAATATCAGAGTATAGTAAGCATAAAGGAGTAAGACCATGTCAGATGTAAATGCCATAAATGGTTATACCCAAACGGGAGCAAGCAGTACAACATCTTCGGCGGCACAAACTTTGTCGGCGGATATGAACACGTTTTTAACACTGCTGACCACCCAGTTAAAATATCAAGATCCGCTTGATCCGATGGATACGGCAGAATTCACAAACCAGTTGGTACAATACTCAAGCGTTGAACAAGCCATACAAACCAACGAAAAATTAGATAGTTTGTTGAGTATGAATATCCAAAACTTAGGCGCACAAGCTGTGTCATATATCGGCAAAGTTGCGCAAGTTTTGGGCGATGTTATGCCTTTGCAAGATGGCCAAGCCAAGGCGGCATATACTTTGGATAAAGATGTTCAAAGTGTCACGATTATAGTCAAGGATTTGAATGGTTCGGTTGTGTATTCTGAAAGCGGAGAAGTAACAGCCGGCACACATGAGTTTGACTGGGACGGTAAAACGGCGGGCGGCCAGCAGCTTGAAGATGGAGCTTATCAAATAGTCGTAAGCGCCAAGACAGCCACAGGAGAAACTGCGGCCAATGTAACGACGACAATATTTGGAAAAGTAACGGGCGTAGCGAGCGACAGCGATGGCGTCTATATTGGGTTAGGCGATGCCGTCACGGCAAACCTGAATGATATCTTAACCGTCCGTTATGATGATTATTTTGACAAAGATAAAGATACTGTTACGGGTGAAGAAGGTACAGGAAGTGAAGAAACACCAGAAGAAGGAACAGAAGAAGATTCAGGCGTAACGGAAACATTGGCTAGTGTAGCAAAAACAGCAGCCAGCGTTGCCGGCAGCGTCTTGAGTGGAATTATTTAGAAAGCACTTTAGGGAGAAAAACAATGAGTATATTTGGCGCAATGCAATCAGGTATTTCAGGATTAGCCGCCCAATCGACCGCGATGGGAGCCATTTCTGATAATATCTCAAACGTCAACACCGTCGGTTACAAAGGAACCAATACGGCGTTTCAAACCTTAGTCACAAAACAAACAACCAGCAGCCACTATTCACCTGGAGGCGTGCAGCCAGTCAGTAAACAAACGATAAATGCACAAGGATTGTTGTCATCGACCTCATCTTCAACAGATATAGCCATCAGCGGAAACGGCTACTTTGTTGTCAATCAGGCGGCCAATCCGGGAGAAGGTGATATGTGGGCCTATACCAGAGCCGGAAGCTTTGACGTAGATGAAAACGGTTATTTGGTCAACACCGGTGGATTTTATGCGCAAGGCTGGTCATTATTGCCCTGGAACGGGAACACCCAAGCCTCAACGGTAAATATTAATGGCATTACCTATATGAAGGCATATTATGATGAGGCTGGAGATGTAGTGTTGATTAATGATAACATCATAGACAACCGCAACTTAAAGCCGGTAAATTTGAAAAACATCGGAGGAACAGCCACTCCGACACGTCAAATCAATTTTGGAGCCAACTTGCCGAGTGATGATGCCATCGGAACCAACCGCAAAATTTCAGCTTTAATATATGATAGTCTGGGCAATCCGAGCAATATGAGCTTAGACTTCCAAAAAATGAGCACCAGCGGCTGGAATATGTCAGCATCAGTTCCTGACGGAGCCGCAACATCAATTTTGTATGGTAGCAACAATACGTTAGATGTTGGCTCAGATGTATATTCTGCCTCAGGACAATTAGAGTTCACCTCAATACCGGAAAATGGCTCAAGCATAGCCATAACGGACCAAGGCACGGGCACGACCTACACCTTTGTGTTCACAACCAACCCGGGAGGCGTAACCGGCCCCAACAGTGTCGCAATAGACTTAAATGACAATATTGTTACTTTGGGTGATTTTACGGCAGCTTTTGCCGAGGCTTTGCAAGAAACAATGCCTTCAGGCGAACGCTTCCAAGCAGGTTCAGATAGAATCACCATCACACAATCCACAATGGGTTCAGCTTTAACAATAGATGCCAGTCAAACATTGTCCTGTGTGCAAAGAGCCGCGAACCCGAATGAAACGACAGGAATTCCGACCGGAAAATTTGTCATTCCGCAAATTGATGATGACATCAAGAACGGTGCCAGAATAGACTTTACCGAAGACACGGCAAATAATTACATTGGTAAAAGCTTAACCATAGACGGAATCACCTATCACTTTGTGAATACGGATACGCCGAATGCCGGAAGTAATGTTTACGTAAATATCAACACGGCCACCAGCATAGCCGATGTAGTCAGCCGTTTAGGCGATGCCATACAGGCCAACGCCAAAGAACCGAGCCGATTTGTAGTAAGCGGCACCAGCTTGGAAATTTTGCCGACCTCAACCGGTGGAGATATAGCCTTGAACACAACGGGCATGGATACGACGATTTCCGGCGTTGTCAGAACCAAGGATTCAGCAAACTTCATCACGGTACAAAGCTATAACAACACGATTGGTTACCAGTTCCAAACCGGACCGGATTCAATAGAAGAAGGATCCAAATCACCAGCTGTATGCTTTAATTCAGATGGTACGCCGAAATATTTCAATGTTGATGAAATGTCCATAACATGGGCCAACGGCGCACAAAATATGGATGGAGGCGTCAACAGCGGCAGTATAATACAGTTGTTTATGGGAAACACCGGCACAAACGACGGTTTAACAAGCTTGTCCGGAGATTTCACCACAGATTATATCAATCAGGACGGTGCAAAATTTGGTAGTTATTCAGGCGTATATATTGATGAGAGCGGCGTTGTGACAGCGTTGTTTGATAACGGCGAAACACGTCCGATAGCAATTCTGCCTTTGGCAACATTCTCCAATCCGAACGGCATGGAAGCGCTAACCGGAAACGCATGGATAGAAACCGATTCATCAGGCCAAGCACTGTTAAAGAGAGCCGGAACCAATGGTGCCGGAGAAATTTCATCCAGTGCGTTAGAGAGCTCAACCGTAGATTTGGCAACAGAGTTTTCTAATATGATTGTAACCCAAAGAGCATATTCAGCCTCAACAAAAATCATAACAACCGCAGATGAAATGCTCCAAGAATTAACCAATATGGTATAGAGAACAAGAACAGAATGTTCAAAAATAATTAAGAATATAATTATGTTCCCTAAAGTCAAAAAAAACAACCCCGTGTTTCCCCCACGGGGTTGTTTTAATACATAAAATTAAGAGATAGACTTGATAAATTTTTTGGCTTGAAGCGCGGCTCTTTTTCCGGAAAGGGCGGCTGTTTCAATAGAAGAAGGCAAATTTTTCATCGTCCAGTCACCGGCCACAAAAACATTATCAAGCAAAGTTTGGGCAGAAGAAGGGCGTCTGGCAACATTTTCAGCATCCAGAGCAACAGTTGCACGCTTAAAACGTAAAACGCGACAGGGCGGTACAAAAGCGGAAGCCACATTTCGAATAAGGCAAATTTCTTTCCAAACCTCACGCTTAAGTTCATCATCCGATAAATGTATGCTGTTGGCAAAGCTGATGGTTACCGACAAAACATTTTGATGAACACTGAGCCATTGCACAAATTGAGCGCCATGCACCCCCATAAAAGATTTTCCGTTAGGCAAAAAAATCGGCTGGCTAGTCAAGTAGTGCAGATTAATAATGGAATTATGCTTTAGTTTCGGCAGCATCAAAAAGTGAGATGCGTTCATATTATCAAGAGCAAGGATTAACACATCGCGCCGACGAAGTTTTACCGCTGAGTTCTGAAACACCAATTTTTGAGCATGATTACCATAGGGAACAATCTCGCAAAGTCTGTGATTATAAAAAACATCATCCAGATATTGCACCTGAGGAGAAACAAGCGTCTGTTGCTGAGTATTTTGAGAAAAATAAACTTTTGCGGCGTTTATGAATGGAAAAAGCTTCCAAAACATAGCTTTGATAACGCATTTGTCAACCAAACCCAAAGGTTCGTTAAGAGCGGCTAACGCAATATCATCAAAATAGCGAAAAGGAGAAGCAATTTTTTTTGAGTTAAAGTCAAAAAAAGATGGCACACAAAAATCATTTTGCCCCCACAATTTTCGCGCCTCATGATTAGATTTAAGAATAGCATGTACGGCATAATCGAGCCGACGGTTAAGAGCTTTATCAAAATAAGAACCGCAACGACCCCCTAAGCGGTTGCTTGCTTCAAAAAGCCGCACCTTAGATTTCGGGAAAAATTTTTTAATGTACTTGGCCGCGGTCAGTCCCGCCATTCCGCCGCCGACAATAAAAAAGTTATTTTCTTGCAAAATAAGCCCTAGCCGCAATAGAAAGTTTTTGGAGTTTAGACAAATGCGGTTTAGGAGAGATAACTTCCCAACCACGGTTTTTCATAACATCAAAATACTTATGATAAATAGCTTCCATAGCCCGAACGGAGCGAGCTGATTTTTTATCCAATAAGGCAATAAGTTGTTGCGCTTTTTTGTAATCATCTTCAACAACATTAGCCAACTCGGCGCGTGCTTTTACAAAGTTTTTATTAACCAAAACATCTTGCGGGTTCGTAGAGCTAATGCCGGCTTTTTCGAGCATTTCTTTAGGGATATATAGCCTGTTAGACAGAGCATCTTCTTTCACATCGCGTAAAATATTTGTGAGTTGCAAAGCATTGCCCAAAGCCACCGAGAGCTCTTCAATCAATTTTTCGTCTTTACAGCCAAAAATCCGCAAAGACAAATTCCCCGGAGCACCGGCCACTCCACGACAATATTTATAAAGATCCTTGAGTGTAGGTGCCTGTATAGGATTAGGAATATCCATAGAAAGCGCGTCAATAAGCTTCGTAAACTCCTCTTTAGGCAGTTTGAAGCGCATACAATTTTTATAAATTTTGCGTCCGATATCGGTTGTCGGAAGTTTCCGGTCATAAATATTATCAATTTCGTCTTTCCAAGCATTAAGAAGTTCAATTTTTTCGGCCATAGCCAAATCATCACCATCCACAATATCGTCGATATGGCGGCAAAACGCATAGATTGTATACATAGCCATACGCTGAGCTTTAGGCAAGAATCTCATACTCCAAAAGAAAGAGCTGCCAGAGCGTTTGACAATTTTTTTAATATCGTTCATTTATATACCTTTATTAGTCACAGTTTTGGTTTGGGCAAACATTCCGCGTATAATGCCTTTGATAAGGGCAGAAACACGCTGAAAACAAGAAAGTTTAACCTCATGAGCCAAAAAATCTTTTTTTAATAAGTTATTTATCATATATTTTGTTAAATAAAAGATAACAAAAACCTCAATTTTTAACGCGCGTGATTGTACAATACTCGGGAGCAAAAGAGCTTCTTTGAGCAATCCGTTAATTTTTTCCATCATAAAAGCAACGGCGTTTTTCAGTTGAGGGCAAGCAGTGTCAGCCTTCAGGTCATCAACCGAGAGCGAAAATTGCCGCAAAATTTCCTGCGGAACATAAACGCGGTTAAGCACACAAGCATCATATTTAATATCTTGAATATGATTAACAATTTGCAACGCGGCACAAAGAGAAGCCGCCGGCAAATAGGTTGAAGGATTTTCGTTATAAAGCGCGAGCAAAAAGCGCCCGACTGGAGCCGCAGAATACCGACAGTATTCCGTGAGTTGAGCCCAAGTCTGATATTCAAAACCGGCCGCATCTTGCCGAAAGGCTTTGAGTAAGTCTGTTGCCAAAGAGAGGGAGAAATTTTCTTTTACAAAAATTTCACGCAAATTTGCGGCAGAGGCATATTTTTTGCTTTGAGGTTTGCTGCCCAAAAGCACATTTTCCATATGATTAAGAATATCAAGCTTTTCTTGAGCAGAAAGATGGGGATTATCAGCCACGTCGTCAGCTTCTCGAGCAAAAGTATAATAAGCATTCACCGTCTGCCGAAATGCTTTAGGAAACAAACAAAAAGCCACCGGAAAATTTTCATCTTTCTGCAATTTGTGCCGTTCTTTTATCATGGACGTATATTCTCCAACCAAGCTTGAATATCATGCAGTGCACGTGCAGAATAGGCTGACTTTCGGTCGTTACCTTTGAGCTTTTTGAATTTTCCGTTAGCTGTCACTTCACCTTGAATGGTAGGAAATATTCCAAAGTTAATGTTCATCGGCTGAAAGTCATCAATATTCGTATCATCGATCAGGTGGCTGAGCATCGAGCCGAAAGCGGTTACGCGCGGCGGCAAAATAGGCTCATTTCCATTGATTTGGCAAGCCGCAAAATATCCGGCCAAAAAGCCAATAGAAGCACTTTCAATATATCCCTCACAACCGGTAATTTGTCCGGCAAAGCGAATGTTTGGCTGCTTTTTGAGCCGCAAAAATTTATCCAACAAAATAGGACTTTTGATAAATGTATTTTTATGAATTCCACCCAATCTGGCAAATTCAGCATTTTCAAGCCCCGGAATCATTTGAAATATGCGTTTTTGCTCACCATATTTAAGCTTTGTCTGAAATCCCACGATATTTCGGAGTGTATCTTCTTTGTTGTCTTGACGAAGTTGTACCACGGCATAAGGCTTAACGGACGAGTGAGGATTCGTCAGGCCGACAGGCTTCATCGGGCCATAAAGCAGGGTGTCAACACCGCGTTCAGCCATAACCTCAATCGGGAGACAACCATCAAAATAGTTCACTTTTTCCCAGTCGTGAAATTCTGTTTTTTCAGCTTTCAGAAGTTCATCAACAAAATGATAATATTCTTCTTTAGTAAGCGGACAGTTGATGTAGTCAAACTTGTCGCCCTTATCATAGCGCGATTGAAACCAAGCTTTTTCAAAGTTGATAGAATCTTTAAATACGACGGGAGCAATCGCATCATAAAAAGACAGGGATTGATTGTCTATTGTTTGCAAAATAGATTTTGCCAAAGGCTCAGAAGTGAGAGGGCCGGTTGCAATAATTGTTTCACCAAAATCAGCCGGAGGCAAAGCAGAAATTTCTTCATGAATAACAGTAATATTCGGATGATGAGATATTTCATCAGTAATCATTTGGGAAAAGCCGTTTCTATCAACAGCCAAGGCGCCGCCTGCCGGAACTTTAGTGGCATCGGCACATTGCATAACAAGAGAGTTTGCAAGGCGCATTTCCTGATGGAGCAACCCGACGGCATTATGTTGAAAGTCATCGGAGCGCAAAGAATTTGAACAAACGAGCTCAGCCAAATTTTGAGATTTGTGCGCCGGCGAAAATTTGCACGGCTTCATTTCATGAATAACGACGTTAATGCCGCGAAGAGCAGCCTGCCAGGCAGCTTCAGAACCGGCCAATCCACCACCGATAATGTGTAAAACTTTTTCTTTCATACAATCCTCAAAAAACAAAACAATTAGATATTATATCTAAAAAAGCAAATTTTTCAACTATAATAAACAAGAGCCAATCCACAAAAAAAATCCAAGATTTTAACCTTGGATTTTAGAATTCAACAAAATGATAAGCAGCACAAAAGGTGCAAACAAAAACCACCACAACCCCAAAGTGATAGCAACAACAAACGCGACAATCATTGAGACCAACACGGTTAATCCGATGGTTTTAAGCCCAATTCGCACAGCCCAAAGCACCACCCCGAGAGTTAAAGCATTAAGAGCCAAAGCAAAACAACAAAGAATATGGCTAATAAAAGCATTTTCCCACTGAGAACTTTGAATTAAAATAACACAAACCGCTATGACAAATAGCGATACGCTGATTAGCCCAAATTTAGAGCAAAGTTTAGGATAAATATGCTTCATAAGAATAAAAATATAAAGATAAACATAAAAATAACAAAACACCTAAGGATAAGCCAAGAACAAAAGATAATCAAGCAAAATTTTCAAAAACGCACCAGCACAAAAGCACAGAAAAAGAGATTGTGGCTTGCAATCTCTTTTTTTTGTGTTTATATTGAAGTTGCCGGTTAGAGGTAGCCGGCGGTGCCTCAAAAACACCTTCACTATAAAAATCCTCCACCTGAAAAGGCGGAGTGCCGGTAATATATTGAATAACGGCGACTGTATAGTGACAGTTTTTGAGCTCCGCCTGCCTAAATTAAAGGCAGGTATTTTTTATTAAAAGAGATTGTGTCTTGCAATCTCTTTTTTTTGTGTTTATATTGAATTTGCCGGTTAGAGGTAGCCGGCGGTGCCTCAAAAACACCTTCACAGTTAAAAATCCTCCACCTGAAAAGGCGGAGTGCCGGTAATATATTGAATAACGGCGACTGTACTGTGACAGTTTTTGAGCTCCGCCTGCCTAATATGTTAAATTGAGGAGAATGAGTCAAATAGTAGGCGTCAAGGGCGAGAAAAATTTTAGCGTACAAAACAGTACGTGAATTTTTCAAGACCCGCAGACAACACCCTAGTTGACCATTATACGCAATTTAAGGGCAGGCTTTTGTTTATTAATAAATAAAACAGGAGCTAAAAAATGGGAATAAAAAAAGAACAAGTTAATTACATTTGGGATAACAGACAAGAAGTCGGGCATAAACTTTACGAACTCCGGCAAGAACGTGGCCTGAGTATAGATGAAGTGTCAAAAATCAGCGGTTTATCTCGCCTCAGAATAGAACATCTGGAACAAGGCAAAGGCTTTGACTTAAGGAGAGTTGCGGTAGTGGCCGCCATCTATAATCATAAATTGAAGTTTGAATTGGTCAAAGCCTAACAACTTCAACATTTCTTTTTTAACAACGCCCGAGAATAACACTCGAGGTTTTCTGTATGGTAACCAACAAAAAATCCTCTTTGAAAAAAATCAAAGGGGATTTTCTGCTAAGCTATCACAAAAAGCAGCCACAAAACAAGCAAACAAAATAACTATGGTAGAGACATTTCCTTTTGCATATGCATATTAAAACTTCATAAGCATACCAATCTTGGCTCTTAAAGATAAATAAGAAACGAGCAAACAAAACAATTACAATCGAGAAGTAGCTTTCTGCATATTCATTTTAAAGTCCCATAAACATATCTACCCCAGAACCTAAAAATAAAATCACACACATCTGATATTTAGCAGAAAACACACTACATGTTCTAATGATACGTGCGCATCAATCCAGCCAAAATTCCCTGAACTTTAACGCGAGAGGCTGGGAGCCTGCGAGTTTGATAATCTTTGTTCATCGGAATGAGCAAAACATCATTTCCGTCGCGTTTAAATATTTTGAGCGTAGCTTCAGCATTATCAACCAACGCCACCACAATATCGCCGTTATTAGCGGTGTCTGCTTTTTTGATAATCACGGTATCACCATCCATAATTCCGCCCTCAATCATAGATTCGCCCTCAATGGTTAAGGCATAAAACTGACCATGGCTGACCATTTCAAACGGCACGGGAATAACCTCATTTTCATCGGCAATTGCCTCAATCGGAGTACCGGCCGCAATTTTGCCATACAAAGGAATTTGCGCGGCGGAGTTCTGCAAGGCAATATCACGCTTTTTCTCTTCTTCGACAATAGCCCTTGGCTTAAATTTAGGCAGTTTCAAAACCTCAAGCGCGCGTGCTTTATGCGGAAGTTTACGAATAAACTCTCTTTCTTCCAGAGCTTCAATCAAGGCATGAATACCTGATTTTGACTTAAGCCCGACGGCATTTTTCATTTCTTCAAAGGATGGGGAGCAACCGGTTTCTTTCAAAACCTTGTTAATATACATCAAGAGCTTGTATTGCTTTTCGGTTAACATACGCTCATCCTCCCTCAAAAAATTGAAATATAAAAAAAGAACATTATTAGAATATTTTGTACTAATAATGTTCTATAACTGTTGAAAAGCGATGTCAAGTATTTTCTTATCGATTCAAGTCTTTTTTTGCATTTATCATATATTGAGCGGAGGCCAAACTTAAATCACTTTTTGTCTTTTTAACCGGAGCAGAAAGTTCTTTTTCTTTGGCTTTTTGGGCTTCAGCCATAATGCGTTGCTGGATATCATCCAACTTCTGAGCTTCCTGATAAGTTTTTCCAGGATATTTGTTCAAGAGTTGAACATAATCGTCCAAAATAGATTTATCTTTGGCAATCAAAGACAAGTCACGCATAGTCGTTAAAGAAGGCGCATCATGAATATGCTCTTTGGCAAAGGCAATGGCTCTTTTACCGCCTTTTGTACTAAAGACGCCTCTAAACACCGTGTTTAACTCGGTAATATAGCTCAGGGAGTTAATACTTCTCAGGCTCTTTCCTTTAATGGTTTTTTCTATTCCGTTAAGATTTCCGGTTGCGATATCTTTGGCACACCACAAGCCGATAACCACCCAGTGCACATCTTCAATGTCAATGTTTTGTTTGGCAAGGGTAGAGCGGATGGCATCAAAAGTCTTTTGATTATATCCGATATAGCATTCTCCGCCGAAGTCGCGTTGCGCATGCAAAAATTCCACCGGATTATTTTTGCCTTCGTTTCTGAACTTTTGTTTAAAATCAGGCACTACAAAGCGCGCCAGAGCATCTCGTTTGGCATTTCCGCTATGATAAGCCAAGTTACCTTTTTGAGCCAACTCAGCCTTAAATGCGGTCAAAGCTTTTTGAAAACCTGTGGCTGATTTATTAAAAAAACGATCCCCAATATCTTTATAGTCATCATGAAGCAAAATATAAATGGCAAAATTTTTGGCATTAAACATATCCAGCTGCAAGCTACCGGCATAACTGTTAAAAACGCCGACCGGATTAGCTTCTTCACCCACTTCGCGCTGATAAGTCACATCCCAAATAGAACACTTTGTGGCATTAGCAAAATCTTTAATTTCCCGACCGCGTTTATCAAACACTTTGTTATGAAATTCATAATGCGGATATTTCTCCAAAGAAGAAACATTAATCATATCTTTGTCAAAGAGCAGCTCATCGGCCACAATTTCGGGAGCATCACCAAAACTTGCCTCTGGAGCATTAACTTCAATATTCGCGTCATAAACATTGCGTTCAGCATGAACGGCATGAGGCTGATAAGAGGCAACGGTTGCAATCGTGACCATAGCAGCATTAGCCACCATGTCAGACTTAGCCTTAACTTTTTTATTTAAGGTTTGTTTGGCATGGCGCAGGGCTTTTTTAGCAGCTTCTAATCTTTCACGAATATCAACACTCATCGGCGAACAACTCCAATTTAACAAAAAAAACATCATAACATCTCGAAATATAACAATATTATAGTGATTTTTTTTGCCGAAATAAAGTTTTTTTTGCATAAAAATCAATTATTTTATTGAAAATTTATCTCATTTGAGTATAGTCAGAACAAAGAAAATTCATTTTGTAAAAAAAATCATAAAAATAAATAAAATAAGGAATAAAATAACAATGACAGCAGAAAGTACGTTTCATCGCGATTCGCGTTTGGCAAAGTTAAAGACTTTGCAAGAAAAAGGCTATAATCCATATCCGTATGTTTTCAAACCAACGGCCTACGCCGCCGATTTGCAAGAAAAATACAAGGACTTGGAAGCCGGCGCCGAAACCACGGATGAAGTCACCATAGCCGGCCGCGCCATGGCCGTTCGCAATAGCGGTATGTTTATTGATGTTAAGGACGCAACCGGAAAAATACAAGCTTTCTGCCACAAAATGCATTTGGATGAAGAAAATTTGGCGCGCCTTAAAAGCTTGGATGTTGGCGATATTGTCGGTATAACAGGCTTCATCCGCCGTACGCCGCGCGGAGAATTGTCTATAGCCGCCAAAAAATTTGATATTATTTCTAAGTCTTTGCAGCCCTTACCGGAAAAATTTCATGGCTTGACCGATATGGACGCCCGTTATCGTCAGCGCTATGTCGATTTTATTATGAATGATGACGCTAAAGAAATATATAAAAAGCGCTGCCAAATAACCTCAGCCATTCGTAGCTATTTTGAAGAACACGGATTCTTAGAGGTTGAAACGCCGATGCTCCACCCCATCATGGGCGGCGCAAATGCAAAACCATTTATCACCCATCACAATACATTGGATATGGATTTGTACTTAAGAATTGCGCCGGAACTATATTTGAAGAGATTAGTCGTCGGCGGATTTGACCATATATTTGAAATCGGCCGCAATTTCAGAAACGAAGGTATTGATAAAAGTCATAATCCGGAGTTTACGTCACTAGAGGCTTATCAAGCTTATGCCGATTATAATGATATGGCAGAGCTGATACCTGATTTAATCAAATATGTTGCGCAAAAGGTTTTGGGAACAACCCTTATCAAGGTTGGAGAAAATGAAATTGACTTAGGCCAGCCTTTTGCCAAAAAATCAATGATTGATTTGGTTAAAGAATACGCCGGTGTTGACTTTTTGCAGGCCAAAACCTTGGAAGAAGCCAAAGCAATGGCAAAATCCGCAGGCGTGAATGCTGATGATTGCATCTCATGGGGAAAGGTTATTTCTGAGGTGTTTGATGCAATGGTTGAACCCAAGCTTATTCAACCGACATTGGTTATGGATATGCCGCGCGATATTTCACCTTTAGCTAAAACGCACCGCAGCAATCCAAGATTAGTGGAACACTTTGATGCTTATATCGCCGGAATGGAAATGGGCTGCGCCTATTCCGAGTTATCTAATCCTTTAGAGCAGAGAGAGCGCTTTGAGGCTCAATGCGCAGATCGAGAAAAAGGTGACGATGAAGCTCAAATGCTGGATGAAGATTTCTTAAATGCATTGGAAATCGGTTTTCCTCCGACCGGTGGTATGGGTATGGGCATTGACCGCTTGGCCATCTTGCTGACCGGAGCAGAAACCATCCGTGATGTAATAGCTTTTCCAACCTTGCGCAAAAAGGATTAATCCTTGTCAAACAAAGGCACAGCAAATCAAAATAAGCGCCCGACATTTGAAATGAAAAAAAAGAAAAAGTTCATTTCAGGTTGGAAGCTCTCTCTTTTTGCGTTGCTGTGCCTTTTTGTCTTTTATGCATTGCACCCGTTTATATTCGGCACACCGCAAGATGAATACGGCTATGAAAATGACGAGCCCGAAATCGCTTATGAAGAAGAGATTATAGAGCAGGAACAAATCCCGATAAAAGAGCAGGTAGAGGAACCGTTAACGCAAATCAGCGCATCAGAACAGGTCATAACCAAAGAGGATGATATTGCCTATTTAATTGGAGCGTTGAATGCGGAATATGAAAATGAGGCTGAGGAAGAAAATAAAGAAAACAGCACCGATAGCATTCATGATGAACATTCATATAAACTTTATGAAGAAGAATTGCCGGATAATATCATTGATGAAGAACAAACAGACGAACCTTCATCAACGGTACATTACCAACAAAAAAACATCAAAGATATGGATGTAAAAGTTTTGCCGCGCCCTGAGCATAATGAAAAAAAATTGATAGCTGTAGTGATAGATGATATGGGCGTAAATGTCAAAAGAACCAAAGACATAATCAGTTTGCAAGCACCGCTGACATCATCGTTTTTGACCTATGGCCCGCATTTATCCAAGCAGATAGAACAGGCGAGGGCAGCCGGGCACGAGATAATGGCGCATGTCCCGATGCAGCCATACAAAGATTTATATACTGCGCCTGATGGCCTGACTGTTAATATGAGTGATGAGGAGTTGAGCCAAAAGTTTGAAATAATGCTGCAAAAGTTTTCCGGCATAAGAGGGGTTAACAACCATATGGGCAGCAAGTTTACGGAAGACAAAAGAGCCATGGGAGATATCATGAAGATTCTAAAGGCGCATGATTTGTTCTTTTTGGATTCCAAAACCACGGCCAAATCAGTAGGTGGAGAAGTTGCTAAGAAGTATGGTGTCAAATATGCAACCCGCCATGTATTTTTAGATAACAATAACGAAAAAAATTATATTTTAGGACAGTTAAAACAAGCAGAAAAAATCGCCAATAAAAACGGCTATGCCGTGGCAATAGGCCACCCCAAGAGCCAAACGTATGCGGCATTAAAAGAATGGCTGCCGACCTTGGAAGCAAAGGGGCTCAAATTAGTGCATATGAGCGAAATAGTAGAGCTGAGAAATAAAGAATAATAAAAAAAGACACAGAACAAACTGTGTCTTTTTAAAAAATCAAAAAGCTAAAGAGCCCAAAATCAAAGCTAACACTAAAAAAACGCAAAAGCAAAAAAAAGAAAAGCGAGGTGATTTCACCCCGCTTTTTTGTTGTGCTGGAAATAAAGCTTATTTTTTCAAAATGCTCTTTCCTGCATAAACAGCCATATCGCCCAATTCTTCTTCAATACGAATAAGTTGGTTGTACTTAGCCATACGGTCGGTACGAGACATAGAACCGGTCTTGATTTGACCGCAGTTTGTAGCAACGGCAATATCGGCAATGGTTGCATCTTCGGTTTCGCCGGAACGGTGAGACAACACAGCGGTGTAACCATGACGATGAGCCAAGTCAACAGCACGCATTGTTTCAGTCAAAGTACCGATTTGGTTAACTTTAATCAAAATAGAGTTGGCGACACCTTTTTCAATACCCATAGCCAAACGTTTCGGATTCGTAACAAAGAGGTCGTCCCCGACGAGTTGAATTTTGTCGCCCAAAGCATCGGTCAACATTTTCCAGCCTTCCCAGTCGTCTTCAGCCATACCGTCTTCGATAGAGAAAATTGGGAATTCAGCACACAATTTTTTGTAGAGTTCAACCATTTCTTTGTTGGTATAAGATTTGCCAACACCTTTGAGTTCATATTTGCCGTTTTCATAAAATTCAGAAGAAGCAGCATCCATAGCCAAAACAACATCTTCACCCGGTTTATATCCTGCAGCTTTGATAGCATCAACAATGAAAGTCAAAGCTTCTTCGGCAGATTTCAGATTCGGAGCAAAACCACCTTCATCACCAACATTGGTGTTGTGACCGGCAGCTTTGAGGTTTTTCTGCAAGGTGTGGAAAATTTCAGAACCCATGCGGATAGCTTCACGAATAGAAGAAGCCCCAACCGGCATAATCATAAATTCTTGGAAGTCAATCGGGTTGTCAGCGTGCTTGCCACCGTTAACAATGTTCATCATCGGCACCGGCAAAACATGAGCCATAGTACCGCCAAGATAACGATAAAGCGGGAGTTCGCATTCTTCAGCCTGAGCCTTAGCCACAGCCATAGAAACGGCAAGAATAGCATTCGCACCGAGGTTACCCTTGTTTTCAGTGCCATCGAGTTCAATCATGGCTTCATCAATGTCGATTTGGTCATCAGCATCCAAGCCGGCCAAAGCGTCATAAATTTTATCGTTAACATTTTCCACGGCTTTCAAAACACCTTTGCCGCCGAAACGAGCTTTGTCGCCGTCGCGCAGTTCGACTGCTTCATGCACACCGGTAGATGCGCCGGACGGAACAGCGGCACGGCCAAAAGCACCGCTTTGCAAAACAACATCAGCCTCAACGGTAGGATTACCGCGGGAGTCAATAATTTCACGAGCATGAATATCTACAATAGCACTCATAATTTTCTCCTTATTATATATATAAAAAAGCACTGCCTATAACTTGGGGTATTTAAATTCGAATGTCAAGTATTTATGCATAAAAAAATGAAAGAGATTTTGTTAAGCAAAGTTTTCCAATGATAAAATGCTTGTATAAAAAAATAAAATAATTAAAATAAAGAAAAACATAAAGGGGAGGTCATCAAATGTTTTCAGAAAAATGGAACAGACGTTTTATGGATGTTGCTTTTTTGGTTGCATCATGGTCCAAAGATCCCTCAACCAAAACCGGCGCAATTGTTGTAGGCCCCGATAGGGAAATTAGGGCAACAGGGTATAATGGATTGGTCAGAGGCGTGGATGATGACAAACCGGAGCGAATGGAACGCCCAACGAAATACGATTTTTTTGAACACGCGGAGCGCAACGCGATATACAATGCCTGCTTAACAGGAGTTTCACTGAAAAATTGTGTGATGTATGCAACACATCCGCCTTGCACGGATTGTGCGCGTGCAATCATACAATCAGGCATCAAAATTGTAATAACCAATGAACTGGAAGCTCGTCCGGATATTAAAGATAATACATGGCGGGACAAACTAGGTTATGCGCGCCAAATGTTTGAAGAGGCAGGTGTCGAATATATCGAACTCCCGAAAAAATAATTTAATCTCCGCTCTTTAAAAAATATATTTGATAAATATATTAGAAAAAAATGTTTCTAAACTTTGTGTCAGGAGCATTATTATAAAAGGGTGGAGAATAGCATGAAAATTTTAATTGCAGAAGATCATGCCTTGTTTAGAGAGGCACTAAAGGCGCTGATTTTGTCCTTAGAACCCACATCAAAAATCCTAGAAACATCGACCTACCAAGAAACCTACAAGATAGCCCAACAAATTGCCGATATTGATTATATCGTGCTTGACTTGGATTTGCCGGATGCGGTTTGGGAAGAAGGCTTAAATGAAATAATGTCCATCACGCACCAAAGTAAGGTGATTGTCATCTCCACCAGTGAGGATGCCCCAACCATGAGAAAAGCCGGAGAGTGCGGCATCGTTGGTTATATTCCCAAATCGGTAGATACCAAAATCTTGTCAGGAGCGCTGCACTTAATACTAGCCGGCGGCAGCTATATACCGATAGAGGCCATCCGGGGAGGATTTGTCACCAGCCACTCACCCAATAAAGCAAACAGCAGCGGCTTAACCAAACGCCAAAACGAGGTTTTGCATTTGGTAGCGGAAGGCAAGTCCAACAAGCAAATCGCATATGAAATGGGGGTTTCGGAGGCCACGGTCAAGCTTCATATCAATGCTTTGCTGAGAACTTTGGGGGTCACCAACCGCACGCAGGCAGTTATTACCGCGCAAAGGCACGGTTATATATAATAAAGAACTAATACCTCAAAAAGCAAACGGCGCATCAAAAAAATGCGCTGTTTTTTTTATGAAAAAAATTTTTGGCACGCTTTTTGCAATAGGATTAACGAAAAGTTAATTATCCGCAAAAAGGGGAATAAAATGGATAATACCAATTACATAGCCTTATCACGCCAAATGGCCTTGTGGAAGCAACTGGACTTGGTTTCAAATAATATGGCAAATATGAACACCGCCGGCTACAAAGGGGATGATGCCGTGTTTTCTTCATATTTGGTTGAAACGCAAAATGCCTCACCTGAAATTGTGGGCAATCCGTTGTATTTCACGCAAGACTATGCTTCATACAAAGATTTTTCGGAAGGCATGATAGCCCATACCGGCAACAAACTTGATGTTGCCATACAAGGCAATGCGTTTTTCTCGGTAGACACGCCGCAAGGAGAATTATACACCAAGAAAGGCCAGTTTACCCTGAATGCCGATGGAGCAATTTCGACCATAGACGGCTTTCCGATTTTATCAGAGAATGGTACACCATTTTTCATTGCCCCCGGAGAAACCGAATTAACCATTACCGAAAACGGTGAAGTTTTAACCGAAAACGGCAGCTTAGGCCGGATGAAACTTGCCACTTTTGCCGATAATCAGTTACTGGAAAAAGTCGGCGACACCATGTTTGCCCTGAAAGAAGGCAACAGCGTTGAATTTAATAACGACAATTACAGAGTGGTGCAGGGCTCAATTGAAAAATCAAATGTCAACTCGATTAACGAAATGACCAAGTTAATCAAAATCCAGCGTTCATACGACTATGTACAACAAATGATAGACCAAGAACACGAACGCTTATCAAACACCATTCAAGCCTATTCGGAATTAGCATAACAAATTAAAGACAAGATAAAAGGGGAAAAATCATGAGATCATTAAATATCGGAGCCACGGGAATGTTAGCCCAACAAACCAATGTTGATGTAATATCCAACAACATTGCGAATATGAACACAACGGCTTATACCAAGCGCCGTGCAGAATTTAATGATTTGCTGTACCAAAACATTATTCGCCCTGGTTCAGCCTCAACCGCTGATCAAAATATCGTTCCGGCTGGTTTGCAATTAGGTACCGGTGTCAGAACGGCGGCGGTATATCGCATAACCGACGGCGGAGCATTAACCAACACCAACAATGCGCTTGATTTAGCCATCAAGGGCAGGGGTTATTTTCAAATTGAGTTGCCGGAAGGGAAAGGTACAGCCTACACCAGAGATGGTGCATTTCAGCGCAACGGCGATGGTACATTGGTAACACATGACGGCTATGTCGTGCAGCCTGAAATCACCATTCCGGAAGATGCAGTTGAAGTATATGTCAATGCCTCAGGGGAGGTTTGGGTCAAACAAGACGGACAAACAGACGAGCTGAATGTTGGCCAGTTGGAATTGGCAACTTTTGTGAATGAGGCAGGATTAGAGGCCATTGGTCAAAACTTGTTTATTCAAACGGAAGCATCAGGCGACCCAGTAGTCGACAATCCGGATACCG
The DNA here is from genome assembly GCA_944391615.1 of uncultured Alphaproteobacteria bacterium. GTDB lineage: Bacteria > Pseudomonadota > Alphaproteobacteria > RF32 > CAG-239 > HGM16780. The sequence goes on from CALXUE010000009.1 coordinate 57,814, forward strand.
AAGGTTTTGGTTCAATTCAGTCTGGATATCTTGAAACATCAAATGTCAACGCGGTGTCAGAAATCACAGAACTGGTGTCTGCACAACGTGCTTATGAATTAAACTCAAAAATCATCACCACCTCGGACCAAATGTTATCAACAATCAATCAAATGAAGTAAAAATGATGCGCCATCTTTTTAACATAATCACATTTGTAGCCGTCTTGTTGCTGAGCTTTGGAGCAAAGGCCGAAACGCAAGTTTCAGAAGCCGACATTCTAACCGCGCTGAAGGAAGAATTTTTGAATCAAGGTGTGGAAGAAGCTTTAGATATAGAGTTGTTCGGCGGGCAAACCAATTTTATGTTAGAGCAAAACGCTGCAGTTAAAATTATGATATCTGGGCTTAAATATTCGGACGAACAAGAAAAATTCACGGCACATGCAGATATTTTTGCAGATGGCAAACTGATAGGAGGCACAGATTTAATAGGCAAATTTTACCGCTTGGAAGAAATTTCTGTACCCAACCGCAACATAAACCGTGGCGAACAAATCACCGCCAAAGATTTGGACAAGAAACTATACCGCAGCTCAAAAATAAAAGAAACCAACATCACCGATGCGGCCAAAATCATTGACCAAGAGGCCAAACGTCAACTAAAAAAAGGCAAATTAATTCAAACCACGGAGATTGGCCCCAAAATGTTGATTCGCAAAGGAGATAAATTAACCGCCGTATACCAAACGCCGCACATGCAAATAACGGCAAAAGTAGAAGCCGAAAACGATGGCGCCAAAGGGGATAGAATAGAGGTCATCAATATAAAAAGCGGCAAAACATTTACGGCAGAAGTCATTGACAGCAATACCGTCAGGGTAGACGTTCAATAGAGAGGGGAACTATTGTAATGAAAACAGCATATAAAAACATCATTTTAGGCTTAGTGGTCAGCACAATGTTGAGTGGCTGTAACACTTGGTCAAGATTAAGCAGTATCGGCAAAGAGCCGGAGCTGGCTCCGATAGAAAATCCGGTAACACAGCCAAATTACCAACCTGTAGCATTACCGATGCCGCCAGTGGCAGAGAGCCAACCGGCAGGAGCCAATTCTTTATGGAAAAAAGGTTCATCAGGCTTTTTCAAAGACCAAAGAGCATCGAAAGTCGGCGATATCATAACCGTAAACATTTCAGCCAAAGATGCCGCCACATTAAAGAACAAAACCGAGCAAACGAGAGACACCAACTCCGATACAGTTAACGTGGATAATTTCTTTGGATATGAATCATATGGCAAAGATTATTTGCCGGATGCGGTAGATATGGGCAATCTGGTCAATGTTACTTCAGACCACGATATTTCAGGAGAAGGCAAGATAGACCGTTCGGAAAACATCAATATGACCATGGCCGCAATCGTAACGCAAGTTTTACCGAACGGCAATTTGGTTATAGAAGGCTCACAGGAAATCAGAGTTAATTATGAGTTAAGACAGTTAACGGTTAAGGGCGTGATTCGCCGTGCCGACATCACCTCTGACAATACGGTAGATTCGGCCAAGATAGCAGAATTAAGAGTATCCTATGGCGGCAAAGGCGTCATTTCGGATGTTCAAGAGCCAAGATACGGCAGACAGTTGATAGACATCTTGTCGCCGTTCTAGGCAAAAATTTCCCCATTATTATTATGTGTTATAAAATAAAAGAAAAAATATCCCCATTTTTTCTTTGAACCAGAAAGCCTGTCCAATTTTTCCCCAAATAGCCGGACAGGCTTTTTTCTGTGAATAATAAAATTCTGTGCTTTAATAAAATGTTTAGAAGTGTAATGTAATAATGATTGCGGTTACCGACCAATCAATATTATGAAGTTATTTTATAAAAGGAAGCTAAAATGAAAAAAAATACGAACCAGGTTACAAATGCTGAGGAAGAAGCTTCAATCATGCTCAACCATGCGGTATCATTGTCAAGAGCGGCAAGTTCCGGCACGGACAGAGAAAAGATTCAAGCTTTAGACAGCAATTTAAAACTATGGGTTGAGATAGAAACAACGTTGAAAAATGCAAAGAATTTGCTTCCCCAAGAAATTAAAGACAATTTAATGAAACTATCAAAATTTGTTGAGAGATTAACCTTGTCCAAAGGCATTCACATGTCAAAAAGCGACTATGACACATTGGTTAATATCAATATGCAAATATCAGAAGGCTTGGTACAAGCTGTCAAGCATTCATTAGCGAGAGAAGAAGCCTTTTCATTATTGAAATGCGCCATAGACTTGTCCTCAGCCAAAGAAAACAACAACACGGCAGAATTAGTCAGCGCACTGGATAACAATATGAAGTTATGGGTTTATATAAAAACCTTGGCCTCCTCAGAGAAAAATGAATTGCCGCAAGCCACCCGCACAAATTTGATTAAGTTGGCAGATTATATTTCGAGCAAAACGCTTGAGGTTGGGAAGAATGTAAATAATCTCAATCACAAAGCATTAGATTCGATGATAATGACCAACTTGCAAATATCAGAAGGCTTGATGAGCAACAGAAAATAAGACAACAATAAAGAGCTTACGACAGAAAACTCCCCGCAGACAAGTTCTGACGGGGAATTTTCCTCTTTATGATATTTAGAACGCTAGGACTGGACGAACGGAAACATAGTCAGTTTCTGTTTTATATGTTGAAGCTATGTAATAGGTTGTTTCACCACCAGCATTGCTACCAAGATAAAGAGTCCATGCTTTAGAGCTAGATTCTTCCGAAGATGAAAGAAAATATGCCGGTTGAGTGTAATGGGACTTAGCAATCTCACCACCACCGACCTTTCTTAACGAGCTGTTTATAGAATCAATATTATCAATGATTGCATTTAATTCGCCAGCTGCTGGTAAATACCAATCACCGGCTTTTGTTCCTTCTGTTTTATAATTATTCACATACTCAAACGCAGGACAACTTTTTCCTTTTGCTTTACAATAATCCAAAACAATTTGCGTATTTTTTTTACCTTGCCAATCAGCAATAGCCGCACTGGAAGATAAATTGTTTAAGCCAGGAACATCAAAATTATCAGAAGACCATAGATTTTGGAGGTAAGGAGCCCCATATAATCCTATTGCCAGCTTATTGGTGATGTCAAAAATAACACCAATTGCCGTTTTAGACGCAACAACGTTGGTGTTACAGCTCATATCTGAGTACAATATGTCACCGATTTTGCAGTTTGCCGTTGCGGCGTCTTTTTGAAGCTCGGTAACTTTTGTTTCCAAGGTGGTTATTTTGTTGGTAAGATTGGTTATCTGTGAGTTGATTGAGTTCACTTTGTTTATCGCGTCGCAGTTCCAATAATTCCCGAACGGACACTTTGTCCCACCCGAACAAGATGAGCTTGAAGAATATCCCAAACTTGAACAACTCGGGGTTTGGATACAGGCAGCCTCAGCCACGCCGCTTAATCCCACCATCAAAGCCGATGTTAAAAGTAAATATTGTTTCATAATCTTTCTCCTCAATAATAATTAATTTCCAAAAGCGCAGTAGTCGCAATAATCGGTGCAGCCTGTTTTGCAGCCCGAAACGACATATAAGTTTGAACATTCCTCAAACGTGCAGACCGTACACGGCGGACATTCGCTTTCCGACCCCAAGTTCGGGCAAGGTTTGCAACGTGAGCATTTTGTCACACTCCCAGACTTGCAAGTTGTCGCGCCGTCATCGCAGCCCATTTTTCCGCAGTCTAAAAAGCCGGAACAGTCTTTCTCTTTCACTTTATATTTTTTGATTGCTGTTGAATTATTGCCATTGCATTGCACGCAAGGTTCACCAACCGCCTCATATCCGTCAGGAATTGAACCTAATGTATATTTGTAATCAGCCCCGCAAGTGTCGACACAACATTCGGCATACAAGCCATTGCCGCAAACTTGCCCCACACCTTTATACGGTGATTTGCAAGTCACATAATTACTCGGACAGTCGGGAATACATTTCGCATAGTAACCATCCGCATACAAACATTCTCCATCACCTTTATACCCATCCGGACAGTTGGTGACGGTATAACCCTCTTTAATACAATCTTCAGGGCCTTTCTTGTCATATTCCTCTGGGTTGTCGTCAGCACCGCCACCGGCTCCACCGTGATTGCCGATATCCGAGTTCACAAAGTCCAAACCAGCGCAATCTCCCGTGTCCATAATCCAACAGACTTGGGCAATCTTCACCAAAGATTTTTGATTTTTTGAAACTTGTTGTGGAGATAAAGCTCCATTCAAAGATAAATGTGTGTGAAGTGTGTTGAAAAGTGTAACATCTTTGAATATATAATTCATTGAAGAAGAAATATCGGCTTGCGCCGTCTCCGCAACAAACGCGCATACAGACAACGAAGCCAACAAGATAAACTTCCGCTTACTCATGATAATTTCCTTTCAATTACTTTATCTCCACGACTCGTATTATAACACAAGGAAAAAAGTCTGTAAATAGAAATTTTCAAGGATTGACAAGGGTTTAGGCAATCTTTTTTTGCAAAAAAATAGAGGCGTTTCCGCCTCTTCTAGATTGTTTTTTATAGATTAAAAAATTACATAATCGTCGGCCAAGGATAATTTTCTTTTTTGAATCCGCCAAACATAACTTCAATCACATATTTTGCAATCAAAATTTCATTAAACAATTTATGATACTTAACCCATCCGTTTTCGGCAACTTTTTTGCGAGCATCAGAATTTTTATGATAAAACGTAATCTTGTCATAGAGCTCTTCCTCTGTTTGATAAAAAGCAATTTCATCATCAGAAAACAGATCAGAAAAACCCGTTGCTTTGTCCACAAAAGCGAGAATTCCGTTACCCATAAGATGAGCCATTCTGTCCGAGCTGTATAGATAGTCAGAATTAACCCGAGAGAGATTAACACCCATAGCACAATCTTCGAGTGTAGATTGATAATTAGCCCCATCTAACTTATCCCCGACCACTTGCGGAAACAAAACTTTAAGTTCCTTTGTATGTTCGCCAATTTTTTTAATGATGTCGGTGGTAGGTTCAAAAGTTCCGCAAAATTCACGTTTAATCTTGGGATTAACGGCGCAAATCAAATCATAAGTTAAAGCATTTTTTTCAAAAACCTTGGCTTTTTCCAAAGATTTATCAACGGCATTAGGAATAAAACCAACGGTATGAACTTTAGGGGTAAAAATTTCAAAACGTTTTTTATCTGCCGTTGTAATAAGACTAGCATCCACCACATCAATTTTAGACATTAGTCGCGCAATATTATCAGGATTATCATCGGGATTGATATTATCAACATTATATTGCAATACTTTAAGATTAGGGAGCTTTTCTCTGATTTCAGCAATCGTCTGTGGAAAAATAGTGTCTGCATGAGAGAGAATAAGCCCGTCAGGCTTAAGGGTCAAACAATATCTGATAAAGGCATCATTTGCTTTTTTGAGAGCAAAGCGGCTCATATGTCCAGTCCAAGAATACATTCTCAAGGCATCTCTGTCCGGATAAGCAAAAACACTATGCCCGTTTCGGATTAGGCCGTTATTGAGTTTAACTTGCAGGGAGTTCATAAAACAACCTTTAAGGCGTTGCAAATTAAAGTTGGCACAATGCACAATACGTTTGGTATCCATGGCAAAACTCCTTTTATAATAGACAAATCTTATAAGAGGCAAAGACAAAAAGCAATCCAAAGTTCATATTTATCCTAAAAGAAAAAAAATAAGTTTACCTAAATTTAAGAAAGATAAGCGATAATAAAAAAATAAGAAAAGAAAAAAAAGAAAGTGCATAATAATAATGGGGATATGGTCTGAATTACAAAATCGCATAAGAAAATCGGGGATACTTATGCTGTTTGTGGTAATGTTTTTTTATTTTGCCTTTTACACCATCAATGGAGAAAGGGGCTTAAGGAGATATTTACACCTTAAACAAGAAATCAGCTACGCCACGGAAATAGCGGAGCGTTATAGCCAAGAGAAAAAAGAACTTGAAGATAAAATAAGATTACTATCCTCAAATTCCCTAGACTTAGACATGTTGGATGAACGAGCCAGAACAGTCTTAAATATGGTTCAAAAAGACGAGTTTGTCATATTGGATCAAGAAAACTAACCCAAATATCCCCATAGAAGATTGAATTAAAAAAAAAGCTGTTATTTTAAAATAATATCTGCTATAAGTACCTCTGGAAAAGTAGGTAAAAGAGATATGATGAAAATACAAAAGAAAATGACAGCTCTGCCGGCCAAGCCGCATTACACGGCCTCAAAGCCGTTTTTTTCACCCAAAGAGATAATCTTTCGGGGTGAGAAGCGGGCTATGGTTTTTAAACTGTCATCAAAATTTCAGTTATTTTTGTTAATATCATTTATGTTTTTTTGTGGCTGGGGTCTATATTCGTCCCATATGTATCATCGCTCAGACACCATCATCAACAAAAAAGAAGAACAGCTAGATAAAACCCGTGTAGCATACGAGGATTTATTAACGGAATTTGCCGCTTTAAACAAGAGCATAGAGAATATTATGCAAGGCCTGGGCAAAGAAGAAAACGTTAGCAAGAAAAAAGCCAACGCGTACAAAAACCAAGCCGCAATGATAGAGAGCAGAGTCAATAAAATCACACAAGAACATAGTTGGCTGTCAGCCGACAAGGTTCAAGAGCGCACAAGTTTATATGAAGCGCAACTGCAAAGAGATTTGCTAGCATCAGAAAGGGATGAACTTCAAGAAAGATTAGCTTCTTTGAATGAGCAGTATGAAGAGTTGAGAGAATATCAAAAAGATGCGTATGATAAAGTAATCTCCACTTCAGGCAAAGAAGTTGCAAAGATGAAAAAGGTATTATCAGATGTAAATAAAGCGCTCAAGGAGAAGGGGCAATATTTTAATGCACTGTCAAACCGCAAAGATATGGGTGGGCCGTATATTCCTTCCAAAAAGGAGATGGAAGAAGACAAAGAGCTTAACGACAAGCTGACAAGCCTATATCAAAATATGGAAGATTTGGACTATTACACACAAGTAATAGAGACCACACCTTTAGGAAAGCCGGTATGGAGTTATTGGGTAACCTCAAAATTCGGCTCCAGATTAGACCCTTTCAAAAAGAGCAAAGCCACACACAAGGGCGTAGATTTGGCGAGTATGAGTGGCAACAAAATCCGAGTTCAGGCAAAGGGCAAAGTCACGCGAGCAGAATACACGAGTGGCTATGGCAATTTGGTAGAAGTTGACCATGGCAATGGCTTCAAAACCAGATATGCGCATATGAAGACCATATATGTGCAAAAAGGAGAAGAGTTAGAAAAGAACACCGCGGTTGGTGAAGTTGGCTCAACAGGGCGATCTACCGGTCCGCACTTGCATTATGAAGTAATTTATAGAGGTGTCAGAGTAGACCCCATGCCGTTTATGCAGGCAAAATTATAAAGGAGAGAATAATGAAGATTAGGAAGATGTTATATTTGAAGTTTGCACGCCGGATGAGCCGCAACAAACAGAGTATACCGGTACCGAGCATTATCAGTGATAACACGAAGTTAGAGGGCACCATAAACAGTACGGGCATAGTGCATATTGATGGAAGTTTCAAAGGCACAATTAATTGTGAAGAGTTGGTCATAGGTATCAGGGGCAAGCTTGAAGGAGAGATTAAAGCAGAAAAGCTTTATGTTTACGGAGAGTTGTTAGGCAAGGCAGTCGTTGATAGTTTGTTTATCGCAGGGAGTGCAAAGTTAAAAGGAGATGTAACCCATAGTTCAATAGCAATTGAGCCGGGAGCCTATATTGATGGCCGTTGCATTCGCAAAGAAACGGGAGCCTCCAATATCGTGCAAATGCCCAAAAGAAGCAAAAGCGCATAAAAAATGTCAGCATCAAATAAAAAAGCAAAGTCCGATTTCATCACCAGTGGAGTGGTAGCACAAAACCGCCGAGCCAACTTTGATTATTTGATTGAAAAAACATACACGGCAGGGCTGGCTTTGGTAGGAACAGAGGTGAAGTCATTAAGGCTGGGGCACGCGAATATTAATGACGCTTACGGTATAGAAAAAGATGGCGAATTATACATCAGCAATATGTTTATTGCCGAATATGCATACAAGGGTTATGAGTCGCACCAAGAAAAAAGAGATAGAAAATTATTATTAAAGCGCAAAGAGATAAATGAAATAATTGGTGCCTTGGCCAAAAAAGGGGAAACATTGGTTGCGATAAAGCTTGTGTTTAATGAGAGAGGACGTGCCAAATTAATAATTGGTTTAGGGCGAGGCAAAAAGCTTTATGACAAGAGAGAAACAATCAAAGACCGCGATTGGTCAAGAGACAAGCAAAGAATTATGATAAACGCCAACCATTAACAAAAAAATACCATTCTACAAGCGAATGGTATTTTTTTTATGAGAAAAGGGCCATTAAGTATTAAGAAACAAATAATAAAGCCAAACATTGTCAACTAAACCGATAAATTTTTTAATAAGAGGCGGAAACGCCTCTATTTTTTTTGCAAAAAAAGATTGCCTAAACCCTTGTCAATCCTTGAAAATTTCTATTTACAGACTTTTTTCCTTGTGG
>CALXUE010000010.1 GCA_944391615.1 uncultured Alphaproteobacteria bacterium
TCATTTTAAGAAAAGGTTTCTTTTGTGTTTAGTCCTAAGTTTCATTGTGTCTCCTCAGCCAAAGCACATTAAAGTGCTTTAGGCTTTCGGCCATCCGCCGAGCTCACCAGTTAAGAAAGGTGCTTTCGTTTTAGAAAGTGCCTTTTTTTGTGTTTATGTAAGTTGGAGTGGCGGGATTCAAACCCGCTCGCGCTTAAAATGTCCATAACAACGCATCTAAAGTTATTTTACGTTCATTCGCAAAATTCATGTACTTCTATGTACACTAAAATTTTGCTCAGAACTAGAAATAGCTTTATCTGCATTGTTCTATTCATTTTAAGAAAAGGTTTCTTTTGTGTTTAGTCCTAAGTTTCATTGTGTCTCCTCAGCCAAAGCACATTAAAGTGCTTTAGGCTTTCGGCCATCCGCCGAGCTCACCAGTTAAGAAAGGTGCTTTCGTTTTAGAAAGTGCCTTTTTTTGTGTTTATGTAAGTTGGAGTGGCGGGATTCAAACCCGCTCGCGCTTAAAATGTCCATAACAACGCATCTAAAGTTATTTTACGTTCATTCGCAAAATTCATGTACTTCTATGTACACTAAAATTTTGCTCAGAACTAGAAATAGCTTTATCTGCATTGTTCTATTCATTTTAAGAAAAGGTTTCTTTTGTGTTTAGTCCTAAGTTTCATTGTGTCTCCTCAGCCAAAGCACATTAAAGTGCGTAGTTCGTTTTTGAAAAGTTTTAAAGCAATTGTTAATATTACCTCTTTATAATACTTAATATATTTTATTTTTTTTAGGAGGCGGTATGAAAGCGGCTTGGTTTTGTTTTGGCGTGGCTTTGATGTTTCCGGTTACAGGGTGGGGACAAAATGCACCTGTGACAGTTTCTTCCGTTTCTATAAATGATTATCGCCCTGTCGATGCGCGTGAAGCTGCTAAATATTTGGATATGATTAAAATTAACTGCCTGCCTGAAATTGGTGTTTTGCAAGTTAATGCTTATGATTTTAAAGTCGGGGCACAAAACCAAGAGGCTTTTTATCTTAATCAAGAACGCCGTGAAAATAGTTTGGAAAATAAAAGAATTTATCATTTTAATGAAGATGATATTAAAAGAGTTGGACGTGTGTGTGTTATTAATGGACACAAAGTGCGCGTGAGACTGGTGTCTTCTCGGTGTAATAAAAATCCTCATAATCCTTATCAATATAACAAAGATGAAACTTATCCTCAAGATTGTTTGGGCGCCGCTATTTCGGTTAAGGTGGATGATGCTTTGTGGGTTAATAATTTGGAATTGCAAAATAGTTTGGATTTCAAAAAGGTTAACTCTTTGGAAATCGGGCAGAGTGCGGCGTCTGAAAGCGGGGATGATGAAAAACCGTTGTTGTTGCGCATAAATTATGTTTCAGGACGCGAAAATGTGCCTTTGAATGTTAAGCATCCTAATGCTCAAATTAAGTCTGATGTTCTTTATTCCTTAACGTATCCCGAAAAGCTTTTTGCTGACGGATTGGTGATTAATGATGATAATTTTTGGGGGAAGAAATAATGCGTAAATCTGTTGGATTATCCTTGGTGGTTTCTTGTTTTATTCCTCAAATTTGTCAGGCTCAATCTTATTTGAATTTATTTGAAATTAATTGCTTGCCGGAGGTTGGGGTTTTGCAGATTGCCCCACGGCCTTATCCTCTTCATGAAAGTGAGTTGCAAAAGCTCTATGATAATGAAGCGCGTCTAAAGCAAAGCTGGGAGGATAAAAATTTTTATCTCTTGAAACTTAACACGGCATCTTCTATTCAAAAAATTTGCCATTTTAAGGGGTATAATGTGCAGGCGGATTTGCAGACTGTTGTTTGTGAAAATAAAAATGCTCAAGTTGATTCTAAGCCTTGTTTCGATACCTCTCTTAATTTGAAAGTCGGGGATAAAGAAATTGTTAAAGGGCTTAATCTTAATCAACTTTCGGGAAAAAGAGATATTGTTAATGTTGAATTGAAAGCCATTGATAATGTGCGTTATGCTTTGCAGATTGATTATTTGCTAAAAGTTGATGGTTTGGAATCTCCTGATGATTTTATGGAAAATGTTGATGTTGCTCTCTTTCCAAGATATCGCGTTGTGTATGGGTTTGATGTTTGGGATGAGGGGTTCGTTTTAGATAATTCTTCCTTCGATTAAAATACACACAGTACGAAAAAATAGGGGCTTTTTCTGTTGAAAAAAAATTATGTTGTTTTATGATGCCCTCAAGAATGTTGTATTGAGGAGGTCGCAGAGTGAAAATAGCAATTGGTGCCGATCATGGCGGATTTCAGGCGAAAGAGGCTCTTATTTCTTATTTGCAAAGTAAAGGATTTGATGTCAAAAATTTAGGCACAAATTCCGAAGCTTCAGTTGATTATCCCGATTTTGCTCAAAAAGTGTGTCAGGAAATATTAAATGCACAAGCTGATTTGGGCGTGCTGATTTGTGGTACGGGAATCGGCATTTCAATTGCGGCTAATCGCTTTAAAGGTATTCGAGCGGCGTTGCTCTATTCTGATGATGTGGCGCGTTTGGCTAAGTTGCATAATAATGCTAATATTGCCGTTTTTGGCGGGCGCACTATGTCTGTGCAAGAGATGAAACAGCGGTTGGATATTTTTTTGAATACGGAATTTGAAGGTGGACGGCATATTCGTCGTTTGGAAAAATTAGATGTTGTGGGGGAGTGCTTTAGATGATGGATTTTGTGCAAGATTTGAAAACAGAAGATGCTGAAATTTTTTCGGCTATTGAAGAAGAGCTTAATCGACAGAAAAATCAGATTGAATTGATTGCTTCTGAAAATATTGTTTCTCGTGCCGTGTTGGAGGCTCAGGGGTCTATTTTGACCAATAAATATGCCGAAGGATATCCTCAACATCGCTATTATGGCGGATGTGAATTTATTGATAAGGTAGAGGCATTGGCTATTGAACGAGCTAAAAAATTATTTAATGCGCGTTTTGCCAATGTGCAACCTCATTCCGGCTCTCAAGCAAATACGGCGGTTTATTTGGCTTTGCTCAAGCCGTTTGACACGATTTTGGGAATGTCTTTGGATGCCGGCGGGCATTTGACCCATGGTGCAAAAGTTTCTATTTCAGGAAAGTGGCTTAATGCCGTGCATTATGGGGTTGAAAAAGAAACCGGCTTGATTGACTATAAGCAAGTGGAAGAGCAAGCATTGACGCACAAGCCAAAGTTGATTATTGCCGGTGGTTCGGCTTATTCTCGTATTATTGATTTTAAGCGCTTTAGAGAAATTGCCGATAAGGTTGGGGCTTATTTGATGGTTGATATGGCTCATTTTGCCGGGCTCGTGGCCGCCGGACTTTATTCGAATCCTTTGGAATATGCCGATGTGGTGACGACAACAACGCATAAAACTTTGCGTGGTCCGAGAGGGGGAATGATTTTGACGAATAATGCCGAGTTGGCAAAGAAAATTGATTCGGCTATTTTTCCAGGAACACAAGGCGGGCCTTTGGAACATGTTATTGCGGCCAAAGCGGTTTGTTTTAAGGAAGATTTGTCCCCTCAATTCAAGGTCTATGCTGAACAGGTGATTAAAAACGCTAAAGTGTTGGGCGAAACGCTCAAAAAACGTGGGCTTAATTTGGTTTCGGGCGGAACGGATACGCATTTGGTGTTGGTGGATTTGCGCCCAAAAAACATGACCGGTGATGTGGTGGAAAAAGCTTTGGAAAAAGCGCATATGACTTGTAATAAAAACGCTATTCCCTTTGACCCGATGCCGCCTAAGGTTACTTCCGGTATAAGGCTTGGTTCTCCGGCTGCGACAACCCGCGGTTTTAAGGAAGCTGAATTTGAACAAATCGGAAATTGGATTGGTGATGTGATTGATGCTTTAGCCCAAGGTGATGCCGATAAAGTTATCTCTGATATTGTACAGAAAGTTATTGCTTTATGTCAGAAGTTTCCGATTTATTGAGTTTCTAAAAAAAATAATCCGACTGGTAAAAAGTCGGATTATTTTTTTGTGGCTTTATCTGCCTTTTAATTCTTTTTGGCGTGCGATGATAGCTGCTCTTGCTTCATCATAACTTGGGTTATTTTGAGTTTTGTTGTTTTTTCTTGCCTCACGAATGGTTGCTCGTGCTTGTTCAAGCTTGTTGCGTTGGTTGTTTTCTTCTTGGCTCAAGCCGGTGTATTCTCCCTTATCCTCTCTGCTTTGAGACATTTGTTTCAATAGGCGGATTTTGTAGGCGGCAAGCTTTTGTTTGGTTTCAGGTGTTAATCCTTGAAGTTTGCTTAAATCAGGCAGATTTTCGATTTTAACGTTATTTTCAAGGCAAGCTATTATCAAACGGGCTTTGTATTCGGCATTTTTTATTTTGCCAAAGGTGATGGTTTTGTTTTGTTGTTTGGCTAGTTTGACAAGATTGTTAAAGTCTTCATAGTCTGGAATTTTGGGCAAATGGTTTTTGTCTTTAGCGCCTAAGGTTATTTGATTGCTTGGCGTGGCCTCGATATTAAGTTCTTCACCATTGGTGCGCTTCAATGTGGCTTTGTAGTTTGGTGATTGTTCATCTTCTTCATAGTGAGATTTTTCTTGCTTGGATAAGGTTTGATAATATTTTCTGTATGGTTCTTTGAAACTTTGGTCTTGTTCTTCATTTTCGGTTTTTTGTTCTGTCGTTTCTTGCGGGGTATCTCTGACATCTAATTTTTCTTCGGTGTCATATACTGAGGGAAGTTTTCTTTTGCTGATTTGCTCCAAAATATCTGATGTTATGCCTTTGTTTTCCAGATAAGCTTGGCGTTGGTCCTTTATTTCTTCTACCTCTTTTAGGTAATCTTTTTGTTCTTCGGAGATGTCAAATTCATCCGGCAAAAAGGCGGACAAATCTTTGACTTCCGTTCTTTTGGTGTCGGGGTTATAAACATTAAAGGTGTAAGCCGCCGACAAAACCTTTTTATAGTCTTCTTCTGAGCCGATGAGTTTGCTCAAGGGGGTGTTGACGGCATCTTGAGCTATTTGGTGATGAAATTGTTCGTCTTTTTCTTTGTAATGTTGTCCGTAATTTTCTTCCCAATGGCGGCTGGATTCAGCTATTAAGTATTTATAATCATGCAAAATTTGGTCTTGTTCTTCCGGCGTGTGCTTTTTGAGCTCTTCTACCAGCCACTGACATTTGCTTGGAAATTCGTTTACATCACGGTTTTTGATATAAAAGCGTTCTATGCCTTTTAGCAGTTCTTGGATATGTGCGGCTTTTTCATCATGCTCGTACATATGTAAGCGTTGTTCCAAACTCAAGTTTGGATTGAGCATTTTGATTTTTTGATTAAAAGCTATATGTTTGAGTTCATGTGTGACGGTAAATCTTTTTTGTTTGGAGGACACATATTTATTTTTTGTGTACATATAGATTTGGTATATTTTACGATTTTTTTCCGATGTTCGTTTGAGAATCTCTTGTTCTTTGTTGGGCGTGCGGCGTATTAGACCGTGAATTCCTGCAATAATTGTATCAATTTCATCATTTAGTATCAGGATTTTTTCTTTGATTGTGATGGTGTTGTTGGTGCTTTCTCCTCTGGTGCCATCAAATTCCACACGTTTGCCGTTTTCATCCTGCCAATAAACTTCTTGTTTGTCATCATCATATTTGAGTTCGTAAAACTCAACCTCTCTTTTGAGCTCAACACCGCTGTCTTTCAGAGAATAAGGAATATCGTAGTTCTTGATGGCATAAGGTGCGGAAATGTATTTTTTTCCGGTTTGTTTTATTTTATTGATTTGTTCTTCAACCGATGTGAAGTCTGAAAGTTCGTTGATGTTTGGTTTACGGGGTTTGGAATATCTTTTGATGATTTCTCTGTTTATGGCGCGGGTGAGGGCTACATCTACATCAGGATAATTGCTCCAATCAGCCATCGTTAAGTCCGGTTTTGGTTTGCTCTGATAGGTTTTGATTTCGTTTTCTGTTAATGTTTTATCACTTTTGATTGCGACATAAATGCCGGATATGTTGATGATTTGCATTTTTGTTCCCCGTTGTTTTAATTCTTCCTTTAATATACTATAAATTTTGTCTAAAAACAATAAGAATTTTATTTTCGTTTCTTTTTTTTGTGTTTGCGGCATTTTCGAATCTTTTGCTTGCGGCTTAATGCCGAATCGGGTATGATGCCTTTAATTTGTTATTGTAGGAGTGATTTATGAAAATTGTCTTTATGGGAACGCCAGATTTTGCCGTTGAGGCTCTTAAAAAAATTGCATCTTGTCATGAAGTGGTTTGTGTGTATTCTCAACCGCCCAGAGAGGCAGGACGCGGTCACAAGCTGCAAAAAACGCCCGTACACGAAGCGGCGGAAAAATTGGGGATTGAGGTGCGTACGCCTAAAACGTTGCGCTCACTTGAGGAACAAGCTGCTTTTAAGGCTCTTAATGCTGATATTGCCGTGGTGGCTGCTTATGGCTTAATTCTTCCTAAGGCAATTTTGGAAGCTTTCCCCAAAGGATGTGTGAATATTCATGCTTCCCTTCTGCCCAGATGGAGGGGAGCGGCTCCCATTCAACGTGCAATTGAGGCCGGTGATGCTCAGACAGGCGTTACCATTATGAAAATGGATGAGGGGCTTGATACCGGTGATATGTTACTCAAAGGTGCGGTTGCGATTACGCCGCAGACGACAGGGGGGAGTTTGCATGATGCGTTGGCTGAAATCGGGGCGGATTTAATTCTCAAAGCTTTGGCTTCTTTTGATGATATTCCTCCCATTAAGCAAACGGATGAAGGAACGTGTTATGCTGCGAAAATCGACAAGGCAGAATCTAAAATTGATTTTAGTCTGCCGGCTGATGTTTTGGAACGCAAAATTCGGGCTTTTAATCCGTATCCGGCGATGTTTTTTGAATATAAAGGTGAGCGTTTCAAAATCTTTCGGGCTAAGGTAGTTGATGCATGTGGAAAAGCAGGTGAAGTTCTTGAAGCAAACAACCGTTTGGTGATTGCAACCCGAGACAAAGCTCTTGAGATTTTGGAAATTCAGCGGCAGGGAAAAAAGCTTATGCCAGCATCCGAGTTGCTCCGCGGGATGAAGTTTGAGGGAAATCTTTCCTAACTCGTTTATTGAGCTTTGTTAAAGTCAACACCGCGGCTGATGATGCCTATCATGATACCTAACAAAATATAACTCGTCAGGCATTCTATGCCGACAATGACGCGTGCTAGGGTTGTTTGCGGATAGATATCACCGTATCCGACCGTGGTCATGGTGATGATGCTGAAATATACCCCGTTGAAAAGCGCGTTCATTCCATCTCCTAAGTTAAAGGCTAAAGGTAAATTTAGAGAATTGTGGATGGTGTTGAGCGATACGTTAATCACCGTAAAGGCTATCACTAAGTTGATGAAGAAAACGGCAAACTCAGCTAAATCTCTGGCGGAGGCTTTGCTGTCAGGTGATAATAATCCTGAGAGCTTTTTTATGAATCTTTTGACCTGATGGTAGGTGCTATACAGAATTAAAGCCGATATTAAATATGTTGTTACTTCATTCAAAGCAAGGTATATGCTGCAAATTCCGCCTATACAGCCGGTGATGAATATAGCCGTTTTATTTTCTTTGTTGAAAGGCTGTAATGTCCAATGTTTGTGTGCCAGCCACTTGTTTAAGCCTAAATAAATTATGGCGGTTAAGAGGGCGTTGCCAATTGGAATAACAATAAAGTTTTTCCATGGATCAAGTATATATTGGCTTAAGGTTGAAACCACTGTTTCGTGATGAAATGATAGTATAAACAATGAAATGAATATACATAAATTGAGGTGGCTTAAGAAAACTTCTTTGAATTTTTGTTCCATGGCGGTATTTTCCTTTTATGTTATTCGTTTGATATAAATGTTTTTTTTGAGAATTAAAGTATTTTATTGTCTTTTTAAGATACTTTCAAGAGTTCTGTCCAAGATGAGGTATAGGAGGGTGATTTTAACGCTCGTTTGATAAAGTGGTTAACACCTTGGCTTTGTGCGCCAAAGTAAATACTCTTTGCTCCAAGTTTTTGGTTGATGGCATCAAAAGCAGCCATAAGTTTGGTGTCTTTTATGTTATTGGTTTGGGGGCAAAACAGGTCATGCTGGCAATGAGATTGGTCGATGATATCCAGTAAAGTTATGCCGGCGCGTTTGTAACCGATTTGGGTTTTATATATTCGTTTTAACCCCTCATTCATTGCTTCAATAAAGCGGGCGGTGTTGGCGGAGCTTTCTCTAAGACTTACCAAATGAGAATTTTGGTAAAAGTTTTCTTTGAAGCGGTTGCTTTCTATGCCGACGATTAAGCCAGAAGCCAAGCTCTTTTGTTCGCGTAATCTTTGGCAAGCTACGTTAACAAAGTCGGCCAAAATGGTTTTTAGCTCATCAAAGCTATAAATTTCGTGTTCGAATGAGCGAGAGCAGATGATGGTTTTTTGCGCCTCATGTTTGTCTTCTTCCAGACAAGAATAGCCCCTTAGTTCCAAAATGGTGCGTTCCAGATTTATGCCGAATTTTTTACGCGCCAAGCTTAGCGGCATATTATATAGTTCAAGTGCGGTGAAAATACCCAGAAAGTTGAGCTTGGCATTTAAATTTTTGCCAATGCCCCAAATATCCGTTGCGTCCAGTTTGGATAAAACTTGTTTGATTTCCTCTTCTGTTTGCAGGTGCAAGACTTTGTCTGTGGCAAAGGTTTTGGCTTGTTCTCCGGCGACTTTGCACAAGGTTTTGCTCGGGGCTATGCCAACTGACACGGATATACCGGTTTGGCGTAAAATATCATTGCGAATTTTAAGGCCGTGTGCGGTTAAGTCAGATATGTCTTCAGTATGAGTGAAGGCCTCGTCTATGGAATAAATTTCAAGTGTGTCGAAATATGTTCTTAATATGCTCATCACGCGATTGGACATATCGGCGTATAACTCATAATTTGATGACAGAGCTTTGCCGCCCATTGCTTTTAAGGTGTCGGCGATTTTGAAATAAGGAGTGCACATTTTTATGCCGGCCTTTTTAGCTTCATTAGAACGTGAAACAACGCAGCCGTCATTGTTGGACAAGACGACAACCGGTATGTTTTTGAGTTTGGGCTGAAATGCCCGCTCGCAGGAAACAAAAAAGTTATCGCAGTCAAAGAGGAGGTAGGTGCCTTTCATCGGTTGATAAAACTCCGAATCGTGTATGTTACGACGCCCCAAAGGCTAAAGTTGTCTTTGTCGGTGATTTGAATTTGCTCTTTTGATGATTTGAGGTAGGTTAAATTGTCTTGAACAACAAACTCTCTGATTATCAATTCTGAGTTTAATTCTCCGATAATGATTTTGTGATTTGCCGCATCTAACGCGCGATCAACAATCAAAATATCATTATCAAAAATGCCGTATGCTTCCATAGAATTTCCTTCCATGCGCAAAAAATAGGTGCCGGCCGGATGCGTTATCAAGCGTTGGTTTAAGTCTAGTTTGGAGCGGCTGAAATTTTCGCTCACAGAGCCAAAAGACATTTTTATTTCCTCTCTTTGTGTTCTTGTTTTGTTCTTTATTGTAGGGGCTTTTTTATCTTTTGCAATATTTTTTTGTTGGCAAGGGGATTTTTTTGTTTCATTATACTCGAAGTTTTGTTTTTTTAGGAGGTTGGCTATGGAAAAAATTGTTCCTGCATTATTGAAAAAAGGTGATGAAGTTCGGATTATCGCACCTTCTCGCGGGGTGAAAATTATTGGTAAAGATGTTCGTGCATTGGCGGAAAAACGTCTTAATGAGTTTGGACTTAAAGTCAGCTATGCCGAAAATGCCGTTGATGAAAATTGGGATGAACTCGGGACTACCTCCGTGCAAAAACGCGTTGATGATATTATGAACGCCTTCAAGGACAAAAATGTTAAGGCGATTATGACGATGATTGGTGGGTTTAACTCTAACCAAATTTTGCCGTATTTGGATTATGAGGTGATTAAAGCCAATCCCAAAATTTTGTGCGGGTTTTCGGATATTACCGCTCTATTGGATGCGATTTATGCCAAGACCGGCTTAATTACTTTTTCGGGGCCGCATTTTAGCTCGCTCGGTATGCTCAAAGGTTGTGATTACACCATTACAAATATGGTTAAAATGCTTATGGAAAAAGGTGAAAATGAGGTTGAACCTTCCAAAGAATGGAGTGATGACTTGTGGTTTATTGACCAAGAAAAACGTGACTTTATTTCAAATGAGGGATATTGGGTGCTTAACAACGGACAAGCGAAAGGAACATTACTCGGTGGAAATTTGGGTACGTTTAATCTTTTGCTTGGCACATCTTTTCGTCCGAAATTTGAACCCGATACAATTTTGTTTGTGGAAGATACTGCAGAATCCTCTATCTTCTCCTTTATGCGCAATTTAACTGCCTTAACTTATCAGGATGATTTCAAAAACGTTAAAGGTGTTCTTATCGGACGTTTTCAAAAAGAATCTAAGGTTTCACGTGAGCAACTCGCATATATCGTGAAAAATGTTAAGCCTTTGTCGCAGTTGCCGGTTGTTGCTAATGTGGATTTCGGACACTCGACACCTCTTTTGACTTTGCCTGTCGGTGGCATTGCCGAAATTAATGGCGCGAATATAACACTCAAAATCAAATAGTTCATTTTTTGATTTAAGATTTTGCCCCGTTTCTTTATTGGATACGGGGCTTTTTTTTGTTTTTATTTCTTTATTATTCACTCGGACGGAGAACTAACAGCCGCTCTAAATTGAAACTGCGTTGTGCACCGCGCTCTATGCAAAAAGCAAGCAGATTGTCACCTTTGATTTGTAAGGGAATAAACAGGCGTCGGCTTTGGGTGCCGTCGGCTTTTTGATAAACGGCCTCTAATTTTTGGCGGTGGTTTATGGCCGATTGAATAATTGCAATTTTGTTATCTTTGGGTAGTGGAGATTCTTCCTTAAGCGGTTTGTAGCGATTGATAAAAGCTTGGATGCGAAAGTCGGTGAATATATCTTTGGCGTGAATGGGGCGGGTGAGATAAACCCCATCCAATGATGTGCAGCGGCTAAGGGCAACATAAAGTTGTCCGGCGGAAAATGCGCCTCTGCCGATGTCTATTTCCACGTTTTCAAAAGTTTTGCCCTGACTTTTGTGAATCGTTATGGCCCAAGCTAAACGAAACGGAAATTGGGTGAAAGAGCCAACTGATTCTGAGGTGATATGTTCGCCGTCTTTTTGATATTTGAAAATCTCCCAACTGTAAGGTTGCACGCGGACAACTTTTCCGGTGTCGTGCAGGCGTACTTTGAGGTAAGAAATGCCTAATGAATCTGTTTTGATGTCTTCTATATGGCCAACCGAGCCATTAACCCAGCGGTTTTTGGAATCGTTGTTTAAAAACATTATCTGCGCGCCGGTTTTGAACTCTAATTCCAAAGATGTCGGATAATATTCTTTGCCAAACGCCCCTTCAACAACGGCTTTGGCCGTATAGAGCGGGTCGGGCAGAGCGGAGAGCATTTTCTCATTAATATTATCTGCCTGTGCGTTGGTCGGGGTTAAATGTATGCAAAACGAATCTTTATCTCTCGGGGCGTTTATTCTCTCGTTTAATGTAGTAATATCTTCTTGTGTGGCAAAATTATCCCTTATGCGGTTTAGCAATGCGATAAAATTATTGTCCTTTTGGCGATAGATATGTTGCAGTTCTACAATTTTGATATTTATTTTTTCAAAAACTTTGGCGTCAAAAAAATAAGGCGAGGGGTATTGCTGATAAAAAAGTTCTTCTTCGTCTTTATTTATCACCGGAGGCAGTTGGTACATATCTCCGACAAAAACCATTTGTACGCCGCCGAAAGTGGTCTCCGGTTTGGGACCGTAAATTTGCAAAAAAGCGTCTATGCAGTCCAGCAAGTCGGCTCTTAACATTGAAACTTCGTCAATGAAAATTGTATCCAAATTACGAAAAATTCCCAAGCTTCGCGGCTTGACTTCCAGATTTTTTATCTTTTCAACACTCACATTTATCGGAAAGTTGAAAAAGCGGTGGATGGTTTGGCCTTTTATGTTTAAGGCAGCAACGCCGGTCGGCGCCAGTAAAACTAAGTCTTTGGGGCAATGTTTGTAGCAATATTCCAACAAGGTGGACTTGCCCGAGCCTGCTTTGCCGGTGATAAACAAATGCTCTCCGCTGTTGTTGATGATATCAACAGCTTTTTGAAACTCAGGGGTTATGTTAAGTTCTTCTTTCATTGTCTATTGCCAAATCTTAAAAAAAGGCTTATATCTCTTTTTGAGGACTAATTATAGCAGGATTTTTTGATGTTAAAAGAGGATTTAGAGCAACGTTTGATAAGTATTGAAACGGCTTTGGCTTGTCAGGAAAAAATGCTTGATGAAATCAACCAAGTGGTGATTGAACAAGCCAAAATGATTGATAGACTCAAGCTTGAAAATCAATATCTGTTGGATAATCTTCAGCGTGAGGTGGTTAAGCCTTTGAGCGAAGAAACACCGCCGCCGCATTATTAGAAAGGATAAAAAATTATGGATGAAGCCGCACTGTTTAAACTGACGCACGGAATTTATGTTTTGGGAACCGCGGACGAGGCTAACAACCGTTTTGCCGGTAGTGTGGTCGATGCCGTGATGCAAGTCGCCAATAAGCCTTTTATGATTGCGTTGTCTTGCCACAACAACAGTTATACCAAGCAATGCATTGAAAAGAATCTGAAATTTTCGTTGTCGGTTGTGGGGGCTGATGTTGATCCTTTTGTTATTGCAAATTTTGGCTTTCAGACCTCGCGCGCTCTTGATAAATGGGCTAAGGTTGATTATATTTCTGTCAACAATTTGCCTTATCTTAAAGACACTATGGCCAGAATTGAGGCTAGGGTGCGGCAGGTTATTGCTTATGACAGCAACACGCTCTTTTTGGCAGAAGTTGTGGATAGCTGGGATTGTAAATGCGGTGAAGCATTGACTTATAATCAATATCGTGCATACTTCAAAGATAAGGTGATTGAAAGTTTTAACAAATATCGTCAACAACTCTTAAAGGAGAAGTCTAATGTCTAATGATGGAAAAAAATGGGTTTGCACGGTGTGCGGTTATGTTTATGACGGTGATGTTCCGTTTGAAGAACTGCCCGAAGATTGGGTTTGCCCATTGTGCGGCGTCGGCAAAGATATGTTTGAGTTGCAATAAGTTTTTCTGAGTTAAGATAAAGCTCTGGGAGGGAAACTAACCAGAGCTTTTTTCATAAACCTTTTTTAGGTGTGGCTTCAGCCTTTATATATCTTAATATATATATTCTTATGGCACTTGATAAATTTTCAACTTTTCTTTGCGCGTCTATCTTGGTTATGAGTTGGTTGATGCTTTGTCCTTGCTCATCGGCTATACGCACAAGCTCTTTGTAAAAATCTTCTTCCAGAGATATGCTTGTTTGGTGCCGGTTTGCAATAATTACTGATTTTTTGAGCATTTGTTCTTCTTATTTTTTACGGAAAGCATCTATGGAAACAACCGTGGCCGGTCCGTTGGATGTTTTTTTAGGAGCTTCGAGTTCTTCCTCTTCATCATCTGTAGTGTTGGTCTGGTTGCTGTTTGTTTGTTCGTCAACATTAAAGCTTAAGCCGAATTTGGCGTGCGGGTCGGCAAAATAGGTGATGGCGTCATAAGGAATTACCAATGTTTGCGGAATGCCGCTGAAACTTAACTCTATCGAGAAACTTTTGTTTCCGACTTCCAAATTAGCATATTGATGTTGGATGACAATGGTCATATCTTCCGGATACTGACTTTTTAATACCGGTGAAAGTTCAACCTTGGGATAATTGGTTTTAAACGTGATGTAAAAGTGGTTCTCTCCGGGCAAACCTTGTCTTTCAGCAATTTTTAATGCCTCGACAACAACGTTTTTCAGAGATTTTTCAATCAATTTATCATAATTAATTTCAGATAAATATTCTTCACTCATCTTTTTCATCCTTAATTAAAGCGGGCCTTCTGTTGCTAGGCGGCCCAGACCCCACTTTCAACTAACCAAAGTTAAAAGAATTTATGTTCGTTACTTTCGCCTAAATTAAGCAGCGACAGCAACTGGTGCTACGTTATTATCGTTAGCATTCATTTTAATTTGAACCGATAACGGTGGTATCTCACCGAGCACAGCAAGTATTTTTACTGTATATTGTCAAGGCCTAAATTCACCCCCTTTTCTTGAAAAGGTGTATAATGGTCATCTAATACAGATTTTGCGGAGAGAAAAAATGCTCATGTACTTTTTATGTACACTGCGCTTTTTTCTTCCTTAAATCTTATTATATGACTCATTCACCCCCTTTTCTTGAAAAGGTGTATAATGGTCATCTAATACAGATTTTGCGGAGAGAAAAAATGCTCATGTACTTTTTATGTACACTGCGCTTTTTTCTTCCTTAAATCTTATTATATGACTCATTCTCCACCTTTTCTTGAAAAGGTGTATAATGGCCGACTAGTGCGTTGTCTGCGGGTCAAAAGTTTCCTCACCTACTTCTATGTAGGCGCTATTTTCCTGCCGCATTAAACGCCCTAATCTCTATAAAATAAACTGGTGGAGGTGCCGGGTTCCGCCCCCGGGTCCAACATACCTATTTTATACAGCCTCTAGTGCCATAGTTGGTTGCCCAACGCTCCCAATATAGCTGATTTTTTATTTTTTTCAAGCTTATTCTTTGTTTGTAACTTTGTGAGTCTGCTTGTCTTCTTTTGTTTTTGTTTTATGCTACTGCTAAAGGAGATTTAATATGACTAAAATTGCCGTATGGTGTCGCCATCAAGGGGATAATATTATTGGAATCGGGCCAAATATTCCGTGGCATATTCCATCTGATTTCAAACGTTTTCGCCGCTTGACCGAAGGGCAGACTTTGATTGCCGGTCAAACTACTTATGAAAGTTTTCCGAATCGAACACTGCCTAATCGCAAAATTTTGGTGCTGACGTTTAATCCTGATTATGAGCTCTCGGATAAGGAGAATCACCAGCTCGTTACCGATATTAAATATTTCAAAGAAGCTGAAGGAAATTTTTATATTTCCGGCGGGGCCAGTATCTATAAAGCTTTTTTTGCTGGCGGCTCTAAATTAATGCCCGATATTATTGTTGACAGTATGTATTGCGGCGAGATTAATCCTGATTTGAAAGGCGTGTCGGTTGATATTTCTCCTTGTATTGAATCTATGAACAAAAATTATCGCCAAATCTCTCAAAATTATGAATTGGATAATGTGATTACCACAGTCCATATTCGCAAAGGGGAGTTTGTTGACCAAGCGGTGTTAAAACATATTATCGAATCGATTGAGGCAAAGGACTAAGCTATGAAACAATATTTGGATTTGCTCCGTGACGTGATGGAAAACGGCGTTGATAAAATGGATAGAACAGGTGTGGGAACACGCTCGGTTTTCGGACGCCAAATGCGCTTTGATTTAAATAAAGGGTTTCCTCTGCTCACAACCAAGAAAATGCATCTCAAAAGCATTATTTATGAACTCTTGTGGTTTATTAAAGGTGACACGAATGTTAAATATCTGCAAGACCACGGCGTTCGAATCTGGAATGAGTGGGCGGATGAAAACGGTGACCTCGGACCAATATATGGTTCACAATGGCGTAACTGGAATGGTGAGGGAATCGATCAGCTCGCACAGGTGATTGAAACATTAAAACATAATCCTAACGACCGTCGAATGATTGTTTCTGCTTGGAATGTGGCTAAAGTTCCTGAAATGAAACTTCCGCCATGTCATATGATGTTTCAATTTTATGTGGCAAATGACAAACTTTCTTGCATGCTCTATCAAAGAAGTTGTGATATGTTTCTCGGTGTGCCGTTTAATATTGCCTCTTATGCTTTGCTTACGATGATGATGGCGCAAGTTTGCGGGCTCAAACTTGGTGAATTTGTGCACACGCTTGGTGATACGCATATTTATCACAATCACTTTGAGCAAGTGAGAGAACAGCTTAAGCGTGAGCCTTTGGCTTTGCCGCAGATGAAAATTAATCCTTGTATTAAAAATATTGATGATTTTTGCTATGAGGATTTTACTTTGGAAAATTATAATTCATACGGCAAGCTTGAAGGCAAGGTTGCTGTTTAGGCTTTTATCTGAAAGTATATTCTCATGACAATCAATTTGATTCCGACAGAAGTTAAGTTTGTAAAATTGCCGCATTATGTGGAGAATTCTGCTAATTTGCACTATGGCAGCGAGGGAGCGGCGTGTTTTGATATTTGTGCCGCAATTTCTGAACCGATTGTGCTGAAAGCCGGTGCTCATATGGCTATTCCGACGGGGATTAAAACCGCGCCACAAGCTCCTCTATGGTTTCGGGTAAATTCGCGCAGCGGCTTGGCGATTAAGCACGGTGTTATTACCATTGCCGGCATTATTGATACGGATTATCGCGGAGAGTGGATGATTGGGCTATTCAACACGAATTCTCCCGAGAGCGGAGCGGATTATACAATTCATCCCGGAGATAAAATTGCTCAAGTGGAGCTGCCGTTTCCGTATCGGGCGGAGTTTGTTGAAGTGAGTGAAGAAGATTTTGCTCTGACGGCAACCAGTCGCGGAGCAAATGGTTTTGGTTCAACCGGCCGCTAAAATATTGGTGTTAAAATAAAAAGAAGGTCTCGCAGAGCGCGAGACCTTTGGCAAATCATTAATCTTCATTTTAGGGGAGATTCACATCAGCCCAATGTTGTTTTATGAACTTAATCTTCCGATTGTTCCACAGATGGAATGACTGCCGGTTTGGGTGCGTGCTTCTTGAAAGCAATGTCACCATTGGGGCGGCAGCTGGCTTCATCCTTTGAGTAGAAATGAAGTGTCTTATTACCTTTTGAGGCCTTGTTGGGCGTCGCAAGGTTGACTATCCAGCCTTCTTTTCCGGCGAAAATTGCCGGACAGGCGATGTGCGTTGTCTTGCCTTTTGATGATCCAAAAATCGCAATATCATGCGGGGTTGGTGCTGCCTGCATGGTGATACCGCGCGGGTCGGCATAAGTGGCGAATTTTTCAAGTATATGCAACTGAGCGGCTGTTTCGTTTCCGTTCAATACAATACCGCATTTTGCCAGATAGTTTTCTACTTTTTTGTTCATAGTATTTTTTATTTAGGCATAGAGGAGCTACTTGAATTTGCCCATATGCACTGTGTGATTAATTATTTAATAAAAATATATATTTCGGATTTATAAAACAATTTTTTTTGACAAATGTCAAGTATAAAAATGAAAATTTTTGTCAAAAATTTGCTTTATCGTTAAATTTCAATAGGTTGGCTTGCGGCTTTTTAATTCAGCAATGTCAAAACTATGCCGATAATTAACGGAACCGATAGATTGTCGTCAATTTCAAGCTTGTCTTCATACATTTCGGCAAAGGTGGCAAGCAGTGCCGCAATAATTGAGGCATAGGTTACCGGATAAATCGGAGTATAAAGCATTAAAACCAAAAGTGTGCAGAGGAAAAATGCAACCGTTCCTTCGAGCGATTTCTTTTTGTAAAGTTTTCGTGTACCAAAAGCTTTGCCAAACAAGGCGGCGCAGGCATCTGATGTTAACATTACGGTTAAAGCAATAGCAGCCACAGTTTGCGAAAACATGAGTGGACACAAGATTGCCGCGGATAAAACATAAAGCGAGCCGGTGGCTTGAAAATGGTCATGAACAAGTTCCTTGCTCCTGAGTGTGCGGTAAAATAGAGCACCAAAAGTGCGGCGCGCCCAACGCCAACGTTTGTAATTGCCATATTCCAAAATGGCATCTCCGGCTAAAACAAATGTGAAAAATGTGATGGAAATGTTCTGTGGTACGAAATATATAAACGCCGGAATCCAGAGAGAGCTCAGGTGTATGAGTTTGCGAGACACTTCTTGGCGGAAGGATTTGTTGGTGCGATTGCGGTAACGCTCGACTACCTTATTAAGCCAGTCCATTGAATAGTATTTGCGGTTGGTTACTTTTTTGATTTTTTTTACAATTCGGCTTAACATTATTTTTTTCCTTTTTTGGGCTTTTGTTGTTTTGTTTGTAGCATGTATAATTTGGTATGTAAACCTTAAAACTTATTTTGTTCTATACATATAATTTCTTATGAAAAAATTAACAGTGCTGACAACCATAAATGAAGCAATACAAGAAAATAAACTGTGTGACAGAAAATGTTCGCCGCGCAGCATTTGATATATGGCCGCCGTCCAACCGAGTGCCAGACCGACAAGTAAGCCGGCTATACGGTATTGAGGGCGTTTGAAACAATAAAATAAAGCCAGATAACAAAAACCAACCGTGGCGTGTCCGGCAGGAAAACATTTGCCGATTTTGGTTTGAATAAAGTTTGCCGGATAAGATTCTAAAATACGGATGTATGGAAAAGCGCCATCATAAATATCTAATTGGTGGGGACAATAAACATTGGTGAAGTCTTTGGCTCCGGCAATAATTAACGGAACAAAAATCAGACTTAAAAGTAAAGTCATTATTTCGGCATCGTGACGTTTGAACTTTTGGTCTTTGCGTGATAAAAAAAGCCAGATAATGCAAAAAATTCCAACAAAGGCCATCAAAAATTTAGGCCCTTGGTAAAAATAAAGTGCAAGAAGGTGGTGCTTGGTGCGGTTTATGAGCCATTCTTTGGATGTGGAATCATAAAACAGATTTTGTAACTTGATGTCTAGGTCGGTATAATTTTCTCCGACCAAAATCAGCCCTAAAAGCAGGGTGCCAATGAACATAATGTAAAAATAGTGTTTTTTACTCATCAAAATTGTGCTCTATGGTTGAGTGCAGAAGAGTAAAGGTATCTTCGCGGGCGATTTCATCATTCGTTAAGTTAACTTGCGTTGTGAGATTGTGCATATGGGTGTTTTGAAACACCATAAAGCATATCAACAAATAAACACAACCTTGAAAAATGCGGTTGAGCAGGCGAGGAGAGGTTATATCGGTTGTGAGGCTTTTGTATGTTAATTTGAGCGATAGGGCGGCAATTATGAGACTGCTGATGATGTTAATCGGGTCGGAATTGTCTATTAACATTTGGAAAGAAGTTAGTTCTTGTCGGATTTGAATGACACATAATTCTTCTAAAATGCAAAAGCTGACATATATGAAAAAGAAAACAGAACTTATGATTTTATCCAGTTTGCTGTTTTGTAGAGAATCAGGGCAAATTACCAGATACAGGGTATATGGAATCATGAGCAGCAAAAACGCCAATGTTGTGGTGGTAATGGTTATGCCTAAAGATTTGACAATCGTCAGAAATGAATAATCCAGACTATCGGCTGAGAGATAAATTTCGTATCCGGTGCATAAAACTTCAATTAAAACACCAATAGCGTAAAAGGGCAACAAACGGCGGATAAAATATGTGTTCATAATTTGTGACTTTCTTATTTTAGTACAATTTGTTTCAAAGGTAGCTTGTTTGTGTTTAATCTGCAATACAATATTTTATTTCACGCACAGGCGCAATTTTGCTGAAATGAATTTTGTGGATTATACGCTACGTATAAAAAGTTATGTCTTTATAAACAAAACACTCTTCGAAATTTTCGAAGAGTGTTTTGTTTATAATTATATTGCTTCTTTGACGGCATTGTAAGCGTCATTAAGCTTGTTGGCATTCGGGCCGCCGGCTTGCGCCATATCAGGCCGGCCGCCGCCGCCCTGTCCGCCGACCGCTTGTGAGGCTAATTTGACTAAATCAACCGCAGAATATTTGCCGGTTAAATCTTTGGTTACGCCAACAACTATCGAAGCTTTACTATCTTTATCCGTACCCAAAACGACAATGCCTGAGCCTAAGCTCTTATTAATCTCATCAATAAAAGCCTTCAACTCCTTCGGGTGGACGTTCGGGATGGTTCTGGCCACAAATTTTATGCCCTTAACCGTCTCAATTTTGTCTTGATTATCCGTTGCTTTGGCGCTGGCAAAGGCTTTTTTCAAATTAAAGATATCCGCCTCAAGCTTTTTCTTATCCTCAATCAGCTGTTTGATTCTTTCTTCCAGGGTATTGGAATCAGATTTCAAAACTTGTCCGATTGCGTGAAGTTTGTCTTCCATATGTTGGACATATTCTTCCGCGCCGCGGCCGGTGACGCACTCGATACGTCTTACGCCGGCTGCAACCGCACTCTCGGATATGATGTTAAAATAGCCGATTTCGCCGGTGCTCTTAACATGTGTTCCGCCACAAAGCTCACGTGAAAATGTGTTTTCTTCATCACCCATGGAAACAACGCGGACTTCATCGCCGTATTTTTCTCCAAACAAGGCCATAGCTCCGCTCTTGACAGCTTCTTCTTGGGTCATCAAAACCGTGGTGACTTTGTAGTCTTTGCGGATGGCTTGGTTGACAATGTTTTCAACTTGTCTTAATTCTTCAGCCGTGATTTGTTTGTGATGCGAAATATCAAAACGCATTCTATCAGGTGTGACCAAAGAGCCTTTTTGGGTGACATGGTCGCCTAAAACCTCTCTTAAAGCCTTATGAGCCAAGTGCGTTACAGAGTGGTTGGCGCAGATGTCTTTGCGGCGTTGTTCTTCGACTTGGAAGGTTAAGGTATCGCCGACTTTGACTGTGCCTTTTATCAACTTGCAGCAGTGAACCGATATACCGTCCAGCTTATGCTTGGTGTCGGTTACCTGAATGGTGGTGTCTTTGTTTTGTAAAAGACCCGTATCTCCAACTTGTCCGCCCATTTCGGCATAAAATGGAGTTTGGTTTGCTACCAGATAAAATTCACCGCCCGTGATGGTGTTTATCATTTGGCCGTCTTTGACCAAAGCTGTTACCTGACAATCGGCTTTTAACGTGGTGTAACCCAAAAATTCGGTGCTGCCGACTTTTTCTTGAACATCAAACCAGACTTTTTCTGTTCCTTCATCTCCGGAACCGGCCCAATTCTTTCTGGCTTCAGCGCGCTGTCTTTCCATGGCGGCGTCAAAACCTTTGGTGTCAACGGTAATGTTTTTGGCTCTCAAGGCATCTTGCGTTAAATCTAGCGGAAAACCATATGTGTCATAGAGCTTAAATGCTGTTTCTCCTGACAAAACATCACCTTCTTTTAAGTCTGCTGAGGCGTCATCCAGTAAGCGCAAGCCTTTATCCAAAGTACGCAGAAAACGTGTTTCTTCCGCCTTAATGGTTTCGGTAATCAGAGCCTCAGCTCGATAAAGCTCAGGGTAGGCTTCTCCCATTTCTCTTTGCAAAGAGGGGAGCAATTTATACATCATCGGCTCTTTAACGCCTAACATATAAGCGTGCCTCATGGCTCTTCTCATGATACGTCTTAAAACATATCCTCTGCCTTCATTGGAGGGCAATACACCATCGGCAATCAAAAAGGCTGTTGAGCGCAAGTGGTCGGCTATCACGTTAAAGGATGATTTGAACGGGCCTTTGGGGTCTTCTTTAGGTGCTAATTTGGAAATGTCATTAATCAGGTTTTGGAACAAATCTATGTCATAATTTGAATGAACACCTTGCAATATGGCAGAAATTCTTTCCAGTCCCATACCGGTATCAATGCATTTTTTCTTTAACGGAATTCTGGTGCCGTCGGGTAGGTCTTCAAACTGGTCAAATACCAAATTCCAAATTTCAATCCAGCGGTCGCCGTCTTCTTCAGGCGTTCCCGGCAGACCACCCCATACTTCGGGGCCGTGGTCATAAAAAATTTCCGAACATGGACCGCAGGGACCGGTGTCGCCCATTTGCCAGAAGTTGTCTTTGGTCGGAATGCGGATTATTCTGTCATCAGGCAAGCCTGATACCTTTTTCCAGATATTCCATGCTTCATCGTCATTATAGTATACGGTAACGGCCAGACGGTCTTTGGGTAAGCAGAATTCTTTGGTGACAAGTTCCCAAGCCCAATTAATGGCGTCGTCCTTAAAATAATCGCCAAATGAAAAGTTGCCCAACATTTCAAAAAAAGTGTGGTGTCTGACAGTGTATCCGACATTGTCCAAATCGTTATGTTTGCCACCGGCGCGAACAGATTTTTGTGATGTGGTGGCTCGCGTGTATTCTCTGGTTTCATTGCCGGTGAATATGTTCTTAAACTGAACCATACCGGAATTTGTAAACATTAATGTCGGATCGTTGTCCGGAACCAAAGATGAAGAGGGGATTATCTTGTGTCCGCGGTTGGCAAAAAAGTTTAGATATGTATTTCGTATATCTTTTAATGTGACAGTCATTTTTTTATATTCTTCCTAATATTAAATTATATTTATTTGCACTTGTGTGTCAAAATAGGGCAATTTATTTTGAAAGTCCAGCAAAAAAACACTGCTAAAGGCTTATTTTTTATAGTTTGTGCCGGTGTTAAAAGTAGACTTCAACCTTTAGACCGTGTTCGTTCACCAAAGCCATATTTACAAACGCCATATACAAAATAAAGGCAAAGTTGTAATAATTGATTTTGGCGGCTGTGGGCGAACCGTCTTTGAAAACAAGTATGGTCTTAAATGATAGAATGACGTATGGCACGATGATGACTAATCCCCAGCCAACCTGACGACACCAAAAAACTGCATAGCACCATAAAAATTCTAATATCAAGTTGGTAATATAAGGGTAATTAAATTTTGGAAACTCAAGAGAATCGACATTCAGTACGATTATGATGAAGGATGCTCCCAGCAAAATGTTGTATATCATCCATAATATCGGGTACAGCGACTCGGGCGGTGTTATCATGGGTTGATAAACAAAGTGATACCAGTCTGAGATGCCGTTGACTATAAATATCTTGCTGTAATAAGTTGTGATGGCGGTGATGACAAACACGTAGGCAAGGATGATGAGCTTAACATTGTCGGTTGTTTTTTTGACCATTGGTTTCTCCATTATTTGATTTTTTTCAGATTAGTCCTTGTGTGTTATAATTGCAAGATTTCTTTGATTTTTGCTCTAAATTAAATAATGACAAATTTTTCGATAATAAGACTTGATTTTTGTCAAAAAATGTGTTTTAATATCCTTACTTTCTAAAGGGAGATTCTCATGACTAAAGCTAAAAAACCGTTTGAAGTCGGGACAAAAATTGAATTTATCGGCGGTGTGAACGAAGATCGTATCGGTGGTAACTGCTCTATCATTGAACATACCAATGACAAGGGCGAAACGACGCGTGCTATGTTTGATTTGGGGGCGATGTTTGCGCCTTATGAATCCGGATTTGAGGCCGCTTATCCGGATGTGTCGGCTTATTTTGACCGCATTAACCCCGTTACGGGTGAAAAAACTCCGGCGCAAAAACCTGTCAGTGCTTTGTTTATTACTCATGCGCATGAAGATCATATCGGCGCGTTAGTCAATTATGTCAGAATGGGATACCAACTTCCGCCCATTAAAACAACGCGTTTTACTAAAAATTTAATTAAAATCGTGTTTACGCAAAACGGTGTGAAAGCTCCCGAAATGGAACGCATAAAAGCCGGCGATAATATTCAGATAAGTCCCGATATGGTGGTTGAACCGTTTACCGTCAGTCACTCGATTTTGGAGCCAATCGGTTTTCATACGTTGACATTTGTTGATGACAAACCTAATGCCGGTATTATGAACTTTGGCGACTTTTTGACCGAAGAAAATATGCCTTTGGGACAATCTTTTAACTCTCAGGAAGTTAAAGATTTGCTTTCTCGAAAACTTACCACAACCTTTTTAATTGATTCAACTTCAATTAATTTGAAGGGTGGTAAACGTATCGGCTTTGACAAGGCGGTGGAAAACACTGTTGATGTTATTAATCGCAATGCCGACAGAGGTATCATTATTTCTCCTGTTATCTCCCGCAGCTTTCAAAATGTGGCTGTTGATGTTGAGGCGGCACGCAAAGTTGGCGCAAAAGTTTGTTTGGAAGGTGCTTGGCTTAACTTGGTGTATAAAGCTATGCAGCTCAGCAACTATAATGATTTTGATGATGTTATTTATAAAGGCCGCATTGATAAGTTTGTTGACGATAAAAAAATTGCTAAAAAATATGTGGTTTGTACCGGTGCTTTTGCTCAGGGGTTGCAAGAATACAAGCAAAATGAGGCGAACAATGGTTTTAATACCATTCCGATGGCTGCTGCAACCAAGATGGCTTTAGGCTTACATCCGTCTTTTCAAATTAATTCTGATTGCTTGGTGATTGAACGTCAGCGCATTATTGATGAAATCAATGGAAAAACCGGCCCTGAAATGTTGCAACTTATGGCTTCTCGCGGAGCAAAAGTTGTGGTGACCCCGAGTGGCAATAAGCCGATTGCTAATTTTGAACAAGTACAAATGCAAGATTCCGGACATTTGAATGCCGAGGCTTTTTCTCAGATGCTTGATTTTACCAAGCAGTATGCGCCAAATGCCACATATATTCCTATTCATGGCAACATAAAACAATGTGAGGAAACGGCGCAAGTTGCACAAAACAACGGTTGCAAAACTCTTCAAGCCGAAAATATGGATGCGGTTTTGATTAAAGGTGATGAAACCAAGCTGGTTCAGGCTGAAAATCATAACTATCAATGGATTGGCGTTAAGCACGTTTATTATAATCCTTTGGAACCAAACAACGTTATTCCGCCGGAAGGTAAACTTGAGTTTTGGATGATTGATAAAAACTATCAGCCGCTTGAAAGTGAACCGATTTTTGATACTTCTATGACCAAAACTTCTAAACCCGGAGACAAAGACTACTATGCAAACTATGAGAGAATGTTTGATGACACATTTGAAAACGGAACAAAAGAGTCTAATCGTGAGCGCAGAGCTAAACTCTCTCGAAAAGAGAAGAAAAAACTTGATAGAGAGGAAAAATCTGCTCGAATCAAAAATCAGGCAAATAACTATAAACAAGAACGAAAAGCAAAATCAGAGCTTATGAGTTATGTGGATGGTATGGGAACCGAACATGTTAAGAGAACAAAGTCCGGCAAACCACGCAAAATTAATCCGCTGAAATTCAAAAGCAAAGGTGGTAATGAATATTAAAAAGAGCAAAGCCCGTTCTTTATGAGCGGGCTTTTGTCGTTGGGGTGAAGGGACAAGAACCTAAAAAGCTAGGACTGGGCGAACGTAACGCCAATGGCGATAGTCGTACTTAGCGGAGTAGTCCACATTACCATTACCGAAGTACAATTCCCAAGCATTGCTAATAGAATTCTCGGAAGAAGACCAATAGCCATTTGCACCCAATTTTGTTCCGCCGATTTTCCCTAAAGTTATATTTAACACATCTTTATTGCCATATATCGCATTTAATTCACCCATAGCCGGCAAATACCAATCTCCGGCTTGAGTTCCCTCTGTCTTATAACTATTCACATCTTCAAATGCTGGGCAACTCTTCCCATTTGTCTTACAATATTCTAACACTACTCTCGTATTATTTTTACCTTGCCAATCCGCTGTAACCGCTGATGACGATGTTATATTACTCAGCCCTGGAACATCAAATTCTGTTGTTGACCAATATTGTCGAGATTCCTCCAGCCCTATCGCCAACTTATTGGTTATATCAAAGATAACACCAATCGGGGTTTTGGAAACCACCACGTTGGTGTTACAACTCATATCCGAATATAAAATATCGCCGATTGTGCAATTACTTGACGATGCGCTATTCTCTATAGTTACAATTTTCTCTTCTAGCGTGGTTATTTTAGTTGTCAGATTTGTTATCTGCGTGTTGATTGAATTTATTTTATTAATCAAAGTACAGTTCCACGCATTGCCAAACGGACATTTTATACCACCACTACAAGAGGAAGTACTTTCATACCCCAATGAAGAACAACTTGGAGTTTGGATACAGGCCGCCTCGGCCACTCCATTTAACACCATAAAAGTCGATGAATATAATATAAATTTTCTCATTTTTTTTCTCCCGTAAACAAGGCCTACCATCATCAATTTTGTATTGAGCCCAGACCTCTGCTTGGTTAATAATATTTTGTTTATCTCTGCCCTACTAATACGCGCAATAGTTGCAATAATCAGTACAACCAACTTTACAACCACTGACAATGTATAAATTTGAACATTCTTCAAACGTGCAGACTGTGCACGGCGGACATTCTGATTCTGTACCAAGGTTCGGGCATTTTTTACATTCCGAACACTTGACCTGATTTCCGCTTTGGCAGGTTGAAGCCCCATCCTCACAACCTAAAGTCCCGCAATCCAAAAATCCGGAACAGTCTTTTTCTTTGATTTTATATTTTGCTTTATAAGATGTTCCGTCACACTGAATACAAGGCTCACCAACCGCCTCATATCCGTCAGGAATTGAACCTAATGTATATTTGTAATCAGCTCCGCAAGTGTCGATACAACATTCGGGATACAAGCCATTACCGCAAACTTGCCCCGCTCCTTTGTATGGGGATTGACAGGTTTTATAATCACTTGGGCAATCGGGCACACATTTGGCATAGTACCCATCGGCATACATACATTCTCCATCTCCTTTATAACCATCCGGACAGTTAGTAACGGTATAACCTTCTTTGACACAGTCTTCCGGCCCTTTCTTGTCATATTCGTCCCCACCTCCCGAACCACCGGCTCCCCCGTTATTACCGATATCGGAGTTCACAAAGTCCAAACCGGCGCAATCTCCCGTGTCCATAATCCAGCAGACTTGTGCTACCTTAACCAAAGATTTTTGATTTTTTGAAACTTGCTGTGGAGATAAACCTAGCTCAAGCGATAAATGTGTGTGAAGTGTGTTGAAAGGTATAACATCACTCAAGCCATATAACCTCAAAGAACTATCTGCACTTGCCGAACTTATGCCACTGCACAAACCGACAAAAGTCACTGACACCAACAAAAAACGAGTCTTCATGATAATAATCCTCAAAAATTACTTTATCTCCACGACTCGTATTATACCACAAGGAAAAAAGTCTGTAAATAGAAATTTTCAAGGATTGACAAGGGTTTAGGCGAATAGTTTTTGCTAAATTAGAACAAATTAATATATTGGGTTGTGCTCTTGGTGGTTGAAATATTAGCTTTTTTATGTTATCTTTACTCTAGATTGTGTGTGTGATTTATGTGTTGTCCTCAATTCATAAAAAAATTCCTGTTGTCTTTATAGCAGGAATTTTTTCTTTATCTTATCTCTTGAGAGATTTTATTCTTTATATGATGCTCTTTTGATGCGGTCATTAATTGCCAGCCCCAAGCCTGTCATCGGAATTGGCGACATCGCTATGCCTTTATATTCATCGTGTTTTTCTGCTTCTCGCAAATAGGCAAACAAATGAGCTGCAGCTTCTTTCAAATCACTGCTTTCACTCAAATTGAGGTCGGCTTTTCTTGAAACCTTGCCAAAGGCTATGAAAAATTCATCTTCCTTAACATCTGTTTCTGCAACATTTATTCTTAACGGCAGTTTGGGTGCATAATGCTTTAGTAACTGTCCAGGGGCTTTGGGATGTGAAGAGGAGGTATCGTTTACATAAACTTTTTCTCCCAAGAAATCTTCCAACTCTTCTTTAGCCAATCCTCCGGCACGTAAAATGGTGATGTTTTTTCCGGTTAAGTCGATAATCGTTGTTTCAACTCCGATTTTGCAGGCTCCGCCATCTAAAATCATATCAACTCGATTGCCCAAACTGTCATAAACGTGTTGAGCCGTGGTGGGGCTGACGGTTTTAAACCTATTGGCTGACGGGGCTACAATCGGAACGCCGCTTTTTTTGATTAAACTCAACGCAACCGGATGATTAGGCATCCTGACGGCTAATGAGCCTAACCCTGCACAAGCCAAATCTATGGATGGATTGTTGTCTTTTCTTTTTAACACAAAGGTTAACGGTCCAGGCCAAAAATGCTTGGCTAAAGCCATAACCCGGCTGTCGGTTTGTGCGTATTCGGGCAGAAAGTCAATTTCGGCAATATGCGATATCAGCGGGTCAAATAATGGGCGTTCCTTCGCCTTGAATATGCCGGCAACAGCGTCGGCATTATAAACATTTGCTCCAAGTCCATAAACCGTGTCGGTCGGAAAAGCGACTAAACCGCCGTTTCTTATGGTTTCGGCGGCTTTATCTAAGTTTTGCTCCGTGGCTTCATATATGTTATTTTTATTATTCATCATTTTATGATACTGTTTAAACCTTGTTCTAAAGTGTTATATTCTTCTAACACTGTGAGGTCTTGTTTGTCAACTATTTGATAAGATTTGTTTTTGCTCTCAAAAATCAAAAAATCAAATTCATTATCAGCTAAAATAAGCTGCTCTTGTTTTATTTTTTCTTTGTTTAGTATATTTACGTTTATGATATCCATAAAATTAAGCGGTTCGGGTATGATGCCAAATATATGCTCCCCCTCATAAGCAAAGCCGTTTATTTGGTGCAGAAAGTTACAAAATTCTTCGGGAATTTCCGCAAAACCGAATTTTAATAATGTTTTTTGCGCATAAATCAAGTCTTGCGGTGATAATGGTTGTGGTGAATATGTATTGTGTTTTTTTAATTCTGCAAGTATTTTCATTTTTATGATCTGCTCTTATTTTGAGATAAGACAAAAAGTATTCTTTCCATGGCGCGAGAGTCTTGCTCTTTTGTTCTGTCTGGTTTGGCCGCAACTTGCTGCATTATTCTATAAAGCTCTTTTATCGCTTCAATCTTTTTGCGTTTCATTTGATAGCGGTAATTATGCTTTTGTTGCTCCAGCTTCTTTTGCTCTTGTTTTTGTTTTAGCTTATTGAAAATTCTTTCCATGGACATTGGTTGGGCTATTTTTTCTTTTCTTTTGTTAAAAGCAGTCTCGTTGTTGTTTTTAATTCTTGTATCAATAGGTTGTATTTGCTTCTTTAAGCTTTTTGTTTTGTTGGGGGAAATGTTTATGCGTGGCGTCTTCTCATATTTTACCGGTAGAGTGTTTTGTGTATTCTCTTTGGGGGGGCTTTTTTTCTTTTTACTGTTTTTGCTTCGATGTAAACCTTCAACATAACTGCTGTAAGCCTCCTTTATTTCTTGAGGCGTGGGTATGTGGTGTTTTTCTTTCCATTCGGTTAGATTTTTCTTTTGGCGGAGTGTGCGTGCGTCTTGGCTATAATCATAGTGAATATGAAACATGGGATGAAAACCACCCCAGAATACAATGTCTTTGTTCATATATATCCGGCTTTTATAACTCTCTCTCTTGTCTATGGTTTGAGTCATATCTAAGCTGTGCAAAATACGATGGTATGGTGAATCTATGGTTAAACACAGATTTTCAAATTTGTTCACATCGGCCAGGTCAGGTATGGTGGCCGCGTCTTTAACCGCGGTTTTGTGGTGAACGCTAAACTCGGGTCCTGAAAGGGGTTTGCCTTCTTTATCTAATACGGCAACTTTGAAATAATCGTTGTGCTCTTTGATTAACTCTTTGTATTTTTGCGGAACGTCCGGTGTGTAAACTTCATCGGTTGGGATTAATCCTGCTTTTTGGTATTGCTTGAAAAGCGTTTTCCATTTGATGGGGTCCATAACCATAATGTTTGATGTTTTACCTAAGCGTTTCATCTCATCAACTAAGGCATCAATGTAGCGTTGGTCTACATTGATTTGGGTGAGGTATTTTTTTAATGCATTTTCATTGTGGCGAATGAAGTCTTTGATAAAGCTTTTTCTCGCTCCCAGAAATAAATGGGCCTTGGGCGAATTTTCATCTTCTTTGAAGTAATTATATAATATATCTGAAAAGTCATAAGCATTCATTGCCGGCAAAAGTTCAGCCGGTATATGCATCTTGTGCATTTGCTCTTTGAGCTCGCTTTCTATTTTTTGAAAACGCGGAAACTGACGGAATAATTGCCATGTTGGAGATGCGTCCAAATTATAGTCTTGTGGTGGAAGCTCTGCTTGTTGGGTTTGCGGTGCATTAATAAATTGTAGGTATCTTTCTGACAAGTTTGTTCTGGGAGGAACTTTTTCTGTTTGATTTATGGAACCGTAAAAATCCATACGGATGATGTGTTTTTCTTCTCTAGATAATGGATAGTGCTCTAAATCATCAACGTATGTTAACCCCCAGGTGCGAATGAGTGTTTTGATTTCTTCTCGGATGAAATCACGCTCTTGGCGGTTGATTGAAGATGACAATATGTCCAGATATTTTTGAGCCAGCTCTTTGTTGTTTTCTTCCAGCCTTAAAATAGCTTCTTCAGAATTTTCGGTTGTGTTGAAATAAGGTATTTGTTCTTCATCAGGCGCGTAGGCTGATTCAGCTACAAAGGTGGGTTGGATTGTTTTTTGAACTTTAGGTTTTGATGGCTTGATGGCGGCAAAAAGCTGTTCTTCTTCCTCGGGGGAGTAAGTGTTGTATATGTAATCATACGGGTTTTGATGCTTTTGTTTTCCCATCTAACTTCCTTTGTCAAAATAGGCTTATTTTGTCTATTATTATAGCAGATTATATAAATCTGTCTAGCCCTATTAGCAAAATTTTTAAACTTTTATGATAATATATTTTTAATTTAAATTAAATTTAGGAATTTCAATATGATAGAGTTTGTTTTAAATGCTCAAAACGTGGGCAAAGATGTGACTAAAATTTTAATTCTGTCATCTAAAGATGATGTTTCTTTACGAATCGAAAATTTTTTTGGCAAACAAAAGGCGAAAGATGTTTTTTCTGCGCTTAAAAATCGTGATTTTTCGCCGAAAAAAGGTAAAAAATTAGTGCTTGATGATGGAAGTGAAAAAGTTATTCTGTTCGGAGTCGCAGACAAACTTTCGGATTTGGAGATTCAATATGTCGGCGCGGAAATTTCTGATTTGCTTAAAAAAGATCTTAAGGCTTTGATTGATGTGCCGCAGAGCCTTTGGGCCAAATGTGCCTTGATGGCCTTGGGAATGGAGCTGAATCTATATAGCTTTGATAAATATTTTACAACCAAGAAAAGTGATGATTTTTGTCAGCTCGAAACGGTTTATTTTTCTTCAACACTTGGCGAAGTGAAAAATGTCGGGTTCGACAAAATGCGCGCGTTGGCTAATGGTGTACGCTATGGCAGGGATTTGTGCAATGAGCCGTCTAACAAACTTACACCATCCGAATTTGGTGCAGATGTTAAAAGGCTTGAGTATCTTGGCTTGGAGGTGGAAATTATTCCTTCAGAAAAGTTGCGTGAACAGGGCTTTCCGCTGCTGTATGCCGTGGGACAAGCCTCCGTTAATCCGCCGTGTGCCGTGATTGTTAAATGGAAGGGCAATAAGGATAAAAAAGATTTTGACCTTGCTTTGGTCGGCAAAGGTATTACCTATGATGCCGGCGGTATTAATTTGAAATCCGCACCTAATTTGCTCGGAATGCACCGTGATATGAGCGGGGCGGCAGTGGCCGTTTCGGTCTTAAAGATTTTGGCTATGACCAAGACAAAAGTCAATGCGGCGGCGGTGTTGGTTTTGGCTGAAAATATGCCCAGCGGAAATGCCTATAAACCTCAAGATATTTTGCTTTCGGGCAAAGGTATTAGTGTGGAAATTCTTAATACGGATGCTGAAGGGCGTTTGGCTTTGGCTGATGGGTTATGGTTTGCTTCCGATAAGCTTAAATCCAAAACCGTTATTGATATTGCAACCTTAACCGGAGCGGTTGCTTTTGCCTTGGGTGAAGAATTTGCCGGACTTTTCAGCAATGATGATGCTTTGGCCTCCAAGCTCCTTAAAGCAGGTGAAAACAGCGGCGAAAATTTGTGGCGTTTGCCGTTATGTGAGGCTTTTGCAAAAATGCTTAAATCCGATGTGGCGGATGTTAAGCATATTGGTGGAAAATTTGCCGGTTCTTCTACTGCGGCGGCGTTTTTACAAAAGTTTGTTAAAGACAAAGTAAAATGGGCGCATTTGGATATTGCCGGTGTTGTTGGTCGAGAACGTGGACGTCCTTTGGAGCCTAAAGGGGCGACGGCTTTCGGTATTCGGTTGTTGTGTGAATTTATTTGGAGCTTGAAGTAAAATGAAAGTTGATGAGAGAATTTTAAAACTGGCGGAAAATGTTTTGAAAAATTCGGTTAAGCTCAAAAAGGGCGAGCGAATTTATATCGAATCATTCGGGCAATCAACTCTGCCGGCTCTTCAAGCTTTTGCAGCTCAAGCTGCAAAGCTCGGCGGGGTGCCGTTTTATTATTTTAATGATGAAGCGCTTACTAAAGCTTGGGTCGCCAATGCCTCTGAAACGCAAATTAAAGCGCATGCCGAAATTCATAAAAAATTGATGCGTGAAAGCGACGTTTATGTTGCCATCCGTGGCTATGATGATTTGTTTTGTTTGTCTGACTTGCCTGAAAAACAGTCTAAGTGGTATAATGCTTATTATATGGGCGGGGTGCATACGCAAACCAGAGTTCCGAACACACGTTGGTGTGTGATGCGCTTTCCCAACAACACAATGGCGGCGATGGCAAAAATGTCAGAAGATGCGTTTGAAGATTTTTATTATAAATCTTGCTTGCTGGATTATTCTCAAATGGATAAAGCCATGCGTCCGTTGCAAAAGTTGATGATGAAAACTGACAAGGTTCGTATTAAATCTAAAAATACAGATTTAAGCTTTTCAATCAAAAATATTCCTGCCATTCGTTGCAGTGGTGAAGTTAATATTCCCGATGGTGAAGTTTATACTGCTCCGGTGAAGGAATCCATCAACGGTTATATTCAATTTAATACCGATACGACTTATAACGGCATTTTCTTTTCCAATATTTATTTGGAATTTGAAAATGGGCGAATCGTTAAGGCGCGTTCTTTGGTGAATGATGATAAACTGCAAAAACTCATAAAATCTGATGAGGGTGCTTGTTATATGGGTGAATTTGCCTTGGGTGTTAATCCCTATATTACAAAACCAATGCTTGATATTTTGTTTGATGAAAAAATCGGCGGTTCTTTCCATATGGCTATCGGAAACTCTTATGATGATGCTTATAATGGTAACAAAAGTTCTATTCACTGGGATTTGGTACAGATCCAGACACCGGAATGGGGCGGCGGCGAAATTTATTTTGATGATAAACTCGTCCGCAAAGATGGGCGTTTTGTTTTGAAAGAGTTAGAAGCTTTGAACCCTGAAAATCTCAAAAAATAATCAGCCTGATTTATACACATCTCGTGGTGCTTTAAGTTGCAAAATTGAACA
The DNA here is from genome assembly GCA_944391615.1 of uncultured Alphaproteobacteria bacterium. Taxonomy (GTDB): domain Bacteria; phylum Pseudomonadota; class Alphaproteobacteria; order RF32; family CAG-239; genus HGM16780. The sequence continues at coordinate 33,195 of CALXUE010000010.1, forward strand.
TTCACCCTTATAACTCTTTATATGAGATAAGGAGCTGATGATGTTTTCAAAATTTGAACGAATGATGGCTTGGCGATATTTGCGCGCCAAAAGAAAAGAAGGTTTTATTTCGGTGATTACGGGCTTTGCTTTTACCGGAATTGCCTTGGGTGTGGCTACGCTTATTATCGTGATGAGCGTGATGAACGGGTTTAGAAGTGAGCTGCTCTCTCGAATTTTGGGCTTGAATGGGCATATCGGCATTGTTTCAGCCGTTGGGCTGCCGTTTAATAATTATCAAGAGGCGGTTAAGGAAATTGCTCAGATTGAACATGTCAATGAAGTTATTCCGATGGTGGAAAAGCAGCTCTTAGTTTCTTCCGGTAAAACAGCGGAAGGGGCTATGGTGCGTGCATTGTCTCCGCAAGATATGCTTAAAAAGCCTTTGCTTGTTAATAGTATTCAGGGTGCTACTTTAGCCGATTTTCAGGGGGATGTCGTGTTGGTTGGGCGGCGGCTTGCCGTTAAAATGGGGCTTGTTCCGGGGAGCTCTTTGACACTCATTTCTCCTAACGGAAAAGTGACGGCGTTTGGCACTGTTCCCAGAATGAAAACTTATAAGGTTATCGGTACTTTTGAGGTCGGAATGTATGAGTATGATGCAAACTTTGTGTTCATGCCTTTGGAAACGGCTCAGAAGTATTTTTCTTTGGGTGATGCCGTGACACAGATTGATGTTTCTTTGGATGACGAATCTCAGCTCCGTTCCGTGCGCAAAGCTATTGAAGAAAGTGTTGGCGCAACAGCCTATGTTTTTGACTGGAAGCAGTCTAATTCTGCTTTCTTTAATGCAATTGATGTGGAACGTAATGTTATGTTTTTAATCCTGACATTAATTATATTGGTCGCCGCGTTTAATATTATTACCGGTTTGATTATGCTCGTTAAAGACAAAGGGCGCGATATTGCCGTTTTACGCACTATGGGGGCAACAAAGGGCATGATTATGCGAATCTTTTGTATGGACGGGGCGTTTATCGGGGTGGTCGGAACCGCAATCGGGGTGGCTTTAGGATTGCTCTTTTGCCATAATATTGAGCGTATTCGGCAATTTTTACAATATATTTCGGGACGGGATTTGTTTTCGGCTGAAATTTATTTCTTGTCGCAGTTGCCTGCCAAAGTGGATACCACAGAAGTTGCCTTTGTGGTGATGATTTCTTTGTTGCTCTCTTTCTTGGCAACACTTTATCCGGCTTATCGTGCCGCTAAATTTGATCCGGTGGAGGCTTTGCGCTATGAGTAATGTTATTGCTACTTTAGAACTGCGTCGTGTGGTGAAAAAATTTAAGCAGGGTACACAATCTTTGGAAGTGCTTAAAGGTGTTGATTTAAAAGTAAATGCCGGAGAGGCGGTTGCTTTAATCGGGCAGAGCGGGGCCGGAAAATCTACACTTTTGCAAATTGCAGGGCTTTTGGAGCAGCCAAGTGGTGGTGAAATTCTTTTTGATGAAAAAAAATGCTCTAAACTTGCTGATAAAGAACGCACGGCTTTGCGGCGTGATTTTATTGGGTTTGTTTATCAATATCATAATCTTTTGCCGGATTTTAGTGCATTGGAAAATGTTATGCTGCCACAGCTGATTGCAGGTATGCCCTTGAAAACAGCGCAAGAACGCGCAAAGTGGCTTTTATCTCGTATGAAACTTGAAAAAAGGTTGAAACATCGTCCGAGCGAACTATCGGGCGGTGAGCAACAACGTGTGGCTATTGCGCGGGCTTTGGCAAATTCACCAAAGCTTTTGTTGGCAGATGAGCCGACCGGAAATTTGGATCCGAAAACCGCTGATATTGTGTTTAATGAATTGGTTGCTATTGTTAAAGAAACAGGATTATCGGCTCTTATTGCAACGCATAATTTTGAGCTGGCAGACAGAATGGATCGGAAGGTTGCTTTACAAGATGGTAAAATTTTGGATTTGTCATCTGTCGATGCATCTATGCGCCGAAAATCTGCTCAGATTAAAAATTTTTATTAAACTGCCGAGAAAGGAGGGTAATATGAAAAAATTTGCTATTGCTTTGTTGAGTGGGGTGTTACTGTTTGGGGCTGTTTGTGAGGCAAAATATAAGGCGCCTGAAGGTGTTCGTTCGCAAGGGACCAAGAAAAGTACCTATATTTTTCATAACCAAGATGCTGATGGTGATGGTAAATTGACTTTAGAAGAATTTAAAAACCAAAATGAAACACGTGACGTGAAACAAGAAAATCGTTTTTTGAAAAAGAAAGGCTTATATAAAACGCCGGAAGAACAGTTTAAGGAAATGGATGCCGATAATGATGGTAAAATTACGCCGGAAGATTTGGCTAAATTTTATGATAATCAGAGTAAAGAGCTGAAAAAAAGATAAGATTTTGTTTTTTTGGGGGCATGAAAGACTGCCGTTTTGTTTGCGGCAGTTTTTTGTTTTTAAAAATATTTGCGCTAGGGGTGTTTGTTTTTGAATTAAGTATTAGATATTATGTGCGTTTATTTTTATTTGGGAGATGCTTATTATGAAAAAACTGGGATTATCACTGGCGTTTAGTTTGACGCCTATGTCGGCAATGGCGGCGGCAATTGTGGTTGATGCAGGGACAACTGTTGACGGAGGGTTGATTAATCCCGTTCAAACCCAGCAGGTTTATGGAACAGCAAATAATTTTTCAATCTATGGCAATCAGCAGGTTATGAACGGTGGGGTGGCTAATAATAGCAATGTTTTTTCCGGCGGACAGCAAAATATATCCAGTGGGGGAACTGCTCATAATACGAATATTCAAGCCTTTGCCGTGCAATATGTGTATGGTGTGGCAAATTCTACAAATATTGCTTCTCAAGGAAGTTCTACGGTTAATCGAGGTGGGGTTGTGAATGAAACAACGATTAATGGTGGAACGTTGTCGGTGTTATCTGGCGGCAAAGCTTTGGGGACAATTTTACAAAGCGGAACGGAAAGTGTTTCGGGAACAGAGGTGGGGAGTGTTATTAACGGCGGTGTGCAACAGGTTAATTGTAATGGAACCGTGCAAAATACGCAGATAAACGGCGGTGAGCAAAAGGTGTTGGTTCGAGGTACGGCAACAGGCAGCATTATTTCAGGGGGTGTGCAAAATGTTTATGGGGACTCTCTTTCTTCTGAAATTAAAGACAATGGTGTTATGAATGTGTATAGTTCCGGATATGCGGAAAATACGCTTATGTCCGGTGGTGAAATGAATGTTTTAAGCGGGGGATTTTCTTCCGGAGTGCAGATAAGTGGCGGCGTAGAAACAGTTTATGGGTTTGATATTAACGGTACTGTAAACGGTGGTATTCAAAAAGTTGAAGCAGACGGCCAAGCTGAAGATACTGTTATTCAAGGAAGTGGTGTGCAGCAAATTTTGAGTGGTGGATATGGTTTTAATGCCAATATTAAAGATGGCGGCATTCAAATCGCCGAACAGGGAGGGTATGCTTATCGGAGCAATGTTTATGATGGCGGTGTGCTGAATGCTTTGGGGGAAGCCTATGAGGTTACGGTTTATGATGGCGGTGTGCTGAATGTTGAAAATGGCGGATTAGCTGCAGATACCCAAGTTAACGGTGGGGTTTTGACTGTTAATCAAGGTGGAACTTTACAAAACACAATTTTAGCCTCAGGTGTGGAAAATGTTTATGGAACATCAAATGGTACGCAAATAAACGGCGGTGTGCAAAATGTGTATGGCGTGGCAAATAGTTCGGTTATAGCATCCGGCGCAAAGCAAGAAGTTTATACCGGAGGAACAGCAAGCAAGACTGTAATTAATGACGGGGCTCTGCAAACGGTTTATGGTATTGTAAATAGTTCTATTTTAAGTGCCGGCGGTGTGCTGAATGTAGAAGATGGCGGGTTAGCTGCTGATACGCAAATTAACGGTGGGGTTTTGACCATTCATCAAGGTGGAACTTCACAAAACACAATTTTAGCCTCAGGTGTGGAAAATGTTTATGGAACATCAAATGGTACACAGATAAACGGTGGCGTACAAAATGTGTATGGTGTGGCAAATAGTTCGGTTATAGCATCCGGCGCAAAGCAAGAAGTTTATACCGGAGGAACAGCAAGCAAGACTGTAATTAATGACGGGGCTCTGCAAACGGTTTATGGTATTGTAAATAGTTCTATTTTAAGTGCCGGCGGTGTGCTGAATGTAGAAGATGGCGGGTTAGCTGCTGATACGCAAATTAACGGTGGGGTTTTGACCATTCATCAAGGTGGAACTTCACAAAACACAATTTTAGCCTCAGGTGTGGAAAATGTTTATGGAACATCAAATGGTACACAGATAAACGGTGGCGTACAAAATGTGTATGGTGTGGCAAATAGTTCGGTTATAGCATCCGGCGCAAAGCAAGAAGTTTATACCGGAGGAACAGCAAGCAAGACTGTAATTAATGACGGGGCTCTGCAAACGGTTTATGGTATTGTAAATAGTTCTATTTTAAGTGCCGGCGGTGTGCTGAATGTAGAAGATGGCGGGTTAGCTGCTGATACGCAAATTAACGGTGGGGTTTTGACCATTCATCAAGGTGGAACTTCACAAAACACAATTTTAGCCTCAGGTGCGGAAAATGTTTATGGTACATCAAATGCTACACAGATAAACGGTGGCGTACAAAATGTTTATGGTGTGGCAAATAGTTCGGTTATAGCATCCGGTGGGGAGCAAAGAGTTTATGGCGATGTTCAAAGTACGCAAGTCAACCAAAGTGGTATCTTAACTGTTTTATCCGGCGGAAATGCTCAAAATGCACAACTTACTTCTGGAACGCTGAATTTATACAGCGGAGGAACTTTATCCGGAAAAATCTCTGCCGTGGAAAGTGTTATAAATGTTTATGGTGACAATGATATAGCTAATCTTGAATTGGATAAAAGCTTAGTCACAATGGTGAAGGGGGTTGATTATGGAACTTTGAATATCGAGAATCTGAATGGTACGGGAATTTTTAATATCAGTACAGATTTGTCGGCAAACCAATCTGATACAATTAATGTTCAAAACGGCGACGGCGAATTTGGTTTGTGGATTAACGATTATAGCATGGATGAAGCTCCGGATAAATATAAAATTATTGACGAGAGCACTGTGGCTCATGAGAATTTTTATCTTATCGGCGGGGTTGTTGACGTGGGGGCATATCAATATAAATTGGTGCAGGAAGGTAATGATTGGTATTTGGAAAACACGGAAAAGCTCAATGATACAACATATATTGCCAAAAATACTTACAGCACATTGTCGTCTTTGTTTTATGCTCATTTAAGCCCTGTTTACAGCAGAATTTTTGAAAAACATAAAAAAGATAGGCATGCGGGTGGTTTGTGGACCAAAGCTATCGGCCGCAGAATTGAACAGAACTTTAAAGATGGAACTTCAAGCCAGACAGATGTTTATGGCGGAAATATCGGTTTTGATCATGAAGTTTTACAAGATGATGATTATCAAGTCAGGCTGGGCGTTTATACAAGTTATAGCCACTCTAAACAAGAGTATAACCATTTGGGTAAAGCAGAAGGTAATACACAGAGTTATGGTGTGTATTCAAGCTTGACCACCAAAGAAAATTGGTTTGTTGATGTTTTGGGGGCTTATTTTACGCATAGGCAATCAGTTAATAGTTATACGCCGGCTGGTGATTTGGTGACGGGAAAGTATGACACATACGGTTGGCAGACAACGCTTACTGCCGGTAAACGCTTTGAATTTGACAATGATTGGTATTTGGAACCGCATGTCGGGGTTGGGTATATGTGGGTTAACGGTGTTCGTTATCGCACAAACTTTAATACATTGATTGAAGGTTCTTCTCAGGATAATGTTAAGGGAAGTGTTGGTATTAATGGCGGAAAAGTTTATCAACTGAGTGAAAAGGCTAAAATGGAAGTGTTTGGTAAATTTAGTCTTATTCATGACTGGAAGTCTGAAAGCAAGGTTTTGGTTGCTGATTATTTGATGGAAGAAGATATGTCTTCTTTGCATTATAAACTCGGTGCCGGCGTTAAAGGAAGTTGGAATGAAAATCAGTCGGCTTTTGTGGAAATTTCAACCCATTTGGGGAGTAATTTGGATATCCCTTATGAAATTACGCTCGGATATCAATATGAATTTTAGTTTTGGAAACTCATATTGAAGAAAATGCTTGCAATTTGGGAAAAGGTGTGTTATCTAACCAATCGATGATGGGGCGAATCTGTGCGAAACGGCATGCCAGAACGCCTACCAATGCATCCGTTAATTAATTTTTTGAAAGGAAGCAAAATGCCTAAATTAAAAACGAAAAGCGCTGCTAAAAAGCGTTTCAGCGTTACCGGTACTGGTAAACTGAAGAGAAACTTTGCTAATAAGAGACACTTGCTCTTCAATAAAGATACTAAAGTTAAAAGACAAGCTCGCGGTACAACTTTGCTTAACGAAGCTGACGTTAAACTTGTTAAACACTATCTGCCGTACATTTAAGGAGGAATTTTAGATGTCTCGTATTAAAAGAGGTTTGACCGCTCACGCTCGTCACAAAAAAATTATTTCTATGGCTAAAGGCTATAGAGGTCGTAATAATAATGTTTTTCGCGTCGCTGTCGAAAAAGTTGAAAAAGCTTTGCAATATGCTTATCGCGACAGAAAAGCTAAAAAGAGAAGTTTCCGTGCTCTTTGGATCCAAAGAATTAACGCTGCTGCTCGTTTGAACGATATCACTTATTCTCGATTTATGAGCGGGCTTAACAAAGCCGGCATCGAACTCGACCGAAAAGTCCTTGCTGATATCGCTTTGAAAGAGCCTGCTAATTTTGCTTCTTTGGTTGAGAAGGCAAAAGCTGCTTTGAATAAGTAAAATCTTGAGATAGGCAAACAGGCGGCTACGGAGATAAAAACAAAACTAATCGCAGATTTGCTGAAAACTAAATTAAATTAAGTTTGATGCTGTGTTTGTGTTAAGGTTGCGGAGCTGTTCTGTTTGAGAGAAGTATCTCGGGTTTGAAAATATATCAGAGTTTGTAGATTAAAAAAAGAGTTAGCCTCGAGTTTCGGGTTGACTCTTTTTCATTTTAAATTTTGGTATTGCTGTAGAGGGCAATGTATTATTGGTGGTGTTTTCTGCGGACTGATGCAGGCAGGCGAGGCTTGAAACAACTGGAGAACTTTGGTATAAGTCGTAAGGTCTGAATTAGGCTAGTGACTTTAGTTGACAGGTTGGGCGGCTTGAGGCAGGTTGGAGGGCTTGATGATGGCTGAAAAACTTGAGACAGATTGGGAGGCTTGATGATGGCTGGTATGAAGTCGGCAAGAAAATCTGAGCCCGGTGGCGAAACTTGTGGTAAACTAAAAGGTCTAGGGAACAGTAGGGCCTCGTGTAGAAATTTTGGGGTTGTTGCTAACAAGCTAGTTTGTAGATGCGATACTTGGTTGCTGTTATAAAACAACTAAACTTTTGAAAATTATCATTATGTAAAAAAATATCTAAATTTAAAATAGTTAAAGCTTATTATTAATTCTTTTGTTTAATATTTTAGGTGAATGTTATGGAAAATATTGAAAATTTGAAAGCTCAAATGCTTGCTCAAGTGCAAAGTGTTTCTGACATGAAGGCTTGGGATGAGTTGCGTGTCGCTTTAATCGGTAAAAAAGGTCAAATCACCGAATTGCTGAAAGGAATGGGCACCTTGCCGCTTGAGCAAAAAATTGAAATGGGCAAAAAACTGAATGTTTTAAAGTCTGATATCGAATCTGCCCTGAATGACAAGAAAAACGAATTGGCTGAAAAGGAGCTCAATGCTAAATTGGCTTTGGAGACCGTTGATGTTACTTTGCCAGTCAGACCTGAAGAAATGGGCAGAATTCATCCTGTGTCCAAAATTTATGAAGAAGTTGTTGCTATCTTTGGTCAAATGGGATTTGAGGTGGCTGAAGGACCGGATATTGAAGACCAATTCCATAACTTTAATGCTTTGAATATGCCTGCTAACCACCCTGCGCGCCAAATGCAGGATACATTCTATATTCCTAATCCGAAAAGCGATGATTTTGATGATAGCTTTGTGGTGCGCACACACACTTCTCCGGTGCAAATCCGTACGATGGAAGCTAAACGCCCGCCTATCCGCGTTGTGGCTCCGGGGCGTACTTATCGCTCCGATTATGATGCTACCCATACACCGATGTTCCATCAGGTGGAAGGGTTGGTGATTGATAAAAATATTACCATGGCGCACCTTAAAGGTTGTTTGTATGATTTTGTAAAAGCTTTTTTTGAGCTTGATGATATTCCGGTGCGTTATCGTCCGTCGTATTTTCCGTTTACCGAACCTTCGGCAGAGATGGATATTGGCTGTTTAAAAACTAAAACAGAGCTTAAAATCGGGGCAGGAACCGATTGGCTTGAAATCTTGGGCTGTGGTATGGTGCACCCAAGTGTTTTGAGAGCCGGCGGCATTGATCCTGATGAATATCAAGGTTTTGCTTTTGGTATGGGGATTGACCGCTTGGCAATGCTTAAATATGGTATTCCGGATTTGAGAACATTTTTTGAGTCTGATGTGAGATGGTTGAAGCACTATGGGTTTTCACCGATGGATTTTTCTTCAATGACTGGTGGTTTGAGTGATAACGGAGGGAGTTTGAGATGAAATTTTGTTTGTCATGGTTAAAAGAACATCTTGATACGACGGCTCGTGTCGATGAAATTGCCGAAACTTTAACTAAAATCGGTTTGGAAGTTGAAGAAGTTTTTAATCCTGCCAGTAAGTTAGATGGTTTTGTTACAGCAAAAGTTGAAGATGTTGAAATGCATCCGGATTCTGACCATTTGCATATTTTACGTGTGAATAACTGCAAAGAAATTTTGCAAATTGTTTGTGGTGCACCGAATGTTCGCAAAGGTATGGTCGGTGTTTTGGCTCCTGTCGGGGTGGTAATTCCGGTTTATAACGAAGTGATGAAAGTCGGTAAAATCCGCGGTGTGGAAAGTTTTGGGATGATGTGTTCCGAAAAAGAACTCGGCGTTGGTGAAGATCATAGTGGTATTATTGAACTTGCTGATGATACACCAATCGGTGTTCCAGCGGCTGAGGTTTTGAAAATTGATCCGGTGGTGGAAATTTCAATTACGCCAAACAGGGCAGAGTGTTTGGGTGTTCGAGGCATTGCCCGTGACTTGGCAGCTGCAGGCCTTGGAAAACTTAAAGAACTAAAAATACCACATAAAAACGGTAGTTTCCAATCACCAATTAAAGTAAAAATTGAAGATTTGCACGCTTGTCCTGTTTATGTCGGACGCTATATCAAAGGCGTTAACAACAAAGCTGAAACGCCAAAGTGGATGAAAGACCGTTTGGCCGCTATCGGTTTGCGTTCTATATCGCCTTTGGTGGATGTTACAAATTATATTAACTTTGATTTGGCTCGTCCGTTACATGTTTTTGATGCTGACAAGCTTAAAGGCAATATTACCGTTAGAATGGCGCGTGAGGGTGAAAAATTTGTATCTCTTGAAGATAAAGAATATGCCTTGGATAATAAATCTTTGGGGATTTGTGATGACGAGGGTGTTCAATGCTTGGGCGGTATTATGGGCGGAGCCGAAAAAGGCTGCACACCGGACACCGTTAACGTGTTTGTGGAATGTGCTTTGTTTGATCCGATTGTGATTGCTCGTACCGGACGTAAATTCCAGATTGATTCTGATTCTCGCTATCGTTATGAACGTTGGGTTGACCCAAAATCTAATGTTTTAGGTTCTGATTATGCTGTTCAGCTTATTACTGAAATTTGCGGCGGTGAGGTTTCTGATATCGAAATTGCAGGTTCTGAAGATTATTATCAGCCGAAATTTGCTTATATTCGTCCTGAACGTCTTAAAAGTTTTGTCGGTATTGATGTGTCTAAAGATAAAATCGTTGAGATTTTGAATCATCTTGGCTTTGTAACCTCCGAAGAAAACGGCAAAATTAAGGCTGTTTCTCCGACATGGCGCGGTGATATTGACTGTGAACAAGACTTGATTGAGGAAGTTGTGCGTATGATTGGTTTGGATACTATTCCGGCTGAGACTTTGCCACATGATAAATTCCCGAAACAAGTATTGACGCCTCAACAGCAAAGAGTTTTGACCGTTAAGCATGCTTTGGCCGGAAGAGGAATGCTTGAAACCGTTACTTGGAGCTTCACGGATTCAAAAACTGCCAAAGATTTTAGAAAATCAAATGATGCTATTTTACTCTACAACCCGATTACGGCCGAGTTGGATGAGATGAGACCTTCGATTTTGCCAAACTTGTTGATTGCGGTACGCAACAATATTGTCAGGGGCTACTCTAATCTCTCTTTATTTGAGGTGGGGCCTGAATTTTATGGGCGCGAACCAGGGCAACAATATATGACTGCCGGCGGTATTCGTACCGGACAAACGGCTAAAAAGTCTTGGATTGGTGATGTGCGTTCTTATGACGTGTTTGATGCTAAGGCTGATGCTTTGGCTGCTATTGCCGCCGCTAACGGGCCGTGGGAAAATGCTCAGGTTACAACCGATGCGCCGGCTTATTATCATCCGGGACGGAGCGGAGCTTTGCGTTTGGGTAAAAATGTGATGGCTTATTTTGGCGAAATTCATCCGAGTATTTTGAAAAAATTTGGCATTAAGCAACGTGTTGTCGCTTTTGAAGTGAACTTAAACAACATTCCTTTGCCGCGCGCTGCGCATGATAAAGCCCGCAAAAAGCTTGAACTTTCTCAGTTCCAGCCGGTGGATAAGGATTTGGCCTTTGTGGTGGATAAAAACGTGGCGGCGGTCAACATTATTGCCGCAGCGAAAAATGCCGACCGCAACCATATTACCGATGTTCGGGTATTTGATGTGTATGAAGGTGAAAACCTGCCTGAGGGCAAAAAGTCTGTGGCAATTGCATTGACTTTCCAACCTATTGAATCAACTTTTACAGACCAAGATATTGAAAATCTGATGAAAAAGGTTGAAGTGGAGGTTGGTAAAAAGACAGGTGCATCCTTGCGTCAGTAAGCTTTGAATAGCTTATAAAAAAAACTCTTTCGGAATAACCGAAAGAGTTTTTTTGGAATTTTGGTTCTATATTATTTTTTTAGCTCATTGTATAAAGAAATAACATATTTGTCTGATTCACTTAAAGACTCATTGGTTGCGAATTTTTTCTCAACCTCTTTATAGAGCTTAAGTGTTTCAGTTAAAACCAAATCTTTTAAGCCAAACTTATCGAGGTAGTTCAGATTGTGGCTAAATAGCTCATAAGTTTCACGGCTCATCCAACCACCCCAGAACGGGAACAAAATCAAGGATGCTGATAAAATGTTGTGCCGCTTAAATACTTCGGCAATGAATTTGTAGCATATATCCTTGACTTTTTGGGCCATCGTGGAGTCAGAAATCGCTTTGTATGTACTTAGAAGCAAATCCGTTTGTTTTTGGTACAGGGCAATTTCATCTGAAAAATCGCTGTTGAAAGCGATTGCAAACAAAAAAACATCACGGTAGGTGAGGCTTATTTTGTTTTTCAAGATGAATGTTACGTGTTTGATGGTTTGCAGTAAGTACAAGCGGTCTTCATCATAAACGCGTCCGTCTGTTACGGTCTGTGCGAAAAAGTGCTTGATTTGTTCAAAGTCGCTTTGTTTTGCGGCCTCTGTGCAACGATTGAATAAGGTTGCATAAGGTGTTAGCAGGCGGATGAACAAATGCAGGTCAGCGGCCTTTTTCAAAGTGGCAGCGGTTGGCTGTTTTTCAGACTGGCTATCATTAAGCGTATCCAGTTGTTTTTGAGCCTCGGTTAGCAGAGAATCAGGGGCTGTTTTGCTGATTTTGTCGCACAGTGCTTGTACGGACTTATGAAACTTGATGTTTCCGAGTCTGTTTTGCAAATCAGTTATCAAGTTACTTTCTTGATGATTGAGTTCCAAAACCAGAGCTAAAATCTCGTCCAAAGAATATTCTTTGGATAAAAACTCGGAAATTTTTCGTGTTTCACTGTTTAATGAAGATGCAAATTTTTTTTCTGTTGTTGTATTCATAATTATATCTATTTAATAGTTTTCCAGCTTTTATTTACAGCACTTTTTGGTGGTTGTTACAAGAAAAAAATAATTTGTTTTTTTTTGCTTGTAATTGAAAAATTTGCATCTATTATCTAAACGGTATGAGATAATTCATTGAAAAGGAGCTTAAAATGAATATTACGATGAAGGGCAATCCGATTTCTCTTTGTGGCAAGCAGCTTGAAATTGGTGATAAATTTCCAGACTTTGTTTTGTGCGATAATGAACTTAATCCGGTCAAAAGTGAGAATTTGAAGGGGGTTAGAGTGTTTGCTACCGTTCCGTCTTTGGATACGGGGGTTTGTGATATGGAAATCAGAAACTTTAACAAGAAAACAGCTGAGCTTAACGGGGTGCATATTTATGCTGTGAGTATGGATTTGCCATTTGCTCAGGCCAGATGGTGCGGTGCGGCCGGTGTGAAAAATGTGCAAACCCTTTCTGATTATCAAACTCATGACTTTGGCCGCAAGACCGGAACTTTGATTTTGGGATTGGAGCTTTTGACACGCGCTGTGTTTGTGGTTGACGCTAACGGTGTGGTGAAATATGTGGAATATGTTAAAGAAGTTACCACTCATCCTGATTATGAAAGATTGTATGCTGAAGTTGAGAAACTTTTGTAAACAAAAAAACCTTGAGTGTTGAACTCAAGGTTTTTTTGTTTTTTAGGTGAGGGGTTATTTGGTTTTTCCTTTACCCTCTAATGTTTCGACCAGCTTGGCGATGCGTTCACGTTTTTGTGGGGTGAACGGCGTCATTTTTTCATCAGGCATCTGCATTCCACCTTGGTCGAGGTAATTCTTTAATACTCGAATCATGATTGGGACTAAGCTACCATTGGCTTTTAAGGCCGGAGCAACTTTTTCCATCACTAGCAGGGTGGTGTTGCTGATGTAGTTCGCTGTTGTTATCAAGAACAGCACAACACCGCTTTCATTGATTTTCAGTACGTTGAAAACTGAAATCAGGAATTGTCCGGCAATCCCTTTTAATGGATTATCAATTCGCTCGTCTTTATTGATGCCGCTAGCCTCACGGAGCTTTGTTGCCTCAAATTGGAAGCAACTCATGATAATCGAGACATATTCATCCCGATATTCTTTGTAGTCTTCCAAGCTTAAATCCGCATAAACGCGGGCAATCAAATCTGCATCAATCTTTGTGTAGTCTTTGAGAGCAGCACCTAAAGATTTGTTGAGTGTGGTAAGTTCTTCTTTTTTCTGGTCTGTTGTTTTTTTTCTTTCCATAATTATTTTTTTTTTAATAATTAAACATTATAATTAACTTACTCATTACAATATAGACAAAAATTAAGTCTAAATCAAGCAAAAAATGCTTGTGGCTGCAAAAAAGTTTGATTATCGGGGCTCATTGGTTTTGAAAGTGGATTAAGCTTATGAAAAATATTACAAAATATGCAATTGTCGGTGTTTTGATTGCGGTGTTGGGGGTTTATGCCTGCACACCTCAAAAACAAGTCGATTCTTATTTAACAAAAAAACTTGAAAAAGGCGATATTACCGAAAAGATTACTGCAACCGGTACAATTAATCCTATCTCTACCGTTAACATCGGTACACAAGTGTCCGGTACAATATCCGAAATCTTGGTGGATTATAACACCAAAGTTACTAAAGGACAACTCTTGGCTCAGATTGACCCCGCTTTGTTTGAAGCAACCGTTGCTCAGAAAAAAGCCGCTCTTGATATTGCTAAAGCACAAGTGAATGTTGTTAAAAATGATATTGTTTATTATCAAAAACATTTGACTCGTATCAAAAAACTTAATCGATCCAAATATTCTGCCGACTCTGAGCTCGAATCCGCTCAACGCGATTATGATAATGCCGTGGTGCAAAAAGCTTTGCGCGAGGCAGAAGTGCAGCAAGCTCAAGCTGCTCTCGACCAAGCCGAAATTGATTTGAAGTATACCAAAATCGTTTCTCCGGTTGATGGAATTGTTGTTTCTAAAGAAGTTGAGGTCGGACAGACCGTGGCTGCTAGTTTCCAGACGCCAACCCTCTTTAATGTGGCGGAAGATTTGACCAAAATGCAAATCGAAACCTCGGTTGTGGAAGCTGATATCTCTAAAGTCAAGGAAGGACAGATGGTCGAATTTTCGGTCGATAGTTATCCTGATGAAACTTTTTATGGTGTCGTTACCCAAGTTCGTAATGAGGCTATTACAACCTCAAATGTGGTGACTTATGAGGTGATTATTGAAATCGACAACAAAGACCTTAAACTCAAACCCGGTATGACCGCTAATGTTGAAATTATTACGGCTGAAAAACAGGGCGTGTTCCTTGTGCCAAACAAAGCGCTAAGGTTCTTTGTTCAAGATGCTTCCGGTGAAGTTCAACGCTATAAGGACAAAGGCGTGTGGATTTTGGTAAACGGCAAGCCTGTCAGATTAAGTATTTCTGTTGGGGTGGCTGATGATGATAAAACAGAAATTTCTTCCGATAAACTCAATGAAAATATGGAGGTTATTATTGAAAAAGTGGGAGCTGATGCCGAAAAGGCCGCTCAGATGCGCATGAGGATGCCGAGATAATGCCGTTAATCAAAGTTGATAATATCAAGAAAAATTATCTTGTCGGAGATATGAAACTTAATATCCTTAAGGGAATTAATCTTGAGGTAGAAAAAGGTGAGTTTGTTGCGATTATGGGACCGTCCGGTTCCGGAAAATCTACTTTTATGAATATTTTGGGCTGTTTGGATATTCCATCATCTGGAAGATATATTTTGGATGGGGTTGATGTTAGCAAAATGAATCCTGACCAATTGGCTGAAATTCGCAACAAAAAAATCGGCTTTGTCTTTCAAGGCTTCAATTTGTTATCGCGTACATCCGCTCTTGAAAATGTTGAACTCCCCCTTATTTATGCCGGTGTGGCCGCAGATGAACGAAAAAGAAGGGCTGAAGTCGCTCTTGAAAAGGTCGGTCTTAAACAACGTATGGATCATCAACCTAACCAACTCTCAGGCGGACAACAGCAACGTGTGGCTATTGCTCGCGCTATTGTTAATGAAGCTCCGATTATTTTTGCTGATGAACCTACCGGTAATCTTGATACTAAAATGAGTGTTGAAATTATGAAGCTCTTTTGTGCTCTTAATGATGAAGGACGTACGATTATTTTGGTGACGCATGAAGAAGATATTGCCCTTTATAGTAAGCGTATTATCAAAATTGTCGACGGAGAAATTCATTCTGATGAAAAAGTTCTTAATCGTGCAATCGAGGAGGTTCACCATGATTAATGTCAGTATGATTTCAAGTATTGCTTTTCGTGCGATTAAGGCTAATAAAATGCGCTCAATCTTGACGAGTTTGGGTATTATTATCGGTGTGGCTGCCGTGATTATTATGCTGGCGGTTGGTAATGGTGCGCAAATCTCTATTAAAAGTGATATGCAGTCTATGGGTTCTAATTTGATTATTATTCGTTCCGGTGTGGCAACTTCAAGCGGTGCTCGCGGTGGTCATGGGTCTCAGCCAACCATGAAAAAAGCTGACGGTGACGCTATTCAACAAAAAATTGATGCTATTCGCTTGGCAGCGCCCGTTCTCCAAGAAACAGCGCAAATTGTTTATGGCAACGCTAACTGGTCGACGCAGATTACCGGTACGGATAACCGTAATTTTGAAATTAAAGAGTGGGATATTGCTTATGGACGTAACTTTAGTGATGCGGATGTTAAAAATGCTGCTAAAGTTGCTATTCTTGGTCAGACAGTCGTCGAAGAGCTGTTTGGGGATGTTGATCCTCTTAACCATACTATTCGTATTAAAGGTCAACCTTTTCGTGTTATTGGAATTATGGATGAACGCGGGCAAAATTCTATGGGGGCGGATCAAGATGATGAGGTGTTTATTCCTATAACAACGGCTCAGAAAAAAGTGATGGGTATTCAGTTTCCTGATCAGGTTAAAATGGTTATATTGCAAGCGGTTGATGCTCAGAGCACTTATACGGCTCAGGAAGAAATTCGCCAACTCCTTCGCCAACGTCATAATCTAGGTACCAACAAAGAAGATGATTTTGTTATTCGTAATATGACGCAGATGATGGAGATGATGGAAAGCTCAACCAAAATTATGACTATTCTTTTAGGGTCGATAGCTTCCATCTCCCTTTTAGTTGGTGGTATTGGCATTATGAATATTATGCTGGTTTCTGTTACCGAGCGTACACGTGAAATTGGTATTCGTATGGCTATTGGTGCAAAGTCTTGGGATATTCGTTTTCAATTTTTGACCGAAGCTTTGGTTCTTTCTCTTATTGGGGGAATTGTTGGTATTATCTTTGGTTTTATCGGGGTGGAGCTTGTTGCTCATTTTAGCACTTTAACGCCGCAGGTTTCGCTCTTTTATGTTATATTACCGTTTTCCTTTGCCGGTTTTGTCGGGCTTTTCTTCGGTTTTTATCCGGCCTACAAGGCGTCAAAGTTAAATCCGATTAATGCTTTGCGTTACGAATAATCGCCATTCTATGGGAACCTAATACAGAATTTGCGGATATTTTGCTCAGTCATGTACTTCTGTGTACACTCTTTCGCAAAATTCCTTAATTCTTATTATTTTCCGCATATAATGGCGATTATGTTTTTTTTTGTATTCTATGGGAACCTAATACAGAATTTGTGGATATTTTGCTCAGTCATGTACTTCTGTGTACCTTAGGCATCTAGTTTCGCAGCGGTTGCTCTCGCCCCTAGCTCAACAAGATGTTCCAAAGAGTTTGCAGACAAAAACAACCGGAGCAACGGTTGTTTTTGCTTAGCACTCTTTCGCAAAATTCCTTAATTCTTATTATTTTCCGCATATAATGGCGATTATGTTTTTTTTTGTATTCTATGGGAACCTAATACAGAATTTGTGGATATTTTGCTCAGTCATGTACTTCTGTGTACCTTAGGCATCTAGTTTCGCAGCGGTTGCTCTCGCCCCTAGCTCAACAAGATGTTCCAAAGAGTTTGCAGACAAAAACAACCGGAGCAACGGTTGTTTTTTGCTTAGCACTCCTTCGGCAAAATTCCTTAATTCTTATTATCTTCCGCATATAATGGCGATTATGTTTTTTTGTATTCTATGGGAACCTAATACAGAATTTACGGATATTTTGCTCAGTCATGTACTTCTGTGTACCTTAGGCATCTAGTTTCACCGCGGCAGCTCTCACAGCCTAGTTCAACAAGATGTTCCAAAGAGTTTGCAGACAAAAGCAACCGGAGCAACGGTTGTTTTTGCTTAGCACTCCTTCGGCAAAATTCCTTAATTCTTATTATCTTCCGCATATAATGGCGATTATGTTTTTTTGTATTCTATGGGAACCTAATACAGAATTTGCGGATATTTTGTTTTGCTTAAAAGGTGAGGGATTTTTAAGCTAAATTATTTTTGCGTTCTTTAGTATTTCTATAATTTTGTTATCCGCAAATTTAATTTCTATCTCCAACACTTTGAAATAGTGTTTTAGTTCTGGTGGAATTTTTACCATGTCTTTGCTGGTGGTATAAATTTCAGCCCCTTTTTCTTTTGCCTCTTTGATTATCTTTTCTAATTCATTCTGGCTATAAAAATGGTGGTCAGGAAAGTCATGCGCGTTAATAAGCTTAAAACCACAATCCCTTAGTGAATTATAAAATTTTCCCGGACGGCCAATACCTGCAAAGGCAATGATGTTTTTATTGCCTATATGAGGCATTATCGGCTGAATTTGGGCTTTTATAATCGGAAGAGATTTTATTTTGCTTTCAATGTCGGTCTTGTCTTCACCGATGATGAGAACGGCTGAGGCTCGGCTTAAACCTGCAGTTAAATCCTCACGCAAGGGTCCTGAGGGAACAGGCCGCATATTGCCTAATCCAAAACCGCCGTCAATAACCAATAACGATATGTCTTTGTATAATGTTGGATTTTGAAAACCATCATCCATAATGATACAATCAGCACCATGATGCATGGCGATTAATGCGGCATTAAAGCGATTGGGGTGGATGGCTACCGGAGCTGTTTGTGCCAAAATCAAAGGTTCATCGCCGACTTCTTTGGCGTTAAAAGGTCCATCCTTTCTTAACAAAACACCTTGTAGTGTTCCACCGTATCCTCTGGATACAAAAAATGGTTTTTTTCCGTGTTTTTGCAAAAGCTTTGCTATTGTTACCGCGGTTGGCGTTTTGCCTGTGCCTCCGGCGGTGATGTTGCCAATACATATGACGGGAATTTTGACTCTTTGCGCTGGATGAAGTTTCATCCTTAGTGCCGTGGCAGCAGAATATCCCCATCCCAGCGGTAGTAGCAGGGTTGATATTAGGTTTTTATCTTTCCAAAATGTTGGGGTTTTCATTCTTGAATGTATCCTTTTATTTTTCCTAATATACCGTCTAAAACTTTGTTTTCTGCATTAGCCCAGTTATAAGCCAGACTCCTTTTGGCTTCAAGCAAGTCTTTGTTGGTGAGCAGTTGGATAACCATATCTTTGAGCTCTTCAGCATCACTTACTTGAATGATGGCGTCGGCTTTTTTGGCTCTGTTCATGGCATCCGTGAAATTATGCATATAGGGGCCGACAAGAACGGCATCTCTCATTCTAGATGGTTCTATGAAGTTTTGACCACCGTGCGGTATTAATGACCCGCCAATGAAAACTATGGGGCACAAGCTATACCATAATCCCATTTCGCCAATGGTATCGGCTATGTATATTTCTGTTTTGGGGGTTATTTTTTCGCCTTTGGAGCGTAAGGCGGTGTTAAAACCTAGTTCTTTTAAGGCTGTTTGAATCTCTTCTCCGCGGGTGGGGTGGCGTGGAACAACTATTGTCAACAAGTTTGGTGTTTGCTCCTCTATGGCTTTTAGTTTACGGCCTATTTTGACTTCTTCATCGTTATGCGTTGATCCTACCAGCCAGGTTGGACGGTCGCCAATTTCTTTTTGTAATTCTGATTTGGCTTGTTCGTCTATCGGTATGGGCAGACCGGCATATTTTAAATTGCCTAAGCACATGGAATCTTTGGCTCCTAATACGCGTAGACGATAGGCGTCTTCTTCCGATTGACCTAAGCAAAACGTAAAGCAACTTAACAGCTCTTTACTGATAAAATCAAATTGTTGCCAACGTTTGAACGACTTATTGGAAATGCGCCCGTTGACTAATATTAATGGAATATTTTTTCTTTTTATGCAAGACAGCATGGCCGGCCAAAAATCTGATTCAAACCACAAAACCAAGTCAGGTTGCCAATGTTTGATAAAACGTGTGGTAAATACAGGATTATCTATTGTGATGTATTGATGAAATGCGCGCTCGGGAAGGCGTCTGCCCATTATGTCGGCTGATGTTAGGGTGCCGGTTGTGACCATCACGTGTGCCGTTGGATAAAGTTCCAGCAATTTATTAATTAGGGGGAGCATGGAAATTGATTCTCCAACCGATGCGCCATGAAACCATATCAATTTTCCTTCAGGGCGTTTCATTGTGGGGCGTCCAATGCGTTCATTAAAGCGTTTGATATCTTCCTTGCCGTTTTCTTTGCGCTTTTTTATGTAGCGGCTGATGACTAACGGATACAAAATGCGGATTAAGGTGTTATAGATTTTTATAAACATTTTTCTTTTCTCAGTTCTTTAATGAATTTTTTTTCTTTTTAATTTTACTGCCGGGCAAAACAGGGGCTCGCCCTAATTCTACATCGGCGTTTATGCTTATGGTTCTTAAGGCGGTTTCTATTTCTTGGCGATATTTCTCAAGCTCTTTTTCTGTGGCGTCTTTAGGAATATAAAACGGTTTTGTGAAATTTAAGATGCCTTTGTTGAAGGGATAGGGAAACATCATATCATCCCAGCTCTTTTTGAAAATATGCGCTCTTTGGGTGCTGTATGTTATACCAACAATTGGTTTACCACTCTTTTGTGCAAAGTATAAAGGTGATAAATTCATTTTCATGCTGGGGCCAATCGGACCGTCTGGTATGATGGCGATGGTTTCGTTTTTTTCTTTTATGGTGGATAACAGTTCTATGGCTGCTTTTTGGGCCTGAAAAGTGGTTGAACCGCCGATTATTTTTAAACCATAGTTTTGGAGAAGGTGCGCCATAAGCATTCCGTCATTATGTACTGAAACTAATGCGTTGAGCGGATGTTTTTTGTTCCAAAAAAAAGGAATCATTGTGGCTCGGCCATGCCAAATGATAATGATGATGCTTTCTTCTTTGTCCCAAAGCTCATAAAATTCTTTAATCTTATATTTTTTCCAGCGTGTTGTGTAGCCGACTAACAATGTGTAAAAATAAACTAAATATCCCATTATCTTAGAGGCAAAATGGGATTTTAATAGTTTGCGGGTGATTTTTTTGATGCCTTTAGCCATTTTTCTTTACAATGTCTGTTACGGATATTCCTATGGTGTCTTCATTCGTGACAACGACTTCTCCGTGTCCAATAAGAACCTCATTGGCATAAATGTCTACATAATCGTTTACGCCTCTATCCAGTTCTACAACGGCGCCGCGTCCCAGTTTTAATAATTGGTTTATTCTTAAATCTGCGCAGCCTAATGCAACAGATATTTCGACATTGATACTGTCACCAATATTTTGGTCATTTTGAAGTGTTTTGTTCATCTTTAATTTCCTAATATTTTCTTTTTATTTATAATTATTTTTAAGCTTCTTTGCAATTAAAAAAGAATATCTTTTAACACATAAAAAAACATCCGAAGTTCTTTCGGATGTTTTTGGGTGATTAATATCTTGACATTATTTCGAACCTACTATTTTCAAATCTAATGCCGCCGCCACCGCCACCGCCGCTTGAGTTTCCGCTTGTAGAGATAGCTTTGCACGATGAGCATACAGATTTACAACATTTTGTTTCAATTGTGTATTTTGCACATCCGTTCAAACATATTACACCAACAGGGCAAGTCACTGATGAACAAGAATCTTTTGTTATCAAACTTGTATCAATACCTCCTGGTAGCGGGGAGATTGTTGATGATATATTTCCGTTCGAATTTGTTCCTGAACTAGAGCTGGAGCTAGAGCTGGAGTTGGAGTCTGTATTAATATTTGATGGTTGTCTATGTCCACCACTCATCGGTCGATCCTGTTTAGCTTTAGTACAATTTCTATAACTTGTACTGTATGGGCAATAGGTCCATTCTTCACAGTTACTGCTGCTAATCCCTGTTTTATATCCTAAATCAGAACATGTTACTGATGGGCATATTGCGCAAAGACCGCCACATCCATCCGATGCTATAGTTGTGCCTCCTGGGCAGATGCCATTGTAGCAATATGGATTCTTTTGGCAGATTTGTTTGCAGTTGCCGTTGCTGTCTTTCTTGTAACCTGCGTCGCAGACGCATGTTCCGTTGTTGCAGTAAGAGTTGGCTCCGCAATTAACGTTTCCACATGGATCTTCTATCACTTCGGTGCATTTGCCGTTTGACAATTCATAACCCTCGTCGCAAGTGCATCTGCCGTTTTCGCAATGTTCATTGCTGCCGCAAGTTACATTGGCACAAGGATCTTCTTTGACGCATCCTTTGCCTTTGTTGGTGTATCCGATGTTGCAGATACACAAGCCTTTGCTGCAATATGAATTTGCTCCGCAAACAACGCCTTCACAACTGTCTGTTCTTTTGTTCTTACATTTTTTGTAAGCTGTGCTGTATGGGCAATATTCCCATTCACTACATGAACTGTCGGTTGGGTTCTTTTGGTAACCTAAGCGGTTACATTCGGCTGAACTACAACGTGAGCAATATCCTCCGCAGCCATCCGTAATTCGCGTTAGGTTTCCTTCGCAGGGCTCTGAACTATCATAGCATTCTGCTTTCTTCACACAATGTGCGATACATTTGCCTTCTGTGTCTCTGTTATAGCCTGGATCGCAGACACAACGGCCATATTCACAATGCTCGTTGGTGCCACAGGTGACATCTTTGCATTGATCTATGAGTACACATTGACCATCTACTTCTTCGTAACCGCCTTCGCAGACACATGTTCCATCTTTGCAATATTCATGTGTGCCGCAGGTGACGTTCTTGCAGGGATCAGATGCGACGCATTGACCATTGACCATTTCGTAACCTTCATTGCAGAGGCAAATGCCATTTTCACAATGTTCGTTGGTTCCACAAGTCTTATTGGCACAAAGATCAACAGGACCGCATGATGTGCAGTTGCCACATTTATCTGTTGCATTACATTCTGATCCTTCAGGGCAGTTCATTGAATATGTTGCACAATCTGGATCCGGAATGCATTTTACACAGCCTCCGCAAATTCCCTTTTCTGCACAAACTTGTCCTTTCGGGCAGGGCTGTGTTGCAATGTATACTTCGCAGATACATTTGCCATCTTTACAAACTTGTGGATATTCGCATTGTACGTTTTCGCATTTATCAATCGCAACGCATTTACCGTCTACAAGCTCGTAACCGTCATCGCAAACACATGTTCCGTCTTCGCAATGTTCATTGGTTCCACAGGTGACGTCTTTGCATTTATCAATTGCAACGCATTTACCGTCTACAAGCTCGTAACCGTCATCGCAAACACATGTTCCGTCTTCGCAATGTTCATTGGTTCCGCAGGTGACGTCTTTGCATTTATCTTCTTCGTACTGATGGCAGGCAATAGTGGGGTTGCCTTCATAACCTTCATCACATAAGCACTGTCCATCTTCACAATGTGCATTTGTGCCGCAATTGATGTCAACGCATGGATCTATGTCACAGCACATTCTGGTTCCGGAACAGCCGTCAGAACAAGGATGCTTGTTTTCACAGCCTTCTTCATCTGGCAAGGGTTTGCATTCTGAACATATTGTTCTTGTACTGTTGCAACCGTCGCTGGCTTCTTCCGTGCCATATACACAATCGGTTTCATTTGGCAGTGGTATACAACAATTACTGTATTTGACTGTGTTACCTGACAAACAACTTAATGCATTTTCTGCCGGTCCATGAGCACATTCAGAATAACCGTCGCAGTTCGCCGGTATTATTTTGTACATCGTTTCTCCGCAGGTGTCACAACTGGCTCCTTTTATGTAACCCGCAGGTATTTCGTCGGCCGTGTAGTTATAGCCGTCACAGGCATGACATTCACAGCTTTTGAAATATGTGGTGTCGTAAGGGCAGAAATTTACCGCTGTCCAGCCTTCGGGACATGCGGTTTTGTGATATCCGGCTTCTTCACACGGGGTTTGTGAAACTTCGTCATCCGGTGATGTTGGAGGCGGAGTCGTGCCATCTGGCTCTTTTTCTAAGTCATTTGCACTAAAAATATTGTCACGACAATCGTTACTATCGGTAATAAAACACACATTGGCCACTTTTACATAGTCATTGGAGGTGTTGGCTGCCTGATGTATAGATTCATTTGAAATCTGCTTTGTCGCTAAGTTTTGTATTGAAAATATGCTTGCATGAACTATTTCCGGCACGCAGAGTGCTATGGCAGAAATAAAGAATAAGCAGGCACTGTGTTGATATTTTCTCATGAGACGGCCTTTCTTTTGCTTCTTTTTTCAACAACTTAGTTAGTTTATTCTCATATTGTGAAAAAAAACTTAATTTCCCATACTCTGAATTATACATTAAAAAAAGCTCTTCGAAAAGAGCTTTTTTTATGACATTTTTGTTTCAGACTTATTTATGACGATTTTTCATATAATTTTCGAGCCAATGAATGTTATATTGTCCATCAATAAATTCTGCCTGAGAAATGATTTCCTGATGTAGTGGAATGGTGTTTGGAACACCTTCTATTACAAACTCTTCCAAGGCACGACGCAAACGCATCAAGGTTGCATTTCTGGTCTTGCCGGAAACAATTAATTTGGCTATCATGCTGTCATAAAACGGCGGTATGCTGTAGCCTGAATAAATTTCGGAATCTACGCGTACTCCCAGTCCGCCTGGAGCGTGCCATTCGGTTACTTTGCCCGGACATGGTGTGAATGTTTCCGGATTTTCGGCATTGATACGGCACTCAATTGCATGGCCTGAAAATTTTATGTCATCCTGTGTATAACCAAGTTCTGCACCGCTGGCAATACGTATTTGCTCTCTGACAATATCTATTCCAGATACGGCTTCCGTAATCGGGTGTTCAACCTGCAGACGTGTATTCATCTCAAGAAAATAGAACTTTCCGTCTTCATACAAAAATTCAAGTGTGCCGGCATTGGTATAGCCAATTTGCTCAATCGCTTTGCGGACAATGTCACCGATTTCTTTTCTTTGTTTATCATTTAAGGCAGGTGAGGGGCTTTCTTCAATCAGCTTTTGGTTCTTGCGCTGAATCGAACAATCTCTTTCCCCCAAATGAACAACATGACCATATTTATCTGCCAAAATTTGCATTTCGATATGACGAGGCTTTTGCAAATATTTTTCCATATATACCACATCACTTGGAAATGATGCTTTGGCTTCAGCTTTGGCCATCGTGAAGGCTTCGCGCATTTCTTCATCATTAAAGGCTGTCTTCATACCCTTGCCGCCGCCGCCATCTTTGGCTTTTACTATAACCGGATAGCCGATTTTGTGTGCCCATTCTATGGCATGTTCAACACTCTCTAGTGCAGGTGACCCCGGTGTTACCGGCAGGCCGGCTTTAATGGCTGCTTGACGGGCTGTGATTTTATCGCCCATTAAGCGCATTTGATCTGCGGTTGGGCCAATAAAGGTGATGCCGTGTTCTTCAACCATTTCGGCAAAGTCTGCATTTTCTGATAAAAATCCATATCCGGGATGGATGGCGTCGGCTCCGGTGATTAAAGCTGCAGAAATTATGGCTGACTTATTTAAATAAGAATCTGTTGATCGTGCCGGACCGATACACACAGCCTCATCGGCCAAACGCACATGCATGGCATTGGCGTCTGCTTCGGAGTGAACAGCTACCGTTCTGATACCCATTTCTCGGCAGGCCCTGTGAATACGTAAAGCGACTTCACCACGGTTTGCGATTAAAACTTTTTCAAACATTTAGTCTTTCCTGTTTTGTTGTGTTTATTCTTTTATTCAATAACAACCAGTGGTTCGCCGTATTCGACCGGATCACCGCTTTCAACCAAAATTTTGCTAACTCTGCCGCCTTTGTGGGCTTTGACCGGATTGTAGGTCTTCATTGCTTCAATCAAGCAAACGGTGTCGCCTTCTGCAACGGTGTCGCCGACTTTAACATAATTCGGGCTGTTGGGATCGCTGGATAAATAAACAACACCAACCATTGGTGATTTAACACTGCCCGGATTTTTAGAATAGTCTTCTTCAACCTCAGCAGCCGGAGCACTCGGTGCCGCGCTTGTAATTGCTGCCGGAGCAGGCATTTGTACTGTCGCGGGCATGGGCACAGGCGCAGCCATGGGGGCAATATTGAGCTCTCTCTTTAAGCTGATACGGCAGCCTTCATCTTCGTACTCAATTTCGCTTAAGTTATTTTTATCTAATATTTCGGCCATGCGACCAATGATTTTGGTGTCTAATGGATTTGACATTTTTATTTCTCTCTAATTTTAATTAGCACAAAAAATTCTGTGTTATTTTTAACGCGTATTTTTATTAAAAACAACAAAAATATTTAATTATTCTTCAAAATTATGCTTTTTTTATTGATTTTTTGCCCTTTGGGGGGGCTTTTTTGCTATATTTTACGAATCTTGTATTTTATACTTTGTCCTTTTCTTACTGAAAATTGGCACAGAAATTGCATGAAACTTCGTAGATAATTTTATCATGGAGTTTTGTGATGGCTTTAAGTATTTTCTTTCCTTCCGTGTCGGGCTTGAATGCTCAGAGTGATGCTCTTGGCACCGTAAGTGATAATATTGCTAATATGCGGACAGTCGGTTACAAATCCGCCGAAACTATGTTTTATACTTTGCTCGGTTCTCAGCCTGCGGTAAAAAGTAATGCCAGCGGACTAAATTCTTCTCGCGTCGATGTCCATGGTGTTGGTGACTATACGCGTTATAATATTTTGCAAAACGGTACAATTGCCTCGACTGATGGCAAGTTTGATGTCGCTTTGCAGGAAAATAATGCCTTCTTTATGGTTAATGATGGTTACGATAACACTTATTATACGCGTGCCGGCGATTTTAATACTTTAGCTCTTGATGGTAAAACTTATTTGGTGAATAATAATGGCTATTTTGTGCAAGGTTTTAAGGCAAATGAAGACGGAACCTTTGCATCGGAGCCTTCCAATATTGAATTTGAATTCTTGGAAAAAATGCCTTCCGTCCCAACTTCTGATGTCGATATTACGGCAAATGTTCCTGCTGACGGAGTGGAAAAAAGTGCCTATTCCCTCACTATCTATGGGGAAAATAATGACGGTGCTAATATGAATATGGTCTTTACCAAGGTTCCTGACAAAATTAATACTTGGAATGTGTCCTTTGTGGTGGAAGGTGGTGAGGTTGCGTCCGAGCCGATTGAAGCCGTGTTTTCTGATGAAGGCCTCCTTCTTAGTCCGAAAAATTTTGATATTACCGTTAATTGGGAAGATGGTTCTTCAAATAATATTCATATGAATATTGAAAATATGACTCAATATGCCGGAAATGACGGTGAAACTTATGTTTATCAAGATGGTGCACCGAGCGGGCAGTTAACTGATACTTATATTAATGAAAAAGGTGTGCTTGTATCTGAATATTCCAACAAACGCACGGTTGAAATTGCAAAACTCGCTGTTGTTGGTTTCACAGCACCGGAAAATTTGGTGCCGGTGTCCGGAACTTTGTTTGAGGCTTATAGCGATGTCGGCGAATCCCATTATGTTATGGCTTCAGATACGGATAGTTCAAATATCGTACTGTCTCAGTCTTTAGAATCTTCAAATGTTGATGTTGAAACGGAGTTTGCAGAGATGATTCAGGTCCAAAGAGCTTATAGTATGAATGCTAATGCCTTTACCGTGGCGAATGAAATGACCTCGGTCGTCGTGGATTTGAAGTCTTAAACCTTATTCTCGCAACGAAAAATCAATGCTTTATAAAAAAATGCACAATTATTGAAAATTTTACTAGACATTGTGATAAATATGTTTTATAAACATTCTCGTTGCCGATGCTCGGGTAGCTCAGTTGGTAGAGCAGAGGACTGAAAATCCTCGTGTCGGCGGTTCAATCCCGTCCCCGAGCACCATTAAAAAACCGCTATAATCAGCGGTTTTTTTGTGCTCGGATCCAATCGGGCGGCGCTGTGTCAAGCTTGCCCTCTTGGGGACGGGCCCCGCTTTGGCATCTAACTTTCGCTTTTGACGCTGTTGGGTTCATCGTCAAAGTATGGGGCAGAGAGTAAAAATTAAAAAAAATATCATAATCAAAACACCAAAGTAGAAATAAA